>CASEHX010000022.1 GCA_949287905.1 uncultured Olsenella sp.
ATAGGTCGGGTTTTTGCGCAGCGCGGCAGGCGACACGTGCCATTGGTCGAGATTCCGCGCAACGCGGAGGGCGATGCGTGCCACAGGCCGCGATTTGGAGCAGCCGAGAAGAACGTCGTGCAAACGCGCGACTCCGCTCCCTTCTCGTCATGAAATTACAGCGACCTTGCAACCAAACGTCCCCGTGCGCTTCACGCGGGGGCAACGGCTGTGAAACAATGTGCCCGTAGAGTATTCGACCGTAAGCCACAACGCCAAGAGGAGGGGCGCACATGGGCAAGGACAGGGTCTCGCAGGAGTATGGCAGCCTGCTCTTCACGGACGCCGTGATGCAGGAGCGGCTCCCCAAACCAACGTATAAGGAGCTTCGCCAGGTCATCGACGACGGCAAGCCGCTCGATCTTGACATCGCCAACGAGGTCGCGCACGCGATGAAGGAGTGGGCGCTCGAGAAGGGCGCCACGCACTTCGCGCACTGGTTCCAGCCGCTCACGGGCATCACGTCCGAGAAGCACGACAGCTTCCTCACGCCCATCAACGACGGCACGATCCTCATGTCCTTCTCGGGCAAGGAGCTCGTGCAGGGCGAGCCGGACGCCTCGAGCTTCCCCAACGGCGGCCTGCGCGCCACCTTCGAGGCGCGTGGCTACACCGCCTGGGACCCCACGAGCCCGGCCTTCATCAAGGACGAGGTTCTCTGCATCCCCACGGCCTTCGTCTCCTACACCGGCGAGGCGCTCGACAAGAAGACGCCGCTCCTGCGCTCGCAGGTTGCCCTCGAGCAGCAGGCCAAGCGCGTGCTCGCGCTCTTTGGCCGCGAGCCCAAGCGCGTCATCACCACGCTCGGCCCCGAGCAGGAGTACTTCCTCGTGAAGGAGGAGGACTACGAGGCGCGCCCCGACCTCGTCTACTGCGGGCGCACGCTCTTTGGCTGCGAGCCGGTCAAGGGCCAGGAGCTGGAGGAGCACTACTTCGGCGCCATTCGCCCCACGGTCAACGACTTCATGAAGGAGGTCGACGACGAGCTCTGGAAGCTCGGCATCCCGGCCAAGACCAAGCACAACGAGGTCGCGCCGTGCCAGCACGAGCTCGCCCCGATCTTTGAGATGGGCTCGCTCGCCATCGACGACAACCTCCTCACGATGGAGAAGCTCAAGCTCCTGGCCACGCACCACGGCCTGGCCTGCCTCGAGCACGAGAAGCCCTTCGAGTACGTGAACGGCTCCGGCAAGCACAACAACTGGTCGCTCTGCGCCGACGGCAAGAACCTGCTCGAGCCGGGTGCGGTGCCGAGCGAGAACCTCCAGTTCCTGGTGTTTCTCGCCGCGCTCGTGGCGGCCGTCGACGAGCACGCCGACCTGCTGCGCGCCTCGGTTGCCTCCGCGGGCAACGACCACCGCCTCGGCGCCAACGAGGCGCCCCCGGCCATCATCTCGGTCTTCCTGGGCGACCAGCTCCACGCCATCGTGGAGGCGCTCATCAACAAGGAGGAACCCGAGGTCCACGAGGCCGAGGTCATGGACCTGGGCGTGCCGGCCCTGCCCGACCTCCTGCGCGACTCCACGGACCGCAACCGCACCTCGCCCTTCGCCTTCACGGGCAACAAGTTCGAGTTCCGCATGTGCGGCAGCCAGCAGAACCTGGCCGACCCCAACGTGGTCCTCAACACTGCGGTGGCCGAGCAGTGCGACCGCTTTGCCACCAAGCTTGAGGGCAAGACCGGCGACGAGTTCACCAACCTCGCCCTGCGCTGGGTGCGCCACACCCTGCGCGACCACCAGCGCGTGCTCTTTGAGGGCAACGGCTACGCCGAGGAGTGGGAGGCCGAGGCCGAGCGCCGCGGGCTGCCCAACCTCAAGACCACGCCGGACGCCCTGCCGTGCATGACCAAGCCCGAGAACGTGGCGTTCTACGAGAAGTACCACGTGCTCGACGAGGCAGAGATCCACGCGCGCTACGTCTCCAAGGCCGAGCAGTACGCCAAGCTCCTCAACATCGAGGCCAACACCATGGTCTACATGGCGCGTCACCTCTACCTGCCCGCGCTCTCCGACTACTCGGGAGACCTCGCCACGAGCGTTGCCACCAAGGCGGAGATCGGCATCGAGGCGAAGGTGGAGAAGGAGCTCGTGCGCACGCTCACCGAGGGCATGGCGCAGATCGACGCCGCCACGGTCGCGCTCGAGGCAGCCAACGCCGCGGCGCGCGAGGTCGAGGACCCGCAGGCTCGCTGCGACGCGTATCGCGACGAGGTTCTTCCGGCCATGGACGCGCTTCGCGCCCCGGTCGACGCGATGGAGCAGATCTGCGGGGCCGACTACTGGCCCGTGCCCACCTACAACAAGATGCTCTTCTGGGTGTAGGGGCAGCTCATAGCCTTTGTCGGGCGCCCGGCGCGTCGTGCGTGACGCGCCGGGCGCTCTTGCCATTCCTTCCGTCCGGCGCATGGTGCCCAACCATAATTCCCGTCCGGCGCATGGTATCGGACCAAAAATCCCGTCCAGCGCATGGGGCCCGACCATAATTCCCGAGCGCCGCATGGCACCCGACCCTAAAACCCGTCCGGTGCATGGTATCGGACCAAAACCCCGTCCGGCGCATGGGGCCCGACCAAAAATCCCGTCCGGCGCATGCCGAGAAGAACGCGTGGCTCCGGAAAATTGTCCAAACGGACGTTTTTCTCGTCCGGCGCATGCGGTAGTTACACAATTTGAATGCGTGGCTCCGGATTCCTGGCAGCGGGGGTGACTCCGGATTCTTGGCAGCGGGGGAGGCAGCTGCGGCTATGCGCCCCGCTTGTCCAGGCTGGCGACAAGGGCGGGCAGCTCGCGGGCGAGTCGCTCCATGGGACCACGCCAGACGGCGCCACCCGGGCGGCCGTGACCGACGTAGGCGGTGCGCAGGCCGCACCCGTCGCGCACGATGTCGCGGACGGCGTCGTTGCCCACCATCAGGCACTCTTCGAGCGAGACTCCCAGCTGGTTGGCAAACTCCTGGTAGTAGCGGGTGCTCGGCTTGCAGCGCGTGGAGTTTGAGTAGGTGGAGACGAGCGCGAAGTCCTTCTCGCTCACGCCGGCCCAGCCCATGCGGGCCCGGTCGCAGGAGAGGGAGAAGGTGGGGTTGGTCGCAAGCGCGCAGACGAGCCCCAGGTCATGGACGGCCTCGATGGCCCTGCGCGCACCGGGGACGGGGCGGGCGGAGACGATGCCGCCCGAGAAGCCGGGGACGATCTGGCTCTCGTAGTAGGAGACGAGGTCGGCGATGACGGGGTCGTCCAGGGGGATCCCGGTGCTCTCGAAGAAGACCCTGTTGAAGAGCTGCTCGTTGGTGAGCGAGTCCGAGCGCTTCTGGGAGTCGATGGCGAGGAAGGCGCGCACATAGGGACCGCCGAGCGAAATGGGGCTCGTGCGGGCCGCGCTTGCGAGCAGGCGGGACGCCCCGGCGACGTAGCGGGCGATGAACGCGGAGAGATTGAGCCTCACGAGCGTGTCGTCCAGGTCAAAGAGCACTGCCTTGATCACGCCCGCGCCTCCCTCGTTCCTCTCGACTGAATCCTCACGGAAATTAGTAGATACCCAATCATCACGCTTGAAAATCATACGCGATTAACGCTACTCTAGTTCAGGTGTGGGCATAGGGCCCGCACAACCGTATCTGTCGGCCCCCGAGAGCATGCAAGTTTCCACGTAGACGCCACGATCTAGGCACTGCAGGCAGCGACCATGACGACCGGGGCCCCGAAGTTCGAAAGGGGTCCACTTTTGAGTGAGATTCAGAACTCGTCCATCTTCGCGCTGGACGACATCTCCGACGAGGAGATGAGCAACCTCATCGACGGCACCGTTACCGACTTTGACGAGGGCGGCCTCGTCACCGGCACCGTCGTGAAGATCGAGCGCGACGAGGTCCTGCTTGACATCGGCTACAAGTCCGAGGGCGTCATCCCCTCCCGCGAGCTCTCCATTCGCAAGGACGTCAACCCCGCCGATGTCGTTGCCATGGGCGACGAGATCGAGGCTCTCGTTCTCCAGAAGGAGGACAAGGAGGGTCGTCTGGTCCTCTCCAAGAAGCGTGCCGAGTACGAGCGCGCCTGGAACGCCGTCGAGGAGAAGTTCAACTCCGGCGAGACCGTCGAGGGCGAGGTCATCGAGGTCGTCAAGGGCGGCCTGATCCTCGACATCGGCCTGCGCGGCTTCCTGCCCGCCTCCCTCGTCGACCTCCGTCGCGTCAAGGACCTCAACGCCTACCTCGGCACCCGCATCGAGGCCCGCGTCATCGAGATGGACCGCAACCGCAACAACGTCGTCCTCTCCCGCCGCGTCGTCCTCGAGGAGGCCCGCAAGGCCGAGCGCCAGGAGATCCTCTCCAAGCTCCAGGTCGGCATGCGCCTCAAGGGCACCGTCTCCTCGATCGTCGACTTCGGCGCCTTCGTCGACCTCGGCGGCATCGACGGCCTCGTGCACATCTCCGAGCTCTCTTGGAACCACGTCAACCACCCCTCCGAGGTCGTCAAGGTCGGCCAGGAGGTCGAGGTCCAGGTGCTCGACGTCGATCTCAACCGCGAGCGCATCTCCCTCGGTCTCAAGCAGACCACCGAGGATCCCTGGCGCTCCCTCGTCAAGAAGTACCCCGTTGACGCCATCGTCGAGGGTACCGTCACCAAGCTCGTCACCTTTGGTGCGTTCGTCGACCTCGGCGAGGGCGTCGAGGGCCTCGTGCACATCTCCGAGATGGCCAAGACCCACGTCGACCAGCCGTCCCAGGTCTGCACCGTGGGCGACACCGTCCAGGTGAAGGTCATGGAGATCGACCTCGACCGTCGTCGCATCTCCCTCTCCATGAAGGCTGCCGCCGAGACCCTCGGTACCGAGGTCGAGGTCAAGCCGCTCCCCGAGAGCGAGCAGGCCGCCGTCGAGGCCGAGGCTGAGCCCGAGGCCGAGGCCGAGGTCGCGGAGACCGTCGAGGAGTAACGCTTCTCGCCACGCGAACTGCGAGCGGGGTCGCCCAACGGCGGCCCCGCTTTTTCCATGCGGGCCCGGCCGCTCGTCCGGCCTTTCCACGGCATGGGTGACGGCGTGGCCGCCCATTCCGGTTTCCGCGGGACACGTGCCCGCGCCGCCCGCCGATTCCGGCGGATTTTGAGGAGCGTCGAGAAGAACGCTCTGCTCGCTCGCCCAATGGGGTAAGAGTGAGACGTCAAACCTGAGAGAAAGGCATCCCCATGGCAAAGGGTGACTGGCAGAGGAAGCTCGTCGACTGGCTGCAAGGGCGGCAGGGCCCGGACGACCTCGCGGTCTTCTCGGTGAACCTCGCCATCGTGATCGTGCTCGTCAACCTCTTCCTTCACGTGAGCTGGCTCGGGATCGTGGCGCTTCTCCTCGTGGCGTACTCCATGTTCCGGATCCAGTCAAAGAATCTCGGTGCCCGCGCCCGTGAGAACGAGAAGTTCCTCAAGCTGCTGGGCCCGGCGCGCCCCTGGGTTCAGAACCCCGGCGCCGCCTGGGGCGAGCTGCGCGCCTACAAGCACGTGCGCTGCACCTCCTGCAAGCAGAGGGTCCGCGTTCCCCGCGGCAAGGGGAAGCTCCGCGTGACCTGCCCCAAGTGCCGCACCAAGTTTGAGGTCAGGTCCTAGAGTCGCTCAAGGCTTCCGACGACTCCTTGCCGCTCGCAGAGTAATGCTTCGACGAGAACCTCGCCGTGCTATCGTTGACTCGTTTGAGCGACATGCAGGGAGGTACTTGTCATGATCAGCAGAAGGTCTTTCCTTAGGATTGCCGGCGCCGGCGCGTCTGCGCTCGCGCTCGCCGCATGCTCCGGAGCGCCCGCCGAGGAGCCCGCGGCCGACCAGGACCCGGCGCAGGAGCAGCCTGCCGCCGACCCGGTGGTCGTTCGCACCACCGCCCTCAAGGGCCCCACGGCCATGGGTCTCGTGAAGTTCATGAGCGACGCCGAGGCCGGCAGCCTCGATGACAACGACTACGAGTTCCAGATCGTCGCCTCGCCCGACGAGGTTTCCCCGCTCATCGCCAAGGGCGAGGTGGACATCGCCGCCGTTCCGGCAAACCTGGCGTCGGTCCTCTACAACAAGACCGAGAAGGGCGTGCGCGTTATCGCCATCAACACGCTCGGCGTGCTCTACGTCTGCGAGCTCGGCGACTCCATCAAGAGCGTGGCCGACCTCAAGGGCAAGACCATCTACGCCTCCGGAAAGGGCTCCACGCCCGAGTACGGCCTCCAGTACGTCCTGGAGAAGAACGGCCTCACCGTGGGCGAGGACGTGCGGATCGAGTGGAAGAGCGAGCACGCCGAGTGCGTCCAGGCGCTCGCGACGTCCGAGGGCGAGGCCGTGGCCATGCTGCCGCAGCCCTTCGTGACCACCGCCCAGGCCCAGAACGACAAGATCCGCGTGGCGCTCGACCTCACGGAGGAGTGGGACAAGGTCCAGACCGGGGACGAGAAGAGCTCCATGATCACGGGCGTTGCCATCGTGCGCTCCGAGTTCGCGGACGAGAACCCCGCCGCCGTCGACGCCTTCCTCGGCCACTACGCCGAGTCCGTGGACTACGTGAACGATGACGTGGAGGCCGCCGCCCAGCTCGTCGGCGACTACGACATCGTCCCCGCCAAGGTCGCGCAGAAGGCCATTCCCGAGTGCAACATCGTCTGCGTGACCGGCGCGGACATGAAGGAGCGCCTCTCCGGCTACCTGGCGGTTCTCGCCGACCAGAACCCGCAGGCCGTGGGCGGCGCCGTGCCCGGGGACGACTTCTACTACGGCGCGTAAGCTTGGCCGCCTCTCGCAACAGGGATGCCGAGAAGGGCGGGCGGCTCCGTGCGTGGGCCGTCCGCCTCGTCTGCGTGCTGTTCTGGCTCGCCGTGTGGGAGCTTGCCGCGCGGGCCATCGACGCGCGCATCATCCTCGTTGGGCCGCTCGAGGTGCTGGCCCGGCTCGGCGAGCTCTCCCTGACGGGCGAGTTCTGGGCTTCGATGGTCCTCTCGCTCGGGAGGATAGCCGTCGGCTACGTCTCGGCGGTCGTCCTCGGGGTGGTCCTCGCCGCGCTCGCCGCGCGCTTCTCGCCGGTTCGAGAGCTCCTCTCTCCGCTGATGGGCGCCCTCAAGGCCACGCCGGTCGCTTCGTTTGTGATCCTCGTGCTGCTGTGGGTCTCGTCGCGCCACCTCTCCGTCGTGATCGCCCTGATCATGGCGCTGCCGATTGTCTACACCAACGTGCTCGAGGGCATCCGCCAGACCGATGCCGGGCTCCTCGAGATGTGCGACGTCTTTGCCGTGCGCGGCTGGGACCGCATCCGCCTGGTCTACGCCTCCGAGGTGCTTCCGTACTTCCGTGCCGGCGTGACGCTCGCGCTCGGGCTCTCCTGGAAGGCGGGCATCGCGGCGGAGGTGATAGGCCTTCCGGACCTCACGATCGGCGAGCACCTCTACGACGCCAAGGTCTACCTGGACACGCCGGACCTCTTTGCCTGGACGCTCGCCGTCATCGTGGTGTCCGTCGTGCTGGAGGCGCTCGTCACGCGTGCCATGGGCTGGGCCATGGGCAGGTGGGAGGCGAGGCCATGAGCACCGGCTGCGCATTTGGCGGCGATCTCACGCTCGCCCTCCGTGACGTCGAGAAGCACTATGGAGAGCTGCGCGTCCTCGAGGGCGTGACCGCACGCTTTGAGCCGCTGCGCGCGCACGTGCTCATGGGACCCTCCGGCGCGGGAAAGACCACGCTGCTGCGGCTGCTCGCAGGGCTCGAGCGTCCCGACGCGGGCGAGGTGGCGCGCGGCTCTGGCGTGCGGCTGGGCATGACGTTCCAGGAGGACCGCCTCTGCGAGAACCTCACGGCAACGGCAAACATCCGCCTCCCGCGACCGCGCCTGTCCGGCGAGGCGCTCGAGCGCTTCCTCGCCCGCGAGAGGGAGGCGATGGCCGCCTGCGGCCTGCCGATCGACGCGCGCCCGGTGCGAGAGCTCTCGGGCGGACAGCGACGGCGCGTGGCGATTCTGCGCTGCGTGCTTGCCGAGGCGAACACGCTCCTCTTTGACGAGCCGCTCAAGGGCATGGACGAGAAGACCGTCGAGTTGGTCATGGGCTTCGTCGCGCCGCTCGTTGCCGAGAGGACCGTCCTCTGGACCACTCACGACGAGCGCGACCTGCGCTTCTTCAACGACCCCATCCTCTGGCGCGTCGAGGGCGGGCGCGTTTGCACCTGCTAGTCCTCAGGGCGGCGGGACAACGTACCTCATCTGCTCAGACAGCTTCGGCGCAAAGGGCGCGCCTGCAGAACTCGCATCTGAGGTACGTTGCCCCGCCGCGAGCTCGTAAGCGCGCCGGCATATCCTCATCCGCGAGTTTTTGCGAAGCAAACTGTCTGAGCGGGGAGGGTATGTCGGCGCGCGGGGGCCGCAGGTGGACAGATGGGGTAAGCTGCCCCCGCCGCGAGATTTTGCGGAGCAAACTGTCTGAGCGGGGAGTGAGGGTCGGCACGCTGCCGTCGCATGTGCGAAGATGTCATATGAGATTCGAAGGAGGGTGCCTCTTGTATACGGTGTTTCTCGCAGGGGGGACGGCGTCGGGAAAGTCGACGGTGGCGCGCCAGCTCGAGCGGCTCGGCGCGTGGCGGATCGACCTCGACGAGGTCTCGCGCGCCGTGCTCGCGCCCGGGGAGCCGTGTCTGGACGAGGTGTGCGCCGCCTTTGGCGACGACCTCGTTGATCCGGAGACCGGCGAGCTCGACCGCGCCCTTCTCGCCAAGAGGGCGTTTGAGAGCGAGGAGTCGACGGCGCTGCTCGAGAGGATCGAGCTGCCCCATATCCGCGACATGCTCCTCCGCATGCTGACCTCGGGAATCTGCGGGCAGACGGAGCCCGTTGCCTGCGTCGTTGAGGTTCCGCTGCTCGATCGAATGGAGTCTATGCTCGACCTTGCCGACGAGGTGGTCGTGGTGACCTGCCCGCTCGAGGTCAGGCGCTCCCGTGCGGAGGGGAGGGGGATGGACCCCTCGGACTTTGACCGACGCGTCTCAGGACAGCCCACGGACGACTACCTGCGTGCGCATGCGGACACCGTCATCAGCAACACCGGGGACGAGAGCTCCCTGCTCGCCGAGGTCAACGATTGGTGGGCGTCTCATGGCTGGTCGTAGGCCCACGCCCCGCTCGGGCGCAAGGCATGCCGCGCCCCGCCGGACGAGCGACAGGAAGCGCCTCTTTCGCTGGTATCGCCTGGTGCCCGTGGCGCTTCTCGCCCTCACGCTGGCAGTGGTGGCCGCCGTGTCGCTCAACCCCACGACGCTCGGGCGCTTTCTCGTCTATCCCGTCCACCACGAGTCCGCGATAGAGGAGGCCTGCGAGCGGCATGGCGTCGACCCTCTGCTGGCCTGCGCCGTCATCAAGTGCGAGTCCGGCTGGGACGAGGGCGCGAGGTCTTCCGCGGGTGCGGTGGGCCTCATGCAGGTCATGCGGATCACCGCAGACACCATGGTGATCCAGGGAATCGTCGACGAGGGCACGTGGGATCCCCAGGACCTGGGGGACGCCGAGACCAACATCGAGTACGGCTGTGCCTACCTGGGATATCTCCAGAGGCATCTGTCGAGCCTGGACGAGGTGATAGCCGCCTACAACGCCGGCATCGGAGCCGTCCAGGGCTGGCTGGCCGACGGCGGGTCGATACCCGAGGACGTGGAGTACGAGGAGACGCGCACCTATATCGTGCGCGTGCGCGAAGCCTACGAGGGCTACCAGCGGGCCTATCCGGATGGGATCTCCTAGGGACCCTCTCCCAAGGGGGGCGGTGTGAACGAACACTTGTTTGTGTCATGTCCCGTGGGGTAAACTGATGACGCGAGCGGGAGGGGAGGTCACGCGATGGTTGATACGGAAGGTCACGTGCCGGAGCGCGTGGGCGGCGAGCTGGTGCGCTTTGGCCGCGAGGGGGCAGGCGAGCCACTCACCGTGGTCTCTCCCTACGAGCCCGCCGGCGACCAGCCACAGGCCATCGAGAAGCTCGCGGACGGCGTCGAACGCGGCCTGCGCTACCAGACGCTCATGGGCGTCACGGGCTCGGGCAAGACCTACACGATGGCCAAGACCATCGAGCGCCTCAACCGCCCCACGCTCATCATGGAGCCCAACAAGACCCTCGCCGCCCAGGTGGCGAGCGAGATGCGCGAGCTCTTCCCCAACAACGCCGTGGTCTACTTCGTCTCCTACTACGACTACTACCAGCCTGAGGCCTACGTCCCCCAGACCGACACCTACATCGAGAAGGACGCCTCGATCAACGAGGAGGTCGAGAAGCTCCGCCACCAGGCCACCTCGAGCCTGCTCTCTCGGCGTGACGTCATCGTGGTGGCGTCCGTGAGCTGCATCTACGGCATCGGCAGCCCGCAGGACTACGCCGGTCTCGCTCCCAACGTGAGCAAGGACGAGCCCCTGGAGCGCGACGACCTCATACGCGCCCTCATCGACATCCAGTACGACCGCAACGACTACGACCTCTCCCGCGGCACCTTCCGCGTGCGCGGGGACACCGTGGACGTCTACCCGCCCTACGCGGAGAACCCGCTGCGCATCTCCTTCTTCGGCGACGAGGTTGAGCTCATCGCCGAGGTCGACAACGTCACCGGCGAGATCGTGCGCGAGTACGACGCCATCCCCATCTGGCCGGCGTCGCACTACGTGACCGAGCGCCCGAAGGTGACGCATGCCCTCGAGACGATAAACGAGGAGCTCGAGCAGCGCGTGGCGGAGCTCAAGGCAAACGACATGCTGCTCGAGGCGCAGCGTCTCGCCCAGCGCACGAGCTACGACCTCGAGATGCTCGAGACCATGGGCTACTGCAACGGCATCGAGAACTACTCGCGCCACCTGGACGGCCGCAAGGCGGGCGAGCCGCCCTACACCCTCATCGACTACTTCCCGAGCGACATGGTCTGCATCATCGACGAGTCCCACGTCACGGTGCCGCAGATCCGCGGTATGTACGAGGGCGACCGCTCGCGCAAGGTGACGCTCGTGGACCACGGCTTCCGCCTGCCCTCGGCCCTCGACAACCGACCGCTGCGCTTCGACGAGTTCGAGGCCCGCGTGCCGCAGTTCATCTACGTCTCTGCCACGCCCGGCGACTACGAGGAGTCGGTCACCCAGCAGCAGGTGGAGCAGATCATCCGCCCCACCGGGCTTCTCGACCCCAAGGTGGACGTCCGCCCGGTGAACGGGCAGATCGACGACCTCATCGCAGAGATCAAGGAACGCGTGGCCAAGAAGGAGCGCGTGCTCGTGACCACGCTCACCAAGCGCATGGCCGAGGACCTCACCGACCACCTCCTCGACGAGGGCGTGCGCGTGAACTACATGCACTCGGACACGGCCACGCTCGACCGCGTGGACATCATCCGCGACCTGCGCGTGGGAAAGATCGACGTGCTCGTGGGCATCAACCTCTTGCGCGAGGGCCTGGACATCCCCGAGGTCTCGCTCGTGGCGATCCTTGACGCGGACAAGGAGGGGTTCCTGCGCAACCGGCGCTCTCTGATCCAGACCATGGGTCGCGCGGCGAGAAACGCCAAGGGCGAGGTCATCATGTACGCGGACGCCATCACGGACTCCATGCGCGAGGCGATAGGGGAGACCAACCGCCGTCGTGCCCTGCAGGAGGCCTTCAACGAGGAGCACGGCATCGTGCCGCGCACGGTGAAGAAGTCCATCACCGACGTCTCGTCGTTCATCTCCGAGGCCGAGGCCACGCTCGAGGGCAAGACGCGCGACCGTCACGGCACGGGCAGCCACGGCGCGTTCGAGACGCTCTCGGCGCGCGAGGAGAGCGAGGAGACGGCACGCTCGGTCGCGGACGAGCTTGCCGCCCTCTCAAAAGAGGAGCTCGCCGACGTGCTCGACGCGCTCGAGGAGGAGATGGCCGCGGCGTCCGAGGCCATGGACTTCGAGACGGCGGCGCGCCTGCGCGACCAGATCGTCGAGATTCGCACGCGCGTGGAGGGCGGCAGCGCCGACGAGGTCATCGCCCGCCTCAAGGCAGGGGCGCGCAAGGGCTCCGCGCATGCCACGCGCCGACGCTACCGTCCCCACAAGAAATGAGACGAAGGGACTGTCCCTCCGTCTCGTCGTTCTGAGAAAGGCGCGCCGTGGCACCGCTGCACACATCAGAGGAGAGGAACCTCTTCGGGTATCTCGCCCGCGAGTTCGAGACGCTCGCCGAGCGCTCGCTCGCCGAGGTGGACAGCCTCGTGCTCGCCTGCCTCTCGTACTTCCGCTGGCCGGGCGAGGGGGTGCGCGGGCTCGACGGCGTGCCCGTGCGGGAGCTCTTTCGGGCGGAGCACTTCGACGCCATGACCCGGGGCTTCTGGGATCCCGAGGGGCTCGTCCGCCTGCTCGCCGCCGTCGTGGCGAGCCCGCGCTTCCGCGACGTGCGCATATGCGGCTACGTGGACGACTTCGACGAGTCCGCCGAGAAGCAGTTCTCCGCCTGCGCCCTGCGCCTCCCCTCCGGCGGCACCTATCTCTCCTTCCGTGGCACCGACAACACGGTCGTTGGCTGGGAGGAAGACTTCAACATGGCCTTTGAGACGGGCGTTCCCTCCCAGGTCGCGGCCGTCGACTATCTGGAGCGCATGGCGTCTGCGATCGAGGGGCCCCTCTACCTTGGGGGCCACTCAAAGGGAGGAAACCTTGCCGTCTACGCGACGGCGCGCTGCTCCAGCGCCACCGCGGCTCGCATCGTGCGCTCCTTCTCGCATGACGGACCGGGCTTCACCGAGGAGGAACTTTCCGAGGAGGGCTGGCTCGAGCGCTCCCGGCTCGTCTCCAAGACCGTGCCCCGCTCGTCGGTCATAGGCATGATCTTCGAGCGGCAGGAGGACTACGACGTCGTTGCGTCATCGGCGAGCGGCCTCATGCAGCACGACCCGTTCTCGTGGGTGGTCGAGGGGAGGGGCTTTGCCTACGAGGAGGCGATAGGGCGCGGCGCGGGCTTCGTCGACAGAACCCTCAACGAATGGCTCCAGAGCATGACGCGTGAGGAGCGCGAGGGGTTCGTCGACGCGCTCTTCTCGGTCATCGACGCCGGCGGGAGGGACACCTTCGGCGAGCTCAGAGAGGGGTGGCAGGAGACGGCCCCCGCCATGCTCAGGGCCCTCGCCGCGCTGGAGCCCGAGCGGAGGGCCCAGATCACGCGGGCCCTGGGCCTTCTGGTCAGAACCGCCATGCCCGACGTGAACCTGCCCAGGATGCCCGAGTTCGAGCTCCCGCAGATCCCCGATCTGGCCGAGCTTCTGCCGGAGAAGACGAGCGCAAAGACGAACGAGGAGAGGGCGGAGGGCTGAGGCGTCGGCAAAGAACGCCGCGTCGTGCGCCCCGACGCTCCCTGATAGCGACCTCCTTCTCGCGGCTATCGCCGAGCGTGCGTCGCCACGACCTTCTCGGCGGCGAGGATGCCGTCGGTCGCGGCGCTCATGATGCCGCCCGCGTAGCCGGCGCCCTCGCCCACGGGCCACAGGCCGCGCACGGAGAGGCTCTGGCCGTCGTCTCCGCGGGTGACGCGCACCGGGGAGCTCGAACGCGTCTCCACTCCGGTGAGCACCGCATCGGAGACGTCAAAGTCCCGGAGCCTGCGGCCGAGCACGGGAATCGCCTCGCGCAGCGTCTCGGCAACGTAGGGCGGGAGGCAGGGGGTCACGTCTCCCCAGCTCACGCCACGCGGGTAGGTGGGGGTCACGCGCCCTCCGGCCGTGCTGGGGACGCCCTGCAGGAAGTCCCCGACGAGCTGGGCGGGCGCCACGTAGGCGCCGCCGCCTGCCGCAAAGGCCGCGCGCTCGCAGGCGCGCTGGAGCTCAACGCCCGCGAGCACGTCGTCTCCGGGCAGGTCGTTGGGGAAGACGTTGGCAAGAAGCCCCGAGTTTGCGTTCGTCCCCGCGCGATCCGAGAGGCTCATTCCGTTGGTGCAGACGCCACCCGCCTCGCTCGCAGCGGAGACCACGTAGCCTCCCGGGCACATGCAGAACGAGAAGGCGCTGCGGCCGGACGGGAGGTGGCAGGAGAGACTGTAGGGAGCGGCGCCGAGCGCGGGGTGACCCGCGGCGCTGCCGTAGAGGGCTCGGTCGATGTCCTCCTGGGGGTGCTCGATGCGCACGCCCATGGCAAACGTCTTGCGCTCCATGGTCACGCCGCGCTCGCGGAGCAGCGCGAAGACGTCGCGCGCGGAGTGGCCGCAGGCGAGGATCACGCAGTCCGTGGGGATGCGCTCCTCGCGCTCGGGGCCGTCGTCACCCGTGGTCACGAGCGTGACGCCTCGGACGGCGCCGTCCGCTATGTCAAGGTCGCTCATGCGGCAGCGCGTGCGAACCTCTCCGCCCGCCTCCTCGATCTCTCGCACGATCTGGGTCACCACGCGGGGGAGCACGTCGCTGCCGATGTGGGGCTTGGCGTCCCACAGGATCTGGGGCTGCGCCCCGGCGGCGACGAAGGTCTCGAGGATGAGACGGTGCGCGGGGCTCTTGGTGCCGGTCTGGAGCTTGCCGTCCGAGAAGGTGCCCGCGCCGCCCACGCCAAACTGGATGTTGCTCTCTTCGTCGAGCTCGCCGGTCTCGTCGTGGCGCCGCACGGTCTCGGCGCGCCGCGCCGCGTCCTCGCCGCGCTCGACGAGCAGAGGCTCCAGCCCCGCGCGAGCGAGCGAGAGGGCACAGAAGAGGCCGGCGCAGCCCGCACCCACGACGACGGGCCTGCCTCCGGCGTGCGAGACGGGAGCGGGAAAGGAGAAGGGCCGCTCGTCGACGATCTTGATGCCCTTGTCGGCACGCACGGGGGCGCCCGGGGCAAGCTCGGCGCGTAGCGTGAACGCGAGCTGCACGTTGCCACGCTTCCGGGCGTCGATAGAGCGACGGCGGCGCTCCACGAGCACGAGGTCCCTCTCGCTCACGCGCAGCTTGCGCGCGAGTGCGCGGCGACACGCCGTCAGCTCGCGTTCGTCGCTGCCGTCCAGCGCCGAGAGCGGGACTCGTATGCCAGAGACCTCAATCATGTGTGCCCCTATCTCAAGCGACCCTGCATGCCTCCCTATTTTGACTCGTCTGAGGGCCTAGATGGGGAGGCGGGTATGGTTGGTCATGGTATAGATGCCGCCGCGGAGCCCGCCACAAGGCCGCTCTTCCAGGCCCAGGCGAGGTTGAAGCCCCCGCAGGCGCCGTCGACGTCGAGCGCCTCGCCGCAGGCGAAGAGCCCGGACAGGCCGCGGGCCTCGAGCGTGGCGGGGTTGAGCTGCTCCGTGGCCAGGCCCCCGCGCGTCACCTGGGCACGCTGGGGCTCGGCGGGTCCCGAGACAACAAAGCGCAGGTCACGGGCAGCATCGAGTGAATCTCCGAGCTCCCTGGCGATTACGGGGTCAAGAAGGCCCGCACAGCCGCCGGCCCGCTCGACGAGTCTCGCGGCGCGCGCCTCGTCGAGTCCGCAGGTGAGGTCGAGTGCGATGACGTCGCCGGGACGGGCGTGTCGGGAGAGGTCGAAGACCGCGATTCCCGAGAGGCCGTAGGGACGGAAGAGAACCTCGCCCTCCTCGCGGGCGACCTCTGAGCCGTCGCGCAGGAGACGGGCCGCCGCGTGCGCGCGACGGCCGTCGAGCGCGTCAAGGGAGACGCCCCCCGACGCCTCGCAGGCGAGCGAGCAGAGCACGGGCTCGAAGGGGGCGCAGGCCAGCCCCAGCGTGTGAGCAAGCCCCTCTCCGCCGCCCATGGCGAGCACCACGGACCGCGCGGTCACGCTTCCCGCACCCGCGCCGTCGTAGGTGACGCGCCAACCCTTCTCATCACGCTCGATGCCCGTCACCTCGCGGGCGGGAGCCAGCACCGCACCGGACCTTGCCGCGCGGGACAGCACCACCTCGCGCACCGAGGCGGCCTGACGGGAGAGGGGATAGAGTCGCCCTCCCTCCTCCTCCGCCCAGGCGAGACCGCATTCCCCGAAGAAGGCGAGCACGTCCTCGCCAAAGCCCGACCCACAGACCGCCTCGACGAAGCGCGGGTCGTTGTAGCGCTCCCACGCCAGCCGCGCGTTCGAGAAGTTGCAGCGCCCGTTGCCGGTGGCAAGGATCGTTCGCCCGCACTCGGCCGAGCGCTCGAGCACCACCACGGACGCCCCGTCCTCGGCGGCCGCGATCGCGGCCGCAAGGCCCGCCGCCCCGCCGCCAATCACGCATACGTCGCAGCGCTCCGGCACGCGCACGGCGGCCGCGGCGGCAAGGGCCGCCTCGCGGACCTGTGACCTGGAGGCTCTTCTCGCCTTGCGCGCCAAGCTACTCGCCCTGACCGCGCAGCGCGTCCATGAACTCCGCCGTGCGCACGACGGCCTCGACGGCGTCCGGCAGCAGTCCCTCGGGGAGCTTGCCCTCGAAGGTGCCCTCGTCGCAGGCGGTGGCGAGGGCGGCATCCATCGGGAGCTGGCCGAGCGCCTCCACGTCGAAGGCCTTGGCGGTCTCCTCCAGGCGGCTCGGCCCGTAGGGGTAGATCTTCTCGCCACAGTGCGGGCACTCGACGTAGGCCATGTTCTCCACGAGGCCGAGCACGGGCACGTTCATCATGTTGGCCATGTTCACGGCCTTGCCGACGACCATCTGGACGAGGTCCTGCGGGGAGCTCACGATCACCACGCCGTCCACCGGCAGGGACTGGAACACGGTGAGCGCCACGTCGCTCGTCCCCGGGGGCATGTCGACGAGCAGGTAGTCGAGCTCGCCCCAGGCGCAGTCCTCCCAGAACTGCTTGATCGCGCCGGCGATGACCGGGCCGCGCCACAGGACGGGGTCGGTCTCGTTCTCGAGCACGAGGTTGGCGCTCATGACCTCGATGCCGCCGCGCGTGAGCACGGGGACGATGAGCTCGTCCACGCCGCGGGCGCGCGCCCCGGCAAGGCCCATCATGCGGGGGATCGAGGGGCCGGTGATGTCCGCGTCCAGGATGCCCACGCGGGCGCCGCGGCGCGCCAGCTCAACGGCAAGGATTCCGCACACGAGCGACTTGCCCACGCCGCCCTTGCCGGACATCACGCCAATGACGTGGTGGATGTTGGAGTAGTCGTTCTGCGCAAAGCCCGTGGGCTCCTGGGGCTGCTTCTGCCCGTGCAGCACCTCGTCGACCTCCTGACGGAGCTTCTCCTGCTCGCTCTGGTCCATGGTTCCTCCCTCTCGACGTCGCGCGCCGATTTGAATGTGCAACGTATCGATTCTACCCAAGAGCGGGCGCGACAATGGCTCATACTTGTCGTGAGACGGCGCATCGGGCGCCGCATCGGGGAGGGGGACCTCATGATCTTCACGTCGCTCGCAAACGCCTCCGCCAACGACATCACCGACGGGCGCCTCGCCAAGGCGCTCGCGTTTCTCTCCCGGGACGATCTTGCGGGGCTTGCTCCCGGGCGTCACGACATCGACGGCGACGAGGTCTTCGCCAACGTCCAGGAGCTCACGACGGTCCCCGCGGACGAGAAGAGCTACGAGGCCCACCGTCGCTACGCGGACGTCCACTACGTCATCAGCGGGACCGAGCTCATCGGCATCGCCCCCGTCGGGGAGTGCTCGGCGGCGGGGGAGTTCTCCGAGGCGGACGACTTTGGCCTCTACGCCCCGGGCGACCGCGAGTCGTGGGTGACGCTGCGTCCCGGGGAGCTCGTGGTGACGCCGCCCTGCGACGCCCACAAGCCGGGCTGCTGCCCGCCGGGCAGCGACCCCGCCCCGCTCAAGAAGATCTGCGTGAAGGTGCTCGTTGGCTAGCGGGGAGTGGGGCTGTGGCTGCGGCGCCGACTGCTTCACGCTCGACGAGGACGGCTTCACCTGCCGCAAGGTGCTCGACGCCCCCGAGGTCTGGCGGGTCGAGCTGCTCATGCACGACACCTTCCTGCCTTCCGTCAACGCCTTCGTGCTGCGCGACGGCGCGGACGCCCTCGTCGTGGACGCGGGAACCTCGGACGACTTCAACGACACGCGCCTCATGAGGGCGCTGCTCGGGCTGGGCGTTGATCCCGAGCGCACCACGCTCTTCTGCACCCATGCCCACATGGACCACGCCGGCCTGGCGCGGGAGCTGGCCGAGGCGGGCGTGCGCGTTGTCATCCCCGAGGGGGTTCTCGGCGACATGCGCCTTCTCGCCGTTCCCGCATGGCGGGACGAGATGGTTGCCCGCATGCGCGCGGAGGGCGTGAGCGAGGCGGAGTCCGCCGAGCTCGCCGACGTGATCTGGGACCACGCCGTCAACTTCGAGACCGAGAAGATCGCGTTCTCGACGGTCCGTGCCGGGGACGTGCTCCGCTGCGGGCGCTGGGGCCTCGAGGTCGTGCCCACGCCGGGCCACACGCCGGGGCAGTGCGCCCTGTGGGAGCCGAGGTCCCGCACGGCGTTTCTCGGTGACGCCGTCCTCTTCCTGTGCTCCACGTGCATCGGGTTCTGGCACGAGGGCGACGACCCCATCGGCGAGCAGGTCGCCACGCTGGGCCGCCTTGCCGAGATGGGCGTCGAGCACGCGTTTCTGGGACACGGGCTCCAGGAGGGGAGCGTGTCCGAGCGCTGCCTTGCCAACGCCGCGCATCACGGCCGCCGCAGCTCGCGTGCCCTCGCGGCGATCCGCGAGACGCCCGGGCGCACGGGCTACGACCTCGTGCCGGCGATGGGGTGGCGCGCCCCGTTCGACCGCTGGTCCGAGACTCCCGCGCTCACCCGCTGGTTCCTCGTCTCCGAGAGCATCGCGCACCTCGATCACCTCGTGGCGACGGGTGCCGCCCGCCGCGAGCCCCACGCCTCCGGCGTCCACCGCTACTTCGCTGCGGAGTAGGCCTCTCGGGGGCGCTCTTGTTCCTTCGGGAGGTGCGCTGCGCGAAACCTCCCTACGGAACAAGAGCGCCCCAGCAACCATGTTTCCGCAGCGAGCGGCGACGACGGGGACGCTGGGCCCGCGGCGCCCGGCGCGCCACCTCGATGTCGCGGTTTACCTATAGGTTGGGGGTCGATGGGCTGGGGGCATTCCGTAGGGAGGTTTCGCGCAGCGCACCTCCCGAAGGAATGCCCCCAGCCCCCCACGGGCTACAATCGAAGGTCGGTCAATCAGCACTTCCGAGGAGGGTCCCATGGCCCACGATTCCATCGTCATCCGCGGCGCGCGCGAGCACAACCTCGCGGACGTCGACGTGGACATTCCGCGCGACAGGCTCGTCGTCATCACGGGCCTCTCCGGCTCGGGCAAGTCCAGCCTCGCCTTCGACACCATCTACGCCGAGGGCCAGCGGCGCTACGTGGAGTCGCTCTCCAGCTATGCGCGCCAGTTCCTCGGCCAGATGGACAAGCCCGACCTCGACTCCATCGACGGGCTCTCGCCCGCGGTCTCGATCGACCAGAAGACCACGTCGAGAAACCCGCGCTCCACGGTGGGCACCGTCACCGAGATCTACGACTACCTGCGCCTGCTCTTCGCCCGCGTGGGAACGCCCCACTGTCCCGAGTGCGGCCGCGTGATCGAGCGCCAGACCACCGACCAGGTGGCAGACAAGGTGCTCGAGCGCGCCCAGGGGCGCCGCGCCCTGGTGCTCGCGCCCGTGGTCCTGGACCGCAAGGGCGAGTACACCAAGCTCTTCGAGGACCTGCGCCGCGAGGGCTTCTCCCGCGTGCGCATCGACGGCGAGGTTCGCGAGCTCGGTGACGAGGAGATCCGCCTGGAGAAGAAGAACCGCCACAACGTGGAGGTCGTGGTCGACCGCATCGTGGTGCGCGAGAGCAGCCTCGGTCGCATCGCGGAGGCCGTGGAGCAGGCGACCAAGCTCGCCGCCGGCCGCGTGGGCTTCTACCTCATGCCCGACCGCGACGACCCGGAGCGCATGCCCGGCGAGCTCCTCAGCTACTCGCTCGCCCTCGCCTGTCCCGAGCACGGCCACTCGATGGACGACCTCCAGCCGCGCGACTTCTCCTTCAACGCCCCCTACGGCGCCTGTCCGGACTGCGACGGCCTGGGCTTCCGCAAGGTCGTGGACGCCGAGGCCCTCATCGAGGATCCCTCGCTCTCCGTCGCGGGGGGCGTCTTCGGCAGCCTCTTCGGCCACTCCAACTACTACCCGCAGGTGCTCGCCGCCGTCTGCCGCCACCTCGGCGTCTCGGAGGAGACCCCGTGGAAGGACCTCCCCAAGAAGGTGCAGTCCGCCCTTCTCGACGGCCTCGGCGCCACCAAGGTCCGCGTCGACTACCTCACGCGCGACGGCCGCAACACGCACTGGTTCACCACCTTCTCCGGCGTGCGCAAGATCCTCTTCGAGAAGTACCAGGAGACCACCTCTGAGACCATGCGCACGCACCTGGAGAAGTACATCCGCGAGGTTCCCTGCTCCACCTGCAACGGGGCGCGCCTCAAGCCGGAGATCCTCGCCGTCACGGTGGGCGAGAAGAACATCTGGCAGGTCTGCGAGCTCTCCTGCCGCGAGGCGCTCGCGTTCTTCGAGGCGCTCGAGCTCAGCGACCGCCAGCGCTTCATCGCGGGCGCCGTGGTGAAGGAGATCCTCGCGCGCCTGCGCTTCCTCGTGAACGTGGGCCTCGACTACCTCACGCTCAGCCGCGCCGCCGCCACGCTCTCCGGTGGCGAGGCGCAGCGCATCCGCCTGGCAACTCAGATCGGCGCCGGCCTCATGGGCGTGCTCTACATCCTGGACGAGCCCTCGATCGGCCTGCACCAGCGAGACAACAACCGCCTGATCGAGACCCTCAAGCGCCTGCGCGACCAGGGCAACACCGTCATCGTGGTCGAGCACGACGAGGACACCATCCGTGCCGCGGACTACGTGATCGACATGGGTCCCGGCGCCGGCGAGCTGGGCGGGCGCGTGGTCGCCGCCGGCACGCCGGAGGAGATAGCGGCCTGCCCGGACTCCATCACGGGGGCCTACCTCACCGGCGAGCGCCAGATCCGCCTGCCCGACAAGCGCCGCAACCCGCGCAAGGGTCAGATCAAGATCACCGGCGCCTCGGCCAACAACCTCAGGAACGTGACGGCCAAGATCGAGCTCGGCACGCTCACGGTGGTGACGGGCGTCTCCGGCTCGGGCAAGAGCTCGCTCGTCACGGACACGCTCGCGCCCGCGCTCACCAACGCCGTGCACCGCTCCAAGCGCGTCGTGGGCCCGTACAAGAAGCTCGAGGGCGTGGATCAGATCGACAAGGTCATCGACATCGACCAGTCGCCGATCGGCCGCACCCCGCGTTCCAACCCCGCCACCTACATCGGGCTCTGGGACGACCTTCGCGCGCTCTTCGCGTCCCTTCCCGAGAGCCGCATGCGCGGCTACAGCCCGGGGCGCTTCTCGTTCAACGTCCCCGGCGGCCGCTGCGAGGCGTGCAAGGGTGACGGCCAGATCAAGATCGAGATGAACTTCCTGCCGGACGTCTACGTGCCCTGTGAGGTCTGCCACGGCAAGCGCTACAACCGCGAGACGCTCGAGGTGCTCTACCATGGCAAGTCCATCTCCGACGTGCTGGACATGACGGTCCACGAGGCGCTGGCCTTCTTCGCCAACATCCCGCGCATCAAGAACAAGCTCCAGACCCTCTATGACGTGGGCCTTGGCTACATCCACCTCGGCCAGCCCGCCACCACGCTCTCCGGCGGCGAGGCCCAGCGCGTGAAGCTCGCCAAGGAGCTCCACCGCCAGCAGACCGGCAAGACCTTCTACATCCTCGACGAGCCCACCACGGGCCTGCACTTCGAGGACGTGCGCCAGCTCGTGGACGTGCTCGAGAAGCTCGTGGACGCCGGAAACACCGTGCTCGTGATCGAGCACAACCTCGACGTCATCAAGATGGCTGACCGCGTGCTCGACATGGGCCCCGAGGGCGGCGACGGCGGCGGCACCGTGGTGGCCTACGGCACGCCGGAGCAGGTCGCGCGAGTGCCGGAGAGCTACACCGGGCAGTTCCTCCACGACGTCCTCGCGCGGGACCGCGCCCGCGACCGTGCGAGAAACGAGCTGAGGTAGGGCATCGTGGCACGAAAGGACAAGTTCCAGAAGACCAACGCCATGCGCGAGCTCGAGGCTGCGGGCGTGCCCTTCTCGTACGAGACCTACGAGGTCGACGAGGGCGACACGTCGAGCGAGCTCGGACTGCACATCGCGCAGATGCTCGGGGAGGACCCCGCCTCGAGCTTCAAGACGCTCGTCTGCGTGACGCCAGCGGGGGAGCACGTGGTCTGCTGCATCCCCGTGGCGGACGAGCTCGACCTCAAGAAGGCCGCCGCGGCGGCGGGCGAGAAGAGCCTCTCGCTGATGCACGTGCGCGACCTCGAGCCCACCACCGGCTACGTGCGCGGCGGCTGCTCGCCCATTGGCATGAAGAAGCGCTTTCCCACGCTGATCGACGAGACGGCGCAGCTCTTCGACGAGATTCACGTCTCGGGCGGGAGGCGCGGCCTCAGCCTCGTGCTCGCCCCCGACGACCTCGCGCGCTTCTGCGACGCCACCCTCGCCGACATCGTGCGGGGCTAGGCGTCACGCCTGCGTGACCGGCCTGCTCAGGTCGTAGAGCTCGTGGGGCGCTACGTCCTGGCCGTGGGGCCACTCGACGCCCGACCCCCCGTCCGAGATGCGGACGCGCCTGAAGTATGCGGCGTCAGAGAGCTCCTCGTACCAGGGACCGTGTGCGTAGGGGGACACGTCAAACTCTCGCGTGTCACCGTCCTCGTAGACGAGCAGGAGACGAAGCGCGTCGAGGGGTTTCACGGAAGTCAAGCGGGGCTGCAGCATGGGCGGCGTCCTTGTCCTAGGCGAGTGGGGCAATGCGAAAGAACTGCTCGCCCCGCTCGAGGAGCGACCAGTTTGCCCCGAGCTCGTCGTGATGAATCTCCATCCAAGCAAGAAGCAGCTTCATTTTATTACGGGGGATCGATCCCTCAAGCACCGTTCCGTCAAGTGCCACGACAATCTCTTGACCGGAATACTCCGCGTGGACGTGGGGTAGGTTGTGACGGCCTCCCATCTCTCGATACATGCGGACGATGATTCCGAAAAACATGCTTAAAACCGGCATGGGACTGGCCCGTCCTTCTCGCTCGGCGACCGGCCTGCGGCGGGCGGCGAGTCGCTGCCGCCCGCCGTGGCTCCTAGTTGTGGACCACGAGCTCCTCGACGTGGCCGATGAACACCCTCACGCCGCGTCCGCCTCCCTCTCCGAGCATCAGGTTGCTCATCGCGGCGGGCGACGGCGCTCCGTCCCAGAAGTCGGTGTCATCGGGGTCGCTCGGCCCCTCCTCGATCTTGTCGCGCTCGCGCAGGGCGTCGAGGAACCGGCGCTCCGCCTCGGACGCCTCCTCGTCCCCACCCTCCTCGGAGCCCTCGACGAGCGGGTCGGGCAGGAGGGACCCCGACGCGTGGATCTTGTCGATCATGCGGCGGCGCTGCTCGATCGTCCGGTCGAGGACGAGGTTGCGCACCGCCTCGATCGCCTCGGGGTCGTCAGCCTCCTCGGGCTTGAGCGTGATGACGATGGCGTCCTCGGGCACCTCCTCGAGGTCCTTGGGGCTCCCGCAGGTCACGATCACCTTTGCCTCTTCCCAGTGCAGTGACATGTCGCTCTCCTCTCTCTTTGGATGGGAGGCGAGCGTATCAGGTGAGGGGCGTGCCCTGTCTGACCGCAGGCGGCACGAGGCTGACGGCGCTGGCAGACGCCCATGGGCGACGGATGCGGTTCGATTTGTTGTCGGCAGGCGGCGCCTGCCGGGCCGTGAGCGAACAGGGAGCGCAAACCTGACCCAGATGCGGGGTGAGGCGGGGCGCGACTCGCTCTGTTTGACAGGTGCGTAAAAGAATCGCCGAGCATCGGGGGCTGCGGCGGCCCATCGGATAGTCTGTTCGAGCGTTGCGCACGTGCCGAACCTTGTTGGCACTTTAGTGTGCTAAAGTATTCGCCTGACCGACCCAGGACGGGAACGAGACCGAAGGGAACGTACGTGATAGCAGGAACGCCGAGCGGCTTTCGTGACATCCTCCCCAAGGAGGCGCTCGCTCGCGAGCGCATCTCCGACGTGGTGAGGGGGTGCTTCTCTGCTCATGGGTACCTTCCCGTGGAGACGCCGCTTCTGGAGGACCGCTCCGCCCTCGAGCGAGGCGGCCGCATCAAGGACTCCGCCTTCCAGCTCTTTGACACGGACCAGACGCTGCTCATGCTTCGCCCGGACCTCACGCTTCCCGTGGCGCGCCTGGTTGCCGGCCGCGTCTCCGCGGGGAGTCTCCCGGCACGACTCCGCTACACCGCGCCCGTCGTCCGTGAGGAGCCGAGCCTGCGCGGCCAGCCCCGCCAGTTCACGCAGCTGGGCGTCGAGCTGGTTGCCGAGAAGGACGACGCCTCCGAGGCCGAGGTCGTGCGCCTGCTCGCCGAGACCCTCTCCACGCTGGGCGTTCCCGCGTGGCGCATCGTCTTTGGCTCTCCCGTGCCCGTGACGGCGCTGCTCGACGCCTGCTCCCCGAGCCCCGAGTTCTCCGAGCTCGTTCGCTCGCTCATCCACGACTCCGACCTCGTCTCCCTCGACGAGACGATCGCCGCCGAGAAGGGCCTCGCGCCCGCTGCCGCCCGCGCCCTCTCGCAGGTCTGTCGAATGAGCGGCGGGACCGAGGTCATCGCCCGACTCGACGGGCTTCTCGCCGAGGCGGGCGTGCCCGTGGCCGACCGAGGCACCTCCGAGCTCTCCGCGCTCTCCGAGGAGCTCGCCGACCTCTTCGAGGCCGGACGCCTGTCCTTTGACTTCTCGATCATCAACTCGTTTGACTACTACACCGGCATCATCTTCAAGGGCTACGCCGAGGGCATCGCCGCGAGCCTCGCCTCGGGCGGCCGCTACGACGCGGTCCTCGCCAACCTGGGGCGCCCCGGTCTTCTCGCCTGCGGCTTTGCCCTCTCGCTCGAGCGCCTGCAGGAGGTGCTCGGCGAGCCGGGCGAGTCCGGCGTGGTGACGCCGGGGGTGCGCCTGGCGGAGCGGCCGCTGCGCGTGGCGGTTCCCAAGGGGTCGCTCTTCAAGGACACGGTGCGCGTGCTCGCGGCTGCGGGGCTTCCCACGGCCGAGCTGGAGAACCCCGGGCGCCGCCTCGTGGTGCGCGAGGGCGACGTGGAGTACGTGATCGTGCGCGCCCAGGACGCCCCGGCCTTCGTGGGCCACGGCGGCGCCGACTGCGGCTTCTGCGGCACGGACTCGCTCGTGGAGGCGGACCTCGACCTGCTGCAGCTCGTGGACATGGGCTACGGGGCGTGCCGCTTTGTCGTGGCGGAGCCGGCGGGGCGCGCGGGCGAGGCCGAGCGCAACTACGCCTGGCGCGGCACGGTGCGCGTGGCCACCAAGTACCCGCGGATCACGCGGCGCTACTACGACTCCATTGGCCAGCAGGTGGACATCGTCACGCTGCACGGCAACATCGAGCTGGGCCCGATCGTGGGCATGACCGACCGCATCGTGGACATCACGGCCACCGGCACCACGCTCGCCGAGAACGACCTCGTGATCGTGGACCAGATCATGGAGTGCTCGGCTCGCTTCTTCGCGGGGCCGGCGGCGTATCGCTGCGACAAGAGGATTCGCGACCTGGCGGCTCGTCTCGCCGAGGTCAGGAAGGGGAGTGCGTCATGAGGACGGTAACGCTCGAAGGGGGCGCGCGCCTCACGCAGGCCGACCTCAACCGCTCGGGGGTCCTTCCCGCCGAGGTCATGGCCGCTGCCGAGAGGATCGTGGACGACGTGCGCGAGCGCGGCGACGCCGCGGTGCGCGAGTACTGCCTGCGCTTTGACGGCGCGTGCCCGCGGGACTTCCGCGTGCCGGACGAGCTGGTGCGCGGGGCGCTCGACCTCGTGCCGCCCGAGTTTCTGGCGGCGCTCACCCAGGCGCGCGACCAGATCCGCGACTTCCACGAGCGCGAGCGCGAGCAGTCCTGGTTCACCACCCGCGCGGACGGCACGATGCTCGGCGTGAAGGTGACGCCCGTGGCCTCCGCCGCGGTCTACGTGCCCGGCGGCCGTGCGCAGTACCCCTCCACCGTCCTCATGGACACCATCCCGGCCAAGGTCGCCGGCGTGGAGCGCGTTGTCATGGTCACGCCGCCGCAGGCGGACGGCACGCTCTCCGCCTACACGCTCGCCGCCGCGGCGCTCGCGGGCGTTGACGAGGTCTACGCCGTGGGCGGCGCGCAGGCCATCGGCGCCGTGGCCTACGGCACCGAGTCCATCCCGGCGGTCGAGAAGATCGTGGGGCCGGGCAACGCCTACGTGGCCGCCGCCAAGCGCTACGTCTCCGGCGACGTGGGCATCGACATGGTGGCCGGCCCCTCCGAGGTCTGCGTGCTCGCGGACCTCGCGGCGGCGCCCGAGGTGGTCGCCGCCGACCTCATGGCCCAGGCCGAGCACGACCCGATGGCGAGCTGCTACCTCGTGACCTGCGACGCCTGCGTCGCCGAACGCGTCGAGGCGGCCATCGAGACGCTCGTCTCCCAGAGCCCGCGCGAGGAGATCACCCGCGCGAGCCTGGACGACCGCGGCGTGGTCGTGGTCTGCGACACGCTCGACGCCGCCGTGGACGCGATCAACGTGATCGCCCCCGAGCACCTTGAGCTCCACTGCGCGGACGCGCTCGGGCTCCTCGGACGCGTGCGCAACGCGGGCGCGATCTTCGTGGGCCCCTGGAGCTCCGAGCCCCTGGGCGACTACGTGGCCGGCCCCAACCACACGCTGCCCACGGGCGGCACCGCACGCTGGGCCAACCCGCTCGGCGTCTACGACTTCCAGAAGCGCTCGAGCGTGATCTGCTACACGCCCGAGGGCCTGCTCGCGGACGCCCCCGCCACGCAGACCATCGCCCAGGCCGAGGGCCTCTGGGCCCACGCCCTGTCCGTCGGCATTCGCCGGGTGATGGCGGAGGCTCTCGCGGGCGCGCCGGAGGGCACGTTCGGCGTCGCGCTCGACCTCGCGGGGCGTGCGGGCGAGGTGGCATGGCCGGAGGCGCTGCCCGTGCCGGCCGGGGTCCCGCTGCCGGGCTTCGAGCGGAGGGGCTAGCCATGGCAAAGAAGAGCCTCGACGTCACGGCGCGCCTGCGTCCCGCGCTGCGTGCCTTCGAGCCCTACGACCCGCGCTTCTCGCCCGTGCGCGTGAACCTCTCCGCGAACGAGAACACGCACCCGCTGCCGGCGGAGCTCGCCGAGGCAGCGCTCGAGGCCGTGGCTGCCACGCCGCTCAACCGCTACCCCGACCCCATGGCAAACGCCCTGCGCGACGCGCTGGCCGAGCGCCATGGCACGGACCGCGCCCACGTGATCGTGGGCAACGGCGGCGACGAGCTGCTCTTCAACCTGCTCTTTGCCTTCGGCGGTCCCGGGCGCGCGGTCGTGACCTGCCCGCCGGACTTTGCCGAGTACGCCAACTTCGCCACGATGTGCGAGACGTCGGTCGTTGCCGTCCCGCGCGACGCGGAGGACTTCTCCGTGGACGCCGAGGCCCTTCTCGCCGCAGCGGCGGACGCTGCCCTCGTGATCCTCACGTCGCCCAACAACCCCACGGGCGGCCTCGTCGACCGCGCGCTCGTGGAGCGGCTGCTCGCCGAGACCGAGGCGCTCGTGCTCGTGGACGAGGCGTACGTGGAGTTTGCCGGCGAGGACGAGAGCATCGTGCCGCTCGTCCCGGGCAACTCGCGCCTCATCGTGCTGCGGACGCTCTCCAAGGCCTTCGCGCTCGCCGGCCTTCGCGTGGGATATCTCGTGGCTGACCCAAAGGTCGTGGACGCC
Source organism: uncultured Olsenella sp. (assembly GCA_949287905.1). Classification (GTDB taxonomy): domain Bacteria; phylum Actinomycetota; class Coriobacteriia; order Coriobacteriales; family Atopobiaceae; genus Thermophilibacter. Next base: position 27,786 of record CASEHX010000022.1, read on the forward strand.
CTCGGCGCCGTGCGCCAGATATACTCGGAAGACGTGCTCGCCCAGGCGGTCGCGCTCGCCTTCGTGGAGCGTCGCGCGCTTCTCGCACCCGTCGTCGCCGACATCGTGGCGGAGCGGGAGCGTCTGGCCGCAGGCCTCTCCACGCTGCCCGGCGTGCGCGTGTGGCCCTCTGCCGCCAACTTCGTGCTGGCGCGCGTGCCGAACGCCCACCGCACGTGGGAGCGGCTGCGCGACGAGCACTCGATCCTGGTGCGCGACTTCAGCTCCACGCCGGGGCTCGACGACTGTCTCAGGCTCACCGTGGGAACGCGGGAGGAGAACGACGCTCTTCTCGACGCGCTCTCGGTGCTCACAAGGGAGGAATCATGACAAGGACCGCCAAGGTCGTCCGCGCCACCTCAGAGACGGACATCGGCCTCTCCGTGGACCTCGACGGCACCGGTGCCGCCGACGTCGAGACGGGCGTGGGCTTCTTCGACCACATGCTCTGCGCGCTCGCGCGCCACTCGCTCGTCGACCTCACGGTGCGCGTCAAGGGCGACACCGAGGTGGACGACCACCACACCGTCGAGGACACGGGCATCGTGCTCGGCCAGGCGCTGCGCGAGGCGCTCGGCGACAAGCGCGGCATCCGCCGCTTTGGCTCCGTGCTGGTGCCGCTCGACGAGGCCCTGGTCATGGCCGCCGTGGACATCTCCGGCCGCGGCGAGCTCTACTGGGACGTGCCGATCTGCCCCGCCAAGGTGGGGACCTTCGACACCGAGCTCGCGAAGGAGTTCTTCGCGGGCCTCGCCCGTGACGCGGGCATCACGCTGCACCTGCGCCTCGTCACCGGCGAGAACGCGCACCACATCATCGAGGCCGCGTTCAAGGCCGCTGCGCGCGCCCTGCGCGAGGCCGTCGAGAGCGACCCGCGCGTTGACGGCGTGCCCTCCACCAAGGGGTCCCTCTGATGGCGCGCCCCATCGTCATCGTGGACTACCACAAGGGCAACCTGCGCTCCGTGGAGCGCGGCCTTGTCGAGGCGGGCGGCTCGGTGCTCGTCACTGACGACCCGGCAATCATCGCCGAGTCCTCCGCCCTCGTGCTTCCGGGCGTGGGCAGCTTTGGCGACGCGATGGCCTACCTGTGCGAGAGCGGCCAGCGCGAGGCGATTCTCGCCGCACTCGGCAGGGGAGTGCCGTTCCTGGGCATCTGCCTGGGCCTCCAGCTGCTCTTCGAGCGCGGGAGCGAGACGGACGACGGCTCGTGGGCCCCGGGTCTGGGCGTGATGACGGGGTCCGCCACGCGCCTGGAGTCCTCGCGGCTCAAGGTGCCGCACGTGGGCTGGGACCAGCTCGACCTCACGCCGTCCGGCCGCGCGTGCCCGCTCTTCGAGGGCGTCGCCGAGGGGGCGCACGTCTACTTCACGCACTCGTACGCGCTCGCGGACGACGTGTCGGCGGGGCTCGTGACCGCGCGGACGCACTATGCGCGCAGCTTTGCCTCGGCCGCGTGGGACGGTGCCAACACCTACGGCGTGCAGTTCCATCCCGAGAAGAGCTCGGCGGTCGGTCTTCAGATCCTGCGCAACTTCGTGCGCCTGGCGGGCTCTGCGGGGGCCGGTTGCGCAAATTAACGCGCACACTGTGCAGTGCGTGAAATGATTCCCTGCGGTTATGTGAAGTTGAAACAAACCGTGCGTGTTAATCTGGCCGGCCTCGACCGGCGGCGCGGCAAGGAGGGTGCAACATGATCCTGTTCCCGGCAATCGACCTGGTTGGGGGCCGCGTGGTGCGGCTCGCCAACGGCGAGCGCTCCCGTATGGACGTCTACTCGGACGACCCGGCGGCGGTTGCCGAGAAGTTCCGCGATGCCGGCGCGACCTGGGTTCACGTGGTGGACCTCTCCGCCACGCTCGAGGAGGGCGAGGCTGCCCGCGCGGCCAACGACGCCGCGATCCGCGCGATCTGCGCCGTGGACGGCATCTCGGTCGACGCCGGCGGCGGCGTGCGCTCGATGGCAGCGGTGGAGCGTCTGGCGGGCCTTGGCGTGAGGCGCATCGCGATCGGCACGGCGCTCGTGCGCGACCCCGCCTTCGCGGAGGCGGCGGCGCGCGAGTTCGGGGGGCTCGTCGTGGCCGACGTGGCCGCGCGCGGCGGGGAGGTGCGCGTGAACGGCTGGCGCGAGGGCGCGTCGCTCTCCGCCGACGAACTCGTCGCCCGTCTCGCCGAGCTGGGATATCGCCACCTGGTCTTCACCGACGTGGCCCGCGACGGCATGCGCTGCGGCATCGACGCCGAGGCCTACCGTCACGTGGCGGAGGTGGCGGGCTTTCCGGTTGTGGCCTCGGGCGGGATCGCGAGCCTGGACGACCTGCGATCGCTCGCGGCGCTCGGCCCGGACGTCATCGAGGGCGCCATCACCGGGCGCGCCCTCTACGAGGGGTCCTTCTCGCTCGAGGACGCGCTCTCCGTCTGCGCCGGCTGAGCGCGCGCCATTCCGCCCAAGTGTTACGACCCGGGGACGAGAAGGGCCTGCGGCCCAAGGTTCCCCTACAGTGACAATGTGATCGAATCGTCCCTCGTGCGGCTGGGGGCTCGCCGGCCCTCTCGCAGGGCGAGTCACGCAGTGAGCGAGCGAGGCGAGCGCCGAGTCCTGCGAGAGGGGCCGGCGAGCCCGGGCCCCGGCAATCGAAAGGACCACGCCCATGCTGACCAAGCGCGTCATACCCTGTCTGGACGTCAAGGACGGCCGCGTGGTGAAGGGCGTCAACTTCGTGGACCTGCGCGACGCGGGCGATCCCGTCGAGCTGGCGCGCAAGTACGACCACGAGGGAGCCGACGAGGTCGTGTTCCTGGACATCACCGCAACCTCCGACGATCGTGCCACCACGATCGACCTGGCCTCTCGGGCTGCGGCCGAGCTGCGCATTCCCTACACGGTGGGTGGCGGCTTCCGAGACGTGGCCGGATGTCGCACGATGATCGCGGCTGGCGCCGACAAGGTCTCGGTCAACTCGGCGGCTGTGCGCGACCCGAGCCTCATCACCGCCGCTGCCACGGCCTTTGGCTCTCAGGCCGTCATCTGCGCGATCGACGCCAAGCGCGTTGGTCGCGAGGACCGCTGGGAGGTCTATCTCGCGGGGGGTCGCCAGGCCACCGGCATCGACGCGGTCGCCTGGGCAGAGGAGGCGGCCCGGCGCGGCGCAGGGGAGATCCTGCTCACGAGCATGGACCGCGACGGCACCAAGGACGGCTTTGACCTCGCGCTCACCCGTGCGGTGGCGCGCGCCGTGCCCATTCCTGTGATCGCGTCGGGCGGCGTGGGCACGCTCGAGCACTTCGCCGAGGGCATCCTCGAGGGCGAGGCGGACGCCGTGCTCGCCGCGAGCGTCTTCCACTTTGGCACCTTCACGATCAGGCAGGTCAAGGAGTACATGGCGAGCCAGGGGATACCGGTGAGGCTGGACTTCTGAGGTCCTTCTCGCCGAGCGGGCTTTTGCGGCCGCAAAAGTCGTGCGAGCTTTTCGTCCAACTGGGCAAACGCAACAGGTGGCCCGACTTTTGCGGCCGCAAAAGTCATTCGGGGCAGAAGGGGCAGTGACCATGGAGTACGCTGGCGAGAAGGTCGAGCTTCTGGCGGCCGACGCCGTGGACGTCCGCTTTGACGAGCGCGGCCTCGTGCCCGCCGTCGTGCAGCAGGAGGGGACGGGCGAGGTCCTCATGGTCGCGTGGATGAACGCGGAGTCGCTTGCCCTCACGCTCGAGACGGGAACCACGTGGTTCTGGAGCCGCAGCAGACAGGAGCTCTGGAACAAGGGCGCCACCAGCGGAAACATGCAGCAGGTGAGGCGCGTGCTGGTGGACTGCGACGCAGACACGCTGCTCGTGGTGGTTGACTCGCCGGGCCCGGCGTGCCACACGGGGCATCGGAGCTGCTTCTTCAGGGAAATCGACGCTCCGGCGGACGGCGGGCGGTCCGAAAGCTAGGGTCGGTAGAGCTTTCCCGAGCGCAGGATCGACTCGCGGACGAGGACGTCCATCGCGTCGAGGCATATGTCAGGCGCGCCCTGGCGGCGCCGCGCGACGGAGAGCTCGGTGCAGGCGAGGATCACCGCGTCGCAACCGCGTCGCACCAGCTCGTCCACGACGAGGCCGAACTTTGTCATGTCCGCCGGGTGGCCCGCCTTGACGTCGTCGTAGATGATCGACATGACGTCCGCCTGCCGCTCGGGGGAGGGGACCATGCAGTCCACCCCCAGGGCCTCGCACTCGCGCGCGTACACGCCCGATCGAACCGTGCCGTCGGTGCCCATGATGCCCACGCGGCGCGCGCCACGGGCCCTGACGGCCTCGAGGACGGCCTCGCGGGGCATGTGGACGATGGGAACGCTGGTAAAGCTCTGGATGGTGTCGTAGAAGTAGTGGGAGGTGTTGCAGGGGATGGCGATGCAGGTGCATCCGAGGCTCTCGAGCGCCTGGGCGTCCTCGCGCATGACCTGCAGGAGGCGCTCGCTCTTTCCCGTGAGGATCGCATGGGTGCGATCGGGCATCGACGCCTGGCTGATGATGACCACGTCAAGGTGCTCCTGGTCGCGGCTTGCCTCGGTGTGCTTGATGACCTCCTCGTAGAAGAAGGCCGTGGCCTCGGGTCCCATGCCCCCTATTACGCCGAGCTTTCCCATGTGTCCTCCCATCGATTGGGCTGTACTATACCGATTGGGTGTAGTGACGATGTGAACGAAGGGTGCCGGCTCTTGTCTTGGGCTCCGGCGCCGGGACGGAGGACCGATGGGGGAGCGCACCGCTAACGTGGAGAACGGAAGCATCGGCGAGACGATCGAGGGGCTCGCCCGCGTCATCGCCGACCGCCGCCAGGCGTCGCCCGAGACGTCGTATACGGCGAAGCTCCTGTACGGGCCCGAGGACCGTCTCCTCAAGAAGGTCACCGAGGAGGCGACCGAGGTCGTCATGGCATGCAAGGACAACGACCACGACCACATCCGCTACGAGGCGGGCGACCTTGTGTATCACCTGCTCGTCACCTTGGAGCGTTATGGCGTAAGCGTGGACGAGCTCGCCGGCGAGCTCGATGCAAGACGCAGGTAGATAGGGCTTCGACACCTCAACTACCTGCGGATACGTCAGAGTGTGAATGAGCCGTGTGCGCAATGTGAGCCTAAGGTGACCGGTTTGCATGCCCAAGCCGAGTAAAATAGAATCTCCGGGATACCTACGCGTTCCGAGAGGATGATTTTGTGACGCATCTTTCGAAGAAACTCAATGCTAGGCGCCTTGGTGGCTTCCTCGGTGTGGCCGTTGCCGCCACGCTTTTCTCTGCGGGGGCCCTTGCCCTTCCCCTCGAGCCTGCGCAGGCGGCGACGTCCGCCGAGCTTCAGTCTCAGCTTGATGCCGCCCGCGCCCAGCTCGAGGTCCTCGACGGTCAGATCCAGACCGCCACGCGCGACCTCGAGATCGCCCAGTCCGACCTCGAGCAGACCGAGGTCGAGATCGAGACGCTCTCTGGCGAGATCGAGAAGAACGAGGCGGAGCTCGCCGAGTCGCGCGGATCCCTGAGCGACATGATGGCCGAGAACTACAAGTATGACGGCAACATGCTCTCCTTCGTCCTCGGCGCAAGCTCCTTTGACGAGCTGACGTCGAGGGTCTTCTACGCAAACAAGCTCTCCGTCTCCCTGAGCACGCTGGTCGGCGAGGTCGTGTCCCTCCAGGACGAGCTCGAGAGCCAGATGACCCAGCTCGAGGAGAGGCGCGCCCAGCAGGAGGAGCAGACCGAGGCCCTCACGCAGACCGCGCAGTCCTACCAGTCGGCTCGTTCCGAGCAGGCCAGCTACGTCGACAGCCTCTCCCAGGACGTTCAGGAGGCCCTGGAGAAGGAGCGCCAGGAGGAGCTCGAGCGCCAGCGTCAGGAGGCGCTCGCCGCGATCCAGCGCGAGCAGGAGGCCCAGCAGAGCCAGGCCGAGCAGAATGACAGCTCCGACAGGCCCACGGCCGGCGACTCCAACAGCGGCTCCAACGGGGGCGGCTCCAGCTCCAGCAACGGCGGTGGCTCCAGCTCCAACAATGGCGGCGGCAGCTCCAGCTCCAACGGTGGCGGCGGCTCCAGCAACGGCGGCGGCTCCAGCAACGGCGGCGGCTCCAGCAACGGCGGTGGCTCCAGCAATGGTGGCGGCTCCAGCAACAGCGGCGGCGGCTCGACCGGTGGCGGCAGCTCCAGCAACGGCGGCGGCTCCACGGGCGGCGGCTCTCGCCCGAGCAGCATCAAGCAGGCTGCCGTCAACGCCGCGATGACGGTTCTCGGCTACCCCTACGTCACCAACGGCGACAGCCCGAGCGAGGGCTTTGACTGCTCCGGCCTCGTCTGGTGGGCGTATGGCCAGGCAGGCGCGAGCATCCCGCGCTCCCAGGGCAGCGCCATGTACCCGATGGTGCGCAACAGCGGCACCTGGACCACCAACCCCGCCAACCTGAGCGTCGGAGACCTCGTCTTCTACTCCTACAACGGCGGCATCACCACCTATCACGTTGCCATGTACATCGGTGGCAACAACGTCATCCACGCCAACGGCTACGATGTCTGCATCACGGGCATCTACTACGACACCGGCTTCATCGGTGGCGGGTCGATTCTCTAGAGAAGCCCATCGCCGAGACTTCGGCGTGAACAGCATGCGTATCCCTGGCCTTAGGTTGGGGATACGCATGTCCTCTATGGTACGAGCGGAAACGGAGCGTGCGTCAGATGATCGAGGTCACAGACCTTACGTTTGAGCAGATGGAGCAGAGCGCCCGAGCTGCGGGCCTGACGCTCCCCATCGAGCAGACCGAGCTCTGGTCACGGTTTGAGGCGACCGTCCCCGGGCGCTCCCCGTGGGGGGCGTGCGAGCTCGTCCGCGACGGCGCCCCCATGGGCTTTGTCTCCTTCATCCAGTACGAGACCCATGGGTATCGCTACCTGCGCGCGCACCACGCCCCGGTGTGGGTGGGCAACCCCTCCGACGCCGAGGTCGACGAGGCGCTCGCCGCGCTCGCCACGCATCTCCACAAGCGCGACAGGAAGCAGGTCTTCGTTCGTCTCGCCGTTGGGCCGGAGCTCGAGCGCTGCTGCGACACCCTCTCGACGCTCCCGTACGACACCACCGTCGTCGTGGACCTCACGGGCGGCGACGAGGAGATTCTCGCCCGCATGAAGCCCCGCGGCCGCCGCGACGTCCGCAAGGCCCTCCGCGAGAGCCCCGTCGAGTGCGCCGACGAGACCGAGCGCGCCATCGAGTCCTTCGAGGAGTATCACGCCCTCATGCGTGAGACCGCCGAGCGCGACGGCTTCTCCTGCGCGCCGCTCGAGTACTTCCAGAACCTCATCAGGACCCTCGGCGCCGAGCACTGCCGCGTGTTCGCGGGCCGCATAGACGGCGAGCTGGTGACCTGGGCCATAGACACCATCCACGAGGGGCTCTCGGTCCACTACTATGCCGCCTCGAAGAGCGGCTCCGTGCGCGCCTATGCCACCGACAAGCTCGTGTTCTTCGAGTGCCAGGCGCTCGCGGAGCTCGGCGTTGCCGCCTTCGACCTCATGGGCATCGGCTCCGAGCGCTACCCTGACATGCTCACGCTCAACAAGTTCAAGACCAAGTTCTCCAAGGAGACCGTCCCGGTGGCCCCCGACAGGGACCTGCCGCTCCGCCCGCGCCTCTACGGCGCACTCGTGACGGTGAAGCGCCTGAGGGACAGGAAGCCCTCGAGTTCCGACGAGGAGAAGAGCAAGTGAGCAAGAGGCCGGTGCATCTCGAGAGGGGCGAGGGGCGCGAGCCTCTCCCCGGTGACGGGGCGGCCGAGCCCGCCCTCGCCGACGAAGGCGAGCTCGCTTCCGATTCCGAGAGGCGCCCGTCGGCGGATGAGTCCCCATCTGGGGACGACGATGACTTCTCCTCCTCCGGGGACTACGAGAGCGTTGGTCGCTCCGCCCGTCTGATGACCGGGCTCATCATCGTGAGCCGCGTCACCGGGTTCGTCCGTACCTGGGTGATGGGCGTGGCGCTCGGCGTCTCGCTCCTCTCCACCTCCTACCAGGTGGCGCAGAACCTGCCCGCCATGCTCTACGACCTCGTGATGGGCGGAATGCTCGTCACGGCGTTCCTCCCGGTCTACATGGACGTTCGCCGGAGGCGCGGAAAGCGCAGCTCGGAGGAGTACGTCGGCAACCTCCTCGGCATCCTCCTGGTCTTCCTCGGCATCCTCTCCCTTGCGGCCTCCGTCTTTGCCCCGGCGTTCATCTGGACGCAGTCGTTCATGAGCGGGGACGCCGACGGCATGGACACGGCGGTGCTCTTCTTCCGCTTCTTCGCGTTCCAGATCCTCTTCTACGGGCTCTCCTCGGTGTTCTCGGGCGTGCTCAACGCCCATCGCGACTACTTCTGGAGCAACCTCGGGCCGATCCTCAACAACGTGGTCGTCATCGCGGGCTTTGCGCTCTTCCCCCTGCTCGAGGGCGTGAGCGAGCTGCTCGCCATCATCGTGCTCGCCGTCTCGGCGACGCTTGGCGTGTTCGTGCAGATGGCGTGCCAGATCCCTGCCCTCCATCGCCACGGCATCCACCCGCGCATTCACGTGGACCTCCACGACCCGGCCCTGCGGCAGACGCTCGCGCTCGGCATCCCCACGCTCGTGGCGACGGTCTGCACCTTCCTCACCACCTCGGTCCAGAACGCCGCGGCCCTGGTGGTCCAGCCGGAGACGGGAGCCTCGGTCATCTCCTACGCCCGCCTGTGGTACACGCTGCCCTACGCGCTTCTCGCCGTCTCCCTCACCACGGCGCTCTACACCGAGCTCGCGCGCGACGCCGCGCGCGACGACACCGCCTCCGTGCGTCGCGGCGTCTCTACGGGCATTGGCCAGATGCTCTTCTACCTCATCCCCTTTGCCCTCTACCTCATGGTCTTCAGCACCCCGCTCAACATGATCTACTGCGCCGGCAAGTTCTCGCTCGAGGGCGTCGAGCTCGTGAGCGAGTACCTGCGCTACCTAGCCGTGGCCCTGCCGTTCTACGGGGTCTTTGCGCTCATGCAGAAGAGCTGCTCCGCCCTCATGAACATGAAGCCGTACGCCTTTGCCTGCATCCTCGGGGCCATCGGTCAGATCGCCGTCGTCTTTGGCGTGGGCGTCGGGCTCGGGGTGGGCATGCCCGCCATCGCCGCCTCCACGGCGGTCTCCTACATCTGCTCCGACGTGGGCGCCCTCGTCTGGATGCGTCGTCGTCTCCAGGGCATCCAGCTCTCGACCATTCTCCACGGGGCGTTCTTCGGCCTCGTCCTCGGCGGCCTCGGGGCGCTCGCGGGCGGTGGCGTCTACGCCCTCCTGGAGACGTTCCTCGGCCCGGCGACGGGCTCCCTCGCCCAGTCCCTCGCATACGTCGTCGCCGCCGGGATCGTGGCGCTTGTCGTCACCTTTGCCCCCGCCGTCTTGATGCGTCTGCCCGAGGCCTCGATGATCTCCTCGATCACTCGTCGCTTCTCAAAATAGGAAGGTCACGCATGTCCGCTAACCTCTCGAAAGCTCCCGCGAGCCGCCCCTTCGTCCCCGTCCTTCTGGGAACGGAGATCGCGGGCTACGGAATGGCCCGCGCCTTCTACGAGCGCTACGGGGTGACGAGCGTGGTGTACGGCACGTTCCCGCTCACGCCCACCTCCCACTCCAAGTTCATCAAGGTGCGCATCGACCCCGACTTCTCCGACCCGGACCGCTTCGTCGAGGTCCTCAACGCCGACGCCGGGCGCTATGCCGGCAAGGTCGCGCTCGTCGTTCCCTGCGGAGACGACTACGCGCTCCTCCTCGCCCGCGTGAAGCACCGGCTCGACCCGGTGTACGCCTGCGTCTGCCCCGAGCCCGAGGTGATCGAGGGGCTCCTCGACAAGGCGACCTTCTACGAGCAGTGCGAGAAGACCGGCGTCGCCCACCCCCGCACCGTGGCCATCTCGGGCCCCGAGGTGCCCGAGCTGCCCTTTGGCGCCCCGTACGTGCTCAAGCCCTCCGATCCCGCCGCGTATCGCGCGCACCCCTTCGAGGGCCAGAAGAAGGCCTACGTGCTCTCCGACCGAGCCCAGCTCGAGAGGACCGCGGCGCTCGTCTACGAGGCCGGCTACCCCGGCAAGATGATCGTCCAGGACTTCATCCCCGGCGACGACGACCGCATGCGCGTGGTCAACGGCTACGTGCGCGAGGACGGGACGGTCTCGCTCGTGGCGCTCGGCCACCCGCTGCTCGAGGACTACTCGCCGATGGCGATCGGCAACTACGCCGCCATCCTCTCGTACGGCGACGACGGCATCTACGACATGGTCGAGAAGTTCATGCGCGGCGTGCCGTACCGCGGCTTCTTCAACATCGACATGAAGTACGACGAGCGCGACGGCTCGTATCGCCTCTTCGAGGTCAACCCCCGCGCCGGTCGCAGCAGCTTCTTCGCCACGCTCTCCGGGAACAACCTCGCCCAGTACGCCGTGGACGACTTCATCGACGGCGGCGTGCTCGAGCCCGTCCGTGCCTTCGACGAGGTCCTGTGGCTCGGCATCCCCCGCAGCGTCTTCAGGCGCTACACCCCCGACTCACCCGACAAGCGCCGGGCCCTCGAGCTCATGCGCGAGGGCAAGGTAGGGACCACGCTCTTCGGCGCGGGGGACCGAGACCCGAGGCGCCTCGTCGCCATGGGCAAGCTGTGGCTGCGCTACGTCGACGACTACCGCCGCTACTTCGGTAACCGCGAGCTGGACGCCTGAGGGCGCCGGGGGGGGGAGTGCCATGAGTGACGAGAAGAGCGCGGCTGCCCTGAGGGAGGAGCTCGCCCGCCGCACGGGCACGAGGGCGGGGGAGTGGCATCTCGTTCTCAAGGCGCGCTACGGCATGCTCGCCGCCTTCGAGGCGATTCGCCGCACCCGTGGGGACGGCTCCGTGGTCACGCAGCCCTACACCTGCTGCACCGCCGTCGACCCGATTGTCTCCTCCGGGCTCGTTCCCGTCTACGCCGACCTCTCCCCGCGCTCGCTCGCGCTCGACGCCGCACGGCTCTCCCTGCCCGCGGACGCACGGGCGGTGGTGCTGCAGAACACCTACGGCATCGTCGACGCCCCCGACGCCGCGGCGCTCGCCCGCGTCGCGCACGGCGCCGGGGCCCTTCTCGTCGAGGACTGCGCGCACTGCGTGGGCCGCATGGCTACGGACGCCTCCGGCGCCCCGCTCGCAGACGTTTCCGTCCACTCCTTCGGCGTGGAGAAGATGCTCCGCACGAGCTTCGGCGGCGCCATCTGGGTGAGCCCGCGCATGGAGGAGGGCCTGCGCATCGCGATCTCTTCCGCGCTCGACGCCCTCCCCGTCCCCACCGCGGCCCGGCGTCGGGCAATGAGGCTCTATCGCAACGAGATTCGCGTCCTGAACCGGCTCCCGCGCGGTGCGGCCCGCGGCCTGCGCGGCGTGCTCGAGCGGCTTGGCCTGTTCGAGCCGGCCGTCTCCGATGCCGAGCGTGCCGGGGGCGTCTCGGGCGCTCCCGCCGCGCCGGACGAGTGGGTGTGCGCCCACGCTCTCGAGGCGCTCTCCTCGGCGGACGCCCAGCTGTCCCAGCGGTCCGCCGCCGTCAGGGCCTACGCCTCGGCCTTCTCGGCCGCTCCGCTCAGCGCTGGCGTCGAGGCGACCGTTGAGGTTCCCGGTGCCATATCCGCAGGCTTTGACCAGCCGCTCCTCGTCTTCCCCGTGTTTCTCGCCACCGCCGAGCGCGCCGACCGGGCCGTCCGCGACGTGTGCGCGGCGGGCTTCTACGCGCGTCCCTGGTACCGACCGCTGCTCTATCCCGGGGCCGTCGACGCCGCCGCCTACCGTCTTCCCGAGAGGGGCGCGCTGCCCGTCACGGAGCGCTGCTCCGCCGGCGCCGTGACGCTCCCCACCGACGTCAGCGCCGAGGACGCCGCCCGCATCGCCGAGATCGTCATCCGGGCGGCCGGGCGCTAGGGACCATCGTGACGCCCCCCGAGACAGACGGGCCCCGCACGTCCCGGACGCAGGGAGCCCCCTGCGCCGGGACCGGTGACCACCTGCCCACGATCGCCGAGCGCGTGGCACAGGTGCCCACCGACCCCGGCTGCTACCTCTGGAAGGACGCCAAGGGCGAGGTGATCTACGTCGGCAAGGCCAAGAACCTGCGCGCCCGCATGCGCCAGTACGTGACGCTGCAGGACGACCGCGAGAAGATCCCGCTCATGATGCAGGTGGTGCGCGACTTTGACTACGTGGTCGTGGGCTCCGAGCACGAGGCGCTCGTGCTGGAGAGAAACCTCATCGCCCAGTACCACCCGTACTTCAACGTGGACTACAAGGACGACAAGAGCTACCCCTTCATTGCCATCACGGAGTCGGACGTCTTTCCCGCCATCAAGTACACGCGCGAGAAGCACCGAAAGGGCACCCGCTACTTTGGCCCCTACACCGACGCCCGCGCCGCGCGCGAGACCATCGACACCCTCCGCAAGGTGATCCCCGTCTGCGTGGCTACCTGTGCGGAGTGGAAGCGCGCCAAGCGCCTGCTCGAGCGCGACCCCTCCCAGGCGTCCGTCGCCAACATGATGCTCGCCGAGCGCTGCCGGCCCTGCTTCGACTACCACGTGGGACGCGGTCCCGGCGTGTGCGCGGGCATGATCGACACCGTCGAGTACGCGCGCCACGTCCGCCAGGTTGAGGACTTCCTCCGGGGGAGGCGCTCCGCGGTGGTGGGGGAGCTCACCGACCAGATGCGCGAGGCCGCGGCCAACCTGGACTTCGAGCGGGCGGGGCGCCTCAAGGCGCGCCTCGACGGCCTGGACGCGCTCGACGACCGCCAGCAGGTGGTCTTCTCGTCCAACGTGAGCGCTGACCTCATCGGCGTCTACCGGGAGGAGACCATCAGCTGCGCCTGCGTCTTCGTGGTGCGCGAGGGCCGGACGGTGCGCTCGGTGGAGTTCATCCTGGACAAGGGCCTCGACGTCGGGGCGGAGGAGCTGGTCGGCGGCTTCCTCAAGCGCTACTACGACGAGACGGCGGACGTCCCCGCCGAGGTGGACCTGGACGCCGAGCTCCCGGACGCGGAGGTGCTCGAGGGGTGGCTCGCCGAGAAGCGCGGGCACGCCGTCCGCCTGAGGCGCCCGCAGCGCGGCGAGAAGCGCCGCCTTCTGGACATGGCGACGGCGAACGCCCGCCATGCCCTCATGCGCTACATGGTCAAGACGGGCTACGCGGACGACCGCACGAACAAGGCCCTGCTGCAGCTCGAGAGCGCCCTCGCCCTGGACGCGCCCCCGATGCGCATCGAGTGCTTCGACATCTCCACGCTCCACGGGCACTTCACCGTGGCCTCGATGGTGGTCTTCACCAACGGTCGGCCTGACAAGTCCCAGTATCGGCGCTTCAAGATCCAGACCCCGCTCACCGAGGCAAACGACTTCGTGTCCATGTCCGAGGTGCTGGGGAGGCGCTACGCCCCCGAGCGCATGGCCGACGAGCGCTTTGGCAGCAAGCCGGACCTTCTGGTGGTCGACGGTGGAAAGCCGCAGCTCACGGCAGCAATGGCCCAGCTCGAGGAGCTGGGCCTGGACATCCCCGTCTGCGGGTTGGCCAAGTCGGACGAGGAGATCTTCGTGCCCTGGGACGAGACGCCGGTGGTGCTGCCGAGCGGCTCGCCCTCGCTCTACCTGATCAAGCAGGTGCGCGACGAGTCCCACCGCTTCGCGATCACCTTCCACCGCGAGCTGCGCGACAAGGCGATGACCAAGTCGGCGATCGACGACGTTCCGGGCGTGGGCCCCAAGCGTCGCAGGGCGCTCATGAAGCGCTTTGGATCCATGAGGCGGCTGCGGGCGGCGAGCGAGGAGCAGATTGCCGAGACGCCGGGCGTTCCCGCGGAGGTGGCCCGTGCGATCTATCAGGCGCTGCACCTCTCCGAAGACGCGCCGGACGAGCGCCCCCAGTAGATATGGAAACGATTACACCGTAGGCTAGCTGGGCTTGATTGGTTGCTCAACTCATATTTCAATACATGAAACGAGCAGCTCCAGGCCCACGCGCGCCTTGATTGGCCCGCACGTGCGCTCGGGTCGGAGCCGTCTAGAGTGATGAAACAGGCCGTTTGCGGAGTCGCCTATTCGACCGTTGGTAAAACCCACGTAATCTTACTGTCAAGGGACGGTCGCCGACTGGGCGGCCGCAGGAGGAGATAAGGGAGAAGCCATGAAGAAACTCTTTGACAGCGCCGTGTCTCGCCGCTCGTTCCTCGGCGGGGCTGCCGTGATGAGCGCCCTCGGTCTGACCGCCTGCGGTGGCGGCGGTGGCGGCGGCGAGCAGGGCGGCGAGACCGCTTCCGGCGGCGGCACCATCGCCGCGGGCTCCGCGTACGCCCCGTCCGACTACAGCCCGATCTCCACGTCGTCCGCCTTCTGCCTCGGTGCCAACTGGCACGTCCTCGAGGGCCTCTACGGCGTCGACTACCACGACTACACCACCTTCCCCGAGCTCGCCACCGGCGACCCGGAGCAGGTCGACGAGACCACCTACACCATCACCATCCGCGAGGGCGCCAAGTTCTCCACCGGCGACCCGGTGACCACCGAGGACATCGCCACCGCCTTCGCGCGCGTCAACGAGAACGCCACCTACGCCGCGTTCCTCGCTCCGATCGCCTCCGTCGAGGCCACCGACGACACCACCGTCACCGTCAAGACCAACTATCCGAACTTCACCCTGCTCAAGGAGCGCCTCTCCACCGTGCGCGTCTTCCCGGCGAGCATCTCTGACGAGGACCTGGCCAAGACCCCGATCGGCTCCGGCCCCTGGATGTACGAGGACATCACCGACACCGCGGTCGAGCTCGTCCCCAACCCCAACTACAACGGCTCGCTGCCCGCCGAGGACGAGAAGCTCCACTATGACATCCTCGTCGACGCCACGGCCCGCATGACCTCCTTCCAGCAGGGCCAGACGCAGGTCATGGAGTCCGTCTCCGCTGACGCCGTCTCCACGCTCGAGGGCGCCGGCGCCAAGATCGACACGGTCGACGGCTTTGCCACCCGCTTCATCATGTTCAACACCGCCAAGGCGCCGTGGGACAACGTCGCCGCCCGCCAGGCCGTGCTCTACGCCCTCAACACCGACCAGATGATCTCCAACGTCTTTGGCGGCCTCGCCAAGGCGGCCAGCTGCTACCTGCCCGAGAACTTCAAGGACTACCAGCAGGCCGCGACGGTCTACACCTACGACCCCGAGAAGGCCAAGAGCCTGCTCGAGGATGCCGGCGTGACCCCGGGCTCCATCAAGCTCCGCACCACGGACAACACCCAGGTCGAGCAGATGGCCATCCAGGCTGAGCAGGACCTCGCCGCCCTCGGCTTCTCCGTCGACATCGCCACGGACACCTCCGCCGCCACCTACGCGGCCATCGAGGAGGGCGACGGCGACTTCGACATCCTGCTCGCCCCCGGCGACGCCTCCTGCTGGGGCAACGACGCCGACCTGCTCCTCAACTGGTGGTACAGCGAGGGCACGTGGCAGGGCCCGCGCACCCGTTGGGCCAGCTCCGACGAGTTCAAGCAGCTCCGCGAGCTCATGGACACCGCCCTCGGCCAGAGCGGCGACGAGCAGGCCGCCACGTGGAAGCAGTGCTTCGACCTCATCGCCGAGAACGCGGTCCTCTACCCGGTCCTGCACGTCCAGACCGTGACCGCCTCCTGGGATGACGCCGCCTCCGCTCCTGCCGGCGTCGCCCTCGACGGCTTCAGCGGCATCGGCACCACCGGCATGTCCTTCCTCGGCGTCAAGACCGTCAGCGCGTAGGCGCCCAGCGCGACGCCTGCCGCGGCCACATAGGCGGCGACCCTAGTGCGTACGGGGCCCGAGCCGCATGGGCTCGGGCCCCTCTTGTTTCTGTTGGATAGAGAGGAGAGGGTATGAACAACCTCCTGCGCCTCGTCGGCCGGCGCATCATCGCGCTGCCGATCATGGCCCTGGGCGTCACCCTGCTCGTGTTCTTCCTCATGTCCTTCACCGACCCCTCCATTCCGGCGCGCACCGTCCTCGGCGAGGGCGCGACCCCGGAGGCGGTCGAGGAGTACATGGACGAGCACGGGATGAACGACCCGTGGCCCGTTCGCTACGTCGACTACATTGCCGGCCTCGTCCAGGGCGACCTGGGCACTTACGGCAGCCGTCAGACCCCGGTCTCCGACGCCATCGCCTCCGCGCTGCCGATCACGCTGCAGCTCACCTTCTTTGGCCTTTTGCTCGCGGCGGTCTTCTCGTTCACCTTGGGCGTGATATCGGCCCTGTACCGAGACAAATGGCCAGATCAGATCATACGAGTGATATCCATCGCAGGCATCGCGACGCCCTCCTTCTGGCTCGCGGTCCTGCTCATCCTGGGGGTCACTCTCGGCGGCCTCACGCGCGTCTTCCCGTCCGCCGGCGCGCTTCCGGACCTCTTCACCAACCCGGGCGGTTACTTCGGGCGCATGATCATGCCGGCCATCGCCCTGGCGTTCCCGGTCATCGGCCAGATGACGCGTATCGTGCGCACGGCCATGGTCGAGGAGCTGGACAAGGACTACGTGCAGACGGCGCGCGGCTCGGGCATCCCCGAGCGGGTCGTCATCGCCAAGAACGTCCTGCGCAACGCCCTCATCACGCCCGTCACCACGCTCGGCCTCAAGATCGGCTACCTCATGGGCGGTGCCGTCGTCATCGAGGTCATCTTCGCCCTCCCCGGCATGGGCACCCTCATCCAGCAGGGCATCACCGGCGGCGAGATCATGCTCGTCCAGGGCGTCGTTGTGGTCGTGGCTCTGGCCTTCGTCATCATCAACATCGTGGTTGACATGCTGTACCTGCTGATCAACCCGCGCATTAGGACGGTGTAGGCCCCATGACAAAGATTAGGGAAGAACAGACCAAGAAGCTCGAGAAGGCCGCGTCAAAGGGTGCCAAGTTCCATGGCCTCAAGAACATGAGCATCCCGAGCAAGATCTCCATCGTCCTGCTCATCCTGGTGGCGCTCTCCGCCATCCTGGCGCCCGTCATCGCCCCGCACAACCCGCTCGAGATCGGCATGGCCTATCAGCCGCCCTCGGCCGACCACCTCTTCGGCACGGACAACGCCGGTCGCGACATCCTCTCGCGCATGCTCTACGGCGGACAGTACTCGCTCGTGATCGGCTTTGGCGCCACGCTCTTCGCGCTCGTGCTCGGCTCGATCATCGGTGCCGTCGCGGCCGTCTCGCGCAAGGCGATCTCCGAGGTCATCATGCGCATCCTCGACGTCGTCATGTCCATCCCCGGCATCGCGCTCGCGGCCATCCTTGTCCTCATCCTGGGCAACTCCGTGCCGGCGATCATCTTCTCGATCGGCTTCATGTACACGCCGCAGATCGCGCGCATCGTCCGCGCCAACGTGGTCTCCGAGTACGGCGAGGACTACGTCCGCGCGGTCATCGTCTCCGGCGCCCGCGCCCCGTGGATCCTCATGAAGCACGTTCTGCGCAACTGCATCGCGCCGATCATGGTCTTCACGGTCACGCTCGTCGCAGACGCCATCATCTTCGAGGCCTCGCTCACCTTCATCGGCGCCGGCATCGCCGAGCCCACCGCCACGTGGGGCAACATCCTGTCCTCCGCGCGCGACGGCGTCCTTCTCGGCCGCTGGTGGCAGGCGCTCTTCCCGGGCATCGCGATCATGGTCACCTGCCTCGCCCTCAACATCCTCTCCGAGGGCCTGACCGACGCCATGGCGGCCGCCCCGTCCGCTCCCGTGAGCAACGAGAACGCCGAGAGCCGCCGCGAGGCGGACCTTCTCGTCGCCGACCCCGTTCGCGCCTACAAGGAGCAGGCCGGCTCCCTCGCCCGTCGCCTCGGCGCACTCCGTGAGGTGGAGCTCGCCCGCACCGACCGTCGCGTCCCCGACTACTCGGTGGAGCCGCTCCTGCAGGTCAAGAACCTCTCGATCGGCTTCCCGCGCCACGGTGACGTCCACGTGGTGGACAACGTCTCCTTCGACGTTCGCCCGGGTCAGTGCATGGCGCTCGTGGGCGAGTCCGGCTGCGGCAAGTCCATCACCACCAAGACCATCATGAACCTCCTGCCCGGGAGCGCCCGCATCGAGGGCCAGATCCTCTACAAGGGCAAGGACCTGCTCAAGCTCACCAAGGAGGAGCACCGCAAGCTCCTGGGCCACGAGCTCGCGATGGTCTACCAGGACTCGCTCTCCTCGCTCAACCCCTCGATGCTCATCTCCGCGCAGATGAAGCAGCTCACGAGCCGCGGCGGCACCCGCAGCGCCGAGGAGCTCCTCGAGCTCGTTGGCCTCGACCCCAAGCGCACGCTCGAGAGCTACCCGCACGAGCTCTCCGGCGGCCAGTGCCAGCGCGTCATCATTGCCATGGCGCTCACCCGCAACCCCTCGCTCGTCATCTGCGACGAGCCCACCACGGCCCTCGACGTGACGGTCCAGAAGCAGGTCATCAAGCTCCTGAACGACCTTCAGAAGCAGCTCGGCTTCGCCATGATCTTCGTGTCCCACGACCTGGCGCTCGTCGCCGAGGTCGCCTCGGAGATCACGGTCATGTACGCCGGCCAGGTCATCGAGTCCGCCCCCACCAAGGAGCTGCTCACGAACCCGATCCACGAGTACACCCAGGGCCTGCTCGGCGCCGTCCTCTCCATCGAGGCCCACGACGGCACCCGCCTGCACCAGGTGCCCGGCTCGGTCCCGAGCCCCGCGGACTTCCCCAAGGGCGACCGCTTCGCCCCGCGCTCGAGTCACCCCACGGTCGGCCTCGACGTGCATCCCGTCCTCAAGCCCGTTCCCGGCGCCGACCATCACCTCGTCTCGGAGATCCCCGACGAGGAGCTCGCGAAGAACGGTCTCGTCTCTCGACTGGAGGTGAGGTAGATGGCAGAGAAGACCTCTGAGAAGACCCCCATCATCTTCCTGGACAACATCTCGGTCACGTTCAAGTCCCGTACGGGATCGCTCTTCCACCCCAACCTCGTCCACGCCGTGAACGGCCTCACGCTCAAGCTCATGCCCGGCGAGACGATCGGCATCGTCGGCGAGTCCGGCTGCGGCAAGTCCACGACCGCCAACGTCATGTGCGGCCTGCAGTCGCCGACCGATGGCCACGTGTACTTCAAGGGGGAGGACGTCACCAAGCGTACCGCCGAGCTCCGCATGAAGATCGGTCGCGTGGTCTCCGTCGTGTTCCAGAACCCGGCCACCGCGCTGAACCCACGCATGTCCGTCCACGACCAGCTGCTCGACCCGCTGATCGTCCACAAGGTTGGGTCTGAGGACGAGCGCGAGGGTCGCATCAGAGAGCTCCTCGGCATCGTCGGCCTCCCGTCCTCGGCGATGTACGCCCTGCCGGGCCAGCTCTCCGGTGGCCAGCGCCAGCGCGTCGCCATCGCCCGAGCGCTCTCGCTCCAGCCTGACGTCATCATCGCGGACGAGCCCACGTCGGCCCTCGACGTCTCCGTACGCGCGCAGATCCTCAACCTGCTCACGGACCTCAAGAAGGAGCTCGGGCTCGCCATGGTCTTCATCAGCCACGACATCCAGACGGAGCGCTACATCTCCGACCGCATCGTCGTCATGAACCACGGCCAGATCATGGAGGAGGGTCCGGCGAGACAGATCTTCGAGGATCCAAAGGACGCCTACACCAAGACGCTCCTCGCGGCCGCCCCGTCCCTGCTCCATCCCAAGCTCGGTCAGTAGCATCCGCTCGTGCGCGGGCGCGCCCCCGGCGCGCCCGCGCTGCAAATCGGTTAACGGCGCGCCCTTCTCGCGCCCGAGGCCGTAACATCTGATGCGCCATCTCACATCAGGCGAAACCCGTCGCCAACGGAGAAAGGATCAGCATGGCAGACAAGAGGTTTTCCGGCGTTGTCCCCCCGGTCGTGGTCCCGCTCACCCATGACCGCAAGCTGGACGTCCCCTCGTTTGAGAAGAGCATCAACCGCATGATCGACGCCGGCGTCGACGGCCTTTTCATCCTCGGGTCCTCCGGTGAGGTCGTCTTCTCCACGAGCGAGCGCCGCGAGGCGGTCATCTCCAACACGGTCCGCATCGTCGACGGGCGCGTTCCCGTTCTCTGCGGCATCATCGACACGGAGACCGAGCGCATGATCGAGCACGGCAAGGCGGCCGAGCAGATGGGCGTCGACGCCCTCGTCGCCACCTGCCCGTTCTACGCCCTGCAGGGAATCGACGAGATCGACTGGAACTTCCGCTGCCTCCACGATGCCCTCGACCTGCCGCTCTTTGCCTATGACATCCCCGTATGCGTTCACAACAAGCTTGACTGGAAGATGCTCCTGCAGCTCGGAAAGGACGGCGTGCTGGAGGGCGTCAAGGACTCCTCCGGCGACGACATCTCCTTCCGCTTCCTCTGCATCGCCAACGAGGAGGCCGGGCACCCGCTCACGCTGCTCACCGGCCACGAGGTCGTCGTCGATGGCGCCTACCTCGCCGGTGCCGACGGCTCCGTCCCCGGTCTCGCCAACGTGGAGCCCTACGGCTACGTCCGGATGTGGAAGGCCGCGCAGGCGGGCGACTGGGCGACGGTCAAGGCGGAGCAGGACCGTCTCGCCAAGATCATGCACATCACCGACGTCACCAAGGGCGTGCGCGGGTTTGGCGCCGGCGTCGGAGCCTTCAAGACCGCGATGATGCTCATGGGAATCTTCGAGACGAACCAGATGCCGAGGCCGGTCCACTCGCTCAAGGGAGAGAACGTGGAGGCCGTCCGCAAGGTCCTCGAGGAGAACGGTCTTCTGTAGGGATCGCTCGGGAAGGAGGCTCCCATGAGCCGGACCGTGATCGCCGTCGACATAGGTGGGACCAAGATCGCCTGCGGACTCGTCGTCCTGGGCGAGGGGGCTCCGGTCGTCGACAGCGTCGTGAAGGTTCCCACCGAGGCCATGAAGGGCGGCGAGCACGTGCTCGCAACCGTCCTCGAGCAGGTGAAGGCTGCGATCGAGCGCGCGGGCGAGGAGCCTGCGGGCGTCGGCATCTCCTCCGCCGGCGTGGTGAACCCGCGAAACGGCGACATCACCTTTGCCAACGAGCTCATGCCCGGCTGGGGCGGCACCCGCCTCGGCGCCGAGGTCACCGCCGCCACCGGCCTTCCGTGCCGCGTCCTCAACGACGTCCACGCCCACGCGCTGGGCGAGGCTCGCTGGGGTGGCGGGCGAGACAAGAAGAGCTGCCTCGTGGCTGCGGTGGGCACCGGTATCGGCGGCGCCTTCGTCGAGCACGGCAAGATCATGCTCGGCGCCCATGACGAGGCCGGCCACATCGGTCACGTCTGCTGCCCGGCGGCCGCTGGCGTGCCCTGCTCCTGCGGGGCCACCGGCCATCTCGAGCCCATCGCCGCCGGTCCCGGAATCATCCGCGAGTACGTTCGCCTGGGCGGAGAGGCCGAGAAGCCCGATGGCACCCCGATGGACGGTGCGGAGATCGACCGTCGCGCCGCCGCGGGTGACGAGGCCGCCAAGGCCGCCGAGGCCCGCGCGGGTCGCGCCCTCGGCGAGGTCCTGGGCAGCATGTGCAACATGCTCGACCCCGACGTCGTGATCCTCTCCGGCTCCGTCGCCCAGTGCGGCCCCGACTGGTCCGACGCCATGGCCGAGGCCTTCAAGGGCCAGGCCATGCCGCCGGTTGCCACCACGCCCATCGTGGGCGGCGAGCTCGGCGGCGACGCCCCGCTCGTGGGCGCCGCGGAGAACTTCGCGAGATCCGGCTATGCAGAGGTCGAGGACTAGCTCGTCCTTCTCGTCACTCCTGGCCGGCGGGGCACGTCCCCGCCGGCTCCCCATCCAGAAGGGAAGATGCCATGGCAGTTCACCCGCTCGTCCAGTCCCTCAAGGGAAAGCTCATCGTCTCCGTTCAGGCCTATCCCGGGGAGCCGCTGCGCCACCCCGAGACCATGGCCCAGATGTCTCGCGCCTGCGAGCTCGGCGGCGCGGCGGCCATCCGCTGTCAGGGCCTCTCCGACATCGCCGCCATCAAGGGTCGCGTTGAGATCCCCGTCATCGGCCTGTGGAAGGAGGGCCATGAGGGCGTCTACATCACGCCCACGCTGCGCCACGCCATGGCCTGCGTGAACGCCGGCGCCGACGTGGTGGCCCTCGACGCCACCGACCGCCCGCGTCCGGACGGCCGCACCTTCGAGGAGACCGTCGACGCCATCCGTGCCCAGAGCGACGTCCTCATCATGGCCGACTGCATGACCATCGAGGACATCCGTCGCGCCGTGGCCTGCGGCTGCGACCTCGTCTCCACGACGCTCTCCCACAACAAGGCCGCCATCGACACCACGCTCGAGGACGGCCCTGACGTGCCGCTGCTCAAGCAGGCGACGTCGGAGTTCCCCGATTACCCGATCATCTGCGAGGGTCACGTCCACACCCCGGCCGACGCCAAGACCGCCATCGACGCGGGCGCCTGGGCCGTCGTGGTGGGCACCGGCATCACGCATCCCACCTCGCTCACCAGCTGGTTCCGCGCCGCGATCGAGTAGGGGAGTCCTTCCCCCACCAATGCTCGTTTCTGACAATGCGAGCCTCGGTCTTCCGGGGCTCGTTTTTTCATGCGAAGGGCCTTCTCGACTATTGGGCGCTCTTTGGCTCTCTGGATGACTCTATGCGCAGAATTGCGCAAACTTGCACATACGTGACCGTTTATGGAGTATTACCAACCGCTTACCGGTAGATTGCGCACTATTGCGCAAAAATGACTGGATTTGCGTAAAAATGAGAATCACAGAGTAGAACCCACGAGGTGGGGAGGACAAATGCGAGAAGGCGAGAAGAACGCGCCATTTGCCTCCGCCACGGCGGGGGACGCCGGGAAGCGCGCCCTTCTCGGCTATGCGTCTGACGTCATGGAGCTCATGACCGCCCTGAGGCGCGACTGGGGCGTCACCTATCCCGAGGAGGAGTAGCCATGCTGGCAGAGGAGCGTCACGCGCGCATCGTGGAGATGGTCCGCAGACAGGGCACCGTCACGGTGACGGAGCTTGCCACGGCCCTGGACATCTCCGAGTCCACCATCCGCCGCGACCTGGACAAGCTTGACCAGGCGCATCGCCTGATCAAGGTTCACGGGGGAGCTACGACCCTTGAGTCCGCGCACCTTACGCGCGACCTTACGCTCGAGGAGCGCCACGGCCTGCACGCCGAGGAGAAGCGGGCCATCTGCGCCTACGCGGCAACGCTCGTGGGCCCGGACGACCTCGTCTACCTCGATGCGGGCTCTACCGTGGAGGAGCTTCTGAGCCATCTCACCGAGCACGGGGCGCACTACGTCACCGACTCCGTCTCTCATGCCATGAAGCTCGCCGCGCGCGGCTTCCACGTCACGGTGCTCGGCGGAGAGCTCAAGAGCGCCACGGAGTCCCTCGTGGGGCCGGACACCATCGCCGCGATCTCGCGCTACCACTTCACGATCGGCTTCTGGGGCGTGAACGGCATCACCCCCGAGAACGGCCTTACCTCGCCGGAGAGCAACGAGGCGCTGATCAAGCAGCTCACGATGGAGCACACGGCGCGCCGCTACGTGCTCGCGGACGCCACGAAGTTCGACAACACGAGCCTCGTGAGGTTTGGCGCCTTCGACTCCGCCACGATCGTCACCTGCGGGGACGTCCCCGAGAAGTACAAGAGCTTCGAAAACGTTGTGGAGGTAGCCCGATGATCTGCACCGTCACGTTCAACCCGTCGCTCGACTACATCGTCCGCGTGGACGACATGCGCCTGGGCGTCATCAACCGCACCACCTACGAGAAGATCCTGCCCGGAGGCAAGGGCGTGAACGTCTCCATCGTGCTCGGCAACCTCGGGCACGAGAGCCGCGCGCTCGGCTTTGTGGCGGGCTTCACGGGCGACGAGCTCTGCCGCCTGTGCGCCGAGGCCGGTGTGGACTGCGACTTCATCCGCGTGCAGGAGGGCATGACGCGCATCAACGCCAAGGTCAAGAGCAACGAGGAGACCGAGCTCAACGGCCAGGGGCCCGTCATCACCGCCCAGGACGTCGAGGCGCTCTTCTCCAAGATCGACGCCCTCGGCGAGGGCGACACGCTCGTCATCTCGGGCTCCGTGCCCGCCGCGCTGCCGCACGACATGTACGAGCGCATCATGGAGCGTCTCCAGGGCCGCGGCGTGCGGATCGTCGTGGACGCCGAGCGCGACCTGCTCACGCGCGTCCTGCCGTACCACCCCTTCCTCGTAAAGCCCAACAACCACGAGCTCGGGGACATCTTCGGCGTGACCCTGCGCACGCGCGACGAGGTCGTGCCGTACGCCAAGGAGCTCCAGGAGATGGGCGCCGCCAACGTGCTCGTCTCGATGGCAGGGGAGGGCGGCGTGCTCGTGGCCGAGACGGGCGAGGTCTTCCAGAGCCCGGCGGCCAAGGGCGCCGTGGTCAACTCCGTGGGCGCGGGCGACTCCTCCGTGGCCGGCTTCCTCGCGGGCCTCATGGAGACCGGCAGCTACGAGGCAGCCTTCCGCATGGCGCTCGCCACGGGCTCTGCCAGCGCATTCTCGGACCACCTGGCCACGAGGCCGGAGGTGGAGGCGCTTCTCGCGGCGTCGTGATTGCCCGCCCTCGGGCCCGGCGAGAAGGGCCTCGGCGCTCGGACAGCTTCGCCGCGCGGAGGGCGCGCGGCTGCAGAACTCGCGGCGAGGCCCTTCTCGCCGTGCCCGAGGGCATCCAGCGGCACGGGCGTTCTTCTCGCCTGCCGCAGGCCTCGTGGCCAGGTGGTCCGAGAACGCTCGTGCGGGCGCGACGCATCGCCCATCGGGCGGCGCGCAGCCGCCTTGGAACAACGGACAAACGATGGTGTAGGCAAGCTACGAAAGGATGGGACTATGAGAATCACGGATCTGCTCAAGCCTGAGTCAATCGGGATAGGGGGTGTGCCCAAGAGCAAGGACGAGGCCATCGACGAGCTCGTCGACCTCATGGCGAAGGGCGGCAACGTGCGCGACAAGGCGGGCTATGCCGCGGCCGTGCGGGAGCGCGAGGCGCAGTTCTCCACGGGACTTGGCGACGGCATCGCCATCCCGCACGCCAAGACGGCCGCCGTCTCCGCACCCGGCCTCGCGGCCATGACCGTGCCCGCGGGCGTGGACTACCAGTCGCTCGACGGCGAGCCTGCCACGCTGCTCTTCCTGATCGCGGCGCCGGATGGCGAGGCCAACACCCACCTCGAGGTGCTGAGCCGACTCTCCACGCTGCTTCTGGACGCCGACTTCTGCGCCGCGCTCCGTGCGGCCAAGACGCCCGAGGAGTTCCGTGCGCTCGTGGACGCCGAGGAGGACGTCCATCGTGCCGAGGAGGAGGCCAAGGCCGCCGGAGCCGCCGCGCGCGACGCCGCCGGCTACGACGTGCTCGCCATCACGGCCTGCCCCACGGGCATCGCCCACACCTACATGGCCGCCGAGGCGCTCGAGAAGCGCGCGGCGGAGCGCGGGATCAAGATCAAGGTCGAGACCCAGGGCTCCGGTGGCGCCAAGAACGTCATCACCGCCCACGACGTGGCCGGCGCCAAGGGCGTGATCATCGCGGCCGACAAGAACATCGACCTCGCCCGCTTTGACGGGATGCCGGTCTACAGCTGCTCCGTCACGCGCGGCATCAACGAGCCCGACGCTCTTCTCGACGTCATCATGGACGGCAAGGCCGGCGTGTACCACCATGCGGGCGGATCCTCCGAGCCCGCCTCTGCCGGTGCCGAGAAGGAGGGCATCGGCCACAAGGTCTACAAGGACCTCATGAACGGCGTCTCGCACATGCTGCCGTTCGTCATCGGCGGCGGCATCCTCACCGCCATCGCGTTCCTCATCGACCAGCCCGGCCTCGGAACCGCCGCCTACGGCTCCTCGATCCCGGCGGCCGCGCTCTTCAAGACCATCGGCAACGAGGCCTTTGGCTTCATGCTGCCGATTCTCTCCGGCTACATCGCCATGTCCATCGCGGACAGGCCCGGCCTTGCGCCCGGCTTCGTGGGCGGCATCTTTGCCAAGGTGGGCTATGACTTCGCCTACCTCGGGACGCTCGACACCTCCGGTCTCGTCTCCGGCGGTTTCATCGCGGCGCTCTTCGCCGGCTTTGCGGCGGGATACATGACCCTCGGCATCGAGCGCCTCTGCGACAGGCTCCCGGCCTCCCTCGAAGGCATCAAGCCGATGCTCATCTACCCCATCCTCGGCGTGCTCGCCATCGGCGTGGTCATGCTCGCCCTGAACCCGCTCTTCGCGCTCATCAACACCGGCCTCAACAACTTCCTGCGCGGCCTCGGTACGAGCAACATCGTCCTTCTCGGCCTGGTGCTCGGCGGCATGATGTCCGTTGACATGGGCGGCCCCTTCAACAAGGCGGCGTACGTCTTTGGCACCGCGGCCCTCGACCCCGCGAGCGGACTCGGAACCACCGGTCAGATCATGATGGCCTCCGTCATGGTCGGCGGCATGGTCCCGCCCCTGGCCATCGCCCTCTCCACCACGTTCTTCAAGAACCGCTGGACCAAGACCGACCGCAGCGCCGGCGTCGTGAACTACATCATGGGCCTCTCCTTCATCACCGAGGGCGCCATCCCCTTTGCCGCTGCCGACCCCGGTCACGTGCTCCCGTCCTGCATCGTCGGTGCCGCGATCGCCGGCGGCCTCTCCGCCTTCTTCGGCTGCGCCAGCCCCGCGCCCCACGGCGGCGCCTGGGTGACCCCGGTCATCGGCAACGGCCTCATGTGGCTGCTCGCCGCGCTGATCGGCGCCGTCGTGGCCTGCCTGATCCTCTCCCTCTGGAAGAAGCCCCTTCCTCCCGAGGAGTCCGGTCTCAGCAAGTAGCTCGTCTCCCCGAGCTCTGCAGTGGCGCCGAGCCCTATCCTCCGGGGCTCGGCGCCCTCTTTGTCTGCGAGCGCTTGTATGGTTTAGGGCGAGCGTCGACTGGGGAGAGGCGTAGAGCGCGCGTCGATCGGGGGGCATAGAGCGCGCGTGGAACGAGGGGCATAGGGCGCGCGTGGAACGAGGGGCATAGAGCGCGCGTGGAACGGGCTTCTCGCCTTTGTCGCTTAGCCAATGGCCTCGCCCGAGAGACGGGCGCGCCGGGTGCTTACGGATTGCCCCGATCGGAGGGCCGGGCGCTGGGGCTGCTTAGGGATTCCCGCCATTGGAGAACCAGGCGCGACAGCTGCTTAGTGACTCGCCCCATTGGAGGCCCGGGTCCACCAGGCGCTTAGGGATTGCCCCGATCGGAGGGCCGGACGCTGGGGCTGCTTAGGGATTCCCGCCATTGGAGGCCCAGGCGCGACAGCTGCTTAGTGACTCGCTCCATTGGAGGCCCAGCAATTGTAAAACTCGAGAAGCGCCCTCCAACGGCGACAAATGCTAAGCGCCCAAGCGCCGCGACCCTCCAACGGCAACAAATGCTAAGCGCTCGCGATCCGCGGCCCTCCAACGGCGGCATACCCTAAGCGCTTGCGGCCCGCGACCCTCCAACGGCGACAAATGCTAAGCGTCCGCGTCTCGCCGCCATCCAATCGCGAAAAACGCTAAGCGCCCGCGCCCTCGTCGCGCGGCCATCCGTTCTTCTCGGGGAAGCTACGGGCGGAGCCCCGGCTGCCCGCCCCGCCACACCGCCGCCCCGCCGCACCGCCGCACCGCCACACCGCCGCACCTCCACACCGTCACCCCGCCTCTGTGCGCGCTCCCGTATACTGGGAAGAAGGCGAGAAGGGAGCAGCAATGAGCGACGAGACCGGTCAGCGGATGCGCGTGGCGGAGGCTGCCGAGCGCGTGCCCGACGTCGTGGTGATCACGGGCATGAGCGGCTCGGGGCGCACGCAGGCCCTGCACGTCTTTGAGGACATGGGGTACTACTGCATCGACAACCTCCCGCCGCGCCTGCTCCTGCAGCTCTCGGAGCTCGTGGGCATCAACACCGGTGTTGGTCGCCACCTGGCCGTCACCTGCGACCTGCGCAGCCAGGGACTCTTCGACGAGTTTGCCGACTCCATCACCCAGCTCCGCGAGCACGAGATCTCCTGTCGCGTGGTGTTTCTCGACACCTCCGACGAGGTGCTCATGCGTCGCTACGACGAGAACCGTCGCCGCCATCCGCTCGCCATGCCGGGCGAGTCCATCGACAGGACCATCGCCCGCGAGCGCACCCAGCTCGGGGCCATTCGCGAGGCCGCGGACCTCGTGATAGACACGAGCCGCCTGCGCACGCGCGACCTGCGCGCCCGTCTGCGGCGCGCCTTCTCGGAGCTTACCGACCAGCAGCTCATGGAGGTGTCGGTCTTCTCCTTTGGCTTCAAGCACGGCATGCCGGTCGAGGCCGACCTGATGATCGACGTGCGCTTTCTGCCCAATCCCTTCTACGATCCCGTCATGCGCACGCTTACGGGCAAGGACCAGCTCGTGTCGGACTTCGTGCTCAAGAACCCCACCACCGAGAAGTTCATGGACGCATGGCAGCGCCTGCTCGACGTTGCCATGCCGGGCTACGTCGCCGAGGGCAAGAGCCACCTGTCGATCGCCGTGGGCTGCACGGGCGGCCAGCACAGGAGCGTTGCCATCGCGGATGCCACGGCGACCTACCTCGAGAAGTGCGGCTATCACGTGAGCGTCTCCCATCGCGACCTTGCCCTCGCCAACGTGAGGACGAGCTAGCATGTCGTTTACCGCAGAGGTGAAAGACGAGCTCTCCCGCATCGACGCTCCCACCCGCGCCGCGGAGCTCGCGCAGCTCTCCGCCCTCGTACGCATCTGCGGGACGCTCTCGTTCCGCGGGTCGGGCCGCTACTCCATCCGCGTGGCAACCGAGACGGGCGCCGTGGCGCGCACCGTGATCAAGCTCACGCACAAGCTCTTCGACCTCGAGACCTCGCTCACCGTGCGCCGCTCGGTGCTGCACAAGACGCGCAACTACCTCATCGAGATCCCGGAGCAGGAGGGGCTCGACGAGAACCTCGTGCGGCTCGGGATCCTCGTTCCCGGGCGCGGCCTCGCGTCGGGCGTGCCCACGAACCTCGTCTCAACGCGGACCGCTGCCGAGGCGTACGTGCGGGGGGCCTTCATGGCGGGCGGCTTCATCGCGGACCCGCGCGGTGACTTCCATCTCGAGATTGCGGTGACCGGGGAGGAGTACGCGAACGACCTCGTGAGGCTCGCGGCGCTTCTCGGCGCCCAGGCGCGTCTCAACCGGAGGCGAGGCGCCTTTGCCGTCTACCTCAAGAGCTATGACGACGTGAGCGTGCTGCTCAGGGCGATGGGAGCGCGGAGAATGGCCCGCTTCGTCGAGGTCGCCCGAGCAAAGAAGTCCGTGAAGAACGACGTCAACCGCCGGGTCAACGCCGAGATGGCGAACCAGGCGCGTTCCACGGGGGCCGCCGCGGAGCAGCTCGAGCTCATCGAGCGTGCCGAGAAGAGCCTGGGCCTGGCAACGCTCCCGCCCGCCCTGCGCGAGTTCTGCCGCCTGCGCCGCGAGAACCCCGAGCTTTCCCTCGCCGCCCTGGGCGAGCTGCTCGACCCGCCGGCGTCGAAGTCAGCCATGTACCATCGCGTGCTCAGGCTTCAGGAGCTTGTTGACGGTGCGTCCGCGGCGCCGGGGACCGAGGGGGGAGGCCGCGCGGCAACCTCCGACGTCCCGGATGGCGAGAACAATCTCACGTCGACCGGGGAAATCTGAGCGCCCACGGCTTAAATCCAACCGTCGTTCAGATTGCGGGTCTCCGTTGTCCGCTCGTGGGGTACACTATCGTGTGGTTAGGGCATCGTGCCCGTCTGCTTTGGTTCGCTGGGGGAGGTCCCCGGCGGCACCGTGAAAGGAGAAAGCATGGCAGTAAAGGTTGCTATCAACGGCTTTGGTCGCATCGGCCGTCTGGCTTTCCGTCAGATGTTCGGTCACGAGGGCTCCGAGATCGTCGCCATCAACGACCTCACCTCCCCGGACATGCTCGCGTACCTCCTGAAGTACGACTCCACGCAGGGCAACTACGGCCGCGATCACGAGGTCACCTCCACTGAGGACGCCATCGTCGTCGACGGCAAGGAGATCAAGATCTACAAGGAGGCCAACGCCGCCGACCTGCCCTGGGGCGAGCTCGACGTCGACGTCGTCCTCGAGTGCACCGGCTTCTACACCTCCAAGGCCAAGGCCCAGGCTCACATCGACGCCGGCGCCAAGAAGGTCGTCATCTCCGCTCCCGCGGGCAACGACCTCCCCACGATCGTCTACAACGTCAACCACGAGACGCTGACCGCCGATGACAACATCATCTCCGCGGCCTCCTGCACCACCAACTGCCTCGCCCCGATGGCCAAGGGCCTCAACGACTTCGCCCCCATCGTCTCCGGCATCATGACCACCATCCACGCCTTCACCGGCGACCAGATGACCCTCGACGGCCCGCAGCGCAAGGGCGACAAGCGTCGCTCCCGTGCGGCCTCCGAGAACATCGTCCCCAACTCCACCGGTGCCGCCAAGGCCATCGGCCTGGTTCTCCCCGAGCTCAACGGCAAGCTGATCGGTGCCGCCCAGCGCGTTCCCACGCCCACCGGCTCCCTCACCAACCTCTACGCCGTTGTTGACAAGGTCGTCACCAAGGACGAGGTCAACGCTGCCATGAAGGCCTACGCCGAGACCATCCCCGACACCTTCGGCTACGTCACCGACGAGATCGTCTCCCGCGACATCATCGGCGAGACCCACGGCTCCATCTTCGACGCCACCCAGACCATGTGCTCTGACCTCGGCAACGGCCAGACCCTCGTCCAGGTCGTCTCTTGGTACGACAACGAGAACTCCTACACCTCTCAGATGGTCCGCACCATCAAGTACTTCGAGAAGTTCGTCGCGTAGTTCTCGCTTCGCATCAGCTTTTCGCAAGGGGTGCGGTCGCAGCTCACAGGGCCGCGGCCGTGCCCCTCTTTCGTAGGAACCAGTCAAAGGAGTGAACATGGCCTTCACCAAGAAGACCGTCCGTGACGCCGACGTCGCGGGCAAGCGCGTGCTCATGCGCGTGGACTTCAACGTCCCCCTGAAGGACGGCGTCGTGACCGACGACACCCGCGTCCGCGCCGCCATCCCCACCATCGAGTACCTCAAGGACAAGGGCGCCAAGATCATCCTCATGAGCCACCTCGGCCGCCCCAAGGGCGACGGCCCCGAGCCCCAGTTCTCCCTCAAGCCGGCCGCCGACAAGCTCGCCGAGATCACCGGCTATGACGTGAAGTTCGTTGACGACACCTATGGCGAGAAGGCCAAGGCCGCCGTCGACGCCCTCCAGGACGGCGAGATCCTCGTCCTCGAGAACGTCCGCTTCGACAAGCGCGAGAAGAAGAACGACCCCGAGATCGCCAAGACCCTCGCCTCCTACGGTGACATCTTCGTCCTCGACGCCTTCGGCACCGCTCACCGCGCCCAGGGCTCCGTCGTCGGCCCCGCCGCCTACCTGCCCGCCTACGCCGGCTTCCTGCTCGAGAAGGAGGTCGACACCCTGACGTCGATCTTCGCCGAGCCCGAGCGTCCCTTCGTCGCCATCGTCGGCGGCTCCAAGGTGTCCTCCAAGATCGGCGTCCTCGATCACCTGATCGACTCCGCTGACACCCTCATCATCGGTGGCGGCATGGCCTACACCTTCTTCCTCGCCCAGGGCATGAGCGTTGGCATGTCCCTCAAGGAGGAGGACTGGGTCGAGCGCGCCGGCGAGATGCTGAAGAAGGCCGAGGAGAAGGGCGTCAAGATCCTCCTCCCGATCGACAACCGCGTCGCCGACCACTTCGGCGAGGACGCCGTGCCGGAGGTCGTCGCCTCCGACTCCATCCCCGACGACCGTGAGGGCATGGACATCGGCCCCGAGACCGAGAAGCTCTACGCCGACGCCGTCAAGGCCGCCAAGACCGTCTTCTGGAACGGCCCGATGGGTGTCTTCGAGTTCGACAACTTCGCCCACGGCACCGAGGCCGTCGCCCGCGCCATCGCGGACTCCGACTGCACCTCGATCATCGGCGGCGGCGACTCCGTCGCGGCCATCAACAAGTTCGGCCTGGCCGACAAGATGAGCTGGATCTCCACCGGCGGTGGCGCTTCCATGGAGCTCGTCGAGGGCAAGGCCCTTCCTGGAGTGGAGGCGCTTCTCGATGCGTAAGAGGATGATCGCTGGCAACTGGAAGATGAACAAGACCTACAGCGAGGGCGTCGTCCTCGCCCAGGGCCTTGCCGACGAGCTCAAGGACGGCACCGGCGACGTCGACGTCGTCGTCTGCCCGCCCGCCGTCGACCTCAAGGGCGTCTCTGAGGTCATCGAGCAGACGAGCGCCCCGTTCGCGCTCGGCGCCCAGAACGTCTACTGGGAGGAGTCCGGCGCCTATACCGGCGAGACCGCTCCCAACATGCTCGAGGC
Source organism: uncultured Olsenella sp. (assembly GCA_949287905.1). GTDB lineage: Bacteria > Actinomycetota > Coriobacteriia > Coriobacteriales > Atopobiaceae > Thermophilibacter. The sequence goes on from CASEHX010000022.1 coordinate 60,250, forward strand.
CGTGGGTGCCACCCACTGCATCATCGGCCACTCCGAGCGCCGCGACTACTTCGGCGAGACGGACGAGGACGTGAACAAGAAGGCCAAGGCCCTTATGGCTCACGGCATCGTGCCGATCTCCTGCTGCGGCGAGTCCCTCGAGATCCGCGAGGCCGGCAAGCACGTCGAGTTCGTCGTCGACCAGATCAAGAAGGACACCGAGGGCCTGGAGATCACCGACCCCTCCAAGTACGTGATCGCCTACGAGCCCATCTGGGCCATCGGCACCGGCAAGACCGCCACGGCCGATGATGCCCAGGAGGTCTGCGGCGCCATCCGCGCCACCCTCGTCGAGGTCTTCGGCGAGGAGATCGCCTCCGGCATCCGCGTCCTCTACGGCGGCTCCGCCAAGCCCGAGAACATCGCCGGCTTCCTGGAGAAGGAGGACGTCGACGGCGCGCTCGTCGGTGGCGCCTCCCTCAAGGCCGACAGCTTCGCCGCGATGGTCAAGAGCGCCATGGCGTAGTTCTTCTCGACATTTGTTGAGACGGGCCCGGACCTCGCGTCCGGGCCCTTTCTGTGAGAAGGGGCCTGGCTCATGAAATTGGGGGGAGCGAGCAGGTATGTGGTTGCTGCGTGTGACATATGGCTACGACCCCTTTGTCACACATCCACGGGGAACTGTGATACCATGTCTTCTTGGATTATTCGCCTCATTAAGGAGTTCACGTGGGTCCCTTCGACATCATCCTCACCATCCTGCTGTTCCTCTCCGGTGTTCTCACCGTGTTTCTCGTGCTCATGCACTCCGGCAAGGGTACGGGCGTCTCTGAGATGATCGCCTCCTCCCTCTACAACTCCGGCACCGGCTCGGGCGTCCTCGAGAAGAACCTCAACCGCCTCACGGTCATCAGCGTCACGGTCTTCATCGTCTCCATCGTCCTCATGGCGCTGACGTTCCCCATCGGCAGCCTCAGCGTGATGTAGAAAAGGGTCGACGGTCCTGCTAAAACACAGATTCTTGTGCCCCTGGGTGTCGTTGGGTACGGCATCTGGGGGCACAAACATTTCGTACACGTGTCGTGATTCATGATTTGCGCTTTTTTAGAGTAAAGTAAGCAGCTGTCATGCTGAGAGTCATGAGACTCTCAGGAAACAGAGTAGGGACGGGCGAGAAGATCGTCCGTCTCAATGACAAGAGGAGGAACACAGCAATGGCTCAGGAGAAGATTGGTGGTGTCACTCGTCGTACGTTCGTGGGCGGAGCCCTCGCGACGGGCGCCCTCGCCGCGCTCGCTGGCTGCGGCCAGAAGGGTGGCGGAGCCGGCACCGAGGCTGCCGGCGGCACGCTGCGCTACTACATCAACAACCCGGTCTGCATCGATCCCTTCAACCTTCAGGAGGATCAGGGCACCCAGGTTGGCTTCCAGCTCTTTGACTCGCTGACCCAGTACGACTTCGAGGCCGGCGAGCTCAAGTGCCTCGCTTGCGAGAACTACGAGGTCAACGACGACGCCACCGAGTTCACCTTCCACCTCAAGGCCGCCAAGTTCCACGACGGCACCGACGTCAAGGCCGCCAACTGGAAGTACGGCTGGGAGCGCATCGTCAACCCCGCCACCAACCCCGAGAGCCCCTCGGTCATCGGCTACCACCTCGCCATGATCGACGGCTATGACGCCCTCGCCGCCGGCGAGGCCGAGGAGATGACGGGCATCACCTGCCCCGACGACAGCACTCTCGTCGTCAAGCTCTCCTACAGCTACGCCGACTTCCCCTACGTCGCCTCCCACCCGGCGCTCGCTCCTATCCCGGACTGCGCCAAGGAGATGACCCAGACCGAGTTCGGCGTTGCCCCCGTGGGCAACGGCCCCTTCAAGATGGACGGCGAGTGGGTCGACGGCCAGTACATCAACATCGTCCGCTATGACGACTACTACGGCGACAAGGCCATCCTCGCCGGCGTCAACTTCATGATCCAGAAGGACGTGGAGACCGCCTACAAGGAGTTCCAGGCCGGCAACCTCGACGTCTCCGACGTCCCCGTCGCCTCCCTCGCCACCGCCGCCGAGACCTACGGCACCTCCGAGGATGGCTACACCATCACCCCGGGCCACCAGTTCCTCAACGGCACCGAGCCCTCCACCTACTATCTGACCTGCAACGTCGTTGACGGCCCGTTCACCGACGTGAACCTGCGTCACGCCGTTTCCATGGCCATCAACCGCCAGGCCATCTGCGACACCCTCTTCCACGGCTCCCGTACCCCGGCTGACAACATCGTCCCGCCCGGAATCGACGGTTACGAGGAGGGCGCGTGGCAGTACTCCAAGTACGACGTCGAGGCTGCCAAGGCCATCCTGGACGAGCACTACCCGGCCGACGCTGACGGTAACCGCGGCCTCGAGCTGACCATCACCTCCAACCAGGACGGTGGCCACAAGGAGGTCATGGACTCCATCATCTCCGACCTCGCCGCCGTGGGCATCTCCTGCGTCGCCGACACGCCCGACTGGGCTACCGTCCTCGACCGTTACCAGAAGCTCGACTACCAGTTCGGTCGTCTGGGCTGGGTCGCGGACTACCCGATCATGGACAACTTCCTCTACCCGCTGTTCTACACGGGCAACGGCGACAACCGCGCCGGCTACAGCAACCCGACCGTTGACGAGGAGCTCATGGCCGCCCGTTCGACCGTCGACGACGCCGAGCGCAAGGCTGCCCTCCAGGCCGTCAACAAGCAGATTGGCGAGGACATGCCGGTCATCCCGCTCATGTTCTACACCCACACCTGCGTCGGTGGCGACAACGTTGCCAAGATGTACCTCGACCCGCAGAAGAAGGCCGACCTCGCCAAGGCTGAGCTCGTCAACGCTTAGTGATTTGGTGAAGAGACAGCGATAGGGATATAATCTCGATCATGTCTGTGTGGGGCGCCTGTCCTTCGTGGATAGGCGCCCCTCTTTCGTCCGTATAGGCAGCAGGGGAGAGACACATGGGGAAGTACATATTGAAGCGCGTGCTTCAATTCATCCCTGTCTTCATCGGCGTGACAATCATCTTGTTCGCCATGAAGGCAATCGTTCCCGGTGACCCGATCTCGATGATCACCGGTGGACGTTCCGTGCCCGAGCAGACCCGTCTTCAGCTCGAGGTGCAGAACAACATGATCTATGGCGACGAGAACGGCCAGCCGATCTACGACGAGAACGGCGAGACCATTCCCGTCCCCATCTGGGAGCAGTACATCCGCTACATGGATGACCTTCTCCATGGAGACCTGGGCACCTCCTACTCCAAGAAGCGCCCGGTCACCGAGATCTTTGCCGAGAAGTACCCGTACACGGTCAAGCTTGCCCTCTGCGCCATCTGCCTTGAGGCGATCATGGGTATCGGCGCCGGTCTCATCTCGGCGGTCAAGCGCTACTCCTTCTGGGACGTGCTGGTGACGCTGGTCACCTCCGTGCTCGTCGCCGTCCCGGCGTTCTGGCTCGGCATGATCTTGCAGCTGATTTTTGGCATCTGGCTCAAGGACCTCACGGGTGGCGCGTTCTCCATGCCGATCTCCGGTGCGGGCGGCCCCAACTCGCCCTATCAGGACTGGCTGCACTACGTGCTTCCTGCGTTCACGCTCGCCTCGGTCTCCACGGCCTACACGGCGCGCATCATGCGCTCGCAGCTTCTCGACGTCCTCAACCAGGACTACATCCGCACGGCAAAGGCCAAGGGCCTCTCCAGGCGCTCGGTCATCGTGCACCACGCGCTCAAGAACGCCCTCATTCCCGTCGTGACCTACATCGGCATCGACTTTGGTGCCATGATGGCCGGCGCCATCCTCACCGAGACGGTCTTCAACTGGCCGGGCGTCGGATACGAGATCTACCGTGCCATCTCGGCGCGTGACTGGCCGCTCGTGATGGGTGGCGTCACGATCATCGTCGTGGTGGTCATGGTCATCAACCTCATCGTCGACATCAGCTACGCCTTCCTCGATCCTCGCATCAGGCTTGGAAGCAGCAAGAACAAAGAGTAGGAGGGGGTCACATGCTGTATCCGAGTCCCACCCAGCGACTGGGCATGGAGGCCAAGGCGACCTCCGACGCTCAGGACCAGTCCAAGAGCGGGCTTCCTTCCCGCACCCTGTGGGGTGACGCCTGGAAGCGCCTTCGCCAGAACAAGCTCGCCATCATCGCGGCCATCTGGATCATCTTCGTCGCGCTTGTCGCCATCTCGGCCGACCTCTGGGCGCCCCAGATCCTCGGTTCGCCGACCTCGGCCGACACCACGGCCATGGCCACGTCGTCGCTCCAGCCGCCCTCGCTCGAGCACCCCTTCGGCACCGACGTCACCGGCCGAGACATCCTCGTCCGCGTCATCTACGGCGCCCGCATCTCGCTGACCATTGGTCTTCTCGCCACCGCGATCTCCACCGCGATCGGCCTTGTCATGGGCGCTCTCGCGGCGTACTACGGCGGCATGTTCGACACGATCATCATGCGCTGCGCCGACATCTTCCTCGCGTTCCCGTACGTGCTGTTCGTCCTGTGCCTCATCGCGGCGCTCGGTCAGAGCATCACCAACGTGTTCGTGGCGATCGGTATCCTCGGTTGGCCCTCGATCGCGCGCGTGTTCCGCTCGGCCATCCTCTCCGTCAAGGAGAACGACTACGTCGACGCTGCCCGTTCGATGGGCGCCTCCGACTTCCGCATCGTCGCGCGCCACATCTTCCCCAACTCCGTTGCCTCCATCGTGGTCTATGCCACGATGAACATCGGCTCCGCCATCCTCTCCGAGGCGGCCATCTCCTTCCTGGGCATGGGCGTCCAGCCGCCCAACCCCTCCTGGGGCATCATGATCCAGGACGGTCAGGCCTACCTCATGACGGCGCCCTGGCTCATGATCATGCCGGGCCTCGCGATCCTCACCACCGTTCTTGCCTTCACGCTGCTCGGTGACGGTCTGCGCGACGCCCTCGACGTCAAGATGAAGGATGCATGATGGCGAAGAAGAAGCACACCGACTACGTTGACCTCAAGGACCAGCCCATCCCCGAGGGGCAGCACCTTCTCGAGGTCGACAACCTCAAGATGTTCTTTCACACCGAGGACGGCGTGGTAAAGGCCGTCAACGGCGTCTCCTACACGCTCGACCGCGGCGAGACCCTCGGCGTGGTCGGCGAGTCCGGCTCGGGCAAGTCCGTGACGCACATGACCATCATGGGTCTCATCGACATGCCTCCCGGAAAGATCGAGGACGGCGACATCCGCTACCGCGGCAAGTCTCTTCTCGAGATGAGCGAGCAGGAGATGCAGCACGTTCGCGGCAACGACATCGCGATGATCTTCCAGGACCCGATGACCTCGCTCAACCCCGTCTACAAGGTTGGTCGTCAGGTTGGCGAGGGCCTGAGGCTGCACCGCGGCTACTCCAAGCAGGAGGCGCTCGAGCGTGCCACCGAGCTTCTCCGCCTCGTGGGCATCCCGTCTCCCGAGAAGCGCGTGAACGAGTACCCGCACCAGTTCTCCGGCGGCATGCGCCAGCGCGTCATGATCGCCATGGCGCTTGCCTGCGACCCGGACATTCTCATCGCTGACGAGCCCACCACGGCCCTGGACGTGACCATCCAGGCCCAGATCATTGAGCTCATGAAGGAGATGCAGCAGAAGAACGGCAACGCGATCATCATGATCACGCACGACCTTGGCGTCGTTGCCGACATGGCCGACAAGATCATGGTCATGTACGCCGGGCGCCCCGTTGAGTTTGGCACCGCTGACGAGATCTTCTACGAGAGCCGCCACCCCTACACCTGGGGTCTCATTCGCTCCATCCCCGAGCAGGCGATCGACGAGAAGAAGCCCCTCACGCCCATTCACGGCAACCCGCCCTCGCTCGTGAACCTGCCCAAGGGCTGCCCGTTCGCCCCGCGCTGCCCCTATGCCGTGGACATCTGCCACGAGAAGGAGCCGGAGCACATCACCACCGAGACCGGTCACTACTCGGCGTGCCACTTTGCCGACGACCCCGAGTTCCTCAAGTTCGCGCCCGACACGTCGCGCTCTCGCGGCAAGATCGCCACGGGCATGCCCGACACGCTCGAGGTGACCGAGGATGCCACCAAGACGACTGGCTCCAAGAAGACGGGAGGTGAGGCCTAATGGCCGAGCAGAACGTTAGAAAGCCGCTGCTCAAGGTCGAGCACCTCTCCAAGGAGTTCCCTGCCGAGGCGGGCATGATCGCCGGGCGCTTCTCCAAGCGCGTTGTCTCGGCCGTGAAGGACGTCTCCTTCGAGATCTACCCCGGCGAGACGTTTGGCCTCGTCGGCGAGTCCGGCTGCGGAAAGTCCACGACGGGCCGCTCCATCATGCGCCTGACCAAGCCCACCGAGGGCAGCGTCTTCTTCGACGGCCAGGACGTTGCGAAGATGAGCAACCGCGAGCTCAAGGACATGCGCCGCAACATGCAGTTCATCTTCCAGGATCCCCAGGCGTCGCTGAACCCGCGCATGACCATCGGCGAGATCATCTCCGAGCCCATGACGATTCACAACGTGGGCACCAAGGAGGAGCGCATCGACCGCGTCCGCGAGCTTCTCGACGTGGTTGGACTCAACCCGGAGCACATCAACCGCTATCCGCACGAGTTCTCCGGCGGTCAGCGTCAGCGCATCGGCATCGCCCGCGCGTTCGCCCTGCGCCCCAAGCTCATCATCTGCGACGAGCCCGTCTCGGCGCTCGACGTCTCCATTCAGGCGCAGGTCCTGAACCTCCTCAAGGACCTTCAGGACAAGTTTGGCACGGCGTACCTCTTCATCGCGCACGACCTTTCCGTCGTGCAGCACATCTCCGACCGCGTGGCAGTCATGTATCTTGGCAAGATCGTCGAGATCTCCGACTGGAAGACGCTCTACACCGAGCCGCACCACCCCTACACGCAGTCGCTGCTCTCCGCGGTGCCCGTGCCCGACCCCGACGTCCAGAAGACGCGCAAGCGCATCATTCTCCCGGGCGATCCGCCCTCGCCGATCGACCCGCCGGCTGGCTGCCGCTTCCACACGCGCTGCCCGATCGCCAAGGAGATCTGCGGCAACGAGGAGCCCAAGCTCTGCGAGGTGCGTCCCGGTCACTTCTGCGCGTGCCACTACGCGACGATCAACCCGATCACGGAGACCTCGATCGAGCTGTAACTTCGTCGTTCTTATCGCTTTCCCGTGAGGCGGGGCCGGAGGATTCTCCGGTCCCGCTTTTCGCATGGCAGTGACGCACTGGACTTGGCGATTCGGGGCTCGTCTCAGGGTGCGGACGCGCAATGCTTGGCGATTCGGGGCTCGTCTCAGGGCGCGGACGCACCTGGCTTGACGATTCGGGGCTCGTCTCAGGGCGCGGACGCACCTGGCTTGACGATTCGGTGCTCGTCTCAGGGCGCGGACGCACCTGGCTTGACGATTTGGGGCTCGTCTCAGGATTTGCCGCGCTTCCGGCTGAGACGAGCCGCGCTCCGTCAAGCGAGAAGCGCGGCAAAGCTGAGACGAGCCGCGCTCCGTCAAGCGAGAAGCGCGGCAAAGCTGAGACGAGCCACGCTCCGTCAAACGAGAAGCGCGGCAAGGCTGAGACGAGCCCGCTCTCGCAAAGCCCCGCGCACCCGTTCCTCGAGTGACGTCGTAAGAACCAAGATGTGCGGTTCGGAGCCCCGTTCTGGGTCATCAAGGGAGCCGGCGAATTCTCGAGGCACCCGAGCGGTCGACTTCTTTCGGCGGACGAAAAAACCAGTTGCGAAATACATGTTGCATGTAACATCGTTCACCTGCTGTTTCATAGCCTGGTGTCAGCCTGCGGCAGTCAGCGGTCAGGTGGCGAAAAGCTGAGTTTGCTACGCTTTGAGCATGGATATTCTTCTCTCACATACAACTGCCCTTGAGGCTCTCCGCACCTGGGGCGTGCAGGGGTTGATCGAAAGTGACCGTGGTTCTGTGCTTGAGGTTCCGGCTAGGGTCGTCCGCGAGGCTGAGCTTTGCGACCTTATCGACTCAAACCCCCTTCTCCAGACCCTTTCAGCCCCGTTGCACCTCCTGTCATCGGGAACCAGGGCGAGCAGGAGAACACGCCTCGTTCATGAGCATCTGCAGCGTGACGCGCTTCCACAGGGCTCGATAGTACGTCTCGCTCCTGGGGTGTGCTGCATCTCTCCCGAGCACCTCGCCGTCCAAATGTCCTTCTCGCTCACCCTCCTGGAGCTCACCGTCCTTCTCAGCGAGCTACTTGGCCTCTATGCCGTCTGCCCGGAACACGAGAAGGGCATGTATCAGCGAGATAGACCGCTGATTACGCCCGAGCGCCTGCTTGCGCACCTCGATGCGCTTGGCCCTCGGAAAGGAACGCGACTGGTGAGAAGAGCCCTTGCCATGGCTTGCGTCCGTTCTGGTTCTCCGCGTGAGACAAAGCTCTCGCTGCGCCTCTCGCTCAGGCCTGAGCTCGGTGGGTACGGGCTGAATATCCTATCCATGAACGAGCCCGTCGAGGTCGAGCGGATTCACGACCGGCTGAAAAAGGGGGCGCGCAGACCCGATATCCTCATCGCCGGGCCAGGGCAACCTGGTCAGGGAAGGCGCGTTGCCGCGGTCGAGTACAACGGACGCGACCATGACACGCCCCGGCAGATCGCGGAGGACGCCAAGAGAACGAACGAGCTTGTTGCGGTTGACATCCCCGAGTTCGTTGTGAGGCGCGAGCAATACGGTGACCTCGACTATATGGACGGTCTGGTCGAGCGAATCAGGGAGAAGATCGGTCTGCCCCGGCAGGTGAGAGGTGCGGAGCTGCGTGCACGGCTACGCAGGCTGCGCTGGGAACTCTACCAAGAGCTCGAGCTGATTGACGGAATCACGTGGGCGGGGCGAGAGCGGGAGCGCGAGAGGCGGGACGCGGCAGTGAGCGGATGGGATGTTGTTCCGGCCGACGCGTACGGCCTTGCGTGAGCGCGAGGCTTGGCGATTCGGGGCTCGTCTCAGGGTGCGGGCGCGCGATGCTTGGCGATTCGGGGCTCGTCTCAGGGCGCGGACGCACCTAGCTTGACGATTCGGGGCTCGTCTCAGGATTTGCCGCGCTTCCGGCTGAGACGAGCCGCGTTCCGTCAAGCGAGAAGCGCTTCCGGCTGAGACGAGCCGCGCTCCGTCAAGCGAGAAGCGCTTCCGGCTGAGACGAGCCGCGCTCCGTCAAGCGAGAAGCGCAGCAAGGCTGAGACGAGCCGCGTTCCGTCAAGCGAGAAGCGCGGCAAGGCTGAGACGAGCCCTCTCTCGCAAAGCCCCTCGCGCCCGCGTCGAGAAAATCTCAAAAAAGTGCTTGCGCCAGAAGGGGGAGTAGTGCATACTATCCCTTGCGCGAAAGCGCAGTGACAAGTCGGAGTGGCGGAATTGGCAGACGCGCTAGCTTGAGGTGCTAGTGACTGACTAAAAGGTCGTGCGGGTTCAAGTCCCGCCTCCGACACCACGAAGGTGCACGGGCCCCGGAAGGGGCCCGTTTTCGTATGCGGGTGCTCTTTTCCCGTGCTACGCTGACATGAGTGAGACGAGACGAGGGATCCCGTATGGCTCAGAGGGCACTCAGCAGGAGAATCGAGGGCATCGGCGAGGGAAGCGTCGTCGGCACACTGTCCAAGCTCCTGCAGCTCACCAGCGAGGCCGTCATCGTCTTTGACGGGGCGGGGCGCATCCTTCTCGCCAATGACGAGGCGACCCGCCTTCTCTCGTCGTCCGATCGTCTCGTGGGGTCCGACGTGCGCCTGCTCTTCCCGGCGGGGGAGAGGGCCGTAGCCTTTGACGACTTCTCGACCGAAGACCTCCCCTTTCCGGTTGACGGGAGCGCCGAGAAGGTCGTCTGCTCGTCTGCCCAGGGAAAGACGCTCGAGGTCCGCGTCCGCTGCGACTCCGTGCGCGCTCCCGGCGAGACCTACCTCATGCTGCTTCTCCCCGTCGAGCCGCTCGAGCTCGCCCTTCGCGAGGAGAGCCGCACGATCGACGACCTTCGCCGCGCCAACCACCGACTCTCGGGCACCCTGAGGATCGTGCTCGACACCATCGACGCCGACGACCTCCAGGCGCTCTTCGGCCGCGTGCTGGAGGAGATCACCGAGACCATGGAGGCGGACGGAACGCTCGTCTACCTCGCGGAGGCCGACGGGTTCAGGCTGAGGGGCATGTCGAGCTCTCTCGTGGGGGAGCGCGTGGCGAGGTTCATGCCGTTCGGGCGCAGCATAGAGCGCGTTGCCGTCCGCGACGGGCGCACGGTTCGCCTTCGTCTGAGCGCCCCGAGGAGCGAGGAGCTCAGACACGGCAGGCTTGCGACGCGGGAGGTCGTGAGCGAGGAGACCCACGAGGTCCTCAAGGTGAAGAGCACGCTTCTTCCTCCCTTTGCGAGCTTCATGGCGGTTCCCGTGTGGTTTGGGGGGCACGTCATCTCGATCATCGAGGTCGGCTGGAAGCGCCTGCACCCCCTGCCCAAGGACGACGCCAAGCTGCTCGACTCCGTCGCGCACTACCTGTCCGTCCAGCTTGCCAGCGCGTTCACCGCGCTCCGGTCGCAGCGCGCCGACCATCTCGCGTCCTTCTCGACGGAGCTGAAGGAGGAGCTCCTCGACTCCGTCACGGAGGGGGAGGGAGAGAACTTCCCGCAGCGGCTCGAAGACGTCCTGCGCTCGGTGGCGGACGAGCTCGAGGCGGCTTCGGTCCTTGTGCGCGAGGGGGCCTCCAAGGGCCTTGTGACGGCCGTTCTCCCGCTCAACGGGCCGAGGGAGCTCCCCCTGGACCTCGACGCCATCTCGGAGTCCTGTCGTCGTGACGAGGTCGCCGTGATGGGCGTGCCCCCCGAGTCCGAGCTCTCCATGCTCCTGCGCGACCTCGGGGAGCCCTGCGTCGGGGCGCTCGTCGACATGGGCGAGCTTGCGGGAGAGCGCTACGGGGCGCTGATCCTGCGCCCGGACGGTGCCGAGCCGCTTGACGACATCGAGACGGAGTTCCTCTTCGACCTGGCGGCGGACGTTCGCGACATCGCCCGCGGAGAGGAGGCGCGCGAGCAGGACAAGAGGATCGCGCAGGCCCTCCAGATGGGCATGAGAAACGAGCTGCAGGAGGTCGAGGGCGTCACGGCGGAGGCGGTCTACTCCTCGGCGACCGCGAGCGCCTCGGTCGGCGGAGACTTCTACGACCTCATCAGGCTTCCGGGACATCGTGCCTGCGTCATCATGGGCGACGTCTCGGGCAAGGGGGTCGAGGCGGCGTCCGTCTCGGCTGCCGTGAAGACGGCGCTCGGCGCCTATGCCTGGGAGGGTCTCGGCCCGGCGAGAATGGTCCGATCGCTCAACGAGTTTCTCCTCGGGTTCTCCCGGCTCGAGACCTTTGCGACCCTCTTCGTGGGCATTCTCGACGTGGAGGCGGCCACGATCAGGTATTGCAGCGCCGGTCACCCTCCCGTCATCAGGGTGAGCGCCGACGCGCAGGAGATATCCATTCTCGACGTTCAGTCGGGCATCGTGGGGGCCTTCCATGACATCGCCTATCAGGACGGCGTCATGGCGCTCTCTCCCGGAGACGTGCTGCTGCTCTACACGGACGGCACCACCGAGGCGCGCTCGCCCTCAGGTTCGTTCTTCGGCGAGGAGGGGCTGCGCGACGCCGTCATGCGGGAGTCAGGGGGCGAGAAGAGCTTCGAGGGCTTCGTGGGACGCCTCCTGGCGACGCTCGACGACTACACCGGGCACAACCTCGAGGATGACGTTGCCATGGTCGCCCTGCGCTTCGATGGGCTCGACGCGTAGCCGCGGCCCGCTCACGGAAGGGCCGCATTCGTTGCCGTAGCGGCCCCGGGGCTTCGCGTGCGGGCGCATCCCGTCTCCGGGCGCACGCTCCAGCCGACCGCCGAAACCCGTCATGGCGGACGTTAGCCGGACGTCCGAGTTGGGAATAAGGACGTCATGGCCAGCTCTGTGAACATAGCCCTCGTCCCCGTCGAGGGGGACCTAGACGTCACGACTGCCCCGCTCGCGCGCCGTCGGATCGACCGTCTCATCGCGGGTGGCTGCAGGAGGGTCTTCCTCAACATGGCGGACGTTGGCTACGTCGACTCCGCAGGCATGGGCCTCATCATCACCGAGCTGCGGCGCATGCGGTCGGCAGGCGGGTTGCTCTCTCTCATCAACGTTTCCGACCAGGCGTACCTCGCGCTCAGGCGCATGCGCGTTCTCGATTTCATGCCCGTGCACCGAGCGGGCTCCAAGTCTCGGGTAACAGGCCTCGACCCGTCGGTGCTTCCGCTGTGGCGCATGACGTTCAGGGCGGACGAGCGCACGCTCTCGGAGGCGCGCGACCGGGTGGGCGATCTTCTCGCCAGGCTGCCCTTCTCGGCGGACGAGATCTTTGACATGAAGCTCGCCGCGGGCGAGGCGCTGGGCAACGCGATCGACCATACCTGCGAGGGGGGAGTGCTCGTCACCGTGGCCGCCTACCCTGACCGCGTCACGGTGGAGGTGTCCGACTGCGGCTGCGGGTTTGAGCTGTCGGAGGACGAGGATCCCGAGGAGGCCGGGCCCAATGCGGAGCGGGGGCGCGGGATTCGGCTCATGCGCCTGCTGTGCGACTCCGTGAGCATCGCGCGCAAGCAGACGGGGGAGGGGACGGTGGTTCGTCTGGTGAAGCTCCTGGACGGGCCCGCCGACGCGCCCGTGGACGAGACGGCGGCCTCTGTCTGAGCGACCGCTCGCGACGTCGGTGCTTCACGGTTTCTCCATCCGATTTTGAAAAGGGGCTTGCGCCGATGGGTTTTGCCCCGTATAGTATTCCCTGCTTTTGCGGGCTTAGCGCAGTTGGTAGCGCGCAACCTTGCCAAGGTTGAGGTCGCGGGTTCGAACCCCGTAGCCCGCTCCATGCATTCCCGGCCGGATACGTTCGGCCTTTTTCATACGGCGAAGTGGCCAAGTGGTAAGGCACGGGCCTGCAAAGCCCTGACCCCCGGTTCGAATCCGGGCTTCGCCTCCAGACCTTGACGGGCGCCCTTCGGGGCGCCCTTTTGCTGTTCTCTGCGCCTAGCTTTCCGCGCGCGAGCTCCTCTCGCGTGCGGGAACTCTGACTTTTGTACGAGCAGACGGGGTTTCTCGCCAGGTCTGAATCTATTGGCACGCCGTCTACCAGCACATACAGGAAGCGAAAACAGAGATGGGCCGTGGGCGCTCGTGCAAAAGTCAGGGTTTACGCAGGCCGGCGAGAAGAACCTTGCCTCGCGACCAAAATTCTCGCTTGCGTTTGCCCCGCGATTCCCGTAATATACTTCCTTGCGTCGCGGGCTTAGCGCAGTTGGTAGCGCGCAACCTTGCCAAGGTTGAGGTCGCGGGTTCGAACCCCGTAGCCCGCTCCAGAAATGTTCGGGGCCGGTCATGGACCGGCCCTTTTTGTTATGCTTGACGGGTTGGTTCCCGCAGTTCTCTAGGGGTCTTTGCTCACATGTTCCTGTCCCTCATCTTCGTGGCGTTTCTCTTTGCCGTGATCCAGGGCTTCGTGCGTGTGGTCGTCTTCTTCTGGGAGTGGCTCTCCGGCGGCGACAGCCTTGACGAGGATCGCGTCGAGCGTGCGGAGAGCGCGCTCGACCACTCTGAGAGCGTCCTTGTCCGCGAGCTCGCCGAGGCGGAGTCCCGCCGTGGCCTCTCTCGGCTCTTTGCCCGCTGGCAGGCGTCCAATGAGGCCATCGACGAGTACCTCGATCACCTGAGCCTCGGTTGGTACCAGGTCATCATCATCTTCTTCCTCGGCTCGATGGCGGGGCTTCTCATCGAGGAGGTGTGGATGCTCGCGACCGCGGGCCTCACGCAGAACCGGCCCGGCCTCGTATGGGGGCCCTTCTCGCCGCTCTACGGCTTTGGCGCGGTGCTCCTCACGATCCTGAGCTTTGCCCTTCGTCGCCATCATGCCAAGGGTTGGCAGGTGTTCCTCGCCTCCGCGGTCATCGGAGGCCTGCTCGAGCAGCTGGCCGGGTGGTCCATGTCCACGCTGTTCGATGCCGAGTCCTGGACCTATCTCCACCTTCCGGACCACATCTCTCAGTGGGTGGCGTGGCGCTTCCTCGTCATGTGGGGACTGCTCGGCCTTGTGTGGTGTCGGGCCGTCACCCCGCGCCTGCTCTATCAGATTGGCATGCCCACCACGCGCAGGCAGGCCGTCTTCGTGGCGCTCGTCGCGGTGTACCTCGTGGCAGACGTTGCCATGACGCTCGTGTGCTTTGAGAGGAAGACGGAGCGCGATGCGGGCATACCTCCCGCGAACGCCTTCGAGGAGTGGGTGGACACCAACTATTCCGACGAGTTCATCGCGGGCAGGTTCCAGAACCTCAAGATCGGCGACGCCCGCGACAAGGTCGACGAGCACGGAAACCTCCTTCCGGCAGAGCCCGAGCCCGACGGAGGCGCGTCCGAGGGCGCCGGAGAGACGGGGGAGTGACGATGCTAGGAGACCTGAGCCGTGAGAAGCCGGGGTGCCAGAACGATGCCCCCTTGCGCGACGTCTATCTCGACTACGCCGCTGCGACGCCCGTGGACCCCGAGGTCGCCGCGGTGATGCTCCCGTACCTCACGGAGCGCTTCTGGAACCCGTCGGCCCCCTATGCGCACGCCCGCGAGGTGCGCGACGACGTCGAGCGCGCCCGGGGGACGGTGGCCCGCCTCATCGGGGCGCGCCCGGACTGCCTCGTCTTCACGGCGGGCGCGACCGAGGCGAACAACCTCGCCTTTGCCGCGGTGGAGGGCCACGTGGTCGTGGACGCCATCGAGCACGAGAGCGTGCTGGCGTGTGCCGCCACCCACGCGCGGCGAACGGTCCGCGTGGGCGCGGACGGCATCGTCGATCCCGCCGTGGTCGCGCGCGCGATTCGCCCCGACACCGAGCTCGTCTCCGTGGAGCTCGCCAACGGCGAGATCGGCTGCGTGCAGCCCGTGCGGGAGATCTCACGGGTGGTTGCCGCCGAGCGCGCCCGTCGCCTCGAGGCGGGGGAGGCCACGCCCATATTCCTTCATTCCGACGCCTCCCAGGCCGCCGGGGCGCTCTCCGTGAACGTCGCAACGCTTGGCGTTGACCTGCTCACGCTCTCCGCGGCAAAGATCTACGGTCCCAAGCAGGTGGGCGTGCTCTGGGCCTCCGAGGAGGTGCGGCTGAGGCCGCTCGTCTACGGTGGCGGCCAGGAGGGGGGCGTGCGGTCCGGAACGGAGAACGTGGCGGGCATCGTGGGCTTTGCGCGTGCGCTCGAGCTCGCGGCTTCGCGGCGCTCCGAGGAGAGCCGCAGGCTCGCCGCCCTCCGCGAGCGACTTCGCGAGGCCCTTCTCGCCCGCGTGCCGGACATGGTGGTCTCCGGGCCGAGGAGCCCCAAGCGGAGGCTTCCGGGCCTGCTGCACGTGGCCTTTCCCGGCGTCGAGGCCAGGCGGCTGGTCATCGCGCTCGAGCGCAGGGGCGTCTCGGTGGGCACCGGCTCCGCATGCGCGGCGAGCCGCATGCGCGTGAGCCACGTCCTGGAGGCCATCGGCATGCCCCGGGAGCTCGCCGAGGGCAGCCTGCGGCTCACGATGGGGCGCGGGACCACCGAGGAGGACGTGGACTACGCGGCGGACGCCATTGCCGAGGCCGTGGGCGCCGAGGTGGCGAGACGAACCGCGCACGCCCCCTCGATCCCTGCCCCCGATCGCAAGATGTAGCGAGGTCCGTATGGTTGCCAAGGTTTACTGCGGCCTCTCCGGCGGGGTCGACTCCGCCCTCGCGGCCGCCCTGCTCGTGGAGCAGGGCTACGACGTCACGGCCGTCTACATGCGCAACTGGTCGCGCGACCTCCCCGGCTTCAAGTGCCCCTGGGCGCAGGAGCTGGCGGACGCGGAGCGCGTGGCGGTGACCCTGGGAATAGACCTCGAGGTCTGGGACTGCGAGGCGGAGTACAAGGCCACCGTCGTGGACTATCTCGTCGATGCCTATGCCCGCGGCTACACTCCCAATCCCGACGTGATGTGCAACCAGACGATCAAGTTCGGGACGTTTCTCGAGCGCGCCCTCGCGGAGGGGGCGGATTTCGTCGCCACGGGGCACTACGGTCGCGTGGGGCGCGGCGAGGACGGTCGCGTGCGCCTACTGCGCGCCCTCGACGAGCACAAGGACCAGACGTACTTTCTCTGGCGCGTGGGGGAGGAGGCGCTCGCGCGGACGCTGCTCCCCGTGGGCGAGGTCCGCGACAAGGCCGAGGTCCGTCGCATGTGCGCCGAGCGCGGCCTCGGCGTGGAGAACAAGCCGGACTCCGACGGCATCTGCTTCGTGGGGCCGGTGGGGATCAGGACGTTTCTCCTCGACGAGCTGGAGCGCCGAGCCGGAGACGTGGTTGAGTGGGAGACGGGACGGGTCCTCGGGCGCCACGACGGGGCGTTCCTCTTCACGGTTGGACAGCGGCGCGGGCTCGACCTCGGGGGCGGTCCCGCCCGATACGTCGTGGAGACGGACGTGGAGAAGAACGTGGTGTACGTCACGGCGGACCATGACAGCCCGTCGCTCTTTACGCGGGAGATTGCCCTCGACGACGCGCACTGGATCTCCGGCGAGGCGCCGGCGGGCGGCCGCTACCTCGTGCGCACACGCCATACGGGAGAGCTGCGCGAGGCCGAGCTCGACGGCTCCGTGTTGCGCTTCGGAGAACCCGTGCGCCGTGTGGCCCCCGGCCAGTCCGCGGTCGTCTACGATGGGGTCCGCTGCCTCGGCGGCGGCATCGTCACGAAATGATACGAAGGGACAGTCCCTTCGTAACATCAACTATGAAAACTTACGAAGGGACCGTCCCTTCGTAACATTCGATGGGGGGGAGACGGGATGTCGATAGAGAGGGTTCGCGCGCATCTCGCGCAGTTCGGCGCCGAGGGGCGCATTCGCGAGTTCGCCGAGTCGAGCGCCACGGTGGAGCTCGCGGCGGCAGCGGTTGGCACGGAGCCCGCTCGCATCGCCAAGACGCTGAGCTTCATGGTGGGCGAGACCCCCACGCTGATCCTCTTCGCCGGAGACGCCCGCGTCAACAACCAGGCGTTCAAGGCGACGTTCCACACCAAGCCAAAGATGCTCTCCGCCGATCAGGCGGAGGAGCTGATCGGCCATGCCGTGGGCGGCGTCTGCCCGTTTGGCGTGAATCCCGGGGTGGACGTCCTTCTCGACGAGTCCCTCAGGCGCTTCGAGACGGTCTGGCCTGCGGCGGGAAGCTCGAACTCCGCCATCGAGCTCACCCTCGACGAGCTCGAGCGCTTCTCCGGTGCCCGCGGCTGGGTGGACGTCGCCAAGGGCTGGAGAGACGAAGAATTGTCGTAGACTTGCCGCCCACTGGCCGCGAGCGCTCGTCCCTCTCGCTGACGCGGTACACTTAGCTAACTATGGAAATACGGGACCCTTTGGTTTGCCTGACGGGAGCGTGCGTGGCTGAGGACGAGAAGAGCACCGAGAAGGCCAAGTCGGCGGCCAAGACCAAGAAGGTCCCGCTGAAGGTCTCCGCGGTTCGCTCGGTTTCTGCGGAGGACAGCGCCGCTGACAAGAAGTCGCTGGGACAGGTCAGGAAGACCGTCATCTTCCTGGGCTTTGTGGCTGTCGCATACGCCGCCTACCTCGTCTTCACCGGGCAGGTGGACGAGTTCGTCTCGTCGCTTGCGGGCGTCGACCTCGCCTGGATCATCGCGGGCGTCATCTGCTTCCTGTTCTACTACGTCTTTGGCGTCGTTGCCTACGCGCTCTCCATCATCGCCGACCCCGATAACCCCGTGGGCATCCGCGACCTCATGAGCGTCGAGGCCTCAGGCGTCTTCTTCATGCGCCTCACGCCCAACAGCGCCGGCGCCCCGCCCGCGCAGATCTATCGCCTCACGCGCGCCGGCCTCTCGGTGGGCGAGGCGAGCGCCCTCAACTTCACGCGCACGGTCCTCTACGAGGCCGGCGAGGGAGTCTTTGCCGCGATCATGCTCATCTTCTGCGGCGGGTACTTCTACGAGACCTTCGGAGACGTCACGCTCATCGGCGCGCTCCTGTTTGGCTTCAAGGTCGTCCAGGTGGGCGCGATGCTCTTCCTGTGCCTGTTCCCCAAGCCCGTCGTGGCGATCGGCAACTGGGCGCTGCGCTTTGCCAATCGGCGCGGATGGCTCAAGGACGACAAGTTCGAGCACTGGTACTCGGTGGTCAACACGCAGGTTGTCAAGTTCTCGACGGCCTTCAAGCGCTCGGCCAAGAACGTGCGCGAGATGGCGCTCACGATGCTCGTGACCCTGCTGCAGCTGGGATGCATGTACGCCCTCCCGTGGTTTGTGCTGCGCTCCTTTGGCGAGCCGGCAGACTTCCTGATCTGTCTCGCCTCGGGCTCGATGCTGGAGCTGCTCATCAACGCCGTGCCGCTGCCCGGCGGCGCCGGTGGAGCAGAGGTGGGCTTTGCGATCCTCTTCCAGGGAATGTACGGCGTGCACACCACCGCGGGCTTTGTCATCTGGCGTGCCGTCGAGTACCTGCTGCCCGTTCTTATCGCCGCCCCGTGCATGGGCATGCGCTCCAAGAGCGGGGAGAGCCTCAACAGGCGCTGGGTCCGCACGCGCAAGCGCATCGTGGGCTTTGTCACGGGACGCGGCTCTGGCAAGAAGACCGCGGCGCGTGGCGGCGTCACCGTGAAGCCCAAGAAGGGCGCCGGCAAGGGCGGCAAGACGGTCGTCGTGACGGGAGCGGGAAAGAAGATGGGCGACCCGGACATCCAGGCGAGGATCGAGGCCGGCAAGGCCGCTGCCGCTGCCAAGAAGGCTGCGGAGGCCAAGGCCGCGGCTGACGCCGAGAACAGGAGAATCGCCGAGGAGAACGCCAAGAGGGAGGCGGTCATTCGAATGTGAGAATGACGTGTGCCCAGAAATCTCAAAATTAGGGCTTGCATTCCGGTGACGTTCCTTGCTAATATATCCCTCGCGCTGCGGTCCCCAGCAGTGCATCACATAAGGGCGTTTAGCTCAGGGGGAGAGCGCTTCCCTGACACGGAAGAGGTCACAAGTTCAAATCTTGTAACGCCCACCAAACTTTCGCAGGCCGTCCATTTCGACGGCCTGCTTTCTTTTGTGCCAAGGTGCGACGGGGGGCTGCGCACGCCCTCGTCCGCGCCCATCGCGCTCGCTTATCGCTCTCACTCATCGCCCTCGCTCATCGCCCTCGCTCATCGCCGGAAACCTGACTTTTGCACGAGCGCTTCTCGTCTGAGAATTGTGCGACTTCGTATATGTGCAGCTAGATGCGCTGCTCGATAAATGGGGCCCGCAACGAGAGCCATTTGCTCGTGCAAAAGTCAGGTTTCCGGGACATCCGCCAAACACTCTCGGCCCAGAGCGAGCTCGCTCCGGGCCGATGCCGCATGCGAGGCGATTTCCGCCTACCTCAGCTTGCTCGCGAACTCGAGGTAGGTAATCTGCGCCAGGTCGTCGTAGGCCTGGGGAAGCGCCGTCTCGTCGTCTGTGGTGAGCCATGCGCCGTCGGCGAGCTCCATGCCCAGAAGGCTCAGCGCGGGCAGCTCCTCGCTGATTGCGAGCTGCGCCTTCTGGTAGTCCGTGAGCGGCGCGCCGATCAGGTCCGCCGTCAGGGAGCCGAGATAGGCCGGGCACGCGTCGCGCTTCTCGCCGTCCTGGGCGCTGCCGGCTACGTCGTAGTTGGCCCAGACGAGGTAGGTGGAGCGGTAGGTCTCGACAGCCGCATCGGAGTCGCCGGCCGCGTCCCCGCCGCCGGTGCCGCCGCCGAGCGCGTTGCCGTTCTCGTCATAGACCTGCTCGCCGCTCACGGCGGCGTTCAGGATCGTGGAGAGCGCGGGCTGGTGGTCGCCGAAGAAGACCACGACCACGGGGCGGTCGAGCTGCGACAGCTCGGAGAGGAACTCCTCGAGCGCGCGGTCGGACTCGTCGACGCAGGCAAGGTACTCGGAGAGACGCGCGTTGTCGTAGTCGCTCATGCCGTCGACGTGGTACTGCTTCACGTCACCCAGGTTGTTCTGGTCGTAGCCGGAGTGGTTCTGCATGGTCACGTCGAAGATGAACTGCGGGTCGTCGCCGCTCTCAAGCAGCTCGAGGCACTTGTCGTAGGTCTCCGCGTCCGAGACGCCGCTGTGGTAGGTCTCCGCGCCGGAAAAGTCGTCGATGTCGAGGAACTCGTCGAAGCCGAGCGCCTCGTAGACGCGGTCACGGTTCCAGTTGGTCGCGTAGTTGGGGTGCATCGCGGTTGTCTGGTAGCCGAGCTCGGAGAACTGGCGTGCGAGGCTCGGGGCCGCGGAGAGGTCGTAGAGGGAGTAGGGGTACTTGCCGTCGCCGACGTAGGCGAGCGGGACGCCGGTGAGGAACTCGAACTCCGTGTTGCAGGTTCCGCCGCCGAGGACCGACACCGCGAGGCTGCCCTGCGCGAGCGTGTCATCGAGCGAGCCCACGAACGACGGGCCGTCGTAGCCCCAGGAGGAGCCGTCGAGCTCGGAGAGGTCCGAGAAGGACTCGTTCATGATGCACACGACGCTGGGGCGCTCCTCGCCGAACTGCGCCTCGGACTCCTGGCGCGCCTCTGAGGCGCCCGCGCCGTCGTCGTAGCGCTCGACGTAGGAGTCCTCGAGCGTCTTGGCGCTCTCATCGTCATAGCCCTCGGGCACGTCGATCGGAAGGTCCTGCGCGACGGCAATGAAGCTCGTGAGAAAGCCCTGCTTGCGATAGTAGTCGAGCGAGTACCAGTACTTCATCTCAACGCCGAGGTCGTCAAAGTAGCTCGGGACGGTCACGACCCCCGCGAGCACGGCGAGAAGGACGGCCGCGGCACCCAGGTTCATGGAGATGCGCCTGGGGGCGCTCCCCGGCTCCGTCGTCGGGACCACGAGGTTGGCTACGGCGGAGGCGAGCAGCAGGCACGAGAGGCTTATCGCCACGCCGCCTCCGATGGCATAGGTGTAGCTGCCGCTCACCGCAGCGGCGGTTCCCAGCACGAAGAGGTCGTTGGGCAGGATCGCCGCCGCCTTGAACGATGCGACGAAGTACTGTGCGAGGCCGATGACAAAGCAGAGCGCCACGCCCAGGGTCAGCGCCGCGCCGCGTCGCTGGAAGAGGAAGAACAATGCGGAGAGGGCAAGGAGGATTATGCCCGCCTGGAGCAGGGCAAACTGGGGCGCCATGAAGAAGACCTCATAGTTGTACGTCGTCTCGATGGCAAGAAAGCCGAGCACCGTGCAAGCGAGAAGGGCCGCCGCGGAGAAGGCGGCGTTCGCCCTGGCCTGCGTCATGCCGCGTCTCTCGCACCACGCGTCGAATGCCGAGCGGGCGCGATCGCCCCGCAGGGCGGACCGGGCGGAGACGAGGGCCGCGGCGTCAAGAACGACCAGCGCGAGCAGCTCGAGGATGCCCCCCTGGTAGAGGTCGAGGGCGCAGAAGACGGCGATTGCGGCGAGCACCAGGAGGGGGAGGGCGAGTCGACGAATCTGACGCGCACTCGGGCGTCCCTCGCTTCGGGCGAGAAGAACGGTCTGCCCAAAGATTGCGGCCATGGCGAGCAGCGGAACGAGAATCATGTGCGAGACACCTTGCCTGTCCATTACGGTGGGATAACGGATGGCTCATGATACGTGTCCCGTGTCAAAAACTTGTGCAGAGGCCGCCTCTTGCCGTGCTATTCTCGCCTGCGCCCCTACCGCGCGTCCCGCACGTAGATGCCGACCATGAGCTGGTGCCAGGGACTGCGGGTCGGATCTGCCTTGAGCACGCGGCACTCCAGGACGTCAGCGTGGCCGTAGAAGGCGAGCGTCGAGACAAGGCAGCTCTCGTCGGCGGGGACGTATCCCAGCTTGGTCCCGTTCCAGCTGATGGCGACGGCTTCGGGGTCGTGCGGGTTGTCGCGCTCGGGCTTAAGGTCGAGCACCATCCCGGAAGCAAGCTCGCCGATGACGGCGGCGCCGTCCCAGTACTGGAACCCGGCGACGTAGAACGTGGCAACATGGCGCGATGGCTCGTACATGCTAGCTCCTATCCTCTTCTCTCCGGACTTCGCCGGCTGCTGAGACTAGGGTAGGGGTACCACCGGACAACAATTGGGCGAGCGGGCTCACCGTGCCTGCTGCAGCCAGCGTCGAACGTCCCTCCCGGCGGCCGGGAGCAAAAACGCCGCTGCAATCGCGAGCACGGCGGAGACCGCCCAGAGGTCAAACGCCGCCTCGAAGGGCGCCAGCTGCACGGGGAACATGAGCCTGCCCCCGTTCTCGGGGTCAAGGCCGAGCATCGTGATCAGGCAGACGCCCACCGTGACCACGATCGAGAATATCGAGCAGAAGCCGAAGTAACCACGGCTCATGAAGCTCGCGGTGCGGTACGCGGCCTCGCGAGACGCCTCGCCTTTGGAGTCGTTGCCGCGGAAGCGGCTCGCGTTTGCCCGCATGACCGCGTACCCGAGAAACGCGACGAGCGCCAGTATGAGGTAGAAGACCGCAAAGACTCCCACGCAGGGGTTGACCACGCTGAGCGCGGCAGCTCCGAGGAGAAGGGCGAAGGCCGCCCAGAATGACTTGGAGTGTTCCATGGGGGCACGTCCGATCTGTGTGAGAATGGACCTCGTCTATTGTCGCACGAAAGGAGCTGCCATGCCCGTTGTCCACACGTACTGCTCCGCCCCCATCTCCGATGGTGCTCGCGAGGCCCTCAAGGCCGCCTACGGCAAGGCGATCGCGGCCGTGCCCGGCAAGTCCGAGGCCTGGCTCATGTGCCTCTTCGAGGACGACGCCCACATCTACTTTGCGGGCGACGACTCCGAGCCCTGCGCCCTCGTGGACGTGAGCGTCTTCGCGCGCTCCGAGGTGCCGGCGGGCGCATGGGAGCGGTTCACCGAGGAGGTCACCCCGGCCGTCTGCCGCGAGCTGGGCGTGGACGCCTCAAGGCTCTACATCCGCTACGGCTGGACCCCGAGCTTTGGCTGGAACGGGGCGAACTTCTGATGGGCGAGAAGGACCTGGACGATGCGGCGCGCCTGGCCGCCTACGACGAGTTTGCCGCCGGGGTGCGTGACGAGCTCGCGGCCACCAAGGCCCGCATGGACGAGCTGGCGGCGGCGGGGAAGGTGAAGACCGCCACCTACCGGCAGCTCTTTGCCGCACGCATCACCCTCAAGGAGATCGACTCGCGCCTGCGCGAGCGGGGGCTGTAGGGGACGCGCCGAATACCGCCGAAACAGAGAAATGGCGCGGCCGAATACCGCCGAAACAGAAAAACGGCACAGAATGGGCGCCTGCGAAGGCCGATTCTGTGCCGTATTTCTGTTTCGGCGTAGGTCGCGTGAAAGACGAGAGGGGCAGGCGAGGGCAGCAGGCGAGAAGGGCAGTCGAGAAGGGCGACCTGTCGCTACTTCGCTGGCGCGTCTCCGCTCAGGTTGCCGGGATTCCTGCGAAGCTCCTCGTCGAGGCCGTCCTGCCACTCCTGCACGCTCTCGTAGTCCTCCCGGTGCCGGGGGACGCTCCAGGAGAAGAGCCGGTTCAGCTGGGAGCTGTAGAGGCCCTCACCGTCTTTCGCGACCTCTCCGTTGCGGTCGAGCGTGATGCGCTCGGACGGGAACACGTAGTTTCTCCCCAGGAGCGGAGCGTAGAGGTCCTTGCAGGAGAAGTAGCGGATCCCCACGATGCGATAGTCGTCCAGCCAGGCGAGGAGCCTCCTCGTGTTTCCGAGTGACCGGAGTAGGCTGCCCATTTCTCGATCAGTCAGGGTAGTCTCGCTTGTCTCGTCGTCAAGCTTGAATCGTCGCGGATCATCGGGGGATGCTGGCTTGGACAGATCCTCTCTCCTGTTGTTCAGGGCTTCTATCAGAAGCAGCAGGGCGCGATCGATTCTTCTCAGGAGTTCGTAGAAGTCCCTCGGAAAAATGAGTCCGGGATACGTCAGGGTTGTCTTTGTCAGGAGTGAAACAATGCTCCTGAGGTTCTCCAAGAGGGAGGGGATGTGCTCGGGGTCCACCGGCATAAGGGCATTTGGCCTGTCCTCGTGCTGTTCGGTTGCCCTGGGGATGATCTTCAGAATCGTTTCTAGTATATCTTTATATATCTTGCAGATTTCCGTGGCGGAGGTGTCGACGTCAGTCATCTCGAGAGTCTCGTCGGGATACTTCATGTTCAGGGGAGGCCTCTTGCTCAGGCGGAGCCACTGCATGAGCAGCTGCGGGATGGCGTACTCGTCCGAGTAGCTGCTCGAGGGGTTCTCTCGCACGAAGGAGCATGCCGCCAAGAGGGGGAACCAGAAGACGTAGCGGGATGTGTAGAGGATGTCCAGCTCCTCGGTAACCCCATCCTTCGGGGAATCCATCTCAGGGAAGAGAAAGTCCTGAGGCCGGATGCCGAGGTCGATGACGAGGGCGCTCTCGCGCCCGCATGTTCCTGCGAGCTCAAAGCTCGAGGCGATCGAGTGATACGGCTTACCCATCTCCTGCATGCTGAGTTTGAGCGCGTCCGCAAGGTAGAGTGAGGGGTAGCCTGCGATGCTGTATCGCGAGGTAGATATCTTGTCTCGGAGGCTCACGGGCGTGTGGAAGATTTCGCACCGGGAAAATGTGCTGCCATAGGAGACGGACCGTACCCGATAGAACTGCTCAGCCATGGCGGCGTCTACGGTTCTGGGGGACTCGGAGCTGAGGGAGCGGGGCTCGTTGGACTTCTCGCTAAGTGAGGGTTCGGGCCAAGTCACGTCTCTCACGCGCGGGAGCGGTACTGCGTCGGTGAGCTCATCCATCATGCCGGCAAAGGCATCGTAGGCCTTGCTCGGGTACCCGTCGTGCAGCGATTGGAGGGCATCGAGTATTCCTTTGCACATGCGGCGGGCGCCGTCGTCGGGGAAGCTGGAGTAGGGCCATCCCTGGCTGGCGCCACGTGATTCGATGGCCTTCTCAACCCGTTCCTGGTACGTGTCAAAGAGCTCGCGGAGCTCCTTCTCAAAGCTCTTCTCGTGTCGGCGGGGGAGCTCGAAGGCGGGGTTCACCGTGCGCCCATCGGTGGTGAAGACGTCACGCAGGACGCTGTCCCTCGTGAGGAACTTGTCCTTGCGCCAGTCCCAGCGGTGTCTCTCTGACATTGACGGCCTCGACTTTCAAAAGCGTTTTCGCCCCTATTGTACGATTGCCGAAAGGACGACGGCTGCATGACGCGCCACGGAGAGACGCCTTCGGAGCGTGCCGGTCGGAAGATCGATGATCGATTGCGCAAGCGGGAGCAGCCAGGTGGGCTCACCGAATACCGCCGAAACAGAAAAACGGCACAGAATCAGCTGTCACAGGCCTCGATTCTGTGCCGTTTTTCTGTTTCGGCGTAGGTCGGCGGCGCCCAGTCCGCGCTCCTCTCCCCAGCTATTCCGTTGGCGCGAACTGGGCCTCGTAGATGCGCTTGTAGCGTCCGCCGGCGGCGAGCAGCTCGTCGTGGGTGCCGCGCTCGGCGATCTTGCCGTCTGCCATCACGCAGATGAGGTCGGCGTCGCGCACGGTGGAGAGGCGATGCGCCACCACAAAGCTCGTGCGGCCCTCCATGAGGCGCGCGAGCGCGCGCTGGACCAGGAGCTCGGTGCGGGTGTCGATGTTGGACGTGGCCTCGTCGAGGATCAGCATCGCCGGGCGTGCCAGCATGACGCGCGCGATGCACAAAAGCTGCCGCTGGCCCGCGGAGAGCGAGGCGGAGCCGTCGAGCACCGTGTCGTAGCCCTGCGGCAGGCGCATGATGAAGTCGTCCGCGTAGGCCTCTCGGCAGGCGGCACGCACCTCCTCGAGCGTGGCGTCAGGGCGTCCCATGCTCACGTTCTCGCGCACCGTGGCGCGGCGCACCCACGTGTCCTGCAGCACCATGCCCCAGCCCGAGCGCAGGCTCTCGCGCGTGAGGTCGCGCACGTCGTGGCCGTCCACGCGCACGGCGCCGGCACTCACGTCGTAGAAGCGCATGATGAGGTTGATGAGGGTGGTCTTGCCACAGCCCGTCTCGCCCACGAGCGCAATGCGCTGGCCGGGCGCGACGTCGAGGTCCACGTCGGTGAGGACCAGGCGGTGCGGGTCGTAGCCAAAGGCCACGTGGTCCAGGTCCACCTCGCCGTTCGGCTCGGCGAGCACGACGGCCTCCGCAGCGTCCGGCTCCTCGGAGGGGACGTCGAGCAGCGCGAAGAGGCGTCGTGCGCACGCCACGGAGTTCTGCAGCTCCGTGGCAACGCCGGAGATGTCGTTGAAGGGCTTGGCGTACTGGTCAGCGTAGCCGAGAAACGCCGAGAGCCCGCCCACGGTGATCCCTCCGCCCATGGCAACGAAGGCGCCAAAGATGCCGATGGCGGCGTACACGAGGGCGTTCGCAAAGCGCGTGGTGGGGTTCACCAGGGACGAGAAGAACACCGCCTTGAAGCTCTCCTCGCCCAGGGCCGCGTCCGTCTTGGCAAAGCGCGCGTGCACCTCGTCTGCCATGTCGAAGGTCTCGATTGCCGAGATGCCGCCGACCATCTCCTCGACGTAGGCGGTGAGCTCGCCGCGCAGGCGCGTCTGACCCGAGAAGTGGCGGGCGCTGTGCGTGGCGATGAAGCGCGCGGTGAAGATCGATATGGGGGTGAGCAGCGCCACCACGGCGGCGATGGCGGGGTTCAGCACGAACATGAAGACGAGCGTGACCACGATCGTGAGCACGCCCACGGGCAGCTGCTGGAAGGCCATGAGCAGGCCGTTCGTGAGCATGTCCGCGTCGGTGACGATGCGCGCGGCCAGGTCTCCGTGACCGTGGGAGTCGATGTAGGAGAGCGGCAGCTCCTGGAGGTGGTCGAAGGCGCGCCTGCGCAGCTCGAGGGTCGCGTCAAAGGCGAGGCGGTTCGTGACCGCGGTGAGCGACCACTGGCAGATAGCGGTTGCGCCGAGGGTGATGGCAATCCACGCGAGCGCCCGCCAGAGGCCCACGAGGTCCACCTGGCCCACGCCAACGACGCAGTCGACGGCCTGTCCGGAGAGCACGGGGAGCGCGAGCGTTCCCACCACCACGGCGATCGCGAGCAGCGCGGCCGCCACGAGGCTTCCGCGGCGCTCAGAGAAGAGCGCGAGCACGCGGCGGACGGTCTCTGACGTGGTCGCCTGGGCGGCGGGCGCCGTCGCGGCGGCGTCGACGCTCTCGGCGGGCGCGACGGTCTCGGGCGTCAGGTTCTTCTCGCTCATCGGGCCACCTCCTCCTCGGTGAGCTGGGACTCGCAGATCTCGCGGTAGACGGGGCAGCCCTCGAGCAGCTCCTCGTGGGTGCCCAGGCCTACCTGCCGCCCGCCGTCGAGCACGAGGATCTGGTCGGCGTGGCGCACGGCGGTCACGCGCTGGGAGATGGTGACGACGGCGGTGTCCGCGCAGTCGCGTGCGATCGCGCGGCGCAGGGCGGCGTCCGTGGCAAAGTCGAGTGCGGAGGAGGCGTCGTCGAGGATGAGGACGCGCGGGCGGCGCACGAGGGTCCGCGCGATCGTGAGGCGCTGGCGCTGGCCGCCGGAGAAGTTGCGCCCGAACTGCTCGACCTCTGCCTCCAGACCGCCGTCCTTGCCGTCCACGACGCCCGCGGCCTGCGCGGTTGCGACGGCGGCCGCGAGGTCCTTCTCGCTGGCGTGCGCGTTGCCCCAGCGCAGGTTTGACGCGATGGTGCCCGAGAAGAGCGTGGCGCCCTGCTCCACGAGCGAGACCTGGCGGCGCAGCGTGTGGCGCGTGAGGTCGCGAACGTCGTTGCCGCCGACCTTGACCTCGCCGCTCGTGACGTCGTAGAAGCGAAGGGCGAGGCTCGCGAGCGTGGACTTGCCGGAGCCCGTGCCGCCGATCACGCCGAGCGTGGCACCCGGCGCGAGCGTGAAGCTCACGTGGGAGAGCGCGTCGCCGGCAGCGCCGGGGTAGGAGAAGCTCACGTCCTCGAAGGAGAGTGCGGGAGCGTCCGCCGCGGGCTCCGCCTCGAGGGTGCCGTCCGTGAGGGCGGGGGAGGTCTCAAAGACCTCGTTGATGCGACGGGCGCACGCCGAGGCCTTGGCGAGAAGCACGATGAGGTTGGTGAGCTTGAGGAGCTCGACGAGCGCCTGGCTCACATAGCTCACGAGCGCGACGAGCTGGCCCTGCGTGAGGCCGCCGACGTTCACCTGCAGGCCGCCGAACCACAGGAGCGCGATGAGGCCGCAGTTGACGACCGCATACGTGAGCGGGTTCACGAGGGCGGAGATGTCGCCCGTGGCAACCTGGCGGTCGCGCACGGTGGCCGCGGTGGCGGAGAAGGCCTCGCGCTCCGCGTCCTCGCGGCGGAAGGCACGCAGGACGCGCACGCCCTCGAGGTTCTCCGAGACGCCGAGCTGGACCTCGTCGAGGCCGCGCTGGATGTCGCGGTAGCGGCTCGTGGTCACGTGCATGAACCCGAGGACGAGCGCCCCGGCGAGAAGAACCGCCACGAGCAGCACCGCGCCCTCGATGCCGTCCACGAGGAAGGCGGCGACCACCGTGCCGAAGGTCACGAACGGAGAGCGCAGGATCAGGCGGAAGAACATGTTGAGGCCGTCCTGGACCTGCTGGGAGTCGTTGGTGAGACGCGTGACCAGGCTCGCGCGGCCGAGTCGCTCAACGTCCTCGCGCGAGAGGCTGAGTACGCGGCGGAAGAGGTCGTCGCGCATGGCGGTCCCGAACGCGGAGGCCAGGCGCGAGCAGAAGAACTGCGCCGTTACGGCAACGACCCATGCGAAGATGCCCATGCCCACGAGCAGCGCGCCGTGCCAGAGCACGTAGCCGGAGTCGCGTGCGGGGATCCCCACGTCGATGACCTGCGCCATCACGAGTGGAACGAGCAGCTGGAGCAGGGCCTCCAGCATCTTGAAGAGCGGCGCCAGCACGCACTCGGCGTAGTGGCCCGCGAGGTAGCGCCTGAGCTTGAACATCTGGCCTCCGTGCGGGGGAGCGGTTAGCCATTCGATTCTAGCGCGGGCGCGGGCGGAGGTCCTTCTCGGCAGGTTGAGCCGTGCGAAGTTCTGATAATGGCTCTTCTCGGCTTAACAGAGAGCTTTTACGCATTGAGGCGCGAAAGCGTGACATGTTCTCGGCTGGTGACGAACGCCACGAGTCGGCTGGTGACGAAAGCCGCGAGAAAGCCACGCTTTCAGGGCAGAAAGCGTGGCTTTTACTCCGCTGGCGAGAAGGACGCGCGGGCCGTTACTCGGCGGCGAGGACCTTGCTCGGCAGGATGGGCAGGTCGCGAACGTAGCGACCCGTGGCGTGGGCCACCGCGCTCATGACCGCGGGGGAGGGCGTGTTGATGACGACCTCGCCGATGGACTTGGCGCCGAAGGGGCCCGTGGGCTCGAAGCTCGGCATGAACTCCACGCGCGGCTCGGGCACGTCCATGCGGGTGGGCAGCTTGTAGGTCATGAGGCTGCCGGTGCGCAGGTTGCCGCGCTCGTCGCGGGAGACGTCCTCGGTGAGCGCCATGCCGATGCCCTGGGCGATGCCGCCCTCGGCCTGCACGCGTGCGAGGGCCGGGTTGATGACGGTGCCGCAGTCCACGACGGCCGCGTAGTCCGTGACCGTGACCTTGCCCGTGGCCTTGTCGACCTCGACCTCGGCGACGCCGGCCATGTAGGGCGGCGGGGAGGTGGGCTGGGCGTTGGTGCCGTGGCCCTCGAGCATGCCGGGGTGCAGGCCAAAGCCGATGAGCTTGTTGGCGAGCGCGGCGACGGTCATCTCCTGCTCGCCGCAGCGCACGGACTCGCCGTCGAACTCGACGTCCCGGGCGTCCACGCCGAAGACGCGGGCCGCCTGCTCGCGGATCTGACGTACGAGGTCCTCGGCTGCGCGCACGACGGCGCCGCCGGTGGTGTAGGTGCCGGAGGACGCGTAGGCGCCGGTGTCGAAGGGGGAGGTGTCGGTGTCCACGCCCTTGGTGACGATGCGGTCCACGTCGCAGCCGAGCGCCTCGGCCGCCATCTGGGCGAGGATGGTGTCCGCGCCGGTGCCCACGTCGGTGGCGCCGATGGAGAGCACGTAGAAGCCGTCGTCCTCGAGACGGATGTCCACGTTGGCGATGTCCACCATCGCGATGCCGGAGCCCTGCATCGTGAGGGCCACGCCCAGGCCGCGCACGCGATCGCCGAGGTCCTCGGAGAGGGGCCGGCCCTTCCAGCCCACCATGTCCATTGCGCGCTCGAGGCACTCGTCGAGGCGGCAGCTGTAGAGGTGCTCGTCGTTCAGCTGCCAGAGGGTCTCGCCGGGCTTGACGAGGTTCTTGAGGCGCAGCTCGCACGGGTCCATGCCGAGCTCGTCTGCCATCTCGTTGACGGCGGACTCCACGGCGAAGCAGCCCTGCGTCGCGCCGTAGCCGCGGTAGGCGCCGCCCGGCGTGGTGTTGGTGTAGACCACGTCGTAGGAGAAGCGGCTGGCCGTGGCGTGGTTGTAGATCGGCAGCGCCTTGCCGCCCACGAGCGTGACCGTGGTGGTGCCGTGGTAGCCGTAGGCCCCGGCGTTGGAGAGGGCGTAGAGGTCGATCGCCTCGATCGTGCCGTCGCGCCGGGCGCCCATGCGGACCTTGAGGACCATCTCGTGACGCGTGTTGGAGCAGCTCATGGTCTCCTCGCGCGTGTAGGTGCACACGCATGGGCGGCCGGTCTTCATCGCGGCGAACGCGGCGAAGGGCTCGTTGCAGCCGCTCTGCTTGGCACCAAAGCCGCCGCCCACGCGCGGCTTGATGACGCGCACCTGGCGCTTGGGGATGCCGAGGGCGTTTGCCACTTGGCGGCGGATGTGGAAGGGCACCTGCGTGGAGCTCACCACGGTCACGCGGCCGAAGGCGTCGGTGTAGGCGAAGGAGCGGAACGTCTCCATCATGGACTGCTGCGTGGCCTGCGTGCGGTAGGTCCGCTCGATCACCACGTCGGAGGCGGCGAAGGCTGCCTCCAGGTCCCCGTGGACGCGCTCGCCGTGCGCCACGAGGTTGCGGCTCGGGTCGCCGGACTTGTCGCCGCCGGGCGTCCAGTCGTCCTCGTCGTGGATGACGGTGGGGTTGTCGAGCGCCTCCTCCACGTCGACGATGGCAGGCAGCTGCTCGTAGGAGACCTTCACGGCCTTCACGCCCGCGGCGGCCGCTGCCTCGCTCTCGGCCACGACCATGGCGACCTCGTCGCCCACGTAGCGCACGTGGCGGTCCAGGAGCACGGTGTCGTAGGGGCTCGGCTCGAGGAAGGACTGGCCGGCCAGCGTGAAGCGGTTGTGCGGCACGTCGTCCGGGCCAAAGACCGCGACGACGCCGGGGACCTCGAGCGCGCGGCTCTTGTCGACGTCCGTGACGATGGCGTTGGCGTGACGGCTGCGCACGAGCTTCACCACGAGGGCGCCCTCGGGCGCGAGGTCGGCGGTGTAGACGGGCGCGCCGGCGAGAAGGGCGTCGGAGTCCTTCTTCGCCACGGGGCGCGCGATCTGGGCGTGCTTCTCGCCCGACTCGGTGGTGGCGTCCGCGGGCACCTCGCGCGGCGGCAGCTCTCCGTCGTTTGCGTGGCGGGCGAGGAAGCGGCGGATGGCGCGCATCTGGCTCGCGTAGCCGGAGCAGCGGCAGAGGTTGCCGGAGAGGTAGCGGCGCATGGTCTCGTCGTCGGCGCCCGGGTGGGCGGCGTCGAGCGCGAGCACGGCCATCTCGAGGCCCGGAGCGCAGAAGCCGCACTGCTCGGCGCCCTCCTCGGCGAGGCACTGGGCCAGGAGCTCGCGGCGGCCGTCGCGCATTCCCTCGAGCGTGGTGACCTCGTGGCCTTCCACGCGCGCCATGAGCACGGAGCACGAGAGCACGGGGTCTCCGTCCAAGAGCACGGTGCAGAGGCCGCAGTTGGAGGTCTCGCAGGCGCACTTGACGGACTTGTAGCCGTGCGCGCGACAGAAGTCGAAGAGGGTCATGTCCGGGCGGACGTCCTCGGAGAGCTCCGAGCCGTTCAGGGTGAGGGTGATCTGCATGGCGTCTACGCCTCCTTCTCGGAGCGGGGCTTCTCAGCGGCGCGCTCCACGGCGCGACGGACAAGCACGGGGGCCACGGCGCGGCGCCACGCGGCGGTTCCGCGCAGGTCGTCGCCAAAGTCGAGGCTCTCGGCGAGCTCGCAGACGGCGTCGAGCTCGGCGGGGGAGAACTCGGCGCGCAGCGGTATGCGCTCGCCGCCGGTCACGAGCGTCGCCTTCTTGGGGCGCGCGCCCACGGTGACGTGCCAGGAGCCCTGCCAGCAGGCGGCCGCCGCGTTGAGCGCGGAGAAGTCCGTCGCGGCGTTGCGGACGGACTCAAAGGCAGCCTGGTAGCGGTGCTTGCGCACGACGATGTGGGTGAGGACGTCGTTTCTCGCCCCGCGCTCCACGAAGGGGATGATGGGCATGGTGCCCGCGCCCTCGAGCTCGACCTCGGTGTCGAGCGCGAGCAGCGCCGTGACGATGTCGGAGAAGCCCATGCGCGCGTAGAGCGACCCGCCCACCGTGGCGAGGTTGCGGAACTGCGTGCCCACGATGTCGCGCACGGCCTCGGTGAAGATGCCGCAGGTGGCGGCTTGGAAGCGCTCGTGGTTCTCGAGCTGCCCCAGGGTCACCATCGCGCCGATGCGGAAGGCGCCCTCGGTCTCCTCGATCTTGTCGAGCCCGCAGCCGGAGAGGTCGATGCCGAGTGGCGAGGTCCGGTCGGCGAGGCGCAGCCACATCATGCCGCCGATCACCGTTGCCAGGCGGTTCTCCTGCAGGAGCTCGTAGGCCTGCCGCGTGGTTCCGGGGCGGACGTACTTCTCAAAGGTGAGCACGGGTCCTCCTTGGTTTGGATAGGCGATGCTGTAAGGATACCGCAGGTGAGCGGTGTGTTTGATGGCCTCGTTATCGTTTTACTTGGATAACGCCTCGATATGCCTGCGCGCGAGAGGCAGAATTTGACGTGGGGAGGGTCCCGCGCGTCCGACATTCTGCCTCGGTTGGCTCTGGGGTGCCATGGGCTAGAATTGTCGACGCTTCGTCAACTAAGGAGGCACGAGGAGGTGGTCAGCACGGACGAGGGAATCGTGGAGGCTCAAGGCGTCACGCATGCCTACGTTCCGGGAAGGCCAACCCTCTCAGGAGTCTCGCTTTGCGTTTGCCCCGGCGAGTTCGTTGCGATCGTCGGCGAGAACGGTTCCGGCAAGACCACCCTCGCGCGGCATCTGAACGCCCTCATTTCGCTTCAGGAGGGCGAGCTCACGGTGGCCGGAATAGACGCGTCGGATCCCGGGCGGGTCTGGGAGCTTCGTCGTATCTGCGGCATGGTATTCCAGAACCCCGAGAACCAGTTCGTCTCCTCCCTAGTGGGCGAGGACGTGGCCTTTGGGCCGCGCAACTTTGGCGCGAGCGAGGGCGCCGCGCGAAGGGCGGCGCTCGAGGCGCTTGCGGCCGTGGGGCTTCCCGGCTTTGAGCGACGGGACGTGCACGAGCTCTCGGGCGGCCAGCAGCAGCGGGTGGCGCTCGCGGGTGTGCTTGCGAGCGAGCCCGACGTCATCGTGCTCGACGAGGCGACCTCGATGATCGACCCCCGGGGGCGCGACGAGCTCGTGGCCGCCGTGCGACGTGCCCGCGTCGAGCGCGGCGCCACGATTATCTGGATCACGCATGACATGGAGCTCGCCGCGCGCGCTGACCGCGTGGTCGTCATGCGGGCGGGGGAGGTCGCGGCGGAGGGCGCGCCCGAGCGGATACTCACGGATCGCGAGCTTCTGGCCAGCGCGGGGCTCGAGCCTCCGCTCGTTGTCCGCACGTGGGAGGAGCTCGTGAGGCGTGGTGTGGCGAGCGGGCCCGCGCCGGTCACCGTCGAGGGGCTGGTGAGTCTGCTGTGCGGCTGAGACTTGACCATGTGCGTCTATTCTACGAGGGGGCATCGGGCGGAGGGATCGCGGCGCTCGACGACGTGTCGCTCTCGCTGGGACCGGGCGTCACCGGGGTCATGGGCCAGACGGGCTCGGGAAAGACGACGCTTCTCGAGGTCATGGCGGGCGTTCTTCCTCCGGATGCCGGCGGAATGACGCTTGACGGCGCCGATGCGCTTTGCGGCGACGGGGCGCGGGGACTCAGGGCGGCCGTCGGCATGGTCTCGCAGATTCCGGAGCGGCAGTTCTTTGAGTCGACGGTGGGGCGTGAGATGGCCTTTGGCCTGCTCGCGCGCGGCATGGATGCCGACGCGGCCCGCATGCGCGCCTCCGAGGCGCTCTCGGCCCTCGGCCTCAGCCTCGACGTTCTGGCACGACGCTCGCCCTTCTCGCTCTCCGGCGGCCAGCAGCGTCGCGTTGCCATCGCCTCGGTGCTGGCGCTTCGGCCGAAGCTTCTGCTGCTCGACGAGCCAACGGCCGGACTCGACCCGCGTTCGCGCTCGGCCTGCCTCGACGCCGTTCGCGCGGCGGGCCGCTCGGGCGCGATCGTCATCGTTGCGAGCCACGACGCCAACGCGCTCGCGGCGGTGGCCGATCGCGTTGTCGTGCTCGAGAAGGGGCGCGTGACGCTCGACGGTTCCGCGCGCGGGCTTCTTGGCAACGCGCCTCTCATGCGCGAGCACGGGCTCGAGCCCGCCTGCGCCGCCCGTGCTGCCGACGCCCTGCGTCGTGCGGGCGTGGCCGTTCCCGGCGAGCCTCTCACTTCGGAGGAGCTTGCGATGGCGATAGCGGAGGGCAGGGGGCTCGCATGAGGTCGTTTGGAGGATACGTCTGGGCGGACTCGCCGCTGCATCGAGCGCCCGCGGCGGCCAAGCTTGCCGGCCTGGTTGCCGGTGCTGTGCTGGTGCTTGCCGTGCGCGGGCCGATAACGCTTGCCGTCGTCCTCGTTGCGATTGCCGCCCTGGGGACCGTCTCTCGTGTGGGCTGGAGGTGTCTGATTGCGCCCCTCTGGGGAATGCGCTGGTTCCTCCTCGTGATAGTTGCCCTCAATGCGCTGCTCTTCTCGTCTGAAGAACCCCTCTTCTCTCTGGGACCGCTGCACCTCACGGTTCCCGGAATCGAGCGCGGGCTGTGGATTGCCGCGCGGACCTGTCTTGTAGTTGTTCTTGGGGCGATGCTCACTGCAACGACGACCCCTCAGCAGGTGGTCGATGGTGTGCGCGACCTGCTGAGGCCGCTTGCCCGTCTGGGCGTGCCCACGGAGACGGTGGCCCTTGCCGTGGGCGTAACGGCGCAGTTTGTTCCCACGCTTCTTCGGGAGAGCCAGCAGCTCATGAGGGCGCAGGAGCTTCGTTGCGGGGGTTTTGCCGCGCGTGGTATTATGCGACGCGCCGTCAGCTATGTGCGGCTGCTCGTGCCCGTTTTCGTGTGCGCGGTGCGCCGCGCGGACGAGCTCTCACGGGCCATGGAGGCGCGCGGCTACCGCGTTGACGGGCAGCGCGGCACGACGAGGGAGAGGGGTCGCTCATGAGACAGGTCAAGCGGGTTGTTGTTGCGGCGGCATGCGCCGCGCTGGGAATCGTGTTGCCGATGGCGTTCCATGCGCTGCCGGGTGCCGGCAACGTCTGGCTGCCGATGCACATCCCCGTGATGATCTGCGGACTTGTGGCGGGCCCTGTGGCGGGCGCGGCGACGGGCGTCCTTGCCCCCGTGCTCTCGAGCCTGCTCACGGGCATGCCCGCGGCTCCGATCCTGCCCTCGATGACCTGCGAGCTCGTGGCGTACGGCCTGGTGTCCGGCCTGCTTGCTCGCTTCGTGCGCACCGGGAGGCTTGCGGCCGATCTCTACGTCTCGCTGGTGGGCGCCATGATCGTGGGGCGCCTTGTCGGCGGTGCGCTGCAGGCCCTCATCTTCTCTCAGGGGGCGTACTCGCTGGCCGCGTGGGTGAGCGGCTACTTCGTTACGGGGGCGCCGGGAATCGTCCTGCAGCTCGTTGTGGTCGTGCCGATCGTCGCCGCTCTCGAGAGGGCGGGGCTTGTGGATGCGCGCTATCCGGGGAAGGAGTAGCCGCTCGTTCCCCTTTCCCGTCGCGGACTATTCCGAGGCAGTATTTTCGCTCCGCGCTGTCACTTTTGGCCTCGTTTGTGTGCCTGGGTACTATCTGAGGTCCAAAAACTGACTATTCGGATGACGTTTTCCCAGTTAACGATTGCAAACTTGATGCCAATTCCTTTTGACCTCGAATAAATCCACACAAACGAGGCGAGAAATGACAGTGGAGGGCGGTTTTACTGCCTCGGAAGCGTTTGGCTGAGAGAGGGCGCCGTGTAGGGGTTCGCCGAGAGGTCTAGTTCGCCCTGCCGTGGGTGATGAGCAGCCTTCCGAGGACGAGTGCGCACCAGAGGGCGCCCGCGACGGCAACGGCACCTCCGACAAAGCCGACGGCGCCGACTCCAAGGGTGTCGCAGACCACGCCCCCGATGACGGAGCCCCCTCCGATTCCGACGTTGAAGAGTCCGGAGAAGATGGACATGGCAACGGCAGACTGCCCCTCGTTCGTCACGCGAATGACCTCCGCCTGTGCTCCGGCGTTGAACGAGGTCGAGCAGGCGCCCCAGATCACACAGATGCCAATCGCGGGCACGGCCCAAGGAGCAACGGGAGCGAGCAGCAGAAGTGCCAGCGAGAGCCCAATCATGGTGGTCCGCAGGTAGGCCTTGCGATGCGCGTCAAAGAAACGGGCGAAGAGCCAGCTGCCGACGAGGCCAGCCACGCCAAAGATGGAAAGGACGATGGTGATGAGGTCGTCCGACATGCCGGCTATCTGCGCGAGGAAGGGCTCTATGTAGCTGTAGGCAACGTAGTAGCCGGTGGCATAGAGAATGGTGAGCAGGTAGATGCCGAGGAGCGCTCGGTTGCGGCCGAGTTCGGGGAGACGACCAAGCGTGAACGGCTCGCCTGCGGGAAGGCTCGGAAACGTGGCGGCAAGGCCAAGGCCCACGGCAAGGGTGACCGCCCCAACCACGACAAAGGTCATGCGCCAACCCAACGCAAGGCCGAGCGCGCGTCCCAGCGGCAGACCAAAGATCATGGCGACGGAGGTTCCCGTGACGATCATGCTCATCGCGCGCGAGGCGTGCTCGGGCGCCGCGACGCGCACGGCATAGGGTGACGCCACGGACCAGAAGACCGCATGCGCGGCCGCCACCACGAGGCGCGCGGCCACGACCAGCTCGAAAGTGGGGGCGACGGCCGTTCCGACCTGCCCGGCGCAGAACACAGCGAGCACCACGAGGATGAGGCGCTTGGGAGGCATGCGGCTCGCCGCAATCATGAGCGGCAGCGAGAGCGCCGCCACGGCCCAGGCGTAGATGGAGATCATGAGGCCGGCGCCCGACTCGGTGAGCGAGAAGGTCGAGGCGATGTCCGTGAGCAGCCCGATGGGCACGAACTCCGAGGTGTTGAGAAGAAAGGCCGCAAGGGTGAGGAACACGAGTGGCGCCGTCTCGCCACGGGTGGTCTGAGCTGGTGCGTTTGTGCTCACGGGCACTCCTTTCAGGGTTGGTCCGGGGAGATTATAGGCGCTCTCGTTCGAGGGGTGCGCGGATTGCGAGAGGCTCACAGAAGCTGCGGCAGGTACGAGTGCCTCGCGCGTGCCGACCGGCCGTCGAGAACGCCAGCCTCGCGCGTGCCGACCGGCCGTCGAGAACGCCAGCCTCGCGCGTGCCGACCGGCCGTCGAGAACGCCAGCCTCGTGCGTGCCGACCGGCCGTCGAGAGGCGTCGGTCTCCTGTGCCACATCGCCCGTCGATATGCCCCTGATGCTCGTCGCTCCTCCCTAACTCCAAATGCGGTTGAGTTTTGTCACCGCTCCCCACTCGCCTCGTATAATGAGGGGGCGATATCAGCAAGTGAAAGGAACCCCATGTCGAAGAGCCGACTCGTTACCCGTCGTCAGGCGATTGCCTCCACCGGTGCCCTGCTCGCCCTCACCCTGGGTGCCTGTGCGGGGTCTCCCGAGGCGCCCACCGAGGAGGAGATTCCTACCGTGACCGACCCTGAGGCCGAGGGGGAAGCGGAGAAGTCCCCCGAGGAAATCCTCGCCGACCGGGTCCAGGAGAAGCTCGACGAGATGACCCTCGAGCAGAAGGTTGCCCAGCTGTTTGTCGTGCGCCCCGAATCCCTGACCGGCGTGAGCCAGGTCATCGCGGCGGGCGACGCCACGAAGGCGGCGCTCGAGAAGATGCCCGTTGGCGGCGTCGTCTACTTCGCGGACAACCTGCAGGACACCGACCAGACCCGCGAGATGCTTTCCAACACCATGAAGTTCGGCGAGGAGATCAGCGGCCTGCCGCTCTTCCTGTGCGTCGACGAGGAGGGCGGAACGGTCTCGCGCGTGGGCGGCAACCCGGGCTTTGGCGTGGACAACGTCGGCGACATGTGCGACGTGGGAGCGACCGGAGACACCGACCATGCCTACGAGGTTGCCAAGCACATCGGTACCTACCTGCAGTATCTTGGCTTCAACGTGGACTTTGCCCCGGACTCCGACATCGCCAACAACCCCGACGGCACGATGGGCCTGCGCTCCTTTGGCTCCACGGCGGATGTGGTGGCGCCGATGGTCGCCGCGCAGGTGCGCGGCTTCGAGGACGGCGGCGTGCTCTGCTCCGCCAAGCACTTCCCGGGCATCGGCGGCGCTCTCGGCGACTCTCACGACGGTCGCATCTACTCCGAGAAGACGCTCGACGAGATTCGCGCCGAGGAGCTGGTTCCCTTTGAGGCGGCGATGGAGGAGAACGTCCCGTTCATCATGGTGGGCCACCTCTCGATGCCCACGATCACGGGCGACAACGACCCGGCCTCCATGTCCAGTGAGATCGTGACCGACCTGCTCCGTGACGAGCTGGGCTACGAGGGAATCATCATCACCGACTCCATGGCCATGGGGGCCGCCACGGACTCGCTTCCCATTGAGCGACTGGGCGTGGAACCGCTCAAGGCGGGCGTGGACATGGTTCTCATGCCGGAGGATCTTGAGGCTGCCTATCAGGGGGTGCTCGACGCGGTTGCCTCCGGCGAGCTCACCGAGGAGCGCATCGACGATTCCGTCCGTCGCGTCATCCGCACCAAGCTCGAGCGCCTGTAGCGACTGCGCGAGCATCGGGGCCTCGTCTTTTGGAAGTGCGCTTCGCGGAACTTCCAAAAGACGAGGCCCCGCCCCTCTCGTAGGAAGTTTCGCGAAGCGCACTTCCGAAGAGAAGGGCGGGGCCGTCGGCTGCGTGACCTAGTTCTTCTCGACGCGCATGCAGCGCATGGCGTTCAGAATCGCGATCATTGCCACGCCCACGTCGCCGAAGACCGCGAGCCACATGTTGGCGATGCCAAACGCCGCGAGCACGAGGATGAGGATCTTCACGCCCAGCGCAAAGACGATGTTCTGCCAGACGATGCGCATGGTCTTGCGAGCAACGCGCATGGCCTGCGCTATCTTGGAGGGGCGGTCGTCCATGAGGACGACGTCGGCGGCCTCGATGGCGGCGTCGGAGCCCATCGCGCCCATGGCGACGCCCACGTCCGCGCGCATGAGCACGGGCGCGTCGTTGATGCCGTCGCCCACAAAGGCGAGGCGCGCGTCGTCCTTCTCGCCCGCGAGCAGGTGCTCCACGGCGTCGACCTTGTCTTCGGGCAGGAGCTGTGCGCGGACCTCGTCGATGCCCAGGCGCTCGGCCACGGCCTCGGCCACGTCCTGGCGGTCCCCCGTGAGCATGACGCAGCGGCGCACGCCGGCCGCGTGAAGGTCGCGGATGGCCTTCTCGGCGTCATCCTTCACCATGTCGGCGATCACGATGTGGCCCACGTACGCGCCGTCGACCGTGACGTGCAGGACCGTGCCCGTGAGGTCGCAGTCGTGCCAGGCTGCCCCGTGCTCGGCCATGAGCTTGTCGTTGCCCACGAGGACCAGGTGCTCGTTCACGCGAGCGCTCACGCCGTGGCCGGACTCCTCCCGCGCCTCGGCGATCCTCTCGCGGTCAATCTCACCGGAGTAGGCGGCGCGCACGGAGACGGCGATGGGGTGGTCACTGAAGGACTCGGCGTGAGCTGCCATGGAGAGCACGTAGTCGGGGTCCACGCCGGCCTCCGGGTGGATGGCCACCACGTTGAAGGTGCCCGAGGTGAGCGTGCCGGTCTTGTCGAAGACCACGGTGTCCACGTGGGCGAGAAGCTCGAGGTAGTTGGAGCCCTTGACGAGGATGCCAAGCTTGGAGGCGCCGCCGATGCCGCCGAAGAAGCTGAGCGGCACGGAGATGACGAGCGCGCACGGGCAGCTCACCACGAGGAAGGTGAGGCCGCGCAGGATCCAGTCGGACCAGGCGCCCAGGCCCGCAAGCGGAGGGATGACCGCGAGCGCGAGCGCCGAGAGCGTGACGGCCGGCGTGTAGACGCGGGCGAAGCGCGTGATGAAGTTCTCGGTGCGGGCCTTCTTCTCGCTCGCGTTCTCCACGAGCTCGAGGATGCGGGCGACCGTGGACTCACCGTAGGGCTTGGTCGTGCGCACGTGCAGAACGCCGGTCATGTTGACGCAGCCAGAGATCACCTCGGCGCCCGGCTCCACGTGCCGCGGGACGGACTCGCCGGTGAGCGCGGCGGTATCGAGCTGGGAGATCCCGTCCGTGACCACGCCGTCTATCGGCACGCGCTCGCCGGGCTTGACCACGATCGTGGTGCCGGGCGCGACGTCGGCAGGGTCGACCTGCGCGAGAGCGCCGTCCTTCTCGACGTTGGCGAACTCGGGCGCGATGTCCATCATGGCCGCGATGGACTTGCGGCTCTGTCCCACGGCGTAGCTCTGGAAGAGCTCGCCCACCTGGTAGAAGAGCATGACTGCCGCACCCTCGGCCATGTGGGGGTCGGTGTCGGGGAAGAAGACCATCGCAAAGGCGCCGAGGGAGGCCACCGACATAAGGAACGCCTCGTCGAAGGGGTCACCACGTCGGATGTTGCGCGCGGCCTCGAGGAGGGTCTTGTAGCCAGCGATGAGGTAGGGGATGAGGAAGAGGGCGAGGCTCGCGTAGACGTCGCCCGGCGTCCCGAAGAGCCTGGCGAGAAGACCGCTCTCCTCGACGGCAAATGCCGCGGCAAAGAGGGCAAGGGCGACGATGATGCGGTTGCGCCAGCGGCGCTGCTTCTTGTTCATGGTGGCGATTCTCCCTGCCTAGCGGACGATCTCGCAGTCGGGCTCGATGCGCGCGGCGAGGGTGACGACGCGCTCGAGGACGTCGTCGAAGAGCTCGTCCGCCGCGGAGAGCGTGAGCTTCTGCGTCATGAAGTTGACGGATACGGCGTCCACGCCGTCGAGCCTGGCAAGCTCGTCCTGCAGCTTGCGCGCGCAGTTGGCGCAATCGATCTCATCGAGCTTGAATGACTTGCGCATGGGGTCTCCTTACCTGTGGCTGTATTCGTTGCCTTACTCGCAGATGTGGGACATGCCCTGGCTGAGCATCGTGTAGACGTGATCGTCGGCGAGCGAGTAGAGCACGTTGCGGCCGTCTCGCTGGAACTTCACCAGGTGCGCCTGCTTGAGCGTGCGCAGCTGGTGGGAGACGGCGCTCTGGGTGCTGCCGGTCTCCTCGGCGATGTCTGCGACGCAGAGCTCACGGCCCATGAGGGCGTAGAGGATCTTGATGCGGGTGGTGTCGCTGAAGACCTTGAAGAGGTCCGCGAGGTCGTAGAGCAGCTCCTCGTCGGGCATCTCGGTGGGAGTGGGTTCCTCGGGCATGCGCCCTCCTCTCATCTGAATGAACGTATGAACACACGCTCATATATTGTGCTTGAATATGAGTATATGAGCACGTGTTCATATGTCAATGAGATTTTGAGATTTTCTATGGGAGCGCCGAAGCGTGAAGTACAGCGACGCGCGCATTCCCGGTGAAACGATCAGTTTTTCTCGAGAAGTGAGCGTAGGCGTGAGTTGGGCACATGCCAGCTCACGGCTCGGGAGGTCGTTCCAAGAGAAACGCTCAGTTCCGACGAGAAACTGAGCGTTATCGTAAGTGTGCGAACCGAGGGCACTACATCCATCGCGTCAAAACGGACAACGCGCACGGTTTTCTCGGCAATTCTTGGTCGTTTTGACGCGATGGTTTCCAGGGAGGCGGACAGCGGGCGAATGGCGAGAAGAGCCTCGAGCGAGAAACGCTACGCGAACACGATCTCGCCGGTCTCGGCGTTCATGGACCTCACGATGGCGAGCGACTCCACCTGATAGCCGCGACGGCGCAGCTCGTCGCCGCCCGGCTGGAAGCCCTTCTCGATGGCGATGCCGATGCCCTCGACAACGACACCAGCCTCGTCGCAAATCTCAAGCAGGCCGTTCATCGCGCAGCCCATGGCCATGAAGTCGTCGATGATGAGCACGTGCTCTCCGGGGGTGAGGAAGCGCTTGGCGACGATGACCTGGTACTCGCGGCCCTTGGTGTAGCTCGTGATGTTGGTGCGGTACTGGTCGCCGTCGAGGTTCTTTGACTCGGTCTTGCGCGCAAAGACCACGGGCACGCCGCCGAAGTGGGTTGCCGCCACGCAGGCGATGCCGATGCCGGAGGCCTCGATCGTGAGGATCTTGTCGATGCGCTTGCCGGCGAAGAGGCGCGCCCACTCGGCGCCCATGTGGTCGTAGAGGGCCACGTCGCACTGGTGGTTGAGGAAGTTGTCGACCTTGAGGACGTTGCCCTCGCGAACGATGCCGTCCCTGCGGATGCGGTCCTCAAGTTCCTTCATGCGTGGCTCCTCTCGACCCTGATGACTGCGAACCATTATGCACGTTTGAAGCGTGCCTGGCGCCGGCCATGAGAAAGTCACGCCTTCAAAGCGGAAGGCGTGACGAGCTCTCAGCTGGCAAGAAGGGCGTGCATCGAGAAGCTCGCGCGCTAGCGCATGCGGCGCCCGGGGAACGGCATGATGGGCAGGCGTCCGCGGTACGGGCTGACGAAGTCCTCCTCGCCGATCTGCTCGGATTCCTCGATCTCGGGGGAGACGCTCTCCACCACGCCGTTGGGGACGTCGGCGACGGGCATGTCGGTGATGTCGGGCACGACCGTCGCGACGGGCGGCTCCTCGCCGGCGGCCTGCGCGGCGGCCTCGGCCTTCTCGCGGTAGCGGACCATCATGTCTCGCTGCAGCTCGGTGACGCTGGGTGGCGCCCAGATGAGGGCGTTGGCTCCGGCGGCGACGGTGGCAGCGGCTGCCTCGCCGTCGCGGCCTCCGGTGGCGATGATCGGCAGGGCGGGGAAGGCGGCGCGCAGCTCGGCGATGACCTCGGGCGTGCGGCGCCCGGCAGCCACGTTGATGATGCGTGCACCCGACTGGATCTTCTCGGCTGCCTCGTTGTCAAAGCGCGTGATCGTGGCGATCACCGGGATGTCCACGGTGGAGGCCACCTGCGCGACCATCTCTGGCGTGGCGGGGGAATTGAGCACCACGCCCGCGGCGCCCTGCATCTCCGAGACCGCGGCGAGCTCCGCGGCGCGCCGGCCGGTGGTGGTGCCGCCGCCCACGCCCACGAAGAGGGGTGCCTCGGCAACGGTGAGCAGCGCCTGCGTGATGGCGGGCTGCGCCGTGAAGGGGTAGACGGCAAAGATCGCGTCCGCGTTGGAGTTGCGGATCGCGGCGACGTCGGTGGAGTAGAGGAGCGTCCGGATGCGGCGCCCAAAGAGCGTGAAGCCGCTGCACTCCTCGTAGTTGTCCGGCACGCGCAGCGGGGCCTTGCGCAGGCGTCCCTCGATCGGCATGGGGCCGTCGGCGGCGGGCACCAGCTCGTGCGGGGAGTGTCCCACCTCAAAGATGCCGCTGCGGATGGCGTGAGAGATCCCCTGCTCCGAGGTCTCGTTCTTCTCGTTGGTCATGTCTTCCACGGTCCCTCCCGGGATTCGCTGTCTTCAGCCAGTCTTTTGTTCCCCGTCTCGCGGCATCGTATACACGCGGCGAGAAGGACATTCTAGCGATTGCAAGACGCTTACTTTGCGTCGCCCTTCTCGAACTCCGCCGCGACCTCGCGCAGAAGCTCGCGGATCGGCAGGTGCTGCGGGCATGCCCGCTCGCAGGCGCCGCAGCCCACGCACTCGGATGCCAGGCCGTGGCCGTTGCCGGTGTGCGTGGTGCGGTAGTAGTACTCCGCGGAGTCCTCGTTGTAGGCGCGCTTGGCGTTGAGGCACGAGAAGAGCTCCGGAATGTTGATCTTCTTGGGGCAGCCGTCAACGCAGTAGCGGCAGGCGGTGCACTCCACGGCGCTCTGCCCGCGCAGGATCTGCGCCACGTGCCCCACGGCGGCGCGCTCCTCGTCCGAGAGCGGCACGAGCGGCGAGAAGGTCCGCACGTTCTCCGCGATCATCTCCGGGGTGCCCATGCCGGAGAGCACCATCTCGACGCCCGGCAGGCTCGCCGCAAAGCGCAGCGCAACGCTCGCCGGCGAGCCGTCGCCCACGGCGGCCAGCGCCTCGCGCGCCTCGTCCGGCAGGTTCACGAGCATGCCACCCTTGACGGGCTCCATCACGATGACGGGCTTGCCGTGGGCCGCGGCCACCTCGCAGCAGGCGTGGCTCTGGATCGCGCCGCTCTCCCAGTCCAGGTAGTTGACCTGCAGCTGGACGAACTCCATGTCCGGGTGGTCGGTGAGGATGCGGTC
The DNA here is from genome assembly GCA_949287905.1 of uncultured Olsenella sp. Classification (GTDB taxonomy): domain Bacteria; phylum Actinomycetota; class Coriobacteriia; order Coriobacteriales; family Atopobiaceae; genus Thermophilibacter. Next base: position 104,804 of record CASEHX010000022.1, read on the forward strand.
GAGGAACGCCGCGTCGCTGTGGAACGAGAAGCCCACGTGGCGCACCAGTCCGGCGTCGCGCGCGGCCAGGGCCTCGTCGTAGGCGCCGCAGCGCTGGTACTTGTCGTAGTTGCTCGGACCCTGCGAGTGCATGAGGTAGTAGTCGAGGTGGTCCACGCCGCAGGCGCGCAGCTGGTCCTCTATCAGCGGGCGGATGTCCTCGCGGCGCTCGAAGTTGCCCGGGGAGAGCTTGTCCGCGAGCAGGAACTCTGAGCGGTCGTGGCGCGAGGCGAGCGCGGCGGCGACGGCGGGCTCGGAGTTGCCGGAGTGATAGGGGCGCGCGGTGTCAAAGTAGTTGAGGCCACCGTCGATGAAGGCGTCGACCATCTGGGAGAACGTTCGCAGGTCGACGGTCTTGTCGTCGTTTACGGGCAGGCGCATGCAGCCAAAGCCGAGCTTGCCGCGTGCGGACTCGAAGGGCGTGCGGCGCGCTGCGCCCAGGTTTGCGTTAGTCATGGCGTTCCTCTCCCTCGCGATGCCGGACCATTGTACGCCCGGCGCAGACTCGTGCGACGGAAAGAAGAACCGCGAGCTCCAGGGCAACGAACACGGCGCGCACGGGCTCGGCCAGGCCGGAGAGCCCCACGAAGAGACAGCACGCGCTCGCCAGGACGGGGGCCACCCGTCCGCGCAGGACGCCCGCCTCGCCCGCGGCGCGCAGGCGCCATGCCGCCGCGAAGTAGGGGAGCATGAGCAGCATGGCAAGGCAGACGCTCACCTCGGAGACGTCTCCGTTGGGTATGAGCCCGCCCGTCTGCACGACGGCGTGGACGCAGGACCATGCGAGCATGGCGGCCGTTGCCACGAGTGCGCTGCTGACGGGAAAGCGGAGACGCCCGCTCTCGCGAGCGAGCCAGCTGCCGGCGCGGCCGGGCACGTCCCCGCGCAGGCCGAGAGCCTGTGGCAGACGCTGCAGCGAGAGCACGAGGCCGTTGCCCGTTCCCAGCACGGCGAGAAACGCGATGAGGTTGGGCCACGCGGCCGCGCGCTCGCCGAAGAGGCGCGAGAAGAGCAGCGCGAGGCTGCCGTCGCCCGCCTCCATCACGGTGGCGGGGCCGAGCGCGACGGAGATGCCCACGAAGTAGGCCAGGTAGAGCGCGAGGATCGCGAGCGGTGCCGCGACGAGCGCGATGGGCAGGTTGCGGCGGGCGTCACGGAGCTCGGGGGCGATGGAGGTCGCTGCCGGCCAGCCGTCAAAGGAGAAGGCGATCGGCGCCGCGGCGGCGAGCCAGGCAAGGCCGCCCGTGCCGGCGCCACCGACCGCGATGCTCGTCGTTCCAGCTCCCGCCTGCGCCCACCCGCCGAGAACCGCGAACAGGCCGACGGTTCCAACGGCGACGAGCGGGGCCACCTTGACCACGGTAAAGGCGTTCTGCGCCCAGCCGGAGAGGCGTGGCGCGAGCGCGTTTGCCACCGAGCAGGCGAGCATGAGCGCAAGCCCGATCGCCATCTGGTTTGTCAGCGTGCCCGGCAGCCCAAGCACCATGCACGCGTAGGCGCCCGCCACCCAGAAGATCACCGCGGATATGGACGGCAGGTAGACGAAGGCGTAGTGCAGGCCGATGAGCCGGGCAAAGCGGGGAGAGACAAAGCGGGCCGCATAGTCCACCAGACCGCCGGCACCGTCGGTGCGTGCGGCAAAGAGCGAGAGGCAGAGACCGCCAAAGACGATGTAGGTGGCGGCGAGGCAGAACATGACCACGCCCAGCCCGATGCTGCCTCCCGTGGCTATGAGCACGTTGTCGGACTTGAAGAAGATGCCCGATCCGATGCAGATGCCCATGATGAGGCAGACCGCCGTGAGCAGCGAGTAGCGGCGACGCGCGTCCTTCTCGGCCATGGGTGGTCTCTCCTCTCGCTTGCGGGTCGGACCATCGTATCCCGCGGAGAGCGCCCGCGTTGGGCGCAGCCGAGAAGAACGGCGGAACGGCAGCGGTTCTCCATTCCCGGAGGCCATGCCGGGACGGCAGTCGGGCCCCGCCTCCCGCCTCACCCGATCGACCATTCGACCGCCGGGGTAGTGACGTCGCTCCGCAGCGGGTATCCTTAGTTGACCTTTCGTCGTTCTAAGGAGCGCATATGCTGGCAAGCTTCATCAGCGTCGTCCTCATGGTGGCGGTCGTCTTCCTGATTGTGGGCATTGTCACCGGCAACCTGTTCTACGTGGTCAAGCAGCAACATGCCGTGATCATCGAGCGGCTGGGCAAGTTCCACCGCATCGTGGGCGCGGGCTTCCACGCCAAGATCCCGTTCGTGGATCGCAAGGCCGCCACGGTCTCCCTGCGCACGATGAAGAACGGCTTCAACATCGACGTCAAGACGCAGGACAACGTCACCATCGGCCTCGAGGTCTCCGCGCAGTACCACGTGAGCTACGAGACCGGCGCAACGCCGCAGCAGTCCGGCGTCTACAAGAGCTACTACATGCTGCAGCAGCCCGTGGCGCAGATGCGCGACTTCATCACCGACGCCCTGCGCTCGTCGATCCCCGTCTACACGCTCGACGAGGTCTTCGCCAAGAAGGACGACATCGCGCGCGACGTCAACGACACCGTGTCCGAGCAGATGACCGCCTACGGCTTCACGCTCGTCTCGACGCTCATCACCAAGATCGCGCTGCCAGCCGAGGTCGAGGACTCGATGAACCAGATCAACGCCGCCCAGCGCACCAAGGCCGCGGCGCAGGACCTGGCCGAGGCCGACCGCATCCGTCGCGTGACCGAGGCCCAGGCAGAGGCCGAGGCCATGGAGAAGTCCGGCGAGGGCATCGCCAACCAGCGCAAGGCCATCGCCGCCGGCATCTCCGACTCGCTCTCCACGATTCAGGAGACGGGCGTCTCCGCGGCCGAGGCCAACCAGCTCTTCATGTTCACGCAGTGGACCGAGATGATGGGCGAGTTCGCCAAGGCGGGCAAGGCGTCCACCGTGGTCCTGCCGAGCGACTTCACGCAGACGGCCGGGGTGTTCGAGCAGATGGTGACCGCGCAGTCCGCCGGGCGCGACGCGACCGTGCCGCCGACGCGCCCGCAGCAGTAGGGGCTCGGCAACTGGCTGGATGCGTGCGGGCACCGGGCATGCGCCTGGGGGCCTCGGCTTCTCCTGCCGGGCCCTGCGGTCTTCTCGCCGTGGCTTCTCATGCGCATGCTCCGCGGGCTTCTCGCCGTGACCCGTCTCGACAGGCCCTGCGATCTTCTCGTCGTGACCCGTCTCGCCACACGGCCCTTGGGATGGAGTTCTTATCGCGATTTGTTGTGGGGCGGCCCCCTGGTGGGCCGCCCTTCGTATAGAATGCCGCCTCGGATTTGGGTTACGAGAAGAGAGGATGCGCGATGCCCACGCCCCAGGCAGTGATCTTTGACATGGACGGGACCCTCATCGACACGGAGCGGGTGAGCCAGACCGCATGGCGCCGCGCCGCGACTGACCTGGGCCTGGACGTGCCCGAGCGCATCTGGAACGCCTTTGTGGGCTGCAGCATCCCCAACGCCCGCAAGATGATCAACGACCTGTTTGGCGACGAGGGGCTCACCGACCGTCTCTTCGCGCACCAGCGCGACCTCTTCTTTGCGCTCGAGGACGAGATCCTCGCCCCGCGCGAGGGCGCGCTCGAGGCGCTGCGGACGCTGGCCGACGCGGGCATGACGCTCGCGCTCGCCACCACTACAGCGCGCGAGCACGCCCTGAAGGAGATGGAGCGCTTTGGCATGGCGCCGTTCTTCTCCACGATGACCTTTGGAGACGAGATCGAGCGCTCCAAGCCCGCTCCGGACATCTACTTTGAGGCCGCGCGTCGTCTGGGAGTGGCGCCCGAGGTGTGTGCCGCCGTTGAGGACTCGATGAACGGGGCGCGCGCCGCGCTTGCCGCAGGCATGGCCACGTTCCTGGTACCGGAGTGGGCCGAGGCTACGCCTGACGTCGCCGACGCGTGCGCGGCGGTGCTCGGCGGCTTGGCGGAGGTCCCGGCGGCGATTCTGGGCCGCACGGCGGTTTTGGCTTAGCGACTGCTGCGAGCGGAGGGCCGCGGCGCGGGGGCGCTTGGGGCTTGGCGCCCTTGGAGCGGCGCGGCGCGAGGGCGCTTGGGGTTTGGCGCGATCGGAGGGTTGCGGCGCTGGCGCGCTTAGGGTTTGGCGCGATCGGAGGGTTGCGGCGCTGGCGCGCTTAGAGAACGCCGCGATCGGAGATCGCCGACGCGAGAGCGCTTAAGGTTTGCCGCCTTTGGAGGGTCGCGGTGCTGACGCGCTTAGAGATTCGTCCCATTGGAGGGCCCGCGCCTTGTCTCGCTTAGGAAACGCCGCGATCGGAGGGTTCTTCTCGCCGGACGGGCGCCGAGGGTCTCCGATCGCGCCGATGTTCAAGCAGAAATCTTGGATGACGCTCCAACGGGGCTGATTTCTAAGCGCTCCTGCGTCCCGGCTCTCAAATGGGGCGGATAGTAAAGCGCGTCGACGTCCCGGCCCTCGAATGGAGCGGATCCCAAAGCGTCCTAGCGTCCCGGCCCTCGAATGGGGCAAATCATAAAGCGCGTCGACGTCTATCCCCCCAACGGATCGAGTTCCTGGCGGATGCGTCACAGAGCTGGCGGTTTGGCAGGGGCCGACGAGCTGGGCGGGGGAGTCCTTCGTCGATAGCATGCCAAACATCGCGTCGAATGCGCGCCCCGTGTGGGGTTTGAGCGCGCAGTGGGCGAGAATAACGTCCGCTCGGACACGAAATGCGTCGAGTGCGCGGAATCCAGCGTGCACTCGACGCGCTTTTCGGCAGGCGGACGGCCTGCGGCGCAAATGCCCCGGCTCACGAGTCGCGGCGAGCCGGGGCCGGGGAAGAAATCGTAAGCCGCTACAGCGCGTCCGCGCGCAGGGCCTCAACGAGGTTCATCGCGTGCGTCTTGTGCAGGGCGTAGCCGGCGCTCGCGGCGAGCACGACGGCAACAACGGCAAATGCCAGCGCCACGTGGCCCCACGGCATCTCGAAGGTGAGCGTGGAGATGGAGCTCGAGAGTGCCGCGAAGAAGCCCCAGTTCACGAGCGTCGCCAGCATCACGCCGCCCACAAGGCCCTTGACCGCGAAGTCCGCGCACTCGAGGAAGATCATCCTGCGGAACGCGCGTCGTCCCATGCCCATGGACTGCAGCGCCGCGAACTCGCGCGTGCGCAGCATGAGGCCGGACGCAATGGTGTTGAAGACGTTGGCCACGGCAATCGCCATCGTGATCGCAATGAAGCAGTACAGGAACACGTTCACGGTGAAGATCATCGCGTTGTACTCGCGCAGGGACTCGCGCAGGTTGTTGATGGTGACGGTGTCGATGTCGCCGCGCGCGCCGAACGCCTCCTGGATGCCCTCGGTGACAGCGTTCTCGTCAGCGCCTTCCACGAAGCTCGCAAAGTACTGGATGATCGACGTGCTCATCGCGCTCTCGAGCTCGCTCCCAAAGACGGCGCTCGCGGGCATCACGAACGTGAGCCCCGTGGCCTCCGCCATCAGGGTGCTGCCAATGGGGAAGCTCTCGCCCAGGTCGTCGGTGCAGGCGACCACGGGCACGCTCATCGTCTGGAGACCCAGCTCAGAGGCGGGCGAGACGAACGTCACCTCGGTGGCATCCTCGTTGCGCTCGCGCAGCCCGTAGATACCGTCGTCGTTCATGCCGAGCCACTGGTTGTCCGCGAGGTCTGCCAGCAGCACGTCGATCGTCTCGGCGCTCCCCGTGAAGGGCTCAACGGTGCCGTAGGTGCTCTCGTTGGTGGTGCTCACGCGGTTGAAGGCCACGCAGGAGGCGTGCTCGGGGTCCGCGGCGTCGCCGGAGAGGCCGAGGTCTGCCGCGAGCGCGTGCCACGTTGCGTCGTCCACGAGGTAGAAGTCGGCGCTGCCGTAGCCCTCGCGGTCCATCTGAAAGCCGCCATAGGGCGAGCTTGCGTCATAGGCGTCCACTGCGTCCCAGTTCACGCCGGCGGGGTCCACGTGCACGGAGCCGTAGGTGCGGACGATGCCGCTCGCGCTGCCCTCCTTGACGCCGCTCACACGGGAGATCTCCGTGGTGATGTCGTTCATGTTGACGGCGGCGGGCGAGTCGGCAAGCTCGCTCGAGGTCTCTGACATGGAGACCCACATCTGCATGTCGGCGCTGCCGCCGTAGTCGATGTAGCTCGTCATGCCGCTCAGGTAGTCGGATACGAGCCCGGCCGTCACGAGCAGCGCCACGGAGACGGCGAGCGCCATCGCGGACGCACGGGACTTGCCGGCAGAGACGGCCAGCGTGCGGCGGGCGAGAAACGCCGGCATGCCGCCGAGGCGCGCCGCCAGCCCACGCGGACGCCGACCGTCCGCCGAGAAGTCGTCCATCGCCGTGCGACGACGCCGGAACACGCGCAGGAGACGCTTGCTCGGCCGCACGTCCTGCGTCTGACGGATGGCGTCCACGGCCGAGACGCTGCTCGCGCGCACCGCAGGGGCGAGCGCGCTCACCAGAAGCGCAAGGGCGCCGAGTGCGATGGCCGCCACGGCGTCGAGCGGCCGGAGCACGAGGCCCACCGTGACGCCGTTGCCCACGATCATCGACCAGCCCTCGGCGGTGAGCGCAAAGGCCACGGCCGCCCCGCCAATGCCGAGCGCCACGCCGATCGGGATGCCGATGAGCCCGATGATGCCTGCCTCCACATAGACCGTGCGCCTGAGCTGCTGGCGCGAGGCGCCGAGCGAGGCCAGCAGGCCGAACTGCCGCGTACGCTCTGAGATGGAGATCCTGAACGCATTGGAGATGAGCGAGACGGCTGCCACCACGATCACGGCGGCGAGCACGCCCGCGAAGAGCACGAGCGAGGTGGTGATCTGGCGGCCCGTGTCGAGGCCCTGGTACATGAGCAGGGAGGAGTTGGTAGCCCAGCTTCCATCCTCGCCGAGGAGGCGCACCATGAGCTGGTCGAGCTCGTCCTCGCTCGCATAGCCGGTGGTCGAGAAGAACGCGTTGCCGACGGCGCTCTCGGAGGCGGTCATGGCAGGCTCGTCGGGGCTGACGTAGGCCACGTTGCCGTCGCTATAACTTGTGTTCACGAAGCCAACCACGGTGTAGGTGCGCGCCTCGCCGACGTCGGTCAGGGTCTCAAGGACGGTCTTGCCCTCGTTGATGGAGCCGTCTTCGCCTGTCTCGTAGCTGTACTCGACCTGGAAGAGGGCGCCGGACTTGATGGGGGTCTCCGGCTCGCTCGCCCACACGCGCCTGCCAGCGGCAAGCGTGACCTCGCTGCCAAGCTCGAGTTCGCCCTCAGAGGTGGCGCCGCTATCTACGCCAGAGAGCTGCGACGCTCCGGAGACGAGCGTCTCGCCGCGCAGGTACGCAGGAAGCGCGATCTCGCCGGGCTTCTCGGGAAGGCGCCCTTCGTCAAGCTCCGGGGTGGGGTAGACCGCGTAGTCGGTGTCTCCCGCCGCGCGCGGGGTGTTCGCGCTCTCCACGGGCAGGTCATAGATGCCGAGGTAGGCGCCTGCGTATTCGGCGTTCTCCTCCGAGAGCGCGACGGCGCCGAGGTCGCGGCGGGTGGCGAGGCGGTCGAGGTGGTCGCCGGCGAGCGTGCGGAGGTTGCCGAGCGTGGCGTCGTCGGTGTAGTCGAAGGACTCCTGCCAGACGCCGTCGGTGGAGCGCATGTAGTTCACGATGGCGGCGTGCAGGCTCGTGACGCTGGCGAGCACGGCCATGAGCAGGCCCGTTGCGAGCGCCACGCCCACGATCGTGACCGTGGTCCGCACGCGGTTGGCCCTGAGCGAACGCAGCGTGAAGCGGGTGAAGACGTTGCCGCGCGGTGCGACGGCGGCCGCGAGCGCGCGGTCCTTATCGTCCCGCGTGCCCTTATCGCCCTTGAAGTGCTTGGCCATGGCTACCTCGCCCTCGTGTCGGAGGCGATGCGGCCGTCCTCGAGCGCGATCACACGGTCGGCAGAGAGGGCGATGTCCTCGTCGTGGGTGATCACGATGAGCGTCTGCCTGAGCTCGCGGTTTGACTTGCGCAGAAGGGCCATGATCTCCGCGGAGTTCTTGGAGTCGAGGTTGCCCGTGGGCTCGTCCGCCAGCACGACGGCTGGCGCGTTCATGAGGGCGCGCCCGATGGCCACGCGCTGCTGCTGGCCACCGGAGAGCTGGTTGGGCAGGTGGTGCTCGCGGCCGGTCAGGCCGAGCCTGCTCAGCAGCGCCGTGAGGCGGCGCTCGTTCACCTTGCGGCCGTCCATGAGCACGGGCAGGCACATGTTCTCCACCACGTCGAGCACCGGCACGAGGTTGTAGAACTGATAGACCAGGCCGACCTCGCGGCGGCGGAAGACCGCGAGCTGCTCGTCCGAACGCTCGAAGACGTCCTCGCCGTTGAGGTAGACCGTGCCGGACGTGGGACGGTCAACGCCGCCGATCATGTGCAGGAGCGTCGACTTGCCCGAGCCCGAGCTTCCGATGATGGCCACGAACTCACCGCCCGCCACGCTGAAGCTCACGTCGTCGAGCGCGCGCACGGCTGTGTCACCGGTGCCGTAGGTCTTGGTGAGGTGGTCCACGCGAAGAATGTCCATGCTGCCTCCTTTGCCTGGTTACGATTCTATGGTGGGGGAGGCATCCTGCGCATGCGTGACGCGCAGGTGACTGATCTGTCATGCGACGTTCGGGCGGGTTTTTCCCGCCAAGTGGCGCGCGGTCGCAAGTTTCCCGCCAAGTGGCGCGCGGTCGCAAGTTTCCCGTCAAGCGGCGCGCGGCCGCAAGTTTCCCGCCAAGCGGCGCGCAGCCGCAAGTTTCCCGCCAAGTGGCACGTGGTCTCGAATCCTCCGTCACACGGCGGACTTGAAGAAGACGATGTCGAAGCGTGCGCCTCCGTCGGGTGCGTTACCGGCGCGAATTGAGCCGCCCTGCGCGGTGACGAGGCTCTTTGCCAGGGCGAGGCCGATGCCCACGCCGCCGGGGTCGACCTCGGAGCCGCCGGCGCCCTCGCCCTTCTCGCCGCCGCGGTAGAAGCGCTCGAAGACGTGGGGCAGGTCCTCGGCCGCGATGCCGGAGCCGGTGTCCTCCACGCGCAGGCGGAACGCGAGGGCGTCCTCGGTGCAGCTCACGCTCACGCGCCCGCCCGCGGGCGTGTGCTCGAGACAGTTCTTGAGGATGTTCTCGAGCGCCTCCGCCGTCCAGGCGAGGTCGCCCTCAAAGCCGGCATCGGGCTGGACGTCGCACGCGAGGGCGACGTCCGCGAGGTCGAACGTCACCGCCAGCGGGTCGGCGGCGCGCGCCACGAGCTCGGCGCCGCTCACACGGGCGCGCGTGAGGCGCACCACGCCCGCGTCGATCCGCGCGAGCTTGAGCAGGGAGGAGACGAGCCACTCCACGCGGCCCTCCAGGCGCTCCATCGTGCGGAGCCGCTCGACCTCGTCCGGGTGCCCGCCGTCCCTGACGAGCGCCCCGCGCGTGAGCGACGTCATGAGCGAGAGGCTCGTGAGCGGCGTCTTGAGCTGGTGCGAGACGTCTGCCAGCGCATCTGCCAGCGCGTTCTTCTCGCGCTCGAGGTCCTCGTTGGCAAGGGCAAGGCGGCTTTGCATCTTGTCCAGCTCTGAGGCGAGGACCGCCAGCTCGCCCTCGCGCATCCGCTCAAAGCTCACGTCGCGCGCGCCGTGGAGCACGGCGTCCACCTGCTCCGCCATACGCGCGATGCGGCGGTAGCGCAGGCGGGTCGAAACGAGCAGCACGGCGAGAAGGGCCGCGGCGGTCGCGGCGACCACGGCCGCGGCGGGCGCCCCCGCAAGCGACCACGCCACGCCGGCCCCAATGGCGCCCACGACAACAAAGACGGCAGCGGTTCGCCTGACCTCGGCGTTTCTCAGCAGCATGCGCTTCTCGACCGCCTAGCCCTGGGCGCGGTAGCCCATGCCGCGGACGGTCACGATCAGGCGCGGCTCGGTCGGGTCGTCCTCGAGCTTGTCGCGGAGGCGCTTGATGTAGACGGAGAGGGTGTTCTCCTCAACGTAGGCGCCGGCGTCGTCCCAGAGGGCGTCGCGGATCATGTCGCGCGTGACGACGCGGCCGGCGTTCTTGGCAAAGAGCAGGAGCAGCCGGTACTCCAGAGCGGAGAGCGGCACCTCCTGGCCGTTCTTCTCGGCGCGGGCGCGGTCGAGGTCTATGGTCACGGACCCAAGGTGCGTCACCGACCGCTCCGGTCGGGCGCGACGGATGGCGGCCTGCACGCGGGCAACAAGCTCGCGCGGGCGGAAGGGCTTGGCGATGTAGTCGTCCGCTCCCAGGGTGAGGCCGGTCACGGTTGAGAGCTCGTCGTCTGCCGCGGTGAGAAAGATCACGGGCACTTGCGGCGTCACCTGCTTGATCGCGTTGCAGACGGCAAAGCCGCTGCCCTCGGCGAGCGTGAGGTCAACGAGCGCGAGCGCGATGTCGGCGTCCGGCGCGCAGGCCAGCTCCACGGCGCCGGTCTGGGTGGGGGAGGAGACCACGGCGTACCCCTCGTTTGCCAGGAGCTCGGAGAGCCCCTCAACGATCAGCGGGTCGTCCTCGGCGAGCAGTATGCGCAGCATGTTCCTCCTTTCCTTGCTGTCTTGAGTATAGGGGCCGAGAAGGACGCTGGCCCGTGACGCTTCTGTCACGTGTCGGGGAAGGGTCGTCGTCGCTTTGCCCGGGGTCATGAGTCGGCCTCCGTGAACGACGCGTTACGCACCGGTTAGCGGGGAGAAACCATGTTGGGTCTGTGGGGGACGGCCAGTTGTTGCGCGAGCAACATGTCCGAGGTTCCAACGTACCAAGGAGGGAAACATGAACGGAATCGTCATCGTGCTCGTTGCGGCCGTGGTCCTGGTCGCCGGGTACCTGCTCTACGGCCGCTGGCTCGCGCGCACGTGGGGCATCGACGCCAAGGCCGTCACGCCCGCGCGTCGCATGGAGGACGGGAAGAACTTCTCGCCCGCCTCGTGCTTCACGGCCTTCTCGCACCAGTTCAGCTCCATCTGCGGCGCCGGCCCCGTCACGGGCACCATCGCCGCCATGATGTTCGGCTGGCTGCCGGTGCTGCTGTGGGTCCTTGTGGGCGGCATCTTCTTCGGCGCCGTGCACGACTTCGGCGCGCTCTACGCCTCGATGCGCAACAACGGCAAGTCGCTCGCCCAGCTCATCGAGAAGTACATCGGTCACACCGGCCGTCGCCTGTTCCTGATCTTCTCCTGGCTCTTCACGATCATCGTGATCGCCGCTTTCGTCGACATGGTCGCGGGCACGTTCAAGGCGACCTTTGACGCCGCGGGCGTCGTCGACGCCGCCGTCTCCTATGCGGGCGGCGCTGCCGGAACCATCTCGATCCTCTTCACCTTCGTGGCCATCGCCTTTGGCTGGATCAATCGCCGCTTCGGCCTCAAGGGCTGGAAGGAACTCCTGCTTGCCGTGGTGCTCTTCGTGGCGATGTTCGCCGTGGGCATGCAGTTCCCGGTCTACCTGGACAAGCTCGGTTGGTTCGCCGTCATCACGGTCTACCTGCTCTTTGCTGCGGCCATGCCCATCCAGACGCTCAAGCAGCCGCGTGACTACCTCACCTCCATCATGATGCTCGTCATGATTGCGAGTGCCGTGGTGGGCGTCTTTGTGCTCGGGGCCGCCGGCGAGGCGGAGATGACCGCCCCGATGGTCGCCGACCTCGATGCCCTCGCGGCCAAGGGCAGCTACGTCTTCCCGCTTCTCTTCGTCTCCGTGGCGTGCGGCGCGCTCTCCGGCTTCCACAGCCTCGTCTCCACCAACACCTCCTCAAAGCAGGTGTCGTGCGAGAATGATGCGCTGCCCGTGGGCTACGGCGCCATGGTGCTCGAGTCCTTTGTGGGCGTGCTCGCCATCGTCTTTGCGGCGATCATGTTCTCCGACCTCAACACCGCCGGCACGGGCCTGCTCAACAACGGCGCCGCGGCGACCCCGTTCCAGATCTTCTCGCAGGGCGTCGCGCGCGGCATGACGGCGTTCGGCGTGGACTCCACGCTCGCCACCGTGTTCATGACGATGTGCGTCTCCGCGCTCGCGCTCACGTCCGTCGACGCCGTGGCGCGCATCGGCCGCCTCTCGTTCCAGGAGTTCTTCGCCAAGAGCAACGATGCCGCCGAGGAGGCCGGGGCGGGCGCCGAGGGCGCGGGCAAGTTCTTCTCCAACACCTGGGTCGCAACCGTGCTCACGCTGGCACTGGGCCTCGCCCTCGCCTTTGGCGGCTACAACAACATCTGGCCGCTCTTCGGCGCGTCCAACCAGCTGCTCGGCGGCATGACGATGATCATGCTGGCGGTCTTCTGCAAGTGCACCGGTCGCACGGGCTGGATGCTCTACGTGCCCGTTGCCTTCCTTCTGGTGAGCACCTTCACCTCGCTCGTCCAGAGCATCATCGGCTGCGTGAGCGCGCTCTCCGCGAGCGGCGCGGCTGTGATCGCCACCTCTGGCCTGCAGCTGGTCTTTGCGATCCTGCTCGTGGTGCTCGGCCTCATCGTGGCCTACAACTGTCTTAAGGAGCTCTTCACCAAGAGCGCGGGCTCGCTGCCCGACGAGGACCCCGAGTGGTCCGACCTCGGGCGGGCGAACTGCGGCAAATAGTGCTTCTGAGGGCTTTTGCCGGCGGGGCGGGGAGATTTCCCGTCCCGCATTTTCGTCTGCGACAAAGGTTGGGTACTTTTTTGCGGACGAGCCAAGTATCCGACTGATTGTGGCCGAAGAAACCGCTGGTAGTCGACTTGCTGGTTTTGTGACTACTTCAGGGGTACGAGAAAAAGTACCCAACCTTTGTGCGGGCTTCCACGCACCCGCATGCAGGGGCGCGGAATCGCAGGTCTCTCGTAACGTGCGATTCCGCGCCCTCGTTTCGCGCGCCTTTGGCGCTCGCGTCTCTTGCCCGTGTTGCCCTGCGCCCCATGCGATCGAGGCGCCTGCGTCTCACGCCTGCGGTCCATGCATCCGCGACGACAGTTCCCCCAGCGTCGCTACTGGATGCCCGGGATGCTCGGGATGGTGGCAAAGCCGGCCTCGAGCTCCTCGTCGGTGGGAACGTGGTCGCTCATCTCGCCGCGATTGTACTTGTCGTAGGCAACCATGTCGAAGTAGCCGGTACCTGTGAGGCCAAAGAGGATGGTCTTGGCCTCGCCGGTCTCGCGGCACTTCTCTGCCTCGCGGATGGCAGCGAGGATGGCGTGCGAGCTCTCGGGAGCCGGAAGGATGGTCTCCAGCTTGGCGAACCTCTCGCCCGCCTCAAAGACGTCGGTCTGGCGAACGGCGATGGCCTCGAGGTGGCCGTCGTGCTTGAGCTTGGAGACGATCGGGCTCATGCCGTGGTAGCGCAGACCGCCCGCGTGGTCGGGGCTGGGGATGAAGCCGTTGCCAAGCGTGTACATCTTGCACAGCGGGCAGGTCTGGCCCGTGTCCGCGAAGTCGTAGGCGTAGCGACCGCGCGTGAGCGAGGGGCAGCTCGCGGGCTCCACTGCGATGAATCGCGTGTCGGGGCGCTCGCCGCGCAGCTTGTCGCGCATGAAGGGGGCGATGAGGCCGCCGAGGTTGGAGCCGCCGCCCGCGCAGCCGATCACGATGTCCGGGTACTCGCCCAGCTCGCGCAGGGCCTCGTAGCTCTCGAGGCCGATCACGCTCTGGTGCAGCACCACCTGGTTGAGGACGCTGCCGAGCTGGTAGCGGCCGCGGTTCTCGGGCACGTGGAGCGCGCGCTCCACGGCCTCGGAGATGGCGGTGCCGAGTGACCCGGAGGAGTCGGGGTGCGCGGCCAGGATCTTGCGCCCGGCCTCGGTGGTGGTGCTGGGGGAGGGCGTCACCGTGGCGCCAAAGGTCTCCATGATGTTGCGACGGAACGGCTTCTGCTCGTAGGAGCACTTGACCATGAAGACGTCGAGGTCAAGGCCATAGTGCGCCGCGGCCTCGGCGAGGGCGGTGCCCCACTGGCCGGCGCCCGTCTCGGTGGTGATGTTGGTGAGGCCCTGCGCGGCGGCGTAGTAGGCCTGGGCGAGCGCGGAGTTGAGCTTGTGCGAGCCGCTCGTGTTGTTGCCCTCGAACTTGTAGTAGATGTGCGCGGGCGTTCCGAGCGCGCGCTCGAGGTTGTACGCGCGGCACAGAGGGCTCGGGCGGTAGACCTTGTACATCTCGCGCACCGCCGCGGGGATCTCGAAATAGGCGGTGTCGTCGTCGAGCTCCTGGTCAATCAGGGCGTCGGCGAAGACGGGGGCGAGGTCGGCGTGGGTGGCAACGGCGCCGTTTGGCAGACGCATGGGCTCGGGCTTCTCGGCCATGTCGGCGCGCAGGTTGTACCAAGCGGTCGGGATCTGCTGCTCGCTCAGGTAGGTGCGGTACGGGCGGGTGACGCTCTCGGTGGTGCCGGCCATGGTGGTTCTCCTTTCGTTGGCCCGCTTCAAAACCAGGGTGTGCCTCACGCACAAGAAAAGGGCCCTCGGAACTGAATCCGAGGGCCCTGTATGTGTGCGTGAGTGGCCTCGTCAGTCCGAGAGGGGAGTCGTCCTTGTCCACCACCACGCGCGAGCGCCAGCGAGCTGCTGGGCGCCGAGAAGATCGATGTGCGCGAGGCGGGACATTGACGGCCTTCCTTTCGGAGACGATTGAGGGTAGATTACCCAGACTTTGTTTCGGGGGCGTTACCGGTTGAGGACGAGTTTGCTGCCGCCAGGTCGCGCGCGGGGTGCCGCAGCAGCCCGCGGGCGGCGCGCTCGTCCGGATACGCGCTGGCGAGAAGGCTGTGGAACCGCTCGTTGTGACTGGGCTCCAAGAGGTGCGTGAGCTCGTGGGCAACCACATAGTCCAGGCATGTGGGCGGGTAGGCGGCGAGGCGAACATTGATGCGGATGCGCCCGGTCCTGGGCGTGCAGGAGCCCCAGCGCGTGGACATGGCACGCAGCTGCCAGCCGGTCGCCCTCGTTCCGAGCGCGGCCTCCATGCGCTCGGAGACCTCGGGAAGGCGAGCGGAGAGCTCGGCGCGATAGACGTCATCCGGGGAGGAGCCCTCGGGGAGCGGGACGAGCCTGCCCCAGAGGGGGAGCAAGCCGTCGTTCGGCTTGTCCCCGGAGGCGAGCCTGGTCCGCCGCTCCATATGCCCACGCAGCCAGGCCTCGTGCTCGTCCAGGAAGCGCTGCGCCTCCGCGAGGGTGACGCGTGCGGGGACGCTCAGATGCGCGGTGCCGTTCGCGCGGACCCTCAGGTTGAGCCGGCGCACGCGCCGGTGCTCGACCTCCACGGGCAGCCCGTCCGGTCCGCCCGCAAACAGGATCTTGGTTGTGGCTCTTCTCGTCATGCGGGCATTGTAGCTCGAGTGCCTAGAAGAACGCGTCCAGCAGGGCGTTCAAAATGAAGAGGATCACGATGGCCCCCATGAACTCGAGCACGCGGTGTCCCTCGGGTCGCCCGTCGTCTGCGGGGAGCTCTCCGGTCTCGAGGAAGCTCACGACCTCGCGCGTGACGCGAAGGTCGTAATCGCGCTCGAGCCGCCACGCCCTCCAGGCGAGCGGGGCGCACACGACGAGCAGCGCGCACCAGACCCAGAGCATGTTCACGCCGCTCAGTCGCTCGGTCAGGTCGAGCACGATCGTCGGGACCCAGAGGAGCGCCTGAACAACGTAGATGATCGCGAGTTCGCGCCGGGCCGCCTCGGTGCCCTCTCGGGCTGCCCGCGCCTGTTCCTCGCCGAGGAGCTCGGAGAGCGGCATGTCGAGCTCGGAGGCCAGGGAGGCGAGGCTCTGGACGTCCACGAGCGTCTTGCCGCGCTCCCAGTTGCTGATCGTCTGCCTTGAGACGTGCAGCCGATCTGCCAGCGCCTCCTGGCTCAGCTCGTGGCTTGCGCGCACCTCGGCGATGCGCCTGCCCAGCGACTCCTTGTCGAGTCCCTTCATGGAGACCCCCTTCCCTCGTCCACAAGGATGCCACGAGGACTCGCGCCTGTCTGTCAAAAGTCTTTTGCAGTGCCGTCAAGATGTGCGCTTGCCGGCGCGCGGGCGTCGGGCGCAGGCGGGCACGCGGTCTACGACCCGCTCAGCCGGCCAGGTCCTCCCAGCCGTCTAGCCAGAGGTCGGCCGCGCCCCTCAGCTCGTTGGCGGGCTGGCGCGGGTCGGTGCTCCTCACGGCAACCGTTGCCATGCCGGCGCGGGCGGCCGAGAGCGTTCCGGCGAGGATGTCCTCGAAGACCACGCACTCCTCGGGCGCGGCGCCCAGCCGCCGGGCGGCCTCGAGGTAGATATCCGGGTGGTCCTTGCCGTGCGCCACCTCGCGCCCGCAGACCACCTCGTCAAAGAGCGAGTCCACGTCCACGTGGCGCATGGCGCCCAGGACGTGCGGATCGTTGGTCGTGGCGAGGGCGCAGCGCACCCCGCGCGCCCTCAGGCGCCGAATGTAGCCCTCGGCTTCCGGGCGAAGCCGCACGTCGTTCTCGTAGAGCGCGGCGCCCAGGCGGTTCCACTCGTCCACGATGTCCGAGACCTCGTCTCGCAGGCGATACCGCTCGACGCACCACTGCGCACCCGCCGCAAAGCCGAGCGTCGCCAGCGTGGTGGAGGCGCTCGCGTCAAAGGGCAGGCCGCGCGTGGCAAAGAAGATCTCGTCCACCCTGCGCCAGATGGACCAGGTCTCCGCGAGCGTTCCGTCAAAGTCAAAGATCGCCGCCGAGAAGGACGGGGGCCAGAGGCTCGGGGCGCGGCGTGGCGACGTCATCGGTCGGGCTCGTCCTCGATCGAGCGGAGCACGCCGAAGAGCGCGTCGTCGCGAAGTATCGAGCAGAGCGAGCGCAGCACGTCCCGCGCCACGCCGAAGCGCTCGGCGTCGACCGAGGCCCCCGCGGCTTCCATGAGGGCGGTGCCGACCTCCTCGGTGGGCGCGAAGGGGATGCTCTCCGCCGCGAGCGCCGCCTCGACCTGCTCCTGCGTGAGCGCGGAGCCCGAGGCCTCACCGACGCGCCCGAGCAGGGCCACGACGGCGAGGCCGGCCACGAGGACGGGCGCGCCGAGTCGCGCGCAGGCAAGCTGGTAGCAGGCCTGCGCGGCGAGGACGTGCCCCGACTGCCACTGGTACTGCGCCATGCGCAGGTAGGCCATGCCGATCGTCTCGGGGTCGTGCGCGAGCGTGAGCAGCCGTCGCAGCTCGTTCTCCGCGCCGCGGACGTCTCCGGCGGCCTCGAGGCACTGGGAGAGGTGCAGGCTCGCCTGCGTGGAGAGCGGGGCGAGCTCGCGGGCGAGCCGGGCATGGGACAGCGCCTCGGCGGCGTCTCCCCGCGCGAGCGCGCAGGCGGAGACGATGAGGTGTCCCTCGAGAAGGGCGTCGGGAACGAGGCGGCAACGTGCGTCAGACTCCGCCACCAGACGGTTGTAGATCACGCGGTCCGCGTAGTTGCCGAATGCGCGGTCGGGAACGACCCCCTGGTCGGTGGCCTTCTCGGCGCGCGGCTCAAGCGAGTCGAGCGCCTCCCTGGCTCGCCTCTCGGCGCTCTCCGCGTCGTGCGAGAGAAACGCCTCGCGCGCTCGGGCAACCCCACGCTCGAGCGGACTTCCCGCGACGAACGCCTCGACGATGGCGAGGGGGTCGTCCTCGAGCGTTCCCTCGATGAGCTCGTGCACGCAGCGCAGCGCCGCCTCGCGGACGTCGTCCGGGGCGTCCTCGCCGGCGATCGAGAGCAGCGCCCGCACGTTCTGCTCCGTGGTGTCACCGAGGCCGCGAACGAGCTCCGTGGTTGCCGCCCTTCTCGCCGCCGCCTCGTCGATGCCGAGGTCGCGCAGGGTCTCGCAGCCAAACTCGTGGGCGAGCCCGGGGCCCAGCGCGGACTGCGAGAGCTCCACGGCGTCAAAGCGCCGCGTCGGGCAGAACAGCTCGTCGTCAAGGGAGAAGCCCTGGCGCACGGGGGAGAGCGTGAGGTTGCGCTCGTCGACGGTCGCCCCCGCCGCGTGCATGACCCTCCAGGGGTCCACGGCTCCGCGGAGGTCGATGCCCTCGAGCTGGGCGCGCGTGATGCGTGCGGAGAGGTAGCACGCGTGACCTGCCGAGCTGTCCTCCACGCCCGCCACGTGGACCTCGTCGACGAAGGGTGCCACGAGCAGCGCGTACGCGGCGAGAAGAACGCCCACGCGCAGGTTGTACTCACTTGCCGAGCGGCGCCTCATCTCGGCCGTGGCCCCCACGACGGAGAGGCCGTCTGCCCAGGTGGTCGCCCACCAGGCGCGCGGGGGCACGACGTCAAACTCGATCGCCGCCCTGCCTGCCGCCTCGTTGACGCGAAAGCGCGCCGTGAGGCGGTAGGGGAGCCGCAGCTCCTCGATTCCATCTGATATGGCCCGACGCACCGCCCACTCGCCCCGGGCGGGACCCTCGCGGCGCTCGGCGAGGAGCGGCGCCTGGGCGACGATCGAACGGGCGCAGCGCCCCTCGTAGCGCACGAGCTCCTCGAGGCTCGCGGAGTTGGCGTCTTCGAGCCCCTCCTCGGCGAGGAGCGCCGCGTTGAGCGCGGCCTCCACGCGCAGGACCTTGACCTTGGAGAGCCAGGGGATCTCTGGCTCCTCAACGCGGAGGTAGAAGAGCCTCGAGCTCCTCGGCCTCACGACGCGAAGGGAGGGGAGGTAGACGCCGTCCTCCTCGAGCACGCCCGCCTCCTGGAGGCGCTCGGCGAGGTAGGTCTCGAAGGCGGAGGGGGCGGGGTCGCGGCGTCCCGGCGTCCTGGTGACGAGCTCGGCGTCTGCCGCAGCGGAGCGGTGTCGCACGTCGGAGACGAAGTCCCTCAGGACGCGCGCGGGGTCGTGCGAGCTCGAAAGGTCATGCGAGAGCCTCTCGAGGTCGAGACGCGACGGACGGGGCGTGTCCGGGGCACCCTCGCCGGCCTCTTCTGCGGGCGCCGCCTCGGGCTGGTCTGCGCCCACGAGGGCGGCAAACAGCCTTCCGAGCCTCCCGTGCTGCTCGTCTGTCTCCATGGGCACCTCCCTTGCGGCTCGATGGGCGTGAGCTGAGCCCCTTCCTCTCCTTATTCCCTAAGCGCGCGCCTTGCCCCGTCGAGAATGGTCTCGCGGTGGTTGATGCGGCGGACGAAGAGGCCGCACGGGAGCTTGGGCTCGAACCACGTGGACTTGGGCGGCATGAGCTCGCCGGCATCGGCGACGGCCATGAGCTGGGAGGCCGTCGTCGGGAAGAGCGAGAAGGCAACGCCGCTCTCGCCGGCCCTGCGCTCGAGCTCGCCCGCGCCCAGCGTGCCGCCCACAAACTCGATGCGGGGGTCCTCGCCGGGCTTCTCGATGCCGAGAACCGGGGCGAGCACGCGGTCCTGGAGCACGGAGGCGTCGAGAGAGGCGCGCGGGTCGTCGGGAGCGGAAACCGAGAGCTCGAGCCTGCGCCATGCGCCGAAGGCGTACATGCCAAAGACGCCGGCCCCCTCCGGCTCCGCCGGCGCGTCGAGGCGCGGCCCCACGCGGAATCCCTGGGCCTCGACGGCGGAGACGAGCTCGTCCTCGGTGAGGCCCGCGGCGTCCGTCACGACGCGGTTGTAGGGCATGACCGAGAGCTGGCTCGCGGGGAAGAGGGCGCCGAGGAAGAAGTTGTACGCCTCGGCTCCCGAGCAGTCGTCGCGCTCGCTCGTCCGCATCTCGCGGCAGACGCGCTCGGCGGCGGCAATGCGGTGGTGCCCGTCCGCGATGTAGGCGCGGTCAACGTATCCGAGCATGAGGCGCAGGGACTCCACGGCCGCCGGGCGCGCCACGCGCCAGACCGTCTGCCGCACGCCCTCCCCGTCGACGAAGTCGTAGAGGGGCTCGGCCGTCTTTGCCGCCTCCACGAGCGCTCCGAGAACGGGGTTGTCTCGATGGGCGAGGAGCGCGGGCCCGGTCTGGCAGCTCGTGGCCGTGATGTGACGGGCACGGTCCTCCTCCTTCGCGGCGCGCGTGCGCTCGTGGCGGCGGATTACGCCGTTGGTGTAGTCGTCGACTGCGAAGGCACCGACGATGCCCGTCCGCTCTCCCGTGGCCCAGCGCTGGCGCCAGAGGTAGAAGCAGGGCGTGCCGTCGCGAAGGAGCGTGCCGTCGGCCGCGCGCGAGGCGAGAAGCTCGTGGGCCTTCTCGTAGACGTCGTCCGCGCAGGGGTCGTGCTCCGGCGGGAACGCCGTCTCGGGCCGGTCCACGGCGAGGAAGGAGCGGGGGTGCTCCTTCACGTAGGAGCGCGCCCCCTCGTGGTCGAAGACGTCGTAGGGCGGCGCCACGAACTCGGGGGCGAGCTCTGGTCGCGGTCGATAGCAGGTGATGGGCTCAACGCGCATGGGGTCTCCTCGGTCGTTTGCTGTAGCCCATGATACCCCAGCCTCGCGCGCGGGGCCGAGCCCTGGCGTCGGGCGCGGGGAGGCTCCGCCGTGCTACCCTTGGCAGGGACTCACGGAAGAGGGGACAACATGACAGGTACGGCGGACGCAGCGAGCAGAAGGCTCGTGCTCTTTGACTTTGACGGCACGCTGGCAGACACGGTTCCCGTGATAACGAGGACCGCGCGAAGGGTGCTTCTCGAACACGGGCTCACGGACGAGACCCTCGGCGACCTCACCCGTCTGGTCGGGCCGCCCTTCCCCCAGGCCTACTCGCTCGTCTACGGCTTCTCCGCCGAGGAGGCGGCGCAGATCACCGAGGAGTATCGCGCCATCTACCGATCGCTCGGAGCTGAGGCCTGGCCGCTCTTCGACGGCGTGCGCGAGCTTCTCGAGGCGCTCCGCGCGATGGGGAGGCTCACGGCCGTGGCGTCCTCCAAGCGGATGGAGCTCGTCCAGGTTGCCCTGGCGGACAACCGGGTGACGGACCTCTTTGACGTGCGCCTTGGGAAGGCGAGCGACGCCGAGTCGAGCAAGGCCGGCCTGATCCGGCGGGCCCTTCACGAGCTCGGCGTCTCGGCGGAGGACGCGGTGATGGTGGGGGACCGCCATCACGACGTCGAGGCCGCCGCCGAGGTCGGCGTCCCCTGCGTGGGCGTCACCTACGGCGGGGCGTCCCTGCCGGGCGAGCTGGAGTCCGCCGGATGCTGCGCGGTCGTGGACACGGTGGATGAGCTGGCCCGCGTTCTTCTCGGCTAGCCGACGCTTTGGCTACGCCCGCCGAACTCGTTTCCGTTGTGATGCCGCTTCCTCTGGATTTGGGGTAGAACCTTACAATCATGCGGTGGGGCTTCTTGCCCCGGACGAAGATTGGAGCGGACATGGCAGACTTTGACCTGACCGACGGCCTTCGTAAGATGTTCCTTGCCGGGGTGGGCGTCGTTGCCACGGGCGCCGAGAAGACCCAGGAGGTCGTTGAGGAGTTCGTGAAGAAGGGCGAGCTTACGGTCGAGCAGGGCAAGACGCTCAACCAGGAGCTCACGCGCAAGGCCAAGGAGGTCGTCGAGAACACCTCCGACAACGCGCTCCGCATGCGTCTCTCCGCGATGAGTGCCGAGGAGCGCGCCGCGTATGCCGAGAAGGTCGCCAAGATGACCGCCGAGCTCGATGCCGAGGCCGTGAAGGTGGACGTCGAGGAGACGGCCGAGGACGCGGACGCCGCCGAGTAACCGAGTTGGGTAGCTTGCGTGGCTGAGGAGAAGGAAGAGCAACGGACGGCGGCGGACGAGCCGATTCCTGAGGGGAAGGCCCCCGACGAGCAGGTCGCTGACGAGTCGGACAAGGTCCTCTCTTCAGAGGAGCGGCTCGCCCGCGCCGCGCGCACGGCGCAGGAGATGCTCGATGCGTGGTACGAGAGCGTGAGCCGCGAGCAGCGTCCTCATGACCATCAGACGATTGGCTTGTTTGGCGGTCGTAACGAGGAGGAGAGGAAGCTCACGCGGGGGTCGCGCCTTGCCCGCATCAAGGAAATGGTCGCGATCATCCGCCGCTACGACATCTTCCACGGGCTCACGCCCGAGAGTCTGCGACGAATGCTCGAGGAACTGGGCCCCACTTTCGTGAAGGCGGGCCAGATTCTCTCCATGCGCTCGGAGATACTGCCCGAGAGCTTCAGACACGAGCTCGCGAAGCTGCGCACCTCCGTCGAACCCATGGACCGCGAGACCGTTCTCGCCGCGCTGCGGGCGGAGTACGAGAGGCCCATCGAGGACATCTTCGACGCCATAGACGATCGTCCCCTGGGCTCCGCCTCCGTGGCGCAGGTGCACAAGGCACGGCTCGTGACGGGCGAGCTCGTGGCCGTGAAGGTGCAGCGACCGCACGTCCAGGAGATCATGGCGCAGGACATCTCGATCATGCGCTCGCTCGCCCGCTACGCCGCGCGCTTCATGCCCGGCGAGCAGTTCGTCGACCTGCAGTCCGTCGTCGACGAGCTGTGGCAGTCTTTCCGCGAGGAGACCGACTTCCTCGTCGAGGCCAGGAGCCTCGAGGAGTTCAGGCGCAACAACGCGGAGTGCGTCTACATCGACTGTCCCAAGCCCTATCCCTCGCTCTGCACGCGTCACGTCGTTGTGATGGACTACGTCGAGGGAATTCCCATCAACGACGTCGCGCGGCTGTCCGCAGCCGGGTATGACATCGCCGAGATAGGCATCAAGCTCGCGGACAACTACACGACGCAGATGCTCGACGACGGCTTCTTCCACGCCGATCCCCATCCCGGCAACCTCGTCGTGCGCGACGGGAAGATCGTCTACCTTGACCTCGGCATCATGGGGCGTCTCTCCAGCCATGACCGCACGGCCATGCGCGACATGGTCACGGCGGTCGCGCGCTGCGACTCCGCTGCCCTGGCAGACGGCCTCAAGCGCTTCTCGGTCTCCGACACCTCGGGCGTGGACCACGCCCACCTGCTTGCCGACCTCGACGCCATGATCGCGGACTACGGGCTTGCGGACCTCTCCGACCTTGACGTGGGCGCCTTCATGACCGCGCTCATCTCAATGGCGCAGAAGGACGGCATCGAGCTCCCGAGCTCCGTCACCATGCTCGCGCGCTCGCTCGTGACGCTCGAGGGAACCGTCCACAACCTGCTGCCGGACACCTCGATCGTGGAGATCATCCACGCGCACCTGGTTGCGCATCGCACGCTCGACGGGATGATCAAGTCGGAGGGGAAGCGCCTCGCGCAGGAGGGGGTTGCCGCCACGCACGGCCTTCTCGGAGCGGCGAGCGAGGCGGGCCTTGCCATGCGCATGCTCACGCGCGGCCAGCTTCGCGTGAACCTGGATCTTGCCGGAACGGCGGACCCGCTCGAGGACCTCTCGCGCATCGCCAACCGCCTCACGATGAGCGTCATCGTGGCGGGGCTCTTCATCGGGTCCTCGGTGGTCTACTATGCGCGCATCCAGCCGGTCATCTTTGGCATCCCCATCATCGGGTTCGTGGGCTACCTGGTGGCGTTCATCCTGGGGGTGTGGGTGGCGCAGGACATCATTAGAGAGAGCCGCGGTCGCCGCAGGCGTTAGGCGGCGGGCGCCCTAGTAGCCCATCGCCTCGAGGGTCTCGTCGTCGTTTCCGAAGTAGTGGCCGATCTCGTGGATCACGGTCCTTCGTATCTGGTCAATGAGCTGCTCGTTGTTCTCGTCGGCCGCGTCGGTTTCCCCGCCAAAGCACCGCTCGTGCGGTCCCTTGAAGATGGTGATGACGTCCGGGAGCTCGCCGGTCCCGTAGAAGCTGTCGCGCTCGGTGATGGGCGTTCCCTCGTAGAGGCCGAGGAGCTCGTCGCCCTCGACGACGGAGTTCCAGTCCTCGGCGGAGCCGCGCTGCTCGTCATCCGGCTCGTCGGCAACGGCAAAGAGCACGTTGTCGAGCTCGTCCCAGAACTGATCGGGTATGGAGTCGAGCGTCTCCTCGACGATGCTCTCGAACTTCTCGTTGGTCATGCGGTCTCCCTTCGGCCTGCAGAGAACTTTACGCTACGTGTCAGCTGAGGTCGAGTCATGTGTCCGCTTCATGTGCGCGGCGAGCAGATCGAGTGATGACATTAGATTTCCACGGTTTGGGCAGAAGAGGGGTAGCAACCGGTTCGGGCGGTCCGAACCGTCTCTGGAAGGAAGCCTCATGGAGAGATACCGTTCCGACTTTGATCACGTCGGGGACTTTGTGGAACGTTGGAACGCGGGCGTGCGCACGGCCCGCGCGTGGACGATCGGAATCGGTGCGCTGCTCGTCCTTGCGGGGCTCGCCGCGGCACTCGCGCCTCTCAGCATCTACGCGCTCATTCAGAGCGTGGTGGCGATCGCCCTCATCGTAGGGGGTGCGGCCGAGGCGTACTCGTACGCGCGGACGCCCGAGCTCTTCCGCAGCCCCACGATGCTCGTGCTCGGCGTCCTGAACGCCATTCTCGGCGTTCTGCTCCTCGCGCTACCGGCCTATCTGACCGTCGGTACCGTCGTGTTTCTCCTCGCCTTCATGTTCATCATCTCCGGGGCGGAGCGCGTCACCTTTGCGCGGCGCATGCGCTACTTCGAGCTGCCGGACTCCGGCCTCACCACGGTCACGGGCGTCCTGAACATCGTCTTTGGCGTCGTGTTTCTGCTGATGCCCGCGATGACCGGCATGGTCTTTGGATACGTGATCGCCATCTACCTCGTTGTCTGCGGAGCGAGCCTGCTCGCCGAGGCAATCTCCATGAGGCCGATCGAGCGCTGACGGCGCCGGGATGCGCGCCGCTCCCGCAGGTGGACGGCGTTCCGGGATAGGCGCGACGTCATGGGCAAGGCTGGTAGAGGGCGTGGGCGTCAACGGGGGCGAGCTCCGTGACATGGCCTGAGTGGGTGGCCGATGTCTCGTCCCCAAGGCGTCCTCGCCCTCTTCCATGCCAGGTGATGCCGTCCATGGCCTCGAGTTCACCGTAGAGCATGAGCCCCAGTCTCCTCCTGCGCGCGCTTTCGAACTTGGTGAGCCGCTGCTTGGGAAGCCCCAGGTCGGCGCGTGCCCGGGCGACGACGTCGTCCATGTATTCGATGTCGTCATACAGGGCCTTTGTCAGGACGTAGCCCTTGAAGTTGATGGCGAGAAGGTCGCTCTGGCGTCGGGTTCCGCGATCGGAGCCCGTGGGTGCCTGGCGATCGTCATCGCTGAAGTCGAAGGAGACCCCGGAGTAGGGTGCCGGGCCCTTGCGTGAGCCGAGCATGACGTCGGGCCGTCTGACGCCCCTCCTGAGCCCCTTGCCGAGGCGCACGACCTCGAGCGGGTCGGTCACGGAGAGAACGTTGAGGTGGTAACCGCCGAGCGACGGCTTGAGGCAGAGACGCATCGTGAGCTTTGTCTCCAAGGGCGTGGCGGACCTCTCGCATGCGAGCACGAGCGCATGCCTCACGAGCCGAGTGCCGCGCGTCGGACCCAGCGCGTCAAGGTGGTCGAGAATGTCCCTCTTGGTCGTGAGCGGCCGAGACCTCCTGAACATGCCTTCCTCCCGAGAGGGGCAGATGGCGTAGAGCCCAAGAATCTCCCCGAGAAGAAAGACGAGTTCGAGCAGGCTGAGCTGAGTCGCCATCTGAACCGCGAGATGCTCCGGCGAGACGCAGCGTATTCCCTCCGCGAGGACGATGGTGGAGTCGTGGGGGAGGGGAACCTCGGTCACGTGCGCGGCGACCAGCCCCGTGGGACCGCGGCGGTTCTTGTCCGAGACGCTCACGTGCAGGGGCAGCGTGAGCTCGGGGAAGCGGCCCGTTATGGCCTCCACGTCATCTGCGCTCGGGGGATGCTCGGGCGGTTCCTGGCCTGACCGTGCGCCTCGCGCCACGCGTCGCCTCAGGGAGAAGCTCCTGAGCAGCTCGAGTGCCGTGGTATGTGAGAGCAGGGTGTCCATGGGACGAGCTTACGGCTCCACGTGTCGGGAGCCCGTGAGGCACGGCATTCACGGGCAACGAACCTGACCGTTTTTCTCGCCAAACTCACCCGCAGCCCCCAAGACAAGCTCAGAGCAGTACGACATTCAACAATAGATATAAACCCAAGAACCGAGAAGCCCCGTCCGCCGCCAAACCCCCACCACTCACCCACAACCGTCCCACCCAAATGCTTCATCGGTAACAGCCCCGGCTCAGAGACGCCCGCCCCCGCGTTCCGGAGGGAGGTTTCGCGAAGCGCACCTCCCGCAGGAACGCCGGGGCGGGCTGCCCGGATGTGTGACGGAGGCTACTCGAGCTCGAATGCGCCGGTGTAGAGCTGGTAGTACGTGCCCCTCTTGGCGATGAGCTCGTCGTGGGTGCCGCGCTCGATGATGCGGCCGTGGTCGAGGACGATGATGACGTCCGAGTTTCTCACGGTCGAGAGCCGGTGCGCGATGACGAACGTGGTGCGCCCGGTCATGAGCGCGTCCATGCCGCGCTGGACGATGGCCTCGGTGCGCGTATCGATGGACGACGTTGCCTCGTCGAGCACCATGACCGGCGGGTCGGCCACCGCGGCGCGCGCGATCGAGAGCAGCTGCCGCTGGCCCTGCGAGAGCGCGGCACCGTTGTCCGTGAGCATGGTGTCATAGCCCTCGGGGAGGCGGCGCACGAAGTCGTCCGCGCCGGCCAGGCGGGCGGCGGCGATGCACTCCTCGTCGGTTGCGTCAAGGCGTCCGTAGCGGATGTTGTCCATGACGGTGCCGGTGAACAGGTTCACGTCCTGAAGGACGACGCCCAGGGACCGCCTCAGGTCCGGCTTCTTGATCTTGTTGATGTTGATGCCGTCGTAGCGGATCTTGCCGTCCTCGATGTCGTAGAAGCGGTTCAGCAGGTTGGTAATCGTGGTCTTGCCCGCGCCCGTGGCACCGACGAAGGCCACCTTCTGGCCGGGCTTTGCGTAGAGCGAGACGTCATGGAGCACCGTGTGCCCGGGCTCGTAGGCAAAGTCCACGCCAAAGAGGCGGACGTCTCCGGCGAGCGGGGTGTAGGTCACGCTGCCGTCCGCCTGGTGCGGGTGACGCCAGGCCCACTGGCCCGCCCAGTCGTGGTCGCGACGCTCGCACTCGGTGACCTTGCCGTCACGGTCGATCTTGCAGGCGACGAGCTCCACGTAGCCCTCGTCCTCCTCTACGGGCTCGTCGATGAGCTCGAAGATGCGCTCGGCGCCGGCCAGGCCCATGACGACGGAGTTCACCTGGTTTGAGATCTGACCGATCTGGTTGGCGAACTGCTTGGTCATGTTGAGGAAGGGCACCGCCACGGCAATGGTGAGCGGCAGCCCCGAGATGGACGGGTTGGGCACGCCCAGTACCAGGAAGATGCCGCTCGCCACGGCCACGACCACGTAGAGCAGGTTGCCCATGTTCATGAGGATCGGCATGAGCGTGTTGGCGTAGGAGTTGGCCGCACGCGCCGCCGCCTCGAGCTCGTCGTTCAGCGCGTCGAAGGCGGCCTCGGTCTGGCGCTCGTGGCAGAACACCTTCACGACCTTCTCGCCGTTCATGACCTCCTCGACGTGACCCTCGACGGTTGCCACCGCGCGCTGCGTGCGCAGGAAGTTCTTCGCGGAGCGCCCGGCGAGCGTCTTGGCAAGAAGCGCCATGATCGCGGCGCCTCCCACCACGACGAGCGTGAGGGGCAGGCTGTAGTAGATCATGATGCAGGTCACCGAGACGAGCATGAGCATCGTGAGGAAGAGCTGCGGCAGCGACTGCGCGATCATCTGGCGCAGCGCGTCCACGTCGTTGGTGTAGTAGCTCATGATGTCGCCGTGCGGGTGCGTGTCGAAGTAGCGAATCGGCAGGTCCTGCATGTGGTCGAACATGAGGCAGCGGAACTTCTTGAGCGCGCCCTGCGTGAGGATGGCCATGAGCTGCTGCCACACGGCGTTGCAGATCAGGCTCAGGAAGTACATCACGGCGAGAATCGCGGCGTTGGTGAAGACCTGCGGCTGCGCGGCGGCCCAGTCTCCGCTCTCCCAGAACTCGCCGACGACGGTGAGGCAGCGCTCCATGAAGATGTTGGGCGTTGCCTGGACCACACACTGCACGAGGATGCACACGAGGACGGTCGGCAGCATCACGGGGTAGAACTTGCGCAGCATCCTGATGACGCGCACCGCCGTGCGCCCGATCGACTTGGGGGCACGGCCGCGCGCGGTTGCGGGCTTATCGGCCATTCTCGCTCACCTCCAGGTCGTCGAGGTTCCTCTCGTCGTGGCTCTGCTTGTTCTGCGAGAGGTAGACCTCGCGGTAGATCGCGTTGCGGCGCAGCAGCTCCTCGTGGGTGCCCACGTCGTTGATGCGGCCGCCGTCCATGACCACGATGCGGTCGGCGTCCTCCACGCTCGAGGTGCGCTGGGCGATGATGATCTTGGTGGTCTTTGGCAGGTAGCTCTTGAAGCCCTCGCGGATGAGCTTGTCCGTCTTGGTGTCGACGGCGCTCGTGGAGTCGTCCAGGATGAGGATCTTTGGGCTCTTGAGCAGGGCGCGCGCGATGCACAGGCGCTGCTTCTGGCCGCCGGAGACGTTGGTTCCGCCCTGCTCGATGTGCGTGTCGTACTTGTCGGGGAAGGTCTGGACGAACTCGTCCGCCTGGGCGAGCTTGGCCGCCTCGACGATCTCCTCGTCCGTGGCGTCCTGCTTGCCCCAGCGCAGGTTCTCCTTGATCGTTCCCGAGAAGAGCACGTTCTTCTGCAGCACCATGGCCACGGCGTTGCGCAGCGTGTCCAGGTCGTAGTCGCGTACGTCGACGCCGCCCACGCGCACGGTGCCCTCGGTGACGTCGTAGAGGCGCGGGATGAGCTGGACGAGCGTGGACTTTGCCGAGCCCGTGGAGCCGATCACTCCGATGACCTCGCCGCTCTTGATGTGCAGGTCGACCTCGCGCAGGGCCTCGTGGTTCTTGTCGCCCTTGTAGGAGAAGCCGACGTGGTCGAAGTCGATCGAGCCGTCAGGCACCTCCATGACGGGGTTCTCGGGCTGCTCGATCGTGGTCTTGGCGTCGAGCACCTCAAAGATGCGTCGCGCGTTCTCCTCGGACATGACGACCATGGCAAAGATCATCGAGAGCATCATGAGGCTCATGAGCATCATGAAGCCGTAGGTGATGAGCGACGAGAACTGGCCCACGTCCAAAAGCTCGCCACGCGTGGAGACGATGGCGTATGAGCCCATGTAGATCACGAACACCATGACGGTGTAGACGCAGAAGTTCATGATCGGGGCGTTGAGGGCGAGGATGCGCTCGGCGTGCGTGAAGTCGCGCTGGACCTCGCTCGCGGCGGCGTCGTACTTCTTCTTCTCGTAGTCCTCGCGGACGTAGGACTTGACCACGCGGATGCCGGAGAGGTTCTCCTCGGCGCGCTCGTTCAGGGCGTCGTACTTTCGGAAGATGCGGCGGAAGATCGGCGTGACCTTGCGGACCACGGCGAAGAGCGCGACGGCGAGCACCGGGATGATCACCACGAAGACGACGGCCAGCCAGCCCGCCATCGTGTAGGCGGCGATGAAGGCGAGGATGAGCATGAACGGCGAGCGGATGGCGGTGCGGATGAGCATCATGTAGGCCATCTGCACGTTCATGACGTCCGTGGTGAGGCGCGTCACGAGCGATGAGCTGGAGAAGCGGTCGATCACGGCGAAGGAGAAGGTCTGGATGTTGTAGAACATGTCCTTGCGCAGGTTCTTGGCAAATCCGACGGACGCCTTCGCGCAGGTGAGGCCCGCCGCCGCGCCAAAGGCGAGCGAGACGAGCGCCATGAGGGCGAGAAGCCCTCCGGTGGAGAGGATCTCCGAGAGGTCCGCGCCGGCCTTGATCGCGTCGATGAGGTCGGCGGTGAGCAGCGGGATCAGCACCTCAAAGACAACCTCGCCGAGCACCAGCAGGGGAGTGGCGATGGCGGCACCCTTGTACTGGCGGATGCTGCCCATGAGCCGGCGCATGATCTGGGGATAGGTCATGTGGGCGGCGGTCTTCTCAAACTGCTGCCCGGCGGTTAGCTCCTGTTGCATGCCGCCTCCTCTCGCTTCTCGGCCTCGATCTCCTCCCAGCGCTCGGCCACGCGGTCGAGCGTGCTGAGAAGGACCTCCCTCTCGCTGCTCGTCAGGCAGTCGAAGGCGATGCGCTCGAACTCGCGCCGGCTCTCGATGAAGGCGCGGGCGCGGCGGGTGCCCTCGTCGGTGAGGGTGAGGGTGAGCTGGCGCCGGTCGGTCTCGGAGCGCTCGCGCGAGATCAGCCCCTCGGCCTCGAGCTTTGCCACGACCTCGGAGAGCGAGGCGGACGTGATGCACGACGCCTCCTGGAGATCGCGCTGGGTCATGCGCCCGTCATGGGCGAGCAGCTCCACGAGGATGTGCTGCTTGCCGTTGCGTCCGCCCCAGTGCGTGTGAAGGAAGTAGCCAAAGTACCCGAACCTGCGAAGGATCTGCAGCTCGGTCCCCGGCTGTGAGTCATGCTCGCACACGGTTCTCCCTTTCTCGGTAGACGATACGCCACAACTCTGCGACCGCCCGAAAGAGATGTCAAGGTACCTTCAGATATTTCCATGGTACCTTGCGATATCTCGCTGCCACCACAGACTGCTCTTCTCGCCAAAGCCGTGACAAACCCTCAGCTGGCAACAAGTACATCTCATCGGTAGCAGCCCCGGAACAAACGAGGGCCGCCCGCGGGCTTTCCGGAGGGAGGTTTCGCGAAGCGCACCTCCCGGAGGAAAGCCCGCGGGCGGCTGCCCGCGCGTATGCTGACGAGGCTACTCGAGCTCGAAGGCCCCCGTGTAGAGCTGGTAGTACGTGCCCCTCTTGGTGATGAGCTCGTCGTGGGTGCCGCGCTCGATGATGCGGCCGTGGTCGAGGACGATGATCGCGTCGGAGTTGCGGACCGTGCTCAGGCGGTGCGCGATGACGAACGTGGTGCGCCCGGTCATGAGCGCGTCCATGCCGCGCTGGACGATGGCCTCGGTGTGGGTGTCGATCGAGGACGTGGCCTCGTCGAGGATCATGACGGGCGGGTCCGCCACGGCGCAGCGGGCGATGGAGAGCAGCTGGCGCTGGCCCTGGGACAGGTTGGAGCCGTTGTCCGTGAGCATGGTGTCGTAGCCCTCGGGCAGGCGCTTGATGAAGCCGTCGGCGCCCACGAGGCGGGCCGCCGCCATGCACTCGTCATCCGTGGCGTCGAGGCGGCCAAAGCGGATGTTGTCCATGACGGTGCCGGTGAACAGGTTCACGTCCTGGAGCACCACGCCGAGGGAGCGGCGCAGGTCCGGTTTCTTGATCTTGTTGATGTTGATGCCGTCGTAGCGGATCTTGCCGTCCTCGATGTCGTAGAAGCGGTTGATGAGGTTGGTGATCGTGGTCTTGCCCGCGCCCGTGGCACCGACGAAGGCGATCTTCTGGCCGGGCTTGGCCCAGACGCTCACGTCGTGCAGGACGGTGTGGCCGGGGCGGTAGGCAAAGTCCACGTCGAAGAGGCGAACGTCGCCTGCGAGCGGCGTGTACGTCAGGCTGCCGTCACCGTGCGGGTGACGCCAGGCCCACTGACCGGCCCAGTCGTGGTCGCGGCGCTCGCACTCGGTGACCGTGCCGTCGCGGTCGATCCTGCAGGCCACGAGCTCGACGTAGCCTTCGTCGTGCTCGACAGGCTCGTCCATCATCTCGAAGATGCGCTCGGCGCCGGCAAGGCCCATCACGACGGAGTTGATCTGCTGGGAGATCTGGCCGATCTGACCGGCGAACTGCTTGGTCATGTTGAGGAAGGGAACCGTCACGGCGATAGAGAAGGGGAGGCCCGAGATGGAGAGGTTGGGGATGCCCGTCTCGATGAAGACGCCGCCCATGAGCGCCACGATGACGTACATCAGGTTGCCGAGGTTCATGAGGATCGGCATGAGCGTGTTGGTATACATGTTGGCGGCGCGGCTCGCCTCGAAGAGGCGGCGGTTGCGCACGTCAAAGTCCTCCTGCGCGGCCTCCTCGTGGCAGAAGACCTTGACCACGCGCTGACCGTTCATGACCTCCTCGATGTGACCCTCGACGATGCCGATCTCCTTCTGCTGCGCCACGAAGTTGCGCGCGGAGCGGCCGCCGAGCTGCTTGGTCATGTAGGCCATGAAGAGCACGCCGGCAATGACGACCAGGCACATCCAGACGCTGTAGTAGACCATGACGGCGATGACCGAGCAGCAGGTGACAAACGTGAGCGTGATGTTGGGCAGCGACTGGCCGATCATCTGGCGCAGGGCGTCGATGTCGTTGGTGTAGTGGCTCATGATGTCGCCGCGCTGATGCTGATCGAAGAAGCTGATCGGCAGGTCCTGCATGTGGCCGAAGAGCTTCTCGCGGAACTTCTCGAGCGAGCCCTGCGTGATGATGGCCATCGCGCGGGTCCAGGTGAAGTTGAGGGCGAGGGAGACCACGTAGATGCCCACGAGCGTGAGAACGAGCGAGGTGATGCTGCCGGCAACGGCGCCCCAGTCGCCGGTCTCCCAGGTGGCGGTCACAATCTCCAGCGTGCGCTGCATGAACGTGGCGGGAAGGGCCGAGAGCACGGCCGAGACCACGATGCACAGGATCACGATCGGCAGCATCTTGGGGTAGAACGAGAAGAGCATCCTGATGAGGCGGACGAGCGTCTTGCCGCGTCCGCCGCGCTTCTGCGGGCGAGCGACCTGTCGGCCGGCGACGTTCTGGCGCTCCGGCTCGTGCTCCGGCTCGGTGGGCTGGTTGGAGCCCGTCACGTTCCTGAGGATGTTCTCGGCGGAGTTGTTGTTAGCGGCCATTCGCCTCACCTCCCTTCGTGGGGCTTGCGGGCGCGGCGATCGCGTCCTTCTCGCCGGCGTCGCCCTTCTCGGCCTCCTGGCTCGTGCGGTTCTGCGCAAGGTAGGTGTCGCGATAGAAGGGGCAGCTCCCCATCAGCTCCTCGTGCGTGCCGAGGCCGGCGATGTGGCCGTTGTCCAGCACGAGGATGCGGTCGGCGTCCTGCACGCTCGAGGTGCGCTGGGCGATGATGATCTTGGTGGCGTCGGGCAGGTAGGTCCTGAGGCCCTCGCGGATGAGGGCGTCGGTCTTGGTGTCCACGGCGGAGGTCGAGTCGTCGAGGATGAGCACCTTGGGGCGCTTGAGCAGGGCGCGCGCGATGCACAGGCGCTGCTTCTGGCCGCCGGAGACGTTGGTTCCGCCCTGCTCGATGTAGTAGTCGTACTGCTTGGGCAGCTGCTGGATGAACTCGTCGGCCTGGGCGAGCTTGCAGACCTCGACGAGCTCGTCGTAGGTGGCGTCAGGGTTGCCCCAGCGCAGGTTCTCCTTGATGGTGCCCGAGAAGAGCACGTTCTTCTGCAGGACCACGGCCACGTTGTTGCGCAGGAACTCGAGGTCGTAGTCGCGCACGTCGACTCCGCCCACCTTGACGGAGCCCTCCGTGACGTCGTAGAGGCGGCTGATGAGGTTCACGAGCGAGGTCTTGGCGGATCCCGTGCCGCCCATGATGCCGATCGTCTCGCCGCTCTTGATGTGGAGGTCGATCTCCGCGAGGGCGCGGTGCTCGGCCTTCTCGGAGTACTTGAAGGTCACGTTGTCGAAGTCGATCGAGCCGTCGCGCATCTCGGTCTCGGGATGGGCGGGGTTCTTGATCGTGGGCTCGGTCGTGAGCACCTCGCAGATGCGCTCGGCGCTCTCCTGGGCCATCGTGATCATGGCAAAGACCATCGAGACCATCATGAGCGCCATGAGGATCATGAAGCCGTAGGTGGTGAGCGCGGAGAGCTGGCCCACGTTGAGCAGCGTCCCCTGGCTGGAGATGATGAGGTAGCTGCCGAACTGCAGCACCACGGCAAAGACCGTGTACACGGCGAGGTTCATCATCGGCGTGTTGAGCGCGAGGATCTTCTCGGCGCGGGTGAAGTCGGTGCAGACGTCCTTGGCGGCGCGGCCGAACTTGTCCTTCTCATAGTCCTGGCGCACGTAGCTCTTGACGTCGCGCATTCCGGTGACGTTCTCCTCGATGGACTCGTTGAGGGCGTCATACTTATGGAAGACCGAGCGGAAGATCGGGTGCACGGTGCGCACGACCTTGTAGAGGCCAAAGCCCAGGATCGGAACGATGATCACGAAGACCAGGGCGAGCGGGCCGGCCATGATGAAGGCCATGACGATGCCTGCCAGAAGCAGGAGCGGGCAGCGGATGGCCGTGCGGATGACCATCATGTAGGCGAGCTGGACGTTGGTGATGTCCGTGGTGAGGCGCGTCACGAGCGAGGAGCTCGAGAACTGGTCGATGTTGGCGAAGCTGAAGCGCTGCACCGCGGCAAAGACGTCGTGGCGCAGGTTCATGGCCAGGCCGCAGCTCGCCTGGCTGCACGTGACGCCGGCGCCGATGCCAAAGGCAAGCGACGCGAGCGCCATGAGCACGAGCTGCAGCGCGTAGGGCAGAAGCTGCGGAAGCGTGGCCCCGGCCTGGATCGCGTTGATGAGCTGCGCGGTGACGAAGGGAATCGCCACCTCCATCACGACCTCGCCCGAGACGATGATCGGGGTGGCGATCGAGGCCGCCTTGAACTCGCGGACGCTCTTGCCGAGGGTGTGGACCACCTCGCGGCCCGTGAGTCCCTTCTCCTCTTCTCTTTTCTTCATAAGACTCCTTTCGACAAGGGGTCATTTTGAGGCGGGGCGAGGGAGATTTCAAGGTACCTTGCTATATTCGCTCGGTACCTGACAAACCATCCACAAACGGGTCCGAGAAGAACGTGTGTAAGGCGGTCTCTGATATTTGCTACCTGCGGCCTTACAGACGAGCAGTCCTTTGTAAGGCGCTCTGTAAAGCAGATGTAAGGCGCTGTCAGGCTCCCGTAATGCATCGTCGACGAGAAGGGGGAGGGCGGCTCCGCGACCTAGCATTCGAGTCGAAAGCCGGGCCTCGCGAGGTTCCGGCAACATTCACGGGAAAGGATTGTTCATGTCCAAGCTTGATCTCACGCGTCGTCAGTTCATGGGCGTCTTCGGCGCCACCGCTGCCGTTGCCGGCCTCGGCCTCGTGGGTTGCGGCGGAACCCAGCAGCCCGCCTCCGATGACGAGAACGGCGGGGACGCCGCCCTCGTCGGCTCCATCTCCTGCTCCGGCGCCACCTCCTTCCAGCCGCTCGTCGAGAAGGCCCGCGACGCCTTCCAGGACGCCAACCCCGACGTCTCCGTCGCCATCTCCGGCGGCGGCTCCGGCCAGGGCCTCTCGCAGGTTGCCGAGGGCTCCGTCCAGATCGGTCGCTCCGACGTCTTTGCCGAGGAGAAGCTCGAGGGCGATCAGCTCACCGGTCTCGTTGACAACCAGGTCTGCATCGTCGGCATGGGCCCGATCGTGAACGCCTCCGTCGACATCGACGACATCACGACCGAGCAGCTCAAGGGTATCTTCCTCGGCGAGATCACCGACTGGTCCGAGGTTGGCGGCACCGCCGGCGCCATCCAGGTCATCCAGCGCGAGGCTGGCTCCGGCACCCGCGCCACCTTCGAGGGCGCCGTCCTCGGTGGCGAGGTCGCCCCGGACAGCTTCCGTCCCGTTGCTGAGGTCGACTCCTCGGGCACCGTCGTGGAGCAGGTTGCCGCGACCGAGGGCTCCATCTCCTACGTTGCCTTCAACTACATGACCAACGACGGCATCAAGGCCCTCTCCGTCGACGGCATCGACCCCACGCAGGAGAACGTCGAGTCCGGCGACTTCACCATCTGGGCGTACGAGCACATGTACACCCGTGAGGACGAGGACGAGTCCACGGCTCCCGTGACCAAGGCCTTCATCGAGTTCATCATGTCCGAGGAGTTTGCCCCCACGGTCATCGAGGAGGGCTTCATCCCGATGGGCAACATGAAGGTCCAGAAGGACGCCAGCGGCACCATCAGCCCGGTCGCCTAGTTCCTCCCGCAGCATTCCTTGGGCGGCGCCTCCCATGCTTGGGTGGCGCCGCCACCCCTTGACGAGAAAGGCTCTCCCACATGGCACAACTCATGCCCAAGCGGAGGCTCGAGAACATAGGGCTGGGAATCACCGGCTTCTGCGTCGCGCTCGTCGCGCTTGTCGTCGTCACGCTCATCTTCATGGTCGCCCAGCAGGGCCTCTCCACGTTCTTCGTCGACGGCATGGACCCGATCGCGTTCTTCACGGGTCAGAACTGGATTCCCGAGCAGGAGCGCTACGGCGCCCTTCCCATGATCGTGGGCTCCTTTGCGGTGACGCTCCTCTCGACCCTCTTTGCGCTGCCCATCGCCATCGGCTCGGCGATCTTCGTCGTGGAGGTCGCGCCCGGCTTTGGGCGTCGCATCTTCCAGCCGGTCATCGAGCTTCTGGTTGGCATCCCCTCGGTCGTCTACGGCGTGCTCGGCCTCTACGTGATCAACGCGCTCGTGAAGGCGGTCTTCGGTGACGCCGCGCCAACCGGCGCGGGCATCCTCTCCGGTGCGATCGTCCTCGCCATCATGATCCTGCCCACGATCACGACGCTCTCCATGGACGCGCTGCGCGCCGTGCCCAACCAGTACCGCGAGGGCTCCTATGCCCTTGGCTGCACGCGCTGGCAGACCACCTGGCACGTTGTCCTCAAGAGCGCCATGCCCTCGCTCATGACGGCGGTCATCCTCGGCATGACGCGCGCGTTCGGCGAGACCCTCGCCGTGCAGATGGTCATCGGCGGCGTCGAGCGCTCCATGCCCACCGGTCTTCTCGACCCGGCCTCCACGCTCACCGCCGCGCTCACGGCCGGTCTCTCCAACGCCGTCTCGGGCTCCGAGTACTACCACGCCCTGTGGACCCTCGGCCTGCTGCTTCTCGTCATGTCGCTGATCTTCATCCTGATCATCCATCTCATCGGCAGGAAGGGGGCGAAGGCCAATGGCTAGCGAGAAGGTCGCGTCCTCCCGCAACTCCGCGCTCGACGCGCACGTCGCGCGCATCGACCGCCAGGACAAGATCGCCACGGGCGTGCTCACCGTCATCGTGGGCCTGGTCATCCTGCTCGTCGTCTCGATCATCGCCTACATCGTCATCCGTGGCGCGGGCCGCGCGTTCGCCCCGGGGTTCCTCACCAACTCCTACAACGACGAGGCGATGGCGGGCATCCTCTACCAGCTCTGGGACTCCTTCTACCTGCTGCTCGTGACGCTCGTCATCTCTGTGCCCATCTCGCTCGGCGCTGCCATCTTCCTCGTGGAGTACGCGCCCGACAACTGGGTCACCTCCGCCGCCAAGACGGCCATCGAGACCCTCTCATCCCTGCCGTCGATCGTCGTGGGCATGTTCGGCTCCCTGTTCTTTGTGGTGACGCTCGGCTGGGGCATCTCGATCATCGCCGGCGCCTGCGCGCTCACGATGTTCAACATCCCCATCCTCGTGCGCACGATCCAGCAGGCGCTGGAGGACGTGCCGCGAAGCCAGCGTGACGCCGCCCTCGCCATGGGCCTCACCCGCTGGGAGACCACGATCAACGTGCTGCTCCCGGCCGCCATGCCGGCCATCGTCACGGGCGTGGTGCTCTCCGCGGGTCGCGTCTTCGGCGAGGCGGCGGCCCTGATCTTCACCTCCGGCTCCGCGCCGGCGCGCCTGAACTTTGCCTCCGTCAACTTCCTGAGCCCCACCAACCCCTTCAACATCTTCCGTCCGGCCTGCTCGCTCGCCGTCTACATCTGGCGCCTCACCTCCGAGCCCACCGCCGGTTCCACGGAGATCGTCTGGGGAACCGCCACGATCCTGCTTCTCTGCGTGCTCCTGTTCAACGTGCTTGCCCGCCTGCTCGGCAAGTTCCTCTCGAGGAGGCTGACCGCCGAATGACAGACATCACCATCCAGGACCAGGGAGCGGCCGAGAAGAGCGGCTCGCTGCTCACCACGAAGGACGTGACGGTCACCTACGACCTCACGCACGAGGCCCTGCACAAGACCGCGCTCTCCTTCGAGGGCGGCCAGGTCACG
Source organism: uncultured Olsenella sp. (assembly GCA_949287905.1). Classification (GTDB taxonomy): domain Bacteria; phylum Actinomycetota; class Coriobacteriia; order Coriobacteriales; family Atopobiaceae; genus Thermophilibacter. Next base: position 142,612 of record CASEHX010000022.1, read on the forward strand.
GCTCTCATCGGGCCCTCCGGCTGCGGCAAGTCCACGTTCCTGCGCTGCCTGAACCTCATGAACCGCGAGATTCCCAAGTGCTCCATCGGGGGAGAGATCTACTATCACGGGCGCAACATCAACACGCCCAAGGAGAACCTCTTCGAGCTGCGCAAGTCCATCGGCATGGTCTTCCAGCAGCCCACGCCCTTCCGCAAGTCCATCCGCGAGAACATCCTCTTCGCGCCCAAGAAGCACGGCCGCGTGAGGACCAAGGACGAGGAGGACGAGCTCGTGGAGACGTCGCTTCGGCAGGCGGCGCTCTGGGACGAGGTCAAGGACAAGCTGCGCCAGTCCGCGCACGCCCTCTCCGGCGGCCAGCAGCAGCGCCTGTGCATCGCTCGCACCCTTGCCATGAAGCCGGACGTGGTGCTCTTCGACGAGCCGTGCTCGGCGCTCGACCCCATCTCGACGTTCTCGATCGAGGAGACGATTCGCGACATCGCCTCGAGCGGCATCTGCGAGATCATCGTCACCCACAACATGGAGCAGGCCACGCGCGTCTCCGACCGCACCGCCTTCTTCTATGTGGGCGACATGGTCGAGACGGGCACGACGCAGCAGATCTTCTCGAATCCGCACGACCAGCGCCTCATCGACTACCTGACCGGTCGCTTTGGCTAGGGGAGGAACATGGACACACAGCTTAACGAGAGCGTCTACCGTTCCCTCTCGGAGACTGACATCGCGATCTCTGTGAGGGACTTCAACCTCTGGTACGGGGACTTCCAGGCGCTCAAGGGAATCAACCTCCAGATTCCCCGCAACCGTGCCACCGCCTTCATCGGTCCGTCCGGCTGCGGCAAGTCCACGCTGCTGCGCACCTTCAACCGCATGTGCGACTTCGTTGAGTCCGTGCGCACCGAGGGCACGATCGAGTTCGACGGCAAGGACATCTTTGAGATGGACTCCAACGCCCTGCGCGTATACGTGGGCATGGTCTTCCAGCATCCCAACCCGTTCCCCATGAGCATCCGCGAGAACATCCTCTACGGCCCCAAGCGCATGAGGCGCCTCTCCAAGTCCGAGGGGGACGAGATCTGCGAGCGTACGCTCACCCGAGCGGCACTCTGGGACGAGGTCAAGGACAACCTCGACAAGAGCGGACTCGGCCTCTCCGGCGGTCAGCAGCAGCGCCTGTGCATCGCGCGCGCCCTCGCCACCGACCCGGAGATCCTGCTCATGGACGAGCCCACCTCGGCGCTCGACCCCATCTCCACGAGCATGGTCGAGGAGCTCATGTGCGAGCTCTCCGAGGACCACACCGTGGTCGTCGTGACCCACAACATGCAGCAGGCCGCCCGCGTGGCCGACAAGACCGTCTTCTTCTACCTCGGCGAGCTCGTCGAGGAGGCGCCCACCCGCGAGTTCTTTGCCAACCCGCGCGAGAAGCGCACGCAGGAATACCTATCAGGGAGGTTCAGCTAATGTCCGCAGCAACCCGCTCCAAGTTCACCAAGCAGCTCGACGACATCGAGGAGTATCTCAACCGTCTGACCGAGAAGTGCGCCTCTGACGTGCGGGCCTCCGGCCTCGCCGCCACGGGGGACAAGGGGGCCGCGGAGGGCGTGATGGCCGGCCGCAAGAACGAGGACCGCCTCCGCAACGCCATCGAGGAGAACTGCCTCGACGTCATGCTGCTCCAGCAGCCGCTCATCGGCGAGGACCTGCGCTTCGTCTCGGGCGCGTTCCGTATCGTCTCGGACCTCACGCACATCGACGGCATGACCCGTGACATCGCCTTCCTCGTCGAGGAGATCCCCGCAAAGGCCTCCAAGAAGCTCGCCGACGAGTTCACCCAGATGTCCGAGTGCGCCGCGTCCATGGTGGAGCAGGCGGGTGCCGCCTTCGCCGCCGCTGACGTCGAGGGCGCCCAGCGGGTCGTCGAGGAGGACAATCGCGTGAATGCGCTCTATGATGAGGTGGAGGAGAAGCTCGTCGGGCTCATCCGCGACGGGAAGTCCTCGGCTCGCTACCTCCCCGAGCTCCTCATGGTGGCAAAGTACTTCGAGCGCATCGGGGACCTTGCCAAGCGTGTCGCGGCCTGGGCCATCTTCCGCGTCACCGGCGAGCACGTGGTGGCGGAGAAGGCGAGCCAGCAGCGCGCGGCCGAGGCGAGCGAGGCCTAGCGCGTTTGGTCCATCTGAGTTTCCGGGACGGGGAGAGGTACGTTGGTCTACTACGTTGAGGACGACAAGAACATCCGCGAGCTCACGGTCTACGCTCTCGGGCAGGGCGGCATAGAGGCGCGGGGCTGCGCCGACGACGCCGAGTTTAGGCGCGCGTGCGCGGAGCGCCTCCCTGACGCCGTCCTTCTCGACATCATGCTTCCCGATGCCGACGGGCTCGAGATCCTCGCTCGCATTCGCAGGACTCCCGGCCTCAAGAACGTCCCCGTGATGATGCTCACGGCCAAGGACACGGAGCTCGACACCGTGCGCGCCCTCGACGGGGGAGCGGACGACTATCTCTCCAAGCCCTTTGGGATGATGGAGGTCGTGAGCAGGACGCGGGCGCTCCTGCGCCGCGCCGGTCGCGAGGCCTCGGCGCCCGAGAAGCCGACGACGCTGGAGTGCGGCAGCGTCACCCTCTGGCCGGATCGGCGAGAGGTGCAGGTGGACGGGCGCGAGGTGCAGCTCACGATGCGCGAGTTTGACCTGCTCGAGTTTCTCATGCGCTCGCCCGGCGTGGTGTTCTCGCGCGAGACGCTGCTCCAGCGCGTCTGGGGCTGGGACTTTGACGGGGGCTCGCGCACGGTCGACGTTCACGTGCAGCAGGTCCGCGCCAAGCTCGGCGACTTCTCGGACCTCATCGAGACCGTTCGCGGCGTGGGGTATCGCGTCAGAGGGTAGAAGGGGGAGCGCGTGGTCAGACAGCCCGGGTCAAAGGGATCGCTCTCGCATCGCATGTTCGTCGCGCTTGTCGTGGCGTGCACGAGCGTGGCGGTCGTCGTGACCATCGCGGCCTCCCTCATATACCAGAGCGCCTTTCTCGCCGACGAGCACGAGCAGCTCGCCGGCGAGTGCCGTACCCTGGCGTCCCTTCTCGACCTTGCCGATGACGACCCGGAGGTTCTCTCCGGGCTCGAGCTCGGGGACATCCGCGTCACCCTGATCGACCCGGACGGCACCGTCACCTATGACAGCCTGGCGCCGGCCGACGAGCTTCCCAACCATGGTGACCGCCCCGAGGTGGTGGCCGCGTTCTCCGAGGGGTCGGGCTCGTCCGAGCGCGCGAGCGACACGGCGGGCTACATGAGCCTCTACGAGGCCGAACGTCTTGATTCGGGACAGGTCGTGCGCCTTTCCGTCGATCGCGCCGGCGTTGTGGCGTTCCTCTTCCAGGACCTGGTGCTTCTCGCCCTGCTGGCGGTCCTGCTGGTGGGCGTGAGCTGGGTCGTCTCGAGACGGCTCTCCAGGCGCTTCGTGCAGCCGATTCTTGAGATAGACCCGTCCTCCGGTGACGGCGTGGCCCCCTACGAGGAGCTCGACCCGCTGGTGACACGCCTCAACGAGCAGCACGACCAGCTCATGAACCGCATGACCCAGATCCAGGACGCGGCCGACCTGCGCCGCGAGTTCACGGCCAACGTGACACACGAGCTCAAGACGCCCATCGCCTCGATCTCCGGCGCGGCGGAGCTCATTCGCGACGGCATCGCCAAGCCCAAGGACGTGCCGGGCTTTGCGGGGCGCATCTACGACGACGCCCGACGGCTCTCGAGCCTGGTGAGCGACATCCTCACCCTTTCCAAGCTTGATGACGCGGAGCGCGGGGGCGAGGGCTCGCAGGAGCTCTTTGGGCCCTCGGAGAGCGTGAACCTGCTCGCCACGGCACGTGACGTCGTGGGGCGGCTTGCGCCAAAGGCGCGCGCGGCCGAGGTGGACATCTCCGTCGAGGGCATCTCGATGCAGGTGCGCGGCAACGCACGCCTGCTCGACGAGCTCGTGAGCAATCTCTGTGACAACGCGATCCGCTACAACCGCCCGGGCGGCAAGGTCTTCGTGTGGGTGCTCCCCTCGGACGACGGCGGGGTGCGACTGCGCGTCTCCGACACGGGAATCGGCATCCCCGAGGCGTCCCAGGACAAGGTCTTCGAGCGCTTCTATCGCGTTGACAAGGGTCGCAGCCGCGACATGGGCGGTACGGGCCTGGGCCTTGCCATCGTCAAGCACGCGGCCGCCTACCATGGGGCGAGGATCGCGCTCGAGAGCAAGGTGGACAAGGGCACCACGATCACGGTGACGTTCCCGCGGGAGTAGGGCTCTTCACGGTTTACGCTCTTTTCCGCGTCCCTCGGTTCTCGTCCCCTCTTCGTTTCTTGCTCCGTCTCCCGTGCATCTCCCAACGTCGGCGGAAGTCATGCGCGCTCTCGCGGCATTCCAAGGTACCTTTAAGGTTGGAATGTCGGGTCGTCATGGGAGATGCGCATGGACAAGACACTGCGAAGGTTCGCGGCTCTCGCCGCGGTGCTCGTTGCCGTCCTTCTCGTTGGGTTCGGCCGGTCTGGGGCATTTGCCGCCGAGCTTCCGGAGCCGAGCGGGGCATGGGGCTTTGACGAGGGCCAGGGTCCCTGGCAGAGCGAGGGCACGGACGAGGGCCTTACGGCAAGGCTGGGGGCCTCCAACTCGGTTGCCCAGGCGAGCAGCGTTTCCGCGCTCGGCCAGATCGTCCGTCTCGGTGACGGGGGAGTGGGCGAGGTCCGCGTTCCCTCTGCGCTGGATGCGAGTGCGGGCGACTTCACCATCTCCCTGTGGGTGAAGCTCGACGCCTCCACGGCGAGCAACTCAAAGACGGCGTTGCTCCAGCTGAGCGGCTCGGGGCGCACGCTTCTCTACGAGCGCTCCAACGGCGAGCTGGTCACCTACATCGCAGGCTCCGACCAGTCGCTCGGGAGCGACCCGGCGCGCGGAAGCTGGGAGCACGTCGCCTTCGTGAAGTCCGGCGAGGGCTCCTCGCGCTCCGTCACGCTCTACGTCGACGGAGAGAAGGTTGGGTCCCAGGCGGTCACGGGCACCATCCCGGCCGGGACGTTCGACCTCATCGTGGGCTCGCACAAGAACCCCAACGACATGGGGCATCTCACGGGCAACGTCGACGAGCTCCGCATCTATGACGAAGCGCTGAGCGCCGATGAGGTGGCCTCCCTCTACGGGAGCTATTCCGACGTGATCGCCGAGCTCGGCTCGGCGGAGGCCCGCGAAGAGCTCCAGGCACTCGTCGACGAGGCGAAGGGTCTCATCGCCGCTGCCGAGGGCAGCCCCGACGCCGACGATCCCGCCTACGAAGAGCTCGAGGCCGCGATCGAGGGCGCCGAGAGCGCGCTCTCCGGGACGGACGCCCAGCAGATCGCCGAGGCCCAGCGCGCCCTCGAGGCGGCGGTTGACGCCGTCAGGGCGCTGCCGGTCACCGTCAGCATCGACACCTCCGACGTCGAGCGCTCGCTCGACCGCTCGATCTTTGGCATCAACCATCGTTACGCCTTCAACGGCTACGGCACCTTCGACCCCGAGACCTGGAGCGTCCGTGAGGACTTTGCTGAGCTCTATGACGAGGCGGGCTTTGGGTCGATCCGCTACCCCGGCGGGACCATCTCCAACCTCTTTGCCTGGAAGGAGACGCTCGGGGATCGCGAGGACCGCACCCCGCAGATCCACGGCTTCTTCAACAACTCCGGCCAGCACGGCATCGAGCCCAACTTTGGCGTGTCCGAGATCGCCGACTTCGCGCAGGCGCACGGCTCAGAGATCGTGTGGGTCTACGGACTTGGCCGCGGCGACGCCAACGATGCCGCCGACCTCGTGGAGTTTCTCAACGCCGAGGTGGGGACCAACCCCAACGGCGGCACCGCGTGGGCGGACGTGCGCGCGAGCCTCGGCCACCCCGACCCCTATGACGTACGCTACTTCGAGATCGGCAACGAGATGAACCAGGTCTACGCGGAGGGAACCTCCTCGCAGGCCTACTGGACCGCCGGGGTCTCCGGCGGGGCCCTCGAGGGCTACGTGAACGGCGGGACCGCCTCCTTCACCAAGCAGTACGCCGTCGTTCGCGGAGACTGGAACGTCTCCGAGTCCTACTCCACCGGTGAGGCGGGGCAGGAGTTTGGCATGCGCTACGCGCTTCTTGAGCGCGACTCCGAGGCGGAGGACTACGAGAGCTGGACCGCCGTCGACGTGGACAGCGTCCACGTGTACGTTGGCGGTCAGGAGTGGGCGCGCGTGGACGATCTCTCGACGGCGGACGCCGACGACCAGGTCTACCAGCTCGACGAGAAGACGGGCTTCTTCACCTTTGGCGACGGAACCCATGGTGCGATCCCCCCGAGCGGCTCGCAGGTCACCGTGAGCTACTCCGTGGAGCGCGACGGCTTCGCGGACGTCTCTCGCGCCATGCGCTCCACCATGGACCAGATCAATGCGTCCCGCGCGGAGGTCGGGAAGGAGGCCGGGGAGATCCACGTGTACTCCAGCTTCGAGACCGAGGGCTTTGTCGAGAAGATGCACCAGCAGGGCATGGACGACCTGTACGACGGCCTCACCATCCACCCGTACTCCGGAACTCCCGACGGGGGAAGCGCAAACGAGACCTCACAGCTCAACTTCTATCTGAGCGCCATGAAGAAGGGCGACGACCAGGTCTCTCACGTGGCGAGCTACGTTGACCTCATGCGTCGCTACGACGAGACCAAGGTCCCCGTCATCAGCGAGTACGGAATCTTCCGCTCGACCGACCCCCTCGTGCGCTCCCAGACCCACGCGCTCTACATCGCCCGCGCGATCATGGAGTACGCGCGTCTGGGAAGCCCCTACATCCAGAAGCACTGCCTCGTGGACTGGTACTCCGAGGGCGCCGACGCACTTGGTCCCACGCAGCAGGCTGTGATTCAGGCGGTTGCGGGAAGCGGCGCGAGCACCGCGACGGGCGAGGGCTCGTTCACGTTCTTCAAGACGCCGAGCGCGAGCGTCTTTGAGATGCTCAACTCCGACTACGGCACGAATATGGTGGGCGTGACGCTCTCGAGCGAGCCTGGACTCTCCAACGGGGTCGGACAGTACGACGCCATGGCAGCCACCGACGCCGAGGGCAACGTGTACCTTGCGATCGTCAACCTCGGGCTCGAGGAGGGGGCCTCCATCAGGGTCAACGTTGACGGGACGGACCTCAGCGGCCGAGCGGTCGAGGTGCGCAGTCTCTCCGGCGACTCCTTCCAAGCGGCCAACACCCCGGACGATCCCGAGCGCGTGAGCATCGAGAAGAGCTCCTTCGTTGCCTCCGAGGCCTACCCGGTGGTCTCGCTCGAGCCTCACTCGTTCACGATCGTCAAGGTGCTTGCCCAGACCGAGCCTGGCGCAGACGTCAACTATGCCGCACTCGAGGCCGCACTCGAGAAGGCGAAGAGCGTTGGTCCCGAGGACTCCTACACGCCGAGCTCTTGGGCGAAGTTCGAGGGCGCTCTGGCCGTTGCCCAGGCTGCCGTGGGCTCCGAGGACCAGGACGCCGTTGATTCCGCCGCCGCCGAGCTCGAGGCCGCAATCAAGGGTCTCGTGGAACGTGCCGACACCAGCGAGCTCGCTGGGGCAATTGCCGCGGCACGTGCCGCTGACACCGAGGGCAAGACGGAGCAGTCCGTGTCCGCGCTCCAGAGCGCTCTTGCCGAGGCGGAGAGGGTCCTCTCCGATCTCGAGGCAACCCAGGCCGAGGTCGACGATGCCGCTGCGGCGCTGCGCAGCGCGATCGCCGGGCTTGAGGACGAACCCGAGGTTCCCGAGAAGCCCGACACATCCGCCCTCGAGGCCCTCATCGCCGAGGCCGGGGCGCTGGACGAGTCCGAGTACACCGCTGAGAGCTGGGGCGCTCTGAGCGCCGCGCTCCAGGCCGCAAACGAGGCGCTGGATGCCACCGAGCAGAAGGTCGTCAACGAGGCCGCGACCGCGCTGAGCGAAGCCATCGCCGCTCTCGAGAAGGCCGAGGAGCCCGGCCCCGACCCTGAGCCGCAGCCCGGGACCCACACCGTGACCGTGGTCCTCGGCAACGGCGAGGAGGACCTCGTCATCGAGGTCGAGGACGGGAGGGCCGTCCCCGAGCCCGCCGCCCCGGCGCGCGACGGCTTCGAGTTCGCCGGCTGGTTCACCACCGTCGACCCGGCGACCGGCGAGCTCTCCGACGAGTACGACTTCTCGGCGCCCGTGAGGTCCGACCTCACGATCTACGCCGGCTGGCTGCCCGAGACGTCGGGCGAGGAGCCCGGCACCGGCGAGGAGCCCGGCACCGGCGCGCAGCCCGGCGGCGACCCGACGCCGAGCGGCGAGAAGCCCGGCCAGCCCACCACGCCCGACCCGGGCAGGCC
>CASEHX010000023.1 GCA_949287905.1 uncultured Olsenella sp.
ACGCAGTTCCAAGCCCTGCCAGCGCCAGCGTCACGCACAGGGCGGTGATCACCGCCACGGCGCTTTCGCTCAGCATGGCGGCTATGAGCAGCGGCAAGGCGGCCAGAATGCACAGGCTCACGCCTGCAACGTTCCACCGCCCGTAGCGCTCCCGGCTGCTTTCCTGCTGTTCACGGGCCATCTGGATCACGGTGCGTGCGGCCTGAATCGGTTCCTTTTCCAGATACTCGTAGCGTTCGGAGGCGATCCCGCAGGACAAAAACACCGCCACCGCACCCGCCGCCAGCACACGCCAGCACGCGCCCGCCGCCAGCGCAGCCCCGCGTCCTAGCCCTGCTTCTCCGGCGGGCGCAGCTCGGTCAGCGCCGAGTAGTCCACGTCAACCGAGCTGGGCTGCATCGGGCCGGGTGCGTACCAGTCCAGCGCGCAGTCGATCCACGCGTTCCAGAACGGCCACTCGTGCGCGCCGATGTCCGGCTCCCAGTACGTGACGTCAAAGTCGGCGTCGCGCAGCAGCTTGACCAGGTCGCGGTTGTTCTGGCAGAGGTTGTCGTGCAGGCCGCACGCGGAGTAGAAGCGCGGCTTGGGCAGCTCGGGATCCTGCTTGAACTTGTCGATCAGCGCCACGTAGTCCTTGTCGGAACCAATGACCGTGTCGATGTCGCCAAAGAAGCGCTCGTAGTACTTGCGCTTGCGCGGCGAGCGGCTCTCAACCGCCTCGAGCACGCGGTCGCGCATGAACGCGCCCGAGAGGATGATGATCGACCCAAAGCGGTCCGGCCGCAGCAGGCCGTTGATCAGCGCCGTGTACGCGCCGATGGAGATGCCGGCCAGCGCCGTGTCCTCGCGTTTGGTGGACAGCGGGAAGAGGCGGCGCGTGAAGTCCACCAGCTCCTCGCTTATGAACTTGCCGTGCCACTCGTTTATCTCGGGCTTGTTGAGGTAGAGCCCGTCCTCGCCGGAGGGGATGACGAGCGCGATGTCTCGTGCCTCGGCCGTCTCCACCACGTGCGTGCGGTCGATCCAGTCAACGTCCTGGCCAAAGAGGCCGTGCAGCAGGTAGACCGTGCGATACGGGCCGCGACGCTTCTTGGCCAGCTTGTTGCCGTCCATCTTGTCCGCGGGAATGACAACCGTGAGCACCACGTTGCGCTCGAGGTAGTGGGAGTAGAAGTCGACTCTGAGCAGTGCCATGTTCTCGTCCCTCCCCAAGGGTTGCGGTGAGTTGCGGCCGCGCGGGAGACCCCTTCGCCCCTTGCTCCGCCTAGGGCGCCGGCCGGCCTAGAGCAGCCAGTTGAGCGCCTCGGGCAGGGCGGTGTTCCAGAAGTCCCAGTCGTGTCCGCCGTGCATCTCATGATAGGTGACATCAAGGCCCGTGTCGCGCATGCGACCCGCAAGCATCCGGTTAGCCTCGGCAAGCGGGTCCTGGTTGCCGCAGGTCATGAAAATCCGAGGTCGCGGACGGTCGCAGTAGACGAGGTCGGCTGCCAGGCGCGCCGGGTCCTTGTCGGAGTCGCGCACGTGGGAGAGGTCGCCAAAGGTGTGCTCGAGGAAGTCGCGCGAGAGGAAGAACAGGCCGTCGGACGAGATGATCTGGTCAAAGTTGTTGATGATCATCGCCGAGGAGAGCGACACGATGGACCCGAACGTCTCGCAGTACTTGAGGCCGTTGCGCAGCGCTCCGTACGCGCCCATGGAGATGCCGCCGATGAACGTGTCCTCGCGGCGCGTGGAGAGCGGGAACATCCGGCGCGCCACCTCCACGAGCTCCTGGCCCACGAAGCGGCCGTAGTAGTTGTGGACCTCGGGCTGGTCCAGGTAGAACGCGTTGTAGCCGGACGGCATGACCACGGCGATCCCGTGGTTCTCCGCCCAGTTGCGAATGCGCGTCTCGCTGATCCAGTCCGCGTGGTTGCCCGAGATGCCGTGCAGCAGGAAGAGCGTCTTGAACGGCGCCTTCTTGGGCGGGTAGGGGTGCTGCTCCCAGGTGCGCATCTCCGCCTCGAGCGTGCCGCCGGAGTGGCGCATCGCAGAGTCCGTGGCGTAGGCCGCGCCCTGGTCGTCAATGGGCAGGATGACCTCGAGCGTGGTGGTGCGCATGAGGGAGGAGGAGAAGTAGTCAACGCTGATGAGAGCCATGAGAGAACTCCTTGTGGTCTGGCGAGAAGAACGCGGACCAGTATAGCGTTTATGGAGACTCTGTGGTGACGGGTACCGGTCGCGACGGGGCGGCGGGGGGTGTTGGCGGCTGACGGCGCTTTTCTCGGTTGCGAGCTTGCGCGACTTTGCGAAACCGGCCTCGTCTCAGCCCGATGCCCGCGCGCGCCTTCCCAACCGGGCCTCGTCTCAGCCGGTAGGCCCCGACCCCCTTGCGAAAAGGGCCTCGTCTCAGCCTGGGGCGCCGTTCCCCCTCATGATTCGGGGCTCGTCTCAGTGCGCCGCGCGCTCTCGACTGAGACGAGCCGCGTTTCGTCAAGCGAGAAGCGCGTCAGGCTGAGACGAGCCTCGGTTGGTAAAGCGAGAAGCCCCGCCGGGCTGAGACGAGCCGCGTTTCGTAAAGCGAGAAACCCCGCCGGACTGAGACGAGACCCGGATGGTGAAGAGGATTCCCGCTCAAGGCTGAGACGAGGCGCAAATCGCGCGCGACCCGTCGCGCCTCCATCACACGCGATGCCGGACGGCGGTGTCGCGGAAGCAGAAGTGGTCGGGGCGGTGCCGCGACTGCGTACACTCGATGAGGATGCCCTGCGCGTCAAAGGTCTGGCTCGTTATGACGGCCAGATAGTCGATGTCGCCGAGGTCGAGCAGCTCACGGTCGCGAGCCGTCGCGCGCTCAACGGTTATTGCGCGCTTGCTCATGGCGATGCTCACGCCAAGGTCCTTCTCGGCGTATTCGTAGACGGAGCCCCGCGCAACCTCCTCGGTTATGCCCGGGACGGACGCCGTCCGGAACAGGTTCACGTCTAGGATCAGCGCCTCGCCGCCAATGCGCCTCACGCGCACGATCGAGGTGAGCTCCGTTCCCTCCTCAAAGCCGGTCCTAAAGGAGACCTCCGGCGTGGCCGTGATCTGCTCGAGGGAAACGACCTCGGTCCGGGCGTCCAGACGGATGCGCTCCTCCGCCTCGTGGAACGACTCGATGCCCCCCACGGTGAACGTGGTTCGCTCCGGCTCCTGGTAGATCACGCGCACGCCCTTGCCGTGAACCGGCTGAACGTAGCCTTGGTCGCGCAGCAGGCCCAGCGCGCGTCGCAGCGTGTTGTGAGAGCAGTCGTACGTGGCCGTCAGTTCTGCCTCGGACGGAAGAAACCCCTGGTAGGGGTAGGTCCCGTCCTCAATGCTCTCTCGGATGTCTCGGTATATGGCGTCGTAGCGCGCTTTCATGCTGCCTCCTTCAGGCAAACATTGTACTGCTTATTCAAATAACCCGTACCTCCAGCGCGGCGCCACAGCGTGGAGCCACTTCACGGCGCCACGTCGCGCCGCCGCGTGGAGCCACGTCGCAGCGTCACAGCGCTGCGCCACGTCACGGCGCCACGTCGCGCTGCCGTACGGGCCGAGAAGAACCTGCCGCTGGCACCCAAAATCCAACCGTTCACGGATTCTCGCAACTTATTCAAATAAGTGGTGCCAAACTGAGCGTGAACTTATTCAAATAAGTTGCTACCCTACCATCAGGGCAGCGAGAAGGGACAAGGAGGAAGCGGAACAATGGGAAAGTACACTGAGGACGCGGGCAGGCTCCTCGACCTCGTGGGCGGCAAGGAGAACATCTCCGCGGTCACCCACTGCATGACGCGCATGCGCTTTGTGCTGGTGGATCCGGCGAAGGCCGACGTTGCCGCCATTGAGGAGCTGCCGAGCGCCAAGGGCACGTTCACGCAGGCGGGCCAGTTCCAGGTGATCATCGGCAACGACGTGGCCGACTTCTACCAGGAGTTCACTGCCGTCAGCGGCATCGAGGGCGTCTCCAAGGAGGCCGCCAAGGCCGCGGCGGGCGCAAACCAGAGCCCGCTGCAGCGCGCGATGGGCGTGCTCGGAGAGATCTTTGCTCCGCTCATCCCGGCGCTCATCTGCGGCGGCCTCATCCTGGGCTTCCGCAACATCATCGGCGAGGTCAACTTCTTCACCGACGCCGGCGCCTTCGACCTCCAGCACGGCACCAAGTCCATCGCGGACATGTGGACGTTCTGGAGCGGCATGTACAGCTTCCTGTGGGTGATCGGCGAGGCCGTCTTCCACATGCTTCCCGTGGGCATCTGCTGGTCCGTCACGCGCAAGATGGGAACCACGCCCATCCTGGGCATCGTCTTGGGCCTTACGCTCGTCTCGCCGCAGCTCCTCAACGGCTTCTCCGTTGCAACCGCCACTGCGGAGGACGTTGCCGCCCACACCTTCGACTTTGGCTTCTACTCGTTCCTCGGCACCGGCTACCAGGGGCAGGTCATCGCCGCCCTCATGGCCGCCTTCGTCCTCGTTGGTCTTGAGAAGCTCTTCACCAAGATCACGCCCGAGGTCGTGCGCATGATCGTCGTGCCCTTTATGTCGCTTGTCCCGGCCGTCTTCATCGCGCATCTCGTTGTTGGCCCCATCGGCTGGGCCATCGGCGATGCCATCGCCGGCGCCGTCAGCTGGGGCCTGAGCTCCAACGTGCGCGTGCTCTTCGCCGCCGTCTTTGGCGCCCTGTACGCGCCCCTCGTCATGACCGGCCTGCATCACATGACCAACGCCATCGACTCCCAGCTCGTGAACCAGCTCGGTTACACCACGCTCTGGCCCATGATCGCGCTCTCCAACATCGCGCAGGGCTCCGCGGTGGTTGCCATGTCCGTGCTCCAGCGCCGCAACGAGCGTGCCCAGCAGGTCAACATTCCCGCGTTCATCTCGTGCTACCTGGGCGTTACCGAGCCCGCCCTCTTTGGCGTGAACCTCAAGTACAAGTTCCCGCTGGTCTGCGGCATGATCGGCTCCGCGTGCGCGGCCATGGTCTGCACGGGCTTTGGCGTCCAGGCGCTCTCCATCGGCGTGGGCGGTCTCCCCGGCATCCTCTCGATCGTCTTTGGCTTCTGGGGCGTCTTTGCCGCGTGCATGCTGATCGCCATCGTGGTGCCGTTTGCCCTGACGTACCTTGTGGGCGTCCGCAAGCTCAGCGAGAAGGACCGCGGCCTCGCGGCCTCCGGGGCAACGACCGCCGCGGCCTCCGAGCCGGCACCCGCCGCCAAGGCCGAGCCGACCGCCGTGGCCTCCGAGCCGGCGCCCGCCGCCAAGGCCGAGCCGCGAGAGCGCGTCCTTCTCGCCCCGCTCTCCGGCGTGGTGCGTCCCATCACCGACATGCCGGATCAGGTCTTTGCCAGCAAGGCCATGGGTGACGGCCTTGCCATCGAGCCCGCCCCCGGTGCCAACACGATCGTTGCCCCCGCGGACGGTGTGGTTGCCGCCACGATGCCCGGCTCCTTCCACGCCATCGGCCTTGCGCTCGACGGTGGCCCGGAGGTGCTCATCCACGTTGGCATAGACACGGTTGAGATGGGCGGCGACGGCTTTGCGTGCCTCGTCGAGCAGGGCCAGCGCGTCACGGCCGGCCAGCCCCTCATGACCTTCTCCGCCGAGAAGATCCGCGCGGCAGGACACCCCACGATCACGGCCTTCATCGTCACCGACGCGGGAGCCGCGGCCGACCTGGCGCTCATTGACGGCGTGGACGCAACGGCCGGTGCCACGACCGTGGCGACCTACCGCTCCTAGCGCGCGAGGGGAGAAGCCATGCCGACCATCGAGAAGGACTTCCGCAGGAGCGTGGTCTACCAGATCTACGTCAAGAGCTTCTGCGACAGCAACGGCGACGGCCTGGGCGACCTGCCCGGCATCACGAGCAAGCTGGACTACCTGGCGCATCTGGGGGTGGACTACCTCTGGCTCACCCCGTTCTACCCCTCGCCGCAGCGGGACAACGGCTATGACGTGTCGGACTACTGCGCCGTGGACCCGCGCTACGGGACGATGGACGACTTCGACGAGCTGGTTGCGGCTGCCCGGGAGCATGGTATCGGCATCATGCTGGACATGGTGCTGTGCCACACCTCCACGGAGCACGAGTGGTTCCGTCGGGCGTGCTCGGGCGAGAAGCGCTATCAGGCGTACTACATCCTGCGCGACGGTCGCGGGTCCGCCGGCCCCGGGGATCCCGGCGAGCCGCCCACCAACTGGGAGTGCGCCTTCGGTGGCAGCGCCTGGGAGTGGGAGCCTCGCCTGGGCAAGTGGTACCTGCACATGCACGACGCGAGCCAGCCGGACCTTGACTGGACCAACCCCGAGGTCCGCGAGGCGTGCGCCGACGTGGTCCGCTTCTGGCGCGAGCGCGGCGTCACGGGTTTCCGCTTTGACGTGATCAACCTCATCTCCAAGCCGGAGGTCATCGAGGACGTTCCCGGCTCCGGCGCCGCGTGCCGCTCCCTGGTGGCAGACGGCCCCCACGTGCACGAGTACCTGCGAGAGCTCGTGGAGCGCTCCGGGATCGACGGCATGATCACGGTGGGCGAGATGGCCTCGACCGACCTTGCCAACTGCATCCGCTACACGCGCCCCGATGACCACGAGCTCTCGATGAGCTTCAGCTTTCACCACCTCAAGGTGGACTACGCCGGCGGGGACAAGTGGGCGCTTGCCGAGCCGGACATCGTGGAGCTGCGCGAGGTCCTGCGGGAGTGGCAGGAGGGCATGCAGAACGGCGGTGGCTGGAACGCGCTGTTCTGGGACAACCACGACCAGCCGCGCGCAATCACGCGCTTTGGCGGCCGCGAGGGCGTGGGGGAGCGCGGGGGAAGCTGGGATCTGGTGGGCAAGATGCTGTCCACGATGAGCTATCTCATGAAGGGCACGCCCTACGTCTTTGAGGGCGACGAACTGGGCATGACCAACGCCGGCTACGACTCCATCGAGAAGTACGACGACGTGGAGAGCAAGAATGCCTATCGCATGCTGCTCGGTCGCGGCGTCACGCCGGACGAGGCGATGCGCGTGGTGGGCGAGCGCTCGCGCGACAACGGGCGCACGCCGATGCAGTGGACGGCGGGCCCCGGGGCCGGCTTCACGACGGGAGAGCCGTGGCTGGGCGTGCCGGCAAACTATGGGCAGGTCAACGCCGAGGCGGAGGTGGGCGTTGAGGGCTCGATGTTCGAGTGGTACCGGGGCCTCGTTGCGCTGCGGCACACGAGCGACGTGGTTGCCCTCGGCGACGTGCGCTTCCTGGATGCCGGCTCCGCGGCGCCCAAGGTGATCGCCTTCGAGCGTACGCTGGGCGAGAAGCGCCTCGTGGTTGCGTGCTCGTTTGACGACGAGCCGTGCGAGCTTGCCGACCTGGGGACTGACGGCATGACGGTGCTTCTCGGCAACTATGCCGAAGGCCCGATTGCGGGGGCGCTGCGCCCGTACGAGGCCGTGGTCTGGTCGCGATAGCCGTGGTGCGGCGGCCGTGCTCTGGCGCTGCGGGCTTCTTGCTGCGGGGCGCCCGCGGAAACCGCGCTCGTCTCAGCCCGGGCCCCGAGTGGTCTTTGCGAAACCGGCCTCGTCTCAGCCTGGGGTGCCGTTCCCCCTCATGATTCGGGGCTCGTCTCAGTGCGCCGCGCGCTCTCGACTGAGACGAGCCGCGTTTCGTCAAGCGAGAAGACCCGCCGGGCTGAGACGAGCCGCGTTTCGTCAAGCGAGAAGACCCGCCGGGCTGAGACGAGCCCCGTTTCGTTAAGCGAGAAGCGCGTCAGGCTGAGACGAGGCCCGGTTGGTAAAGGGGCGGGGCCCGCCGGACTGAGACGAGCCACGTTTCGTTAAGCGAGAAGACCCGTCAGGCTGAGACGAGCCTCAAATCGTGAAGAGGTGCTCAACAGGCCGGCCGAGACGAGCGCGCGTTCAGAAAGCAGCCGCGCCGTCAGGCCGCCGCCAGGCCTCGCCGCCAAGCCGCCGCGAGGCCACGCCCTAAGCCGCGCCGTTAGGCCGCCACGGCCGCGTCGCCAGGCCGCCACGGCCGCGCAACGGCCCCTAGTGCCCGCGCTTCTCCTCGAGGAACTCGATCAGGCTGCGATAGCGTCCCTCCGAGAGGGCCTTGCGCGGAATGAAGACGTAGCGCCCACGCCCAAAGCCGGCGAGCAGGCACTCGTCGGTGGCGTGAAGCGTCTTGAGCTCGGAGAGCGGGTAGGTCTCGTGCTTGCCGGTGCTGGTCTCGGTGTGGATGGCGTCGTCGCAGACAACAACGTGGCGGCGCTCGGAGCCGCCGTCGAGGGCGAGCGAGCTCCTGCAGGCAACGTGCGTCTGGACGCGGTTCCAGTTTGACCACACAAACAGCAGCGCCATGACGATGATCGCGGGGGCAATGAGGAACGTCTGCTGGTCGCGGAACTGCCACGCAGCAAAGACCAGCAGGATAAGCGCGACAAAGCTGATCGGCCCAAGCGTGCGCTTGACGTTGGGCGCCACAAGCTCGGCCGCGTAGGAGAGGGTCACCTCGTTGTAGTCAAAGGTCGCGGAAACCCGCACGTTCTCATAGGCGCTGTTGTCAAACTCGCCCGTCTCATCCTTGCGGCGAACGGCGGTCTTCTTGGACATTTCCTATCCCTTCTCGCTAAAGTCACTCGGTCATTCTATCGCGCCGTGTCGCGGGTGTGGAGGAGTTGTGGTTGAGATGTGCTTCACCGGTGAAAGGGGCCGCTCGCCGTTGCGTGGGGGCGCGGGGCGAGAAGTTCGGGAATGATACACCCCGTGCAGGGAGCGGCGTGCACGACGAAAAGAGTCGCGTGCGGCCGCACTGTGTGAGCCTCAGAGCTAGGCAGCTGCAAGAAGTGAGGGCCCGAGGGCGCGCTTTCCGCGCCGCGGGCCCTCGTCCATGCGCGGGTGCGCAGGCACGCTGCCCCGCCTGTAGAGCAACCGACCGTACAGACCTCGTTTTTTCGGCCCGATTTTGTCCGCCAAGCGCGAGGTGTGCATGGTTGGGCAAAGTATCTGCTACACTCTTGCGCGAGCGCGTTCGATGGGCTCGGGTGACGCAACACCTCGAACCTGGTCAGGGCCGGGAGGCAGCAGCCATAAGGGGCCTCTGGCGGGCACCCGATCCCATCGAGCGCGCTTTTTTGCTGCCGCTAGCGCTTCTCGCCCGGTTCCGCCCGCGTTGCTCGCCGGGTGCCGTCCGCGCTGCTCGCGTCGCCAGTCCTTCTCGCCGGCCCGTTAGCATACACTCGGCGGCGAAAAACCCTTATATACCGAGAAGAACTTTCAGGTTGCGCGCGCCAGTGTATGGTATTCCGCGTCCCGTCGCCAAAGGAGCCCACATGCCAGCCCCAGCCCTGCCCTCGCACCGCCTCGACCCGCGCATGCTGCGCGTGTGGTACGTCTCGGACCTCATCGGCATTGTTGTGGTGGCCGTGCTGGCGGTGGCGGCCTGGGCGATCGTGCGCCACCTGGGCGGCGACGTCTTCTGGGTCTACCTCGCCGCGGGCGTGCTCGAGGCCATCTGCGTGGGCGACCTCCTGATCTCCCCACGCATCGAGATGGCCACCTGGCGTTACGACGTCACGCCCACCGACGTGGACCTCTACCACGGCGTCTTTGTGAAGAAGCGTGTGCTCGTGCCGCTCGTGCGCGTCCAGCACGTGCAGACCGAGCAGGGTCCCATCCTGCGCGCGCACGGCCTGGCCACGGTGACCATCTCCACGGCCGGCGAGAGCTTCGAGATCCCCGGCCTCGCGGAGGCCGACGCCGCCGCCCTGCGCGACCGCGTGGCCGAGCTCGCGCGCCTCGCCAAGGAGGACGTGTGAGCGCGGGCGAGAAGGACGGCGCGCCCCGGATCACCTCCGGCGAGCATCGCGCCAACCCGCTCTCCGTGCTCGTCGAGGCGCTCAAACTGACCTGGGGCCTGATCGTGCTCGTGGCGTTTGGCCTTGCCGGGGACTTCTTCGCCGGGGACGCGGGCGCCCTGCGCACGCTTGCCATGGCTGCGGTTGCGATCTTTGCGGCGTGCCTGCTGCTCGGCTTTGTGATCTGGCGCGTTCGCACGTGGGAGCTTGCCAACGAGGGGCTCGTCGTGCGCTGGGGCCTGCTCAACCGCCGCCGTCTCACGGTGCCCTACGAGCACATTCACACGGTCTCGGTGAACTCCACCCTGTTCGAGCGCGTCTTTGGTCTGGTGACGCTCGATCTTGACACGGGCGCGGCCGCGACCGAGGGCGACGCGTCCAAGATCTCCGGCCTGCGCGAGGGCGAGGCGGAGGCGCTTCGCGCGGAGCTCTTCCGCCGCAAGCGCGCCGCGGCGCCGGCGGACGAGAAGAACCCGGAAGCCCCGGATTCCCCGGACGTCCCGGAGGCCGAACGCCCGCTTGCCGTCTTCACGCTCGCGAACCGACAGCTCGTGCTCGCCGCCGCGTCGCACATCAGCGCCGGCGGCCAGGCCTTCGCGCTCGTGGTCCTTCTCGGCAACGGCCTGACCCAGCTCGGCGAATGGGGCCTATTTGACCTCGAGGGCGCGGGGGCGGGAATCGCGTCCGCGGAGGTCCCGGCGCTGCTGCCCCTGCTGGCGGGTTTTGTCGTCTCCGCCCTGGTGCTCGGCGCTGCGGTTTCGTTTGTCGTCAACCTCATGCGCTACGCGGGGTATCGCGTGGAGCGCTACGCCGATCGGATGGTCGTGGAGCATGGCCTGCTTTCGCGCGTGTCGCGCACGGTCGTTGCGGGACGCGTGCAGCACGTGGCGGTGCGGCAGGGCATCATTCGCCAGCTCATCGGGTATGCCGAGGTCACGGTACAAGTGGTCTCCGCGCCTGGCGAGAAGGACGGCGAGTCCTCGGGCAGCGTGCTTCTGCACCCGTTCATCCGCATGGACGAGCTCGATGCGTTTCTCGCCGAGGTCCTGCCCACCTACGCGGGCGTGCTGGGCGCCGCTCGGCTGCGACGCCTTGGTCCGGTCGCTCGTCGCCGTGCCGTGGTGCGCGCGGTTATCTGGTGGCCGTTTATGACGGCGATTTTCTTTGGCGTGCACTGGCTCTTTGGGTTCTCCGGTCTGCTGGAGCGTGCGGCGTGGCTGCTGCGCCCGGTGCTCGTTGTCGCGGTCGTGCTGAGCGTGGTACTGCTCGTGGGGCTCGTTGCGGACGCGCTGCGAGCCTGGGGCGCCGCCCGCTACGGCCATACCGCTCGCGAGCTGGTGCTCGTTACCGGCGGCCTCACGCGGCTCACCGTGATCGTGCCGCGTGCGCGGCTGCAGCGCATGTCCGTCTCCGCGAGCCCCTTCCAGCGTCGTGCCGGCGTGGCCACGCTCTCCGTGCGCACGGCGGCGAGCGACGCTGCCGGCCTCGACCTGCGCGACGTTCCCGCCGCCGACGCCGAGGCCCTTCTCGCCTGGTTCCGCCCGCGCTTCTCGGCGGGTCGCTAGCATGCACCGGGCGGCGAACCGCCCGCGCTTCTCGCGTCGCCAGCCCTTCTCGCGTCGCCAGCCCTTCTCCCCGGCCCGTTAGCATACACTGGGCGGCGAAAAAACCTTATATCTCGAGAAGAACTTTCAGGTTGAGTCGCCGAGTGTATGTTATTTAGCCCACCACTTCGTGTTGGCTGCCGCGGCATGGCAGTATCTCCGTCAAATATGGTAGATTCGACGGAGATACTTGCCCCGTGGCGGAGATACAGACTTGCGTAGATACTCGCACCGTGGCGGAGATACAGCCTGGCGTAGATACTTGCCCCGTGACGGAGATACTTGGAGGGTGGACGATGCGCGCATTTGACTACGAGCGAGAGCTCTCAAAGCTCATGGTGCCCGAGGTCACGAACACCCTCTCGGCCATTCATGCGTTTCGGGCGCGTCGGGAACTTAGGATGGAGCTGCGTCCCGTCGAGCTCGAGGGCCTGCATGAGGTTGCGCGCATCCAGAGCACGGGCGCTTCCAACAGCCTCG
Organism: uncultured Olsenella sp.; assembly: GCA_949287905.1. Classification (GTDB taxonomy): domain Bacteria; phylum Actinomycetota; class Coriobacteriia; order Coriobacteriales; family Atopobiaceae; genus Thermophilibacter. The sequence continues at coordinate 11,924 of CASEHX010000023.1, forward strand.
AGAACATCCGCACCTCAGACGTCCGCCTGCGCGAGATCGTCCAGATGCGCGTTGAGCCAAAAAACCGAGACGAGCGCGAGATCGCGGGCTATCGCGCCGTGCTTGACCTCATCCACGAGAGCCATGCGCACATCGACGTGACCCCAAACGTCATTCTGCAGCTTCATCGTGACCTCTATCGCTCTGTCGGCGTCTCCTTTGGCGGGCGCTGGAAAGACACCGATAACGTCATTGCCGAGACGGGGCCTGACGGCGCGCTTGTCACGCGCTTCGTTCCAACGAGCGCGCTCGAAACCCCGGCGGCGGTGGAATCGCTCTGCTCCGCCTATGCGGGTGCTGTTGCCGAGGGTCGCTACGACGCCCTTCTCGTCAGTGCGCTCTTTACGTTTGACTTTGTGAGCATCCATCCGTTCAACGACGGCAACGGGCGCATGAGCAGGCTCCTTGCGCTTCTCACGCTCTATCGCGGGGGCTATGACGTTGGACGCTACGTCTCTATCGAGCGCGAGATCGAGCGGACCAAGGAGACGTACTACGAGGCGCTTGCGGCGAGCTCGACCGGCTGGCGAGAGGGGGAGAACGACTACCTGCCGTACGTGACCTACTTTCTGGGAGTGGTGCTCGCCTGCTATCGAGAGCTGGACGAGCGTATGGCGGCGCTGTCTCTGGGCTCTCCGGAGGAGGGCGTGCGCGCCTTCTTTTCGACGCGCCTTGAGCCCGCAAGCAGGCGCGAGGTGACGGAGGCGCTGCCCACCATCAGCTCGCGCACGCTCGACCGCGTTCTCGCGCGGCTTCAGGCGACCGGTGAGCTGGAGAAGGTCGGCGCGGCGCGGGCCACGCGCTATCGCTGGGTGCGGTGACGGGTCGCCCGCGCTTCTCGGCGGGTCGTTAGCATGCGCCGGGCGGCGAACCGCCCGCGCCTCTCGCGTCGCTGGTCCCTCTCCCCAGCCCGTTAGCATACACTGGGCGGCGAAAAATCCTTATATCCCGAGAAGAACTTTCAGGTTGGGTCGCCGAGTGTATGTTATTTAGCCCGATGTTTTGCGTCCGGCGTCGCGGGTATACTGGAACCTCGAAACGCAATCGCCGGAGGCCGCATGGAATCGCTTTACACCAAGTATCGCCCCCAGACGTTTGAGCAGGTGGTGGGCCAGTCTCACGTGGTGGAGACCCTCAAGCGCGCCGTGCTGGAGGGACGCACCAGCCACGCGTACCTGTTCTGCGGCCCGCGCGGAACGGGCAAGACCACGATGGCGCGCATCCTTGCCAAGGCGCTCATGTGCGAGCGCGGCCCCGCCGCCCTGCCCGACGGCACCTGTGAGCAGTGCCAGCTCATCGCCGCCGGAGAGCACCCGGACGTCATCGAGCTGGACGCCGCCTCGCGCACCGGCGTGGACAACGTCCGCGAAGAGATCATCGGCCGCGTGGGGTACGCCCCCGCGCTGGGCCGCGCGAAGGTCTACATCATCGACGAGGTCCACATGCTCACCCCCGCGGCGTTCAACGCGCTGCTCAAGACCCTCGAGGAACCCCCCGAGCACGTGGTCTTCATCATGTGCACCACCGACCCCCAGAAGATCCTGCCCACGATCCTCTCTCGCGTGCAGCGCTTTGACTTTCACGCCATCGGCAACGACGAGATGCAGGCGCACCTTGCCTACGTGTGCTCGCAGGAGGGGTTCTCGTATGACGCCGCCGCCCTCGAGCTCGTGGTGCGCCACGCCCGCGGCGGCATGCGCGACGCGCTGACCTCGCTCGAGCAGCTCTCGGTCTTCGGTGCCGGCAACATCGACCTCGCCTCCGCGCAGGACCTGCTCGGAGAGGTCTCGGGCTCCGTGCTCGGCAAGGTCTCCCGCGCGATGGCGCACAGAGACGCGGCGGCGCTCTTCTCTGAGGTCGCCGCCCTCGCCGACGCCGGGCGCGACCTCCTGAGGTTCACGCGCGAGCTGGCCGCCCATGTCCGCGACGTCTACGTGGTCTCGGTCGCCCCCAGCGCGGACGACGTCGTTTCCGCCCGGGGCGACGAGCTCGAGGCACTGCGAGCCGAGGCTGCCGCCTTCGGTTCCGCCGACCGCGCGGCGCGCGTGCTCACCGTCCTCGGCGATGCCTCCAGCGAGATGCGCACGGCCACCAACCAGCGCCTCGTTCTGGAGATCGCCCTCACGCGCGTGGCGCGGCCCGAGTCCGACCTCACGCTCGACGCGCTCGCGGAGCGCATTTCGGACCTCGAGCGCCAGGTTGCGATTCTCGCCGCACCCGGCGCCCGGGTTGCCGCCCCCGCTCCGGAGGCCGAGAAGAACCTCGGGCAGGAGGCTGCCGTTCGGACGGCGCCCCAGCCCGAAGCCGCCTCTCCCGCGCCCGCCGTGCCGACGCCTGCGCCTGCCGAGAAGAGCGGTGAGCCTGCTGCCGCCCCGGCGCCGGCCGCTCCCGCTGAGAGGGCGCCTCGATCGGGCGCTCCCGTCGCCTCCGCGGCGTCCCCCAGCGCGAGTCGCGTGGCGGGCGAGGCGCGTGGCGGCGAGCGCCGAGTGGCCGGGGGCGACTCCGGCAGCTCTCGCGGTGGCCTCAGCAACGGCAACCTCCAGCGCGCCTGGAAGCAGGTCGTGGACACGCTTGTGAAGAAGGCACCGGCCAAGGGCTCGCTGCTCCTCTCGTCCTCGGCCGTCTCTGATGACGGCGTCCAGCTCGTGGTCTCGCTTCCGAAGGGGTCCCACTTTGCGGCAAAGATGCTCGAGCGGGCAGACGTGAAGGCGAGCGTGGATCCGGTGGTCATGGCCGCCTTTGGACCCCGGCAGGTCGTCTACGTTGAGTCGAGTCTCGCGAACCAGGCGATCTCTCAGGCGGAGCGCACCGCGCCCCAGCAGCGCGCGGCGGCTCCCGCGCCTGCGCCTCAGGCAGCGCCGCAGCCGGCGCCTGCGCCCCAGACGGCATCGCGGCCTGCGCCGCAGCAGGCACCCGCGCCCGCGCCCCAGGCGGCGTCGAGCCCCGCTCCGGCGCAGCCGAGTGCCTTCGCGCCGGGTCCGGAGACCGCGCCTGTGGCGTCGAGCTCCGTTCCCGCTGCC
>CASEHX010000024.1 GCA_949287905.1 uncultured Olsenella sp.
CCTCCCGTCCGAGAGATTTAACGGCTCGATTTTCGGGCGCCCGCCTGCGTGGACGCCGGTCGGGACGGCACACTTTCTGTCCGAGTGCTAAAAACGGGGCGAGAGATATAAACACATGAGAAGCGGCCGCCTGCCTGCGCAGACGGCCGCTTCGATAGCACACTTTTTGTCCTATAACCCGAGAAGCACCTCTTATCGGAGCACGAAAAAGCCCGGAGGCCACATGACCTCCGGGCTGACTTTGTATGGTCGCGGGGGCAGGATTTGAACCTACGACCTTCGGGTTATGAGCCCGACGAGCTACCAGACTGCTCCACCCCGCAATGCGGTGCACCTTGCGTGCAAGAAACAACTATATCGACCGCTCTTCTCGAATGCAAGGTTTTTCTCGTTTGTGAATGGTTCTCCACAACCGGGGCGGGGCGACAGCGGGTACGCTCGGCAGCCGCGGTTGTGCGCACTCGCAACGGTTATGCGCACCTGCGACGGTTGTGCGCACCTGCGACGGTTGTGCGCACGCGACTGAGTTGCAAACCCGCAGCTAGAAGGCCTGGCGAGAAATACGGGCGGCAGGACGACTGCGCATAACCGTTACGACTGCGCACAACCGTTACGACTGCGCACAACCGGAGCGGTAGCGTGTTCGCGGCTGCCGCATGATCGCTCCCGCCGCGCGCAACCATCGCAGCCGCGCATAACCGTCACGACTGCGCATAACCATCGCAATCGCACGCAGCCGTCAGCGATTCAGGCAGCCAAAGCCTTTGTGCATCTTCTTCAGCAAGCCTTACGCATTGCGTCTCTTTGGCGAAGTCTCTTTAGTTCTCTGTTTTTCCTGTTAAGCGGGTACATCAAGGTCGCAGGCCTTGCTACAGGGAGGCAAGGCAACCCAATCAGGGAGGATAGAAAATGAACGCAACCGCACTAGCGGGACATGCGGGGGAGGCAAAGCCTTCGGCAGAGAGATTCGCGCTGCTGCCGATCATTGTGCTGGTCCTCGCACAGATGGGAACGACGGGCGACAACGGCGCCCTCTCGCTTGCCGCCTCGGCGCTCACGCACGACCTCGGCGCCACCACCTCGGAGATCCAGCTCGCCAACATGGTCTATCCGCTCATGGGTGGTGCCTTCATGATCGCGGGTGGCCTTGCGGGCACCATCATCGGGTGGAAGCGCACCTTCCGCATCGGCGCCGGACTCTGCGCGCTCGGAGAGGTGGCCTGCGCGCTCGCGCCCAACATGATGACGTTCATCTGGGTCGGCCGCGTGCTCGTGGGCTTTGGCGCGAGCTTCCTCATCCCGTCTCTTCTCGGCCTCATCCCGCTGCTCTATCAGGGACACAACCGAACGGTCGCCTTTGGCTGCATCGGCGCCGCCTCGGGTCTCTCCGCGCTGCTGCCGCTCGTGCTCGGCGTGGTGATGGAGGTTGCCGGCATGCACGTGACCTTCCTCGTGCTCGCCGCCTACTTCCTGGTGGTTCTTGCCGCGTCGCAGGGCCTCTCGCACGTCCATCAGGTCGACGAGAAGCTCAAGTTTGACTTCCTCGGCGTGACCCTTGCGGCAGTTGGCCTCTTCATGTTCCTGGTGGGCGTCTCGAGCATCTCATCGTGGGGCATCGTTGCCCCGTTCGAGGCCTGCCCGTTCACGATCTTTGGCATCTCTCCGGCGCTCCCGCTTGCCGCCTGCGGCGTGGCTGTCCTCATCGTGCTCGTTCACGTGGAGAAGGGCGTGGAGGAGAAGAACGGCGTGGCGCTGCTCCCGCGCTCCTTCCTCAAGACCCCGCAGGTGCTTGCCGGCCTGGTGGCCAACGCGCTCACGTTCTTCTTCATGGGCGTGCAGTCCATCCTCATGGCCCCTTACCTGCAGCTTGTTGCCGGCTGGAGCCCCGTTGACGTGGGCATGATCTCCATCATCACCGGCATTCCCACCTTTGCGCTGGCGCTTGGCATCCCCAAGCTCGCGCCGCACGCCAACCCGCGCCACGTCATCCAGGCGGGCTACGTGATCATGGCGGCGGCCCTCGCCATCATGGGCTTCTCGGTGACCATCAACGGATGCAGCGCGTTCGGCGTGTACCTCGGCGCCTTTGTGGCGGGCGTGGGTGCCGGCACCGTCTCCTCGCACTCGAGCAACGTCGTGGCGCTGGCAGTGAGCGACCGTGACGCCTCTCAGTCCGGCGGCATCCAGACCACGATGCGCAACGTGGGTCAGGCGGTTGGCGTGGCGCTTCTCGGCGCGGTCCTGCTGCTCGGGATTACGGGACAGGTGCGAGCCGGAGCCCTCAGCGACCCCACCATCTCCCCCTCGGTGGGCGAGCAGGTCTCCCAGATGAGCATCAACCTGGGCAGCAACGAGGAGTTTGAGCACCAGATCGCGGACATCGACATGACCGAGGCCGAGCGCGCCTCCCTCGTGAACATCGAGGCGCGCGCTCGCTTTGAGTCCACGCGCGTGGCATACGGCGTGGGCGCCGCGATCATCCTCCTCGGCCTGCTCACCACGCCGGCAATCAAGACCTTCGAGAAGAAGGAGGCTGCGCCGCAGGCCTGATCGGGGTGGCTCTGCGCGTGCCGCTGCTGCTGTCGTTACGGCGGCTGCCGCTGCGACGGCTGCAACGCGAAACCCGACTTTTGCACGAGCGCGACGCTCTTCTCGCCAAGCGACAAGAGCGCCGCGCTTCTTTTACCAGCCAACATGTGAAATCAAAGCACTAACGGCCGGTCGTCGCTCGTGCAAAAGTCGGTGGTTCCTCAACGTCGCTGTCGATATGCCCTAAATTGCGCGCCCGTCCCCGTTTTCATTAGCTCGCAGCTAATGAAAACGTCCAGGTGAGTTGTTAGGCTGCAACTATCTGAAGGCCCTTACAGCAAGATTGGGTGATAGCGATGAAGAAGTCCCAGATGTTTGGCCGTTTTGCTCTTGTTGCCGCCCTCGCCGCCGCCGTTGCCTCGCCGTTTGCGCTCGTTGGCTGCGGCAGCTCTGATGACGCCCCCGCCGACGATGCCCCCACCGGGCAGGTGGAGCAGGCCGAACCCGAGGCCCCTGCCTCCGACTACGCCGTGACCATCGATGGCGCCACGGTCACCGAGGACTACGAGGGCAATCCCGCGGTCATCGTTGACTACACCTTTACCAACAACTCCGACGAGGCCACGTCCTTTGCCGTTGCCTGCAGCCCCAAGGTGTTCCAGAACGGGGTCCAGCTGGAGACGGCCGTCGTCACGGGCGAGGACCTCGGCAACGGCTACATGGCGGAGATCAAGCCCGGTGCCAGTACGCAGGCGCGCCTTGCCTACAGCCTGACCGATCAGTCCGACATCACCGTTGAGGTGGAGGAGCTCTTCTCGCTGGATGATACGATGCTTGCCGAGGCCACGTTCTCCGTGGCGTAGCGCGAGCGGTCGAGGGGAGGAGCCCGTATGAGCGAACCGTTGACCGAGGAGCTGCTTGACGAGCTCCTCTCCACGTCGAGCATCGACGCCTATCTCGAGGAGCACGAGCCGCGTGCCGTCTCGCTCGCCGAGTATCTGCAGCAGCTTCTCGCGGAGAAGGGCCTGGAGCGCTCGCGCGTGGTGCGCATGGCAAACCTCAACGACACCTTTGGCTACCAGATCTTCCAGGGCACGCGCCACCCCAGCCGCGACAAGGTGCTGCAGATTGCCTTTGCCATGGCGCTCACGCTGCGAGAGACCAACCGTGCGCTCACCGCGGCCGGCGTGAGCGAGCTCTACTGCAAGGACCGGCGTGACGCGATCATCATCTTCTGCCTGGACCGCGGCTGCTCGCTCCAAAAGGTTAACGAGGAGCTCTACCGCTTCGGCGAGAAGACCATCTGCTAGCCGAGTTGCGAAAAAACCGCCTAGAAGTGTCAACCAGAGCCGGGTTTGCCCAGTTGACGGGTGCTCGGCTCGACACTTTTAGGTGGTTTTTCTCAGGGTGGCCAAGTAGCCCTCTGCTAGGATAAGCGCATGGAAGATGAGCTCTCAAACTACCTCTCCTCGCTCGACCGCGATAGCTGCTACCGCGTGGACGCGGTTCTCAAGCAGGGCCGCCTCGAGACCACGGAGCGCGTGTTCTTTGTGGGCGAGAACGGCTCCGAGCTGGGGCCGTTCGTGCGCAAGCGCCTTGCCCCCGGGCTGGGGGGCGCATACGAGCGCATCTACGCCGCCCAGCGAGACGGGGCGCGGCTCTCCCATCTGCCGCGCATCGTCGAGTGTGCGCGCCAAGGAGACGAGCTCGTCGTGGTCATGGAGCACGTGGCGGGCGAGACGCTCACGGATGCCGTGGCCAGCGCGACCGACCGCCTCGCGCTTGTGCGCCGCGTCTTCCCCGACCTCTGCGACGCGGTGAGCGAGCTGCACGAGCTCTTTGACCCGCCCGTCATCCATCGCGACCTCAAGCCCGGCAACGTCATGGTGTCGCCGGGTGGCGTCACCCTCATCGACCTGGGAATCGCCCGTGCCTACCGCGAGGGCGCCGAACAGGACACCACGCACCTTGGCACGCGCGCCTACGCCCCGCCCGAGCAGTTCGGCTTTGGCCAGACGGACGTGACGAGTGACGTCTACGCCCTCGGCATGCTGCTCTTCTTCTGCCTCGTGGGGCGCGACCCCACGCCGGGTGACCGCGAGGGCGGCTTTGTGGCAAGCGGTGTTCCGGAGGGGCTGCGAGGGGTCGTGCGGTGTGCCACGGAGTTGGACCCCGCAAGGCGCTTTGCGTCCGCGCGCTCTTTCAAGCGGGCGCTGCTGGACGTGCTTGGCGGTCTGGGCGAGGGTGTTGGCGAGAAGGGCCCGACTGGCGAGAAGAACGTGGGTCCCGTGGCCGCCCCTGGGACCGAGCCGCCTGCAACCGAGCCGCCCACGTTCGCGCCACCGCGCACCGGCAGGTCCCGCGTGAGCACGCTGCTCGCCAGCGTGCCGCCCCTGCTCGGCCTTGCCTGGGACGCTGTTCTTCTCGCCCTCTGCGTGCTCTGTGTGGCGGGGTGTGTGGCGGCGGTTGTCGATCCCACGCCGGAGAACGCGCTGCGACCGCTCTGGTACCTCGTGGTGTCCTACTTCGTGTTTCTCGCCCCGGCATTTGTCATCTCGTGCTACCTGCTGCTCGACCGCCGGCCGCTGCGTCGGGAGGTCCCCGCGCTCGCCCGGCTCACCGTGCGCCAGGAGACCCGCGTGGGGCTGCTCGTCATTCTCGGCCTGTTTGTGGTGTGGGTCGTGGCGTCCGTGATTGCCGAGGTCTAGCCCAGAAGTCGCACGTTTGCCTCGAGGTCGTCTGCGTCACCCGTGAAGTGGTACGCATGCATGCCCGCGACGCGCGCGCCCTCGCAGTTGTCCGCGTTGTCGTCCACGAAGAGGCAGCTGGCGGGATCGAGCCCGTAGCGCTCGCAGAGCAGGGTGAAGATCGCGGGATCCGGCTTCATGAGGCGCTCGATGCCCGAGACCACGTAGCCGTCAAGGTAGGGGATGACGGGCGCGTGGCCGAGCTGGTCCATGACGCGCGTGCTTGCGTTGGTGAGCACGTAGATGCCGTAGCCCTCGCCCTTGAGGCGAATGGCGAGGTCGTTCACGGCCTCGATAGGCTCGGAGTAGTCCGGCCAGCGCGCCATGCACGCGCGCAGGTTGGGGTGCAGTCGCTCGGGCAGGTGCGCAGCGGCCACGCGGAGCATGGTCTCGTGCGTGATGGTCCCCGAGTCCAGGAGCGCCCAGGTGGAGGAGCCAAAGAGGGCGTTCTGCAGCAGCGCCGCGTCCTCGGGCGTGTCTGTGAAGACGCTCGAGATGTGCGGCCCGTCAAAGGTCATGAGCACGTTGCCCATGTCAAAGATGACGTTCTTCACGCTTGCGTCGCACTCGCCCATGCTGGCCTCCTGCCCCAGATCGCGCTGCTTGATCGAATTGTATCCCCGCTCATGCTGCGGGACGTTGCGGGGATCGTACGATTCGGTGGCGAGAATCGGAGGTGCAATCATGCCGAGCCTGAACCCGACCAAACTTTGGTTTCGACGCGAGCTGTGGGTGCTCATCGAAGACTACTCGACATGTGAGTGGGAGCGCTGCCCAGAATGGTGTCGCGAGGTCGCCTCATGCCAGATGGACGACCTCGTTGACAAGCTGTTAAAGGCTAGGCGACAAGAACCTGGTTCTCCTGCCTGAACTGCTCGTAATGCATGGCGAGAAGATCACGGTTCGGCGCCATTTCCCGGCTGGTTGGTTCATGCAGCCTGTGTTTGTTGTACTGCAGATAAGCCGTGTCGGCGAGACGTTCACTCATCGCCACCTCGAGGGAGTCGGGCTCAACGGAAATGAGGTGTGCATCATAGAGTAGGTGCAGATCAGCTCTAAGCAGGATGCCGTTGTTTACGACCTGCGACTTCTTTCCGCGATAGGGGTTGATGTGAGCTGCCTGTAGAACCTCAGGAACGTTCACGCTGGTAATTGCGCAGGTCCCGGAGTACGCGTTGAGCAGCGCCTCGCGGAACTTTCCCTGCTGCTCGCGACGAACCTGTTGAGCGGTGACGACGCGCCGCTCGTCAGAGCCGTCGTACTCGATGAGGATTTGCTTTTCTTGCGGCGGCAGCTCGTCGAAGCCGGGTATCGCAAAAGTTCCTGCGGCAACCGTTTGCGAGGTGACAGGCCCGTGGAGCGTGAACATGCGCGTCGCATAGTTGTACCGCTCGATGAAGGCCAGGCCAAGAACGCGATAGCCGACCTTCTCGCGAACCATGACGCCAACAGGGATTCCGTCGGTCAGACTGTTGAGGAGCGTGGCATTGTACCCTTGGTCAACCACGTCTCCTTCGTAGGCGGCATAGTCGAAGATCCACGTGCCGTCTTCAAGGTGAATTGGCTTTCTGTCGGCGTATCGCTTTTGGTTGCTCGAATGAACCGAGAGCGCGTAGCGGCGTCCGTTCGCGTACTTCACGCGGGCTGAGCTGGGAGAGTGAATTCCCGACAGCCTGCTGAGCGGCACAGGAGTGTCCGGCTGAGGCTTCATGTTGTGGGGGAGTACGCTAATCCATGCGTTCGTGTGCTCGACGAACCACTCGTAGCAGGGAATAAACTCAGGAGGAACGATCTTCTCGGCACGCTCGAGCGTGGGGAGAAGGACGGGGCATTCGTATACGTACTGACCCGGCATGGCGCTCCTCTCTGTAGGTGATTATACGTAGGGAGCTGAGCTGAGCGGCGGGCAGATTTGGCCTCGTCCGTTGACGGTTATGCACACCTCCGACGGTTATGCACACTGCGGACGAGGAGGCGTGGTTGGCGAGGCGAGAAAGTTGCAGGTAAACGCCTTGGCGTTGAGAGCGTGGGTGCTGGTAGAGTGTACATAACCGGCAAGGGTGTACATAACCGTCTGCCGCAGCGTGCCGCGCGTTCTTCTCGGTAGAAAGGAAAACACCATGTCCGACGTGCTGTTTGTTGAGTATCCCAAGTGCAGTACCTGCAAGCGCGCAAAGGCGTGGCTGGACGAGCACGGCGTGGCGTACGTCGACCGTCACATCGTGGAGGACAACCCCGCGGCAGACGAGCTGGCCGCGTGGCAGGCGCGCTCGGGGCTGCCCGTGCGCCGCTTCTTCAACACGAGCGGGCGGCTCTACCGCGAGCGCAACGTGAAGGCGCAGCTCGACGCGGGTATGGCGGACGCCGAGGCCTTTGCGCTTCTCGCCGAGGACGGAATGCTGGTCAAGCGCCCCATTGTGGTGGGGGAGGACTTTGTGCTCGTGGGGTTCCGCGAGGCCGAGTGGGAGGCTGCGCTGCTGTAGCGGCTGCCACCTGCGACGGTTATGCGCAGCGCCAACGGTTATGCGCACTCGTGACGGTTGTGCGCACTGCGGACGGTTGTGCGCACACTTCGGGCTGCTATTTGCGCAGGTAGATGACATGCCGAGAAAAACGCCGTCTCGCGGCGCTGCGCATAACCGAAAGCCGTACCGCCGAGAGGCCGGCAAGTGGCATACTGGGCGAGAAGAACGACGAGGGGAGAAGCCCATGCTGACCAAAGAGTTCTGCGCAGAGAACATGGAGCTCGTGCCGGCCGCCGTCACCGCGGGCGCCGCGCGGATCGAGCTTTGCGACAACCTGGCCGTGGGCGGCACCACGCCCAGCTACGGGGTCATTCGCGCCGCCGTCGCGCACGCGCGCGAGACGGGCACGGACGTGATGTGCATGGTCCGCCCGCGCGGCGGCAGCTTTGAGCACACGGCCGACGAGGCTGCCATGATGCGCGACGACCTCATCATGGCCAAGAGCTTGGGTGTCACCGGCGTGGTCTTTGGCTGCCTGCGCGACGGGCGGCTGGACACCAAGCTCACCTCCGAGCTCATCAGCCTTGCCCACGAGGACACCCCCGAGGCCCCCGGCCACGTGGCTGTGACCTTCCACATGGCCTTTGACGCGCTCGCGCCGGAGGACCAGCTCGCTGCCATCGACTGGCTCGCCGAGCGGGGCGTGGAGCGCATCCTCACCCACGGCGGCGCGGCCGGCACGCCCATCGCGGACAACCTCGACCGCCTGCGCGCCTACGTGGAGCGCGCCGCCGGGCGCATCACCATCCTGCCGGGCGGTGGCATCACCTGGGAGAACGCCGAGGACGTTGCCGCGGCGCTGGGCGTCTCGGAGGTTCACGGCACCAAGATCGTCAACGTTGCCCGGGCGGGGGCCTAGATGCCGCGTCCGCGCCAGCCCAAGCGCTTTGCACAGGTTCGCGACGACCTCGGCTGTCACATGGGGCGAGAGGAGCTTCTCGCCGCGCTGGTGGCCCCGGACGCGCGGGTGACTAACACCGCGTTCTCCGGCCTCGAGCTCTCGGGCGTCTCCGCCAACGGGACGGTCTTTGAGAACGTGATCTTCCGCGGATGCTCCTTCGACGGCGTGAGCCTTGCCAACTGCACGTTCACCGACGTGCTCTTCTCGGGGTGCCGCTTTGTGCGCGGGGACCTAGGCCGCAGCTGGCTCAACCGCGTGGACCTGCGCTCGTGCTCGGCCCCGGGGCTGAGCTTTCTCAAGAGCCGGCTCACCGGCGTCTCCCTCGTGGACTGCCAGGTTGCGTACGCAGACCTCTCGGAGGCAACGGTCGAGCGGCTCGCCGCCGCCGAGTGCAACCTCTCCGAGGCCAGTCTGCACGCCACCAAGCTTCGGCACGTCTCGCTCGAGGGCTGCGACCTCTCCCGTGCCACGGTCTTTCGCACGAGCCTCTCGGACATAGACCTCTCCACCTGCGAGATCGCAGGCATCCGCGTCTCGAGTGACCTGCGGGAGCTGCGCGGCGCCGTCGTGAGCGCCGAGCAGGCCGTCCAGTTCGCCGCTCTTCTCGGCATCAAGATCAAGGAGGAAGAATGGCTCTGATAGACGAGAACGCCTCCCTCGAGGAGGTCCAGGCGGTCTTCAAGAACGACCGCTTTGCCACCGACGCCTGCGGCTGCCGGGTGGTGGAGGCCGCGCGCGGCCATGCGGTCACCGAGTTTGACATCACGCCCGGGCACCGCAACGAGAAGGGCGGCGTGATGGGAGGCGCCATCTTCACGGTGGCCGACCTCGCGTTTGCTGTGGCCTCCAACGTGGGGGAGTCCGTCACCGTGTCTGTGAGCAGCAACATCGAGTTCATGAGCGCGGCGCGTGGCGAGAAGCTCATCGCCACGGCAGACGTGGACAAGAACGGCCGCACGCTCGCGTTCTACACCTGCTACGTGACCGACGAGCTGGGCACGCCCGTCGCCCGCGCCACGCAGACCTGCATGCACCTCCAGCGCTAACGTGACAAAGGGGTCGTAGCCCACTGTCACATGTGACAAAGGGGTCGTAGCCCACTGTCACGTTTCTGCTGGTCACAAGGCTTTGAAACCAGTTGCTTGAGGCGGGTCCGGAACGCGTTCGCTTACGGACTCAGAGACCCCGCTCACCTTCTTTCCGCTGCCGCGCAGGCTCCGTTCAGCTTGAATTATCAGGATAGTCTGCAATATGGGGCGCGTCTGCCCCTGAGGCTGCGGAAGGAGTCATATGAGCAAGAGAGTAAAGAGTCGTTGGGGGGTGCTTGCTGCGCTGGCAGTTGCCTTTGTGGCGGTTCTTGCCGTCGTCATTGGCGCTGTCCGCCCGGCGCTTGCCACGGGGGAGACCATGGGTCACCTTGCGTCCGGCGCCAACAACGGCAACGCCCACTTTGGCGGCGCAAAGCCCGAGGCGTTCGTCCTGAGCGGCGACACCGTTGGGGACGAGTCCGTGGGAGCGGACTTCATCCTCAACAGCGACGCCTCTGCGAGCCGCCTCCGCTTTGTCATCAAGTACGTCGATGACAACAACTGGGCCTACGTCGGCTACGATACGGGCAGCAACTGGTTCTTGGAGTACAAGGTCGATGGCAGCGGGTCCTACCCCACCATTTCCGGCCTGCCGAGTGTGCCCAAGGGCGAGAAGGCCACCATCAGCGTCTCCCACGAGGGCAACAACATTACGGTTGACGTCAACGGAACCACCTCGACGATCGAGAACGCGGCCGTGGCGGGCCTTATGGCCGAGGACGGCAAGGTTGGCTTTGGCGGCGCAACCTACAACACCAACTACACCGACGTTTACTTCACCAACGTGAAGATGGGCGGCACCACGGTCACGGACTTCACCGACTGGGCGGTCTACGAGGAGATTGACGGCCAGACCTGGGAGCCCGCGGCCGAGTACGTGGTCGAGGTCCCCGAGGGCCGCAAGTGGATCCAGATCACCGGCGGCTCGCACAACGGCGGCGGCCACGCTTACGGCAACGCCAACACGTCCGCCCCGCTCGTCCTCGTGGACAACAGCCGCAAGGCCAACAACGGCGAGACCCTCTCGCTGACGCTCGTCCCCGAGTCCGACACCATCAACTTCGGCATCTTCTACACCTACGTTGATGACAACAACTGGATGTACGTCGGCTACGATCCGTCCAGCGCCTGGTACTGCCAGTACAACTACAACGGCAGCGGCTCCTATCCCGCGTTCGGCGGAGACCTGCCCACGCCCGAGAAGGGCGTGCCGATGGAGATCTCCATCAGCGTCAACAACGAGAAGGTCTCCCTCACCGTCAACGGCGTGACCCAGAGCATGAGCAACCAGGCCGCCGGCGCCTGCACCGCGAGCCTCTCCGGCAAGGGCGTCTACGGCGTCAAGGCCAACGGCACGAGCTCCGTGCGCTTTGCCGACGCCGCCGTCAACGGCGAGTCCATCATGGAAGAGGACTGGGCGCTTCTCGTCACCCGTGGCGGCGAGACCGTCACCAGCTGGTACGTCAACCTCGCTGACGTCTCCGGCACCGTCACCAACAAGAAGGGCGAGCCCCTCGAGGGCGCCACGGTCCGCATCGGCACGGCCAACACCAAGACCGACGCCGAGGGCAACTGGACCATCGCGGACGTTGAGGTGGGCGAGCAGGAGATCGTGGCCAGCATGCCCGGCTACATCGCCCAGACCATCACGTATGACGTGAAGGGCGCGTCCGAGGGCACCAACGAGGGCGTGGACTTCCAGCTCGAGCCCAAGCCCGCGCTTGACCTCACCAAGTACGAGACCATCGCCTCCGACGAGATGACGGCCTACGTCTCCGCGGACTTCCCGCAGGTCGCCCGCTACGCCATGGCCGGCGAGGACGCCACCGAGAAGTTCGTGCGCGGCCAGGAGTCCGACGTCACCACGCTCGCCGTGAACGGCGTCGAGGTCACCCCCGAGGTCACCTCCAAGATCTCCGGTGACACCGCCACCTACACGATGGCTATCAAGGACGATGGCGCCTCGCTCGACTTCACCATGACCGTTGAGGTCAAGGTCGAGGGCACCGTGCTCTCCTGGGAGGTCACGGACATCCAGAAGAACGACGGCTGCGGCATCATCAAGTCCATCAGCATCGCCAACAACAACCTCGTGACCGTCGATCAGGCGGACGCCGGTGCGGACTTTGCCGGTGCCAACATGTCTACCAACACGACCGCCTCGGGCGACCGTTACTACACCTTCGACGAGGGCTTTGAGCCCAACAAGACCGACGGCTTCATGTACGGCTTCCTGAGCACGGACAACTACTCCGCCGGCATCTTCTCCAACTCCGAGGCCGAGGGCGACAAGCGCATCACGCTCAACAACGGTACCGACACCATGGGCATGACGAGCTCCGTCTGGTACTACGAGCAGGGCGACAAGAACGCGCAGAGCTACGTTAACAGCCACAGCGGCACCACCTATCCCACGAGCGAGCTGCCCTGGGTCAAGGTTGCCATCGCCGACGATGTCAACGGTGACGGTGACGTGGACTGGAACGACGGCGCCATCGTGACGCGCGACATCCTCAACGTGCCGCAGGGCTCCGAGGACATGAAGGACATCGTCGCGTACCGCATCGTCATGAACTTTGGCTCCGAGGTCACCAACCCCTACGCCCAGACCGCGGACAACCTGAAGAAGGTCTCCCTCATCACCGACGGCCTGCCGCAGGCGCTCCTGCTCAAGGGTTACGGCAACGAGGGTCACGACTCCGCCAACTCCGAGTACGCCGACGTGGCGGAGAAGGAGGGCGGCATCGAGGGCTTCCGTGAGCTCATCAAGATCGCCCACGAGTACGACACCGAGATCGGCATCCACATCAACGCGCAGGAGTCCTACCCCGAGTCCAAGTCCTTCAACGACCGCATGGTCCAGGGCATGGGCAACGGCTGGGGCTGGCTCGACCAGTCTCAGGTCATCGACAAGCTCTGGGACCTCAGCTCCGGCGCCCGTTGGGCCCGTCTCGTCCAGCTCTACGACCGCATCAACGGCACGAGCTTCCTGAACAAGGACTGGGAGAAGGGCGAGTACGTCGGCAACCCGGTCGAGACCGGTGCTGTCGCCGCCTCTGAGGAGACGGTGGCTGCCGACGCCGCCACGCGCGACGACAACATGGACTTCATCTACCTGGACGTCTGGTATCAGGACGCCTGGGAGACCCGCAACGTTGCCCGCCAGATCAACGCGCTCGGCTGGCGCTTCTCGACCGAGTTCCCCAACGAGGGCGAGTACGACTCCACCTGGAGCCACTGGGCCACCGAGATCTCCTACGGCGGCACCGCCACCAAGGGCATCAACAGCGACATCGTCCGCTTCCTGCGCAACAGCCAGCGCGACATCTCGCCCAACAACGGCCCCTCCAAGGGCGGCGTCATGGACAACCCGCTGCTCGGCGGCTACGTGACCGAGGGCTTTGAGGGCTGGGGCAACGAGCAGGACTTCAACACCTACATCGAGACGCTCTACCTCGAGAACCTGCCCACCCGCTTCCTCATGCACTATGACGTGACCGACTGGGAGAACTACGCCGAGGGCGAGTCCCCCGTGGGCAACCACGAGAAGCAGATCACCCTCAAGAACGCCGAGGGCGACACCGTCGTGGTGACCCGTCACGAGGACCAGCGCGGCGACACCGTCATCGAGCGCGAGATCACGCTCAACGGCGCCAAGGTGCTCGACGACGACTCCTACCTGCTCCCCTGGACCACCGACGAGGGCGAGGAGAAGCTCTACCTCTACAGCCTGGACGGCGGCTCCGTCACGCTCGACGTGATCGACGAGTGGCAGGGCCAGAGCGTCACGCTCTACAAGCTCACCGACCAGGGTCGCGTTGACGGCCAGGAGATGACGCTCGGCACCACCCTCACCTACGAGTGCGAGGCCGGCGTGCCGTACGTCATCGTTGCGTCCGGCTCCACCGCCCCCACCGCCGACACCGTCGACTTTGGCGAGGGCACCGGCGTCGTGGACCCGGGCTTCAACGCCTACACCGACGGCGAGAAGCTCAACTCCGAGGTCTGGAGCGGCGACATCGAGAACGACGCCATCGAGGTTGAGGTTGCCAACACCGGCGACCAGCGCCTTGCCATCAACTCCCCGTCCGAGGACGTTGCCGTGAGCACCACGCTCTCCGGCCTCACCCCGGGCAAGACCTACGTTGCCGAGCTCTACATCGAGAACAGCAGCGATGCCACGGCCACCGTCGAGGTGACCTCCGGTGACGAGAGCGCTTCTCGCTCCACCGGCCGCTCCGTCATCAAGAATTACACGGCGAGCGACCAGCGTCACACGAGCAGCCTCCAGCAGTCCTACATGACGCGCATCTACGTCAAGTTCACCGCTGGCGAGGAGACCGCCACGCTCACCATCAAGCGCGCCGCGGGCGAGGGCAGCACGTACGTTGACAACATCCGCTACGTTGAGAACGCCGACTTCCCGGTCCAGGCCGAGGACGGCTCCTTCTACCAGGACTTCGAGAACGCCGTGTCTGGCCTCTACCCGTTCGTGATCGGCCCGACCGCCAACGGCGGCGACGCCGTGACGCACCTCTCCGAGGACAACGGCAAGTACACCTCCGTTGGCTGGAACGGCAAGGTCATCGACGACGCCCTCGACGGAAACTGGTCGCTCAAGCACCACGACAGCCGTCAGGGTCTGCTCTTCCAGACCACGCCGCAGACGCTCTACTTTGAGCCTGGCGTCACCTACACGGTTGAGTTTGACTACCAGGTTGGCCCGTACGGCAGCTACGCCATGAAGGTCGGCGACGGCGAGAACAAATACGTTGACAACGTGTTCGACCGCCTCGAGGCGACCTACGACAGCTCCACGGGCACCCAGACCACCAAGCACTTCACCATGGAGGTTACGGGCGCCGAGGACGGCCTCACGTGGATCGGCATTCACTCCCAGGGCACCAGCGGCAACACCGCCATCGGCTCTGGCGACCTCGTGATCGACAACCTGCGTGTCACGCCCAAGACCACCGAGCCCGAGCCCGGCGAGCCCACGCTCGAGTCCATCGCGGTCAAGACCGCCCCGGGCAAGACCGAGTACACCGTGGGCGATACGCTCGAAGCCTCTGGCCTCGTGCTCACGCTCACCTACTCCGATGACTCCACCAAGGACGTTGCCTACGCCGACGCGGCCGATAAGATCACGCTCGACCCGACGACCCTCACCGAGGCCGGCGAGCAGACCGTGACCGTCACCTACGAGGGCAAGACCGCCACGTTCAAGGTCACCGTCACCGAGGCCGAGGAGCCCGAGCCCGTCAAGCCCGACACCACAGAGCTTCAGGCAGCCATCGACAAGGCCGAGGCTCTGAAGTCCGACGACTACACGGCCGACTCCTGGGCCAAGGTCGAGGCCGCCCTCGCCGACGCGAAGGCCGCCCTCGAGTCCACCGACCAGGACGCGATCGACGCCGCCGCCAAGGCCCTGAACGCCGCGATGGACGCCCTCGTCGAGGCCGAGGAGCCGGTGACCGTTGACAAGAGCAAGCTCCAGGCCGAGGTTGACAAGTCCGCGTCCCTGGTTGAGTCCGACTACACGGCCTCGACATGGGCCGACTACCAGAAGGCCCTCGAGATTGCCAAGGCTGTCCTCGCCCACGACGGGGCAACGCAGGAC
>CASEHX010000025.1 GCA_949287905.1 uncultured Olsenella sp.
ACGTCGACGACAAGGGCAACAAGGTCCGCGTGTGCAAGAAGTGCGGCGCCAAGTTCTAAGAGCCTGACCTGAGTTCCATCCGGGAGGCCCCCGGTTCATCTTCGAGAAGTGCGCTTCGCGAAACTTCTCTACGATGAACCGGGGGCCTCTCTCCGTTGGGGCGCTCGGTCGGCCCGTTCTTGTCGCCGCCCTTCTGTGGCGCTATGAATGGGAGTTCGTCTCAGGCTTGCGCGGCATCCGCTTGACGAAAGGGGGCTCGTCTCAGGGTGGCGGGCTTCTCGCTTGACGAAAGGGGGCTCGTCTCAGTCCAAAACGGCGCGTGGGCTGAGACAAGCCTCCATTCGTCAAGCCAAGCGGCCCGCAACCCTGAGACGAGGCCCGAACCGTCAAGGCGAAGGGCCCGGCGCTCTGAGACGAGGCCCTTTTTGTCAAGCCAAACGGCCGGGCCCCCTGAGACGAGGCCCGAACCGTCAAGCCAAACGACCCGGCGCTCTGAGACGAGGCCCGAACCGTCAAGCGGGGTGCTGCCCAGAGCTGAGACGAGCCGTGTTTTGCGAGACGGCCCAAGCTTTCTATCGAACTTTCTGTCTATCTTTCTATGATGGAAAGTTAGATAGAAAGTTGCGACACTATGTCCGAGGGGAGGAAGCCATGGGGCGCGGGAGGCCGCATCGGGGAAACAGAAGGCGCGGGCGCTCGGGCGGGCCGCGCACCAGGGCGCGCACGCTCACGGGAACGCTCGTTGTCTCTCGTCCTGGAGCGGCGCATGTGGAGACGGCCGAGGGCAGCTTCGAGCTGGCCCGTCACGGGCAGCGCGAGGCAATGAACGGCGACGAGGTCGAGGTTGCGCTCGTGGAGCAGCGCGGACGGCAGCCGCGCGCCGTCGTGCGCTCGGTGATCATGCGCGCAGTGGAAACCTTCCTCGGGCGCTTCTCGCCTGCCGGGCCGCTCGGGACGGTTGTGCCGCTGGACGCGCGCATAGGCCACGACTTCTTTGTGGTGCCGGAGGACCCCAGCCCGGAGCGCCTGGGCGTGGCTGACGGAGACATCGTCGTAGCGAGAATAACGGAGTACCCTACGCGCTCGAGTTCCCCGGTGGTCACCCTCGAGCGACGCGTGGGCTCGGCGGACGAGCTGGACCTCAACGTTGAGGCGGTCGTCGCGACCTACGGCTTGCCGGGCGACTTCTCCGCGTCCGTGACGCAGCAGGCCGAGGCGATCGTTGCGGACGTGGCGGGCGCGCTCTCCCGCGATCCGCGGCGCCGCGACCTGCGGGGCGAGCTCTGCGTGACCGTTGATCCCACGGACGCGCGCGACTTCGACGACGCCGTGGGCGCCCGGCGCCTGTCGGGCGGCGGCTATGAGGTGAGCGTCCACATCGCGGACGTCACCCACTACGTGGCCCCGGACACGCCCATCGACAACGAGGCCAAGCGGCGCACCTGCTCGGCATACCTTGTGGACCGCGTGATTCCCATGTTGCCTGAGCGACTCTGCAACGACGTCTGCTCTCTGCGCCCCGGCGAGGACCGACTCGCCATGAGCGTGACCATGCGCCTGGACGCACGCGGAAACGTAAAGGACGCCCGCATGGCGACAAGCGCGATCCGCTCCGCGGCGCGGCTCGACTACGACACGGTCGACGCGCTGCTCGAGGGACGCGTCGCGCCGGATGCCCTGCCGTGCGCACCCGAGAGGGCCGAGGAGATCGCCGACCTTCTCGCCGCGCTTGACGAGGTCAGGGCCCTGCGCGAGCGCATCCGCCGCGAACGCGGCGCCATAGACTTCGAGACCGTGGAGGCAAAGGTACTGCTCGACGAGGATGGCATGCCCACGGGCGTCTCCGTGCGCCGCCGCACCCGCGCAACGGGCCTCATCGAGGAGGCCATGCTGCTCGCCAACGAGTGCGTGGCAAAGCGCCTGGCAGACGCCGAGGCCCCGGCGGCCTACCGCGTGCACGAGCGCCCCATCCCCGAGGACCTGCGCGCCACGCTTCAGCCCCTGCGCGAGCTGGGCGTCGTGGACGCGGAGAGCGCCCAGGGGCTTCTCGCCGGCGACCCGTTTGCCATCCAGACAATCCTTGACGCCGCGCACGGGACGGGCGGGGAGTACCTGGCAAACGCGCTGCTCCTGCGCGCCCAGCGGCGCGCGATCTACCTGCCGGTCAACGAGGGCCACTACGCCCTTGGCGCCCCGGCGTACTGCCACTTCACCTCGCCGATTCGCCGCTATCCGGACGTGCTCGTCCACCGTGCGCTCAAGGCGCTCATGGCCGGGCGCGTGCAAGGCCCGGAGATGCGCGCCCAGGCAACGGCATTGCCCCAGCTCTGCCGCACCTGCTCGGAGCGCGAGCGGGCGGCGGACGCCGCGGGGCGCGCGTCGCAGAAGATCAAGATGGCCGAGCTCTACGAGGGACGCATCGGCGAGCGCGCGAGCGGCACGGTCACGGGCTGCGAGCGCTTTGGCCTCTTCGTGATGCTCGACGAGACGTGCGCGGAGGGGCTGGTCCCCGTGCGCGCCCTGGGCCCCGAGTGGTTCTCCTACGACGAGGCGCGCATGACGCTCACGGGCGAGGAGTCCGGCGAGGCGTGGCGCCCCGGCAGCAGGGTCGTCGTGGAGGTGACGGGCGCAAACCCGGCGCGCGGCCAGATTGACCTTGCGCTCGTGCGGTAGTGCACTTTCCGCCCGGGCGGTGACACGCCTGGGCGATAATGGGAAGACTAAGGGTTACGAGAAGAACGCGGCGCCCGTGGCGGCGCCGGCGAGGAGAGACATGGAACGAACGGAACTGACAGACGAGCTCGAGCGCGCGGAGGGCCTGCTCGTGCAGGGGGAGAGCGGCATGGCCGCCGAGCTTCTCGCCCACCTGGCGGACGACGCTGAGGCATACGTGGACGCCAACTGCCCCACCACGGACGAGCTGCAGTGGTTCTGCTTCCCCACGCTCTTTGACCGCCTGGCGTACCGGCGCGTGGAGAAGGACCCGCGCGAGCTGCGCGACGTTGGCGAGCCGCTCGACCGCCTCTACAACGACCTCGCGATCGCACGCGTCCACGAGGAGGACTATGACGGTGCGGCGGCCGCGCTCAAGGCGGCCGTGCGCTGGAACCCCATGGACTGCGCCGCCCGCCTCAACCTCGCGGACCTCTGCCGGATGTCCGGGGACGTGAGCGAGTACCTGGCCCTCACGTACAGCGTCTTTGAGCGCGCGAGCGAGGCCGCGCACCTTGCCCGCGCCTTCGTCAACTTTGCCGGGTGGTTCCAGGCGCAGGAGAAGCCCCGCACTGCCGCGGCAGCCCTGCGCGCGGCACGCAACCTCGACGTGCGCGACGGCTCCATCGTGGCCGTGATCGGCGAGGCGGCGGGCACCGACCACGATCCCGGCCTCGTGACGGACGCCGAGGCCACCGAGCTTCTCGCCGCCGAGGACCTGCCCGACGGGGCCAACGCCGACGTTGCCGTGTGCCTGCTCATGTGTGCCATGGACGCGGCGGCCGCGGGCGAGAAGGACGTGGCGGCCAATCTCACCCTTCGCGCGCGCGACCTGGTGGGCGAGCCCGCCGCCAAGGCCCTGCTCGAGCTCATCCGTGAGACGGACGAGGCGGATGCCGACCACGCGCCGGGCTCCGACGGCACGCCGGGCTCCGACGGCGCGCCTGCTACCAGCGAGGGGGTGGCCGATGGCGAAGAGTAAGGTCGTGCGCCAGGCGGCGGCCGCCGCCACGGCCAAGCAGGCAAGGTCCGGCAAGAAGACCATCGCAAAGAACCGCTCGGCTCACCACGAGTACTTCATCGACGAGACCTTTGAGGCGGGCATCGAGCTCACGGGCACCGAGGTCAAGAGCCTGCGCGAGCGCGCGTGCCAGATCACGGACGCCTTCTGCCTCATCCGAGGTCGCGAGGTGTGGCTGCACGGCGTCCACATCCACCCGTACTCCAACGGTGGCGTGTGGAACGTGGATCCGGATCGCAAGCGGCGCCTGCTGCTGCACCGCCGCCAGATCGACTACCTGGACGCAAAGCTGCGCCAGAAGGGTCTTGCCCTCGTGCCGCTCGAGATCTACTTCGACGAGAACAACCGCGTGAAGCTGGCCATCGGCCTCGCGCGAGGCAAGAAGCTCTACGACAAGCGCGACGACATGGCGCGCCGCGACACGGACCGAGAGATCGCCCGCGCCCTCAAGGAGCGCAGCCGATGATTCAAAAGGGGACAGACCCCTTTTGAATCACGTTTCTAGTTGAGAGGAGAGGGGCATGGACGCAAGCGCACTGTTCAAGTTCTCTTCGGGGCTCTATGTGGTCTCGGCGGATCCCGGCGCGGGCGAGCGCGCGGCCGCCTGCCTCGTCAACACCGGGCTGCAGGTGACCTCCGCGCCGCTGCAGGTCTCGGTGACCGTGAACAAGGAGAACTTCACCTGCGGCGCCATCGAGCGCGCCGGGCACTTCTCGCTTGCCGTGGTGGACGAGTCCGCGGACATGCTCTTCGTGGGGCGCTTTGGCTTCCGCACCTCGGCGGACTTTGACAAGTACGACGGCATCGCGAGCGCCGTCGCCTCCACCGGCGATCCGTACCCTACCGAGCACGTCTGCTCCTACGTGGCGTGCAACGTCGTGCAGACCGTCGACGTGGGCACGCACCTCACCTTTGTGGGCGAGGTCGTGGACGCGGGCAACCTCTCGGGCGTGCCGCCCATGACGTACGCGTACTATCACACAACCCTCAAAGGCAAGACGCCGCCGAAGGCCTCGTCCTACGTTGCGGGTATAAGTTAGGTCAGGGCGAGAGACGCCCAGGTAGGGGCGGCTACGCCCCTCAAATGCAGAGAGGAGACACGCATGGCCGAGGAGAAGAAGTACACGTTCCGCTGCACCGTCTGCGGCTGGGAGGTCACCGTCGACACCCCCGAGCTGCCCGAGGACTTTGTCTGCGAGGTCTGCGGCGTGGGCCCGGACATGTTCGAGCTCGTCGAGGAGTAGCGCGGACAGGTTGCGCAGCGCGTTGCGGGGCGGCCCTTCTCGGAGGGCCGCTTTTGTGTTGTGGGGTGGCGAGCTTCTCGACGTCCTTCTCGACGGGCCGTTGTCTCGCTGGGCCGGTCATTTTGACGCCCGGCGCCCTTCTCGGCAAATAACACGCAGAATCAAGCACAACTATCTATATCCGCAGGAAATCTTTTCGCGCAATGTCAATTCTGCGTGTTATTCGCACTCAAGGCGCGGGCGAGAAGGACCGTCTCCTCGCGAATCCCGTCGAGAAAAACGGGTAGAATACCCCCACGGCCGCGCGAGCGGCCCGTACGTTGACAGCCGCATGGTGGCGGTCCTTCTCGCCATGCCCTGTAACCGGGGGTGACTGGTTTCGACAGGGTGGGCCTGAGATGGGCAGCAGGTCGTGGTCTCCTCGCCACGTTAAACAGGGGTACCGTCAAATTGAATTGACGACAACAACTCTTACGAGCCTCTGGCTCTCGCTGCTTAATTAGATAGCGGCGCGTCAAACCGGGGATTGCTCCCGTTCCCGGGGCGACGTCATCTCAGGGAGATGCGCGCGCGGACGTAGCCGGTATGCCGTGCGCAAAGACCGAACCGACTGGGATGCCAAGCGCGGGTGACCGGGTGCGCGGCGTCCGAGATATAACCGGCCACTGAACCTGGAGACACCTGTCAGGGGTCTGCTTTGGACCGGAGTTCGATTCTCCGCACCTCCACCATGTACGCTTCGCGGCCGCCGGCCCTCCCCGGGTCTGCGGCCGCTGTCATTTTTTCGTTGGGAGGTTCCATGCTGGACGAGAAGAACCGCGTCGCCGCACCCGCGCTCGTGCTGGAGGGCGGCGGCTTTAGGGGGATGTTCACGGCGGGCGTGCTCGACGTGCTGCAGGCTGCCGGCATCTACGGCTTCTCCAGCATCTGGGGCGTCTCGGCCGGCGCGGTGAACGGGGCGAACTTCCGCTCGCGCCAGATCGGCCGCACCATGCGCGACATCCTCGCCTTCCGTGACGACAAGCGCTTCATGTCCCTGTGGTCGTTCGCCACGACCGGCAACATGGCCGGCGCGGACTTCATGTACGACGAGGTCCAGAACCGCCTGGACCCCTGCGACCTGGAGACCTTCAACGACAGCGACGTGCCGTTCTATGCCGTGGTCTCGGACGTGACCTTTGGTGCGCCCGAGTATCTGCCGGTGCGGCGCTTCCCCGATGACGTGGACTGCGTGCGCGCCTCCGCCTCGCTTCCCATGGTGTCGCGGATGGTGGAGATCGGCGGGCGACGCTACCTCGACGGCGGGACCACGGACTCCATCCCCTACGGCGTGGCGCTGGGCCTTTCCGGCGAGCGCGAGGTGGAGGGTCATGCGCCGGCGAACCGCGCCCTCGTGGTGCTCACGCAGGACCGCGGGTTTGTCCGCGAGCAGGCGGGCTCCTCCGAGCAGTTGGCGCTCCACTCGCACCGCTACGACGCCTATCCCTACTATCGGGAGGCGCTCTCCACGCGAGCGGAGCGCTACAACGCCCAGCGCGAGCGGCTGTGGGAGCTCGAGCGCGCGGGCACGTGCCTCGTGATCGCGCCCGAGGAGCCGGTTGCCGTGGGCGCGACGACGCGCGACGGGGAGACGCTGCTCTCGCTCTATGTTGCCGGGCAGCGCCAGGCGCGCGAGCGGCTGGAGGAGATCGCGGCGTTCGTGGGCGCCTAGGGGCGGATGCGGCGCTTGGCGCTTCTCGCTGTTTCTCGCTGTTGGAGGGCACTGAGCGAAAGGGTGCTTAACGATGGCCGGCGTTGGAGGGTCGTCGCCGCGACGCGCTTAATCTTCTTTGCGATTGGAGGACGTGGCGGGACGGACGCTTACCGATCGGCGGCTTTGGAGGACGCGGCGCGACGGGCGCTTAACGATCGGCGGCATCGGAGGAGGCCGTCCGGCCGGCGCTTAAAGATTGGCGCCATTGGAGGGTACGGTCCGATGGACGCTTAAAGATTGGCGCCATCGGAGGGTCGAGACGGGCGTTTGTCTGTGACGACCTCCGAAGGCCCTCCAACCGCGGCAAAGTCTAAGCACGAAACGAGAAGAACCCTCCAACGCCGGCAGAGTTTAAGCGCATGGCGAGAAGGGCCCTCCAACCGAGCCGAACGTTAAGCGCGAAACGAGAAGAACCCTCCGGTCGCGCCTATCCCTAAGCACATTCGCGCCACACCCTCCACTCGCGGCGGAGACTAAGCGCGTGGCGAGAAGGACCAGGCTGTCTCGCGTCGCACGCGGAAGTTCTGTGAAGGCGCGTCGAACAGCGACCTCTTCATCGACTGGCATCATTTCCCGCGTACCAACTTGTATTTATAGAACAGTACCTTTCCGCTGGTAGAAGGGTGTGTTTGACCGTTTGCGGCACCTTTTGGGACGCTCGCGGTTCTTCTCCGCGCATTTCAGGCTACTTCCTTGAAACTAGAGAATGGCTGAAAGTCTGTCTCGGCTCTATGTCGTCCGTCGGTAGGAGACGGGCAACAGTTGCCGGGGCACGAGGAAAGGCGGCTTATATGAAGCATTCGCAAGGTAGGCACCGGTTCATGCCCCTGGAGGTGAGTTCTAGGGTTCGTCGCGTGACGGCGGGCGTTCTTACCGGCGCCCTCATGGTGACGGCGCTTCCGGCGATTACGCCTGTCATGGCGTCCGCCGCGGCCGCCAACTTCAAGGGTTCGCTCTCGAGCGTTACGAGCGTTGAGCCGAGCGGCGACAACCAGGTGAACATCACCTTCGATGCGGGCGGCGAGACCATCCAGGGTCGTATGACGTTCCTCGAGGACGGCATCATCCACTACGTGGTTGACCCGACGGGCCAGTTCGCGGAGTACGCGACTCCCAACAGCTCCTCCCACACCGCACGCATTCAGGCCCAGCCTGACAGCTCCGACGTGTATGACACGCCGGCAGAGGTTTCGGTCAACACCGAGGGCGACGCGTTCACCATCACTGCCGACGGGACCACGGTCTCCCTCGACAAGGACACGGCCCTCATGACCATCTCCGATGGCGAGAACGTCGTCATGCAGGAGACCTCCCCGATTCAGTTCCAGGGCAACAAGACCGTTCAGACCCTCAGCGCCGATGAGGGCGAGAACTTCTTTGGCGGCGGCACCCAGAACGGCCGCTTCCTGCACACCGGCGACGTGATCTCCATCGCCAACACCAACAACTGGGTCGACGGCGGCGTTGCCTCCCCGAACCCGTTCTACTGGTCGAGCGACGGCTACGGCGTCCTGCGCAACACCTTCGCCCAGGGCTCCTACGACTTCGGTTCCACCACTGCCGGAACCGTTACGGCCACGCACAATGACAACAAGTACGACGCGTACATCTTCACGTCCGAGGCGGGGGACAACGCCTCCGTGGCGCAGGACCTCCTCACCGAGTACTTCACGGTGACGGGCGACCCGGTCCTGCTCCCCGAGTACGCGTTCTATCTTGGTCACCTCAACGCGTACAACCGCGACGGTTGGTCCAACACGCAGGAGGGCAACGGCAAGGCCTGGACGATCAAGGGCTCCGAGTCCGCCAGCTCTGCGGGTACGACCACCTATGAGTACGGCATGGCCGACGGCTACGTGGTTCCCGACGGCCACACCGCCGAGTCGCTCAACGGCCCAGATGAGGTTCTCACCGAGTCCGCCCAGAACTATCTCGGCGAGACTCCGTACGAGTTCTCCGCTCGTGCCGTCATCGACGAGTACGGCAACTATGACATGCCGTTCGGCTGGTTCCTCCCCAACGACGGCTACGGCGCCGGCTACGGCCACAACGGCTATCAGGTGACCGGCGGCGTCAACTCCGACGGCTCCAGCTCCGCCGAGCGCCTTGCGGCGGTTGCCGCCAACGTTGAGAACCTCGGTGCGTTCTCCGAGTACGCCAACGCCAACGGCGTCGAGACCGGCCTCTGGACCCAGTCCAACCTCACGCCCGACTCCAACAACGGCACTCCCTGGCAGAAGCTTCGCGACTTCCAGGCCGAGGTCGAGACCGGCGGCGTCGCCGCCCTCAAGACCGATGTGGCGTGGGTCGGCTCGGGCTACTCCTTCGGCCTCAACGGCACGAAGCAGGCCTACGACATCGTGACCACCACGGTCAACAAGCGTCCGAACATCGTCACCCTCGACGGTTGGGCGGGCACCCAGCGCTTTGGCGCCATCTGGACCGGCGACCAGACCGGCGGCCAGTGGGAGTACATCCGCTTCCACATCCCCACCTACATCGGCCAGAGCCTCTCGGGTAACCCCAACATCGGCTCCGACATGGACGGCATCTTCGGCGGCAGCGCGCTTATCTCCACGCGTGACTACCAGTGGAAGACCTTCACCCCGCTCATGCTCGACATGGACGGCTGGGGAACCTATGCCAAGGCGCCGTACACCCACGGTGATCCCTACACCGGAATCAGCCGTATGTACCTCAAGCTGAAGGCTCAGCTCATGCCCTACATCTACACGAGCGCCGCTTCCGCGGCAAACGTCGATGGCTGGACGGGCAACGACGACAACGGCCTTCCGATGATTCGCGCCATGCTCCTCGAGGACGACTCCGCTTACGCGGCCTCCGAGGCGACCCAGTATCAGTACATGTTCGGCGGCGACTTCCTCGTGGCTCCCATCTACCAGGACACCCAGGCCGACGACATGGGCAACGACGTCCGCAACAACATCTACCTCCCGGGCGATGACGACACCATCTGGATCGACTACTGGAGCGGCGAGCAGTACCGCGGCGGCCAGGTCATCAACGGCTACGATGCTCCGCTCTGGAAGCTTCCGCTCTTCGTGAAGGCCAACGCCATCGTTCCGATGTACGAGGAGAACAACAACCCGAAGGCCGTCACCGAGACCAACCCCGACGGTCTCGACAAGACGCAGCGCGTCGTGGACTTCTATCCCGTCGACGGCGAGAACAGCTACGTCTCCTACGAGGACGACGGCATCTCCATCACCAACGAGACCGTCGAGGACGAGTCCTACGGCGTCATCGACAACATCTCCTACAACGGTCACGTGGAGACGAAGTTCACCTCCAAGGTTGACGGCACCACCGCCACGCTCGCGGCCGAGCCCTCTACGGGTAACTATGACGGCTACGACTCCAACCGCTCCACCACCTTCAAGGTGAGCGTGTCCGCCAAGCCGGAGAGCATCGTCGCCAGCAACGGCCAGACCGAGCTCAAGGTGACCGAGGTCGAGGACAAGGCGGCCTTCGACGCTGCCACGCCCGAGGCCGGCGAGGCCATCTACCTCTACGACGAGTCCCCCGCCCTCGAGACCTATGCTCCCGAGGAGGAGGAAGAGTTCGCCGAGATGGTGGCTGACGTCCACAACTCGCCCAAGGTCTACGTGAAGTTTGCCGAGACCGACGTTCAGACCGACGCGCAGACGCTCGTCATCAACGGCTTTGCCAACGAGGGCGACCTCGGGGCCAACACCCTCAACCCCAACCTCGACGTTCCCCAGAACGTCAGGGCTCCGGAGGAGACCATCACCCCCACGAGCATTCAGGTCGAGTGGGACGCCGTCGATGGTGCCACCTCCTACGAGATCAAGGTTGACGGCACCCTCAACTCCGTGGGCGACGCGACCAGCTACGTCCACTCTGACCTCGCCTACAACAGCACCCACACCTATCAGGTGCGCGCGCGCAACGCCGAGGGCTATTCCGAGTGGACCGAGCCGATCGAGTTCACCTCCGCGCTCGACCCGTGGCGCAACACGCCCGTCCCCGTCAGCGTTGGCTGGACCGGCAACATCTGGGGCAACCACAACGCCGGGCTCGCCTTCGACCACATCATCCAGACCGGTGACGGTGGCTTCCACTCCAACAACGGCGGCCTCAACGAGCTCATGACCATCGACTACGGCATGGTCTACCAGTTCGAGGACTTCGACTACTATCAGCGTGACGACGCCGGCAACGGCACCGTCACCCAGATGAAGATCGAGTGGAGCCTCGACGGCAACACCTGGGAGGAGACGACGGTCAACTTCGAGGCCAACGGCAAGATGCAGACTGTCGACTTCCTCGCGCTCAACGACGGTCAGCCGATCGTTGCCCGCTACATCCGCCTGACCGCGCTCAAGTCCGTGGGCACGTTCTTCTCCGCGGCGGAGCTCGCGTTCAACATCGTTGACGGCACCGAGGGCTTTGAGCTCGGCAGCACCGTCTCGCCTGGCACTGTTGGCGAGGAGGACTACGGCAACCTCAACAACTACAAGGGCGTCGAGAACCACGGCGACTTCGCCGACACCTTTGAGAGCCAGATCGTCAAGGGCTACGGAGACATCAACGGCAACGGCGCCTACGAGGTGTACGACTACGCCTACACGATGTTCAAGCTCGACGGCGGCACCAAGCAGGAAGGCGACGTCTCCGGCAGCATCGCGCTGATCCCGAGCGCCAACTCCGTCAAGCAGGGCGACGTGATCACCGTTGACCTGTACGCCTCCGGCGCGACCAACGTCAACGCCTACGGCTCGCTGGTGCACTTCAACTCGGCCGACTTCGAGGTCGTCGAGAACAGCATCATGCAGAACGCCTACACCGGCACCATGGAGAACCTGTCCATCAGCAGGGACTTCGGTGACGGCATCACGTCGGTGAACCTCGCGTTTGCCAACCGCGGCGACAAGGACCTCTACAGCGGCACCGACGTGCTCGCGAGCTTCCAGCTCCGTGCGCTGAAGGACATCGACAACGTTGCCCTCGAGTCCACCTCGTGGCTCATTGGCCCGGCGTACGACACCGTCGAGGTTGTCGACGATGGCTCCGGCGTCGTGTTCCCGGACGTCCCGCAGGTTGAGTCCGCCGAGTACGCGCAGGATGCGTTCGACATCACCATCACGAACGAGGCCCTGCCCGAGACCGACGACGGCACCAACGTCACGCTGATCTCGCAGCGCGGCACCTTCGACCAGCTCTTCGACAACGTGAAGTACCACGACGGCAGCGCCGGCACCGGCGTCTGGGAGTTCAAGTGGAACGGGAACGAGTACACCATCTTCCCGACCACCATGCACTTCGACTTCAAGCAGGCGTCTCCGCTCTCTGACGTTGTGGTCACCAACCGCGTCAACGCCAGCGGCACCGTGGGCGGCAACGGCTACATCAAGAGCATCGAGGCCACCCTGCGCTTCGAGGACGGCACCACCGAGACCTTCTCCGGCGGTGACTATGCCACCAGCGCGGCAGCCTACACCTTCGCGCCCTCTGCCGAGAACGCGGACAAGCTCGTTGCTGGCATCGACATCACCTACATCGACGCCAACAACTCCGCCGCCGGGTGCCTCACTGTCTCCGAGATCGACTTCAACTACGAGACCGAGGGTGTCTCCGTCGATCGCATCGAGCTTGGCGATAACGAGACCGAGCTCTACACCGGCGAGCTCTCCCGTGTGGACGCGCGCGCCGTCACGACCAACGACGCCTACCCGTACGTGACCGTCGAGAGCTCCGACGCCTCCATCGTGAGCACGGTCGCCACCACGGACGCCGACGGCAACATCGCCTGGTTCATCCGCGGCAACAAGCCCGGTAAGGCCACGATCACGGTCTTCTCGCCGATGGACGAGGAAGTCAGCGAGTCCTACGAGGTGACGGTCCTCGAGGGTGTGGACACCTCCGCGCTCACCGCCGCCCTCCAGGCCGCCGGCAAGTACTCCTCCTCCGCCTACACCGAGGACAGCTACGCCAAGCTTGACGCTGCGGTCAAGGCTGCCCAGGAGCTCCTTGAGACCGAGGGCTACACCGCCAACGATGTCGCCGAGGCCGTCACGGCCATCGAGGACGCCATTGAGGGCCTTGCGATGCGTCCGGTCGCCGAGGACACGCTCATCAACACGAGCGCCGAGACCGACGTCAAGGTTGTTGGCCAGTCGAGCCAGATGCTCGCATCTACCGGCGAGGACGGCGAGGTTGATAACGTCCTCGACTACGATGACCAGAGCTATTGGCACTCCAACTACCTGAACGCGGTCTATATGCCGCAGTACCTGATCTTTGACCTGGGCGCCGAGTATGACCTCACCGACGTCACCTTCCTGCCGCGTCAGAACGGCACCAACGGTGACATCTTCGAGGTTGAGATTCTCTCCGCCGCGAGCGCCGAGGACCTCCAGGCCTATGCCGACAACGGCTATGAGGCTGCCAAGGGCTCCACGGTCGTGAGCCTGGGCACTTTCGAGTACGCCAACAACGGAAAGACCCTGACCAACCGTACCGACTGGCAGCAGGCAGCCTTTGGGTCGCAGACCACGCAGTACGTGATGTTCAAGGTCAACCACTCTGGTGGAGACGTTCAGGACAGCTACTGCAGCGCCTCCGAGGTTCGCTTCTACGGCACCAAGACCGGTGGCACCACGCCGACCGTTGACAAGACCGCTCTCCAGGAGCTCGTCAACACCATCACCGCAGAGGACCTCAAGGCCGAGGACTACACCGAGGGCACGTGGACCCCGTTCGCCAACGCCCTTGCCGACGCTCAGCGTCTGCTTGACGACGCCGATGCGACGCAGACCGAGGTCGATCAGGCTAAGACCGCTCTTGAGACCGCCTACAACGGTCTCAAGAAGACCGAGATTCCGCCGGTGGAGACGCCTGACAAGAGCGAGCTTGAGGCTCTCGTCAACAAGGTGAAGGACACCGACACCTCCGCCTACACCGAGGAGACGGCCACTCGCTTCGAGAACGCCCTCGCTGGCGCTCAGACCATCCTCGACAAGGAGGATGCGACCCAGGAGCAGATCAACGCCGCCTGGAACGAGCTCAAGGAGGCATTCGACGGCCTTGCCAAGCCTGTCGTCGACAAGTCCGCGCTTGAGGCTTATGTCGCGCAGGTTAAGGACACCGACGTTGATGCCTACACCGACGAGACCGCCGCTGCGTTCAGCTCGGCCCTCACGGCCGCCAAGAGCGTCCTTGATAAGGACGACGCAACGCAGGACGAGGTCGATGGCGCGCTGGCCAAGCTCACGGCTGCTTTCGAGGCGCTTGAGGAGAAGGGCGAGCCCGAGCCGCCTGCGGTCAACTTCGACGACCTCAACGCTGCCATCGAGGCCTCCGGCGTCCTGAACGAGGACGACTACACGGCCGAGTCCTGGTCCGACTTCCAGGCTGCGCTCGACGCCGCCAAGGCTGTCGCGGCCAACAAGGACGCCACGCAGGAGCAGGTCGACGAGGCTCTTGCCAACCTCCAAGCCGCTCATGAGGCGCTTGACCCGAAGCCTGACACTCCTGTCGTCGACAAGTTCGCGCTTTCCGAGGCCATCAACAAGGCAGAGGCAACCGACACGACCGGCAAGACCGAGGAGTCTGTGGCTGCGCTCAACGACGCGATCAAGGCTGCTCAGGCCGTCGTGGCTGACGAGAACGCCACGCAGGAGCAGGTCGACGAGGCTCTTGCCAAGCTCCAGGCCGCCCTCGAGGGCCTCGAGGACGTCACCGAGAAGCCCGGCGGCGACGACCAGAAGCCTGGCGGAGACGACCAGAAGCCTGGCGGCGACGACCAGAAGCCCGGCGACGACCAGAAGCCTGGTGGAGACGACCAGAAGCCTGGCGGCGACACCACCAAGCCTGGCGACGACGGCCAGCAGGGCGGCAGCCAGCAGGGTGGCAGCAGCCAGCAGGGCGGCGGCCTTGCCCAGACGAGTGACCCGACGTCCTTCGTCGCGGTTCTCGCCACGGCACTTGCCGGCGCCGGCGCGCTCGCTATCTCCCGCAAGCGTCGCTAGTTCCACCTCCGGCTTAGCCGGAACATAGCTCCAAGAGGGGGCGGCCCGATTCCTCGGGTCGCCCCTTTCTGCGCCGCTAGGATGGCAATACTTGCCGTACGCCGGCAAATCTGTGGAAAGTCTTTTGCACAGGTTGGATTGTGCAGCTGTTCTGATACCTTAGGCAAATCATCCGGTCAAAGGTGGCGCTATGATTGTTGAGACTCTTGAGAGACAACAAAAGCAAGACCTCGCCGAGCTGCGCGAGCTCGTGAAGGGTAATCGTTCGAGCGCTGCGGAGATGGTGCGTGAATGGTTGTTGTCTGCAAAATTGATTGACAAGGATGGCAGGCTGGCGCAGCCCTATGCGAACATACGCTAGGCGGTTGTATGTACTCAAGACTTCCGAGCCTTGTGATTGGGTTTCATGGCTGCGACGCAGCAACGTTTAACAGTGTGGTTTGTGAAGGGGAAGAGCTCCATCCAAGCCTGAATGATTATGATTGGCTTGGAAACGGGGTCTACTTCTGGGAGCAGAACTACGACCGAGCGTTTCAATGGGCGCAAGATCAGGCAAAGCGGGGAAGGATTCAGGCACCGGCGGTAATCGGCGCCGTAATTGATCTTGGCTACTGCCTTAACCTCACCGATAGTCACTATCTAGTTCTCCTCAGAAATGAGTACGAAATCATGCGGGAAGAGTTTGATCTTCTCGGTATTGATATGCCGGAGAACCGCGGCGTCACTGAAGACCGACTACTAAGAGTTCTTGATTGCGCCGTTGTTGAGCATCTGCACCAGAGGATGGCGAGGCGCAAGGCGTGTGGGGACGCCGAGGGAATCGAGCCATTTGACTCTGCGAGGGGTCTGTTCTCCGAGGGCGGCTTCATCTATCCTGGCGCAGGAATCAAAGAGAAGACCCACGTTCAAATCTGCGTGAGAAACCCAAACTGCATTAAAGGCTATTTTTCTCCCCGAACCGTTAATGAGGCGTGGAGGATTCCGTAATCAGGCTTCTGCGGGGCGAGCACACTATCGACCCCGAGTCGATACGAGACCCTTTGCCCCTATTGTACGCGCTTGAAAAAGTGGGCAATCTTGGCATGTGCTGGCGCGCCCTTCGTTGGATTCCAACATTTGAACACCCTGTGAGCGCAAATTTCACCTAGCCTGACCAGCGGAGCTGCGCTATACTCTTAAGGCTTTTCCACAGAGCCCCGTAATCTCTGACAAAAAGCACGGCGGTTTGTCCAGAAACCGTCATCCAAGCAGGTACGTAGGAGGAGTCAAGTGAAGAAGTCGACTCAGTTCGCCAAGGCTGGTGAAGTCGAGCGCAAGTGGGTGCTCATCGACGCCGAGGGCGCGACGCTCGGCCGTCTGGCCACCACCGCCGCCATGATTCTTCGTGGCAAGAACAAGCCGCAGTACACCCCCAACGCCGACACCGGTGACTTCGTCGTCGTCATCAACGCCGACAAGGTCGTCCTCACGGGCGTCAAGGCTGATCACAAGCAGTACTGGCGCTACTCCGGCTATCTCGGCGGCCTCAAGCTCGAGAGCTTCCGCGAGGCCATGGAGAAGCACCCCGAGCGTGTTGTTGAGCACGCCATCAAGGGCATGCTCCCCAAGACCACCCTCGGCCGCAAGCAGGGCACCAAGCTCAAGGTCTACGCCGGCCCTGAGCACCCGCACACGGCCCAGAACCCCGTCAAGATTGATTGGAGGGCCTAACGATGGCTGAGAACACCGTTGTCTACACCGGCACCGGCCGCCGCAAGGAGGCCGTCGCCCGCGTCCGTCTGGTTCCCGGCACCGGCAAGGTCGTCGTGAACGGTCGCGAGGCCATCCAGTACTTTGGCCGTCAGCAGCTCGTTGACAATGCGCTCGCCCCGCTGCGTCTCACCGAGACCGCCGAGCGCTTTGACGTCCTCGCCAACCTCGATGGCGGCGGCATCAACGGCCAGTCCGGCGCCCTGCGCCTGGGCATCGCCCGCGCCCTCCTCGACGCCGGCGAGTACCGTGAGGACCTCAAGAAGGCTGGCTTCCTCACCCGTGACGCTCGCGCCGTCGAGCGCAAGAAGTACGGCCTCAAGAAGGCCCGCAAGCGCCCGCAGTTCTCCAAGCGCTAGTACTTCTCGTCA
Organism: uncultured Olsenella sp.; assembly: GCA_949287905.1. Classification (GTDB taxonomy): domain Bacteria; phylum Actinomycetota; class Coriobacteriia; order Coriobacteriales; family Atopobiaceae; genus Thermophilibacter. The sequence goes on from CASEHX010000025.1 coordinate 16,863, forward strand.
TACGCTTTGCCTGGGACCCGTCGCAGCCGCGGCGGGTCCCTTCTTGTACGACGGTCTCCGCCTCGCACCCGCTTCGCTCAGAGCCACGCCGGGAGTACGGGATCCGAGCGGACGCGCTGCGCCTCGCACGTCACCTGGCGGCAAGAGGCGCGGCCGGTCTGTGGGGTTTGTTGCCGGTTTGGGCGAGAAGAACGTCTCCTCTTGCATTTGTGCAACAATGAGTGGGTCTTTTTGCCAAGACCACTTGGGTCCGTTTGTTGTCAGGGCCCGTGGGGAAAGGAAGCTGAAATGAAGTACTTTGGCACGGACGGTTTCCGCGGCGAGGCCAACAAGGACCTCACCGTTGAGCACGCCTATCTCATTGGCCGCTACGTTGGCTGGTACTACGGTGCCCGTCAGGAGCGCAAGGCCCGTGTCGTGGTGGGCAAGGACACGCGCCGCTCCAGCTACATGTTTGAGTCCGCGCTCGTCTCCGGCCTCGTGGCCTCCGGTGCCGATGCGTACCTCCTGCACGTCATCCCCACGCCGGGCCTTGCCTACGAGACCGTGGACGGCAGCTTCGACTGCGGCATCATGATCAGCGCGTCCCACAACCCCTACACCGACAACGGCATCAAGCTGGTGAACGGCGAGGGCTACAAGATGGACGAGGACGTCCTCGAGCTCATCGAGGGCTACATCGACGGCGAGGTCGAGGTCCCGCTGGCCACCGGCGACGCCATCGGCTGCACGGTTGACTACATGCAGGGTCGCAACCGCTACATCGCCCACCTCATCGCGAGCGCCAACTTCTCGCTCCAGGGCGTGAAGGTCGGTCTTGACTGCGCCAACGGCGCCGCCTCCTCCGTCGCCAAGCCCGTCTTCGACGCGCTCGGCGCCGACGTCCGCGTGATCAACAACGCCCCCAACGGCTTCAACATCAACGTCAACTGCGGCTCCACCCACCTCGACCAGCTGCGTCGCCACGTCGTGGAGCAGGGTCTCGACGTGGGCTTTGCCTACGACGGAGACGCCGACCGCTGCCTCGCCGTCGACGAGCGCGGCAACGTGATCGACGGCGACCTCATCCTCTACATGTGCGGCGTCTACCTCAACAAGCACGGCCGCCTCACCGCCGGCACCGTGGTCCCCACCGTCATGAGCAACTACGGCCTGTTCAAGGCCCTCGATGAAGCGCACCTCTCCTACGAGACCACCGCGGTGGGCGACAAGAACGTCTACGCCTGCATGCGCGAGAACGGCTACAGCCTGGGTGGCGAGCAGTCCGGCCACATCATCTTTGGCGACATCGAGTGCACCGGCGACGGCATCATGACGTCCCTGCGCGTGATGGAGGTCTATCGCGCCGAGCGCGAGAAGCTCTCCCAGCTCTGCTCGCCGGTCAAGCTCTTCCCGCAGGAGCTCGTGAACGTTCGCGTGACGGACAAGGACGGCGCCATGGGCGACGAGGCGGTCCTTGCCTCCGTCAAGAAGGCCGAGGAGTTCCTTGCAGGCCAGGGTCGCGTGCTCGTGCGCGCCTCCGGCACCGAGCCGCTCGTGCGCGTGCTCGCCGAGGCTCCCACGACCGAGCTCTGCAAGCAGGCCAACGCCATCGTGCTCGAGGCCCTCGAGCCGTTCAAGGCGTAGCTTCGGAGTCGGCATGGCAACAGCTGGCATTGGCGTGGACATGCTCGAGATCGACCGCATGGAGCGCGTGCTCAAGCGGCGGCCCAACTTCGCCCGGCGCGTCTTCACGGACGAGGAGCGCGCGTACTGCGAGAGGTGCGCGCGGCCCGCGGAGCACTACGCCGCGCGCTTCGCGGCGCGCGAGGCGGTGGTCAAGGCGCTGGGCACGGGCTTCTCGCAGGGCGTGAGCTTCCGCGACGTCTCTGTGGGGCGCGACGAGACGGGTCGGCCCAAGGTCCTTCTCGCCGGTCGGGCGGCCGAGGTCGCAAAGGAGCGCGGCATCCGCGAGATCGCGCTCTCCATCTCCCACACGCATGACGTGGCCGTGGCCAATGCCATTGCGGTGACCGATGACGTCCGTCCCGCTCCCGACACCAGGCGCGATGCCGAGCGCGCGCTCGCCAACTCCTTCAAGGAGGCGCGTGCGGTCCTTGACGAGCTGGAGCGCGTGCAGGAGGCCGAGCTCGAGAGACTCGACGCCTGACGGGTTTGGGCGACAAGGGCGGAGGCGCCCCCATTCCATCATGCTATGCTAGACCGAGGGGGCCGAGGCCCCCTCATGCAGAGACATACCTCCAGGGGAGTGAAATATGCAGCCCGTTCTGAACATCGATGACGTGAAGCGCGTCGAGGTTGCCCTCACCCGTGCGGGCGTGAGCGTTTCGGAGCTCATGCACCGCGCGGGCTTTGCGGCAGCGCGCGAGGCGATTGAGCTGGGCGACGTGGACAACGTGGTTGTCCTCGTTGGCCTGGGGAACAACGGCGGAGACGGCTGGGTCGCCGCCGAGGCCCTTCACGGGCGCGGCGTCAACGTCAGGGTCGTCTCTCCGATAGACCCCGACACCCTGACCGGCGACCTTGCCCACCAGGTTGCCCTGAGCGCGGTCCGCTCGGGCGTTCCCGTTACGGTCGGGCCGTCTCGCGACGAGCTGAGCGAGCTTCTCGCCTCGGCGGACGTCGTTCTCGACTGCATGCTCGGCACGGGCTTCCGCGGCGAGGTGCGCTCGCCCTTTGACATCTGGATCGAGTGCGTCAACGCGTGCCCCGCGCGCGTGGTCGCCGTTGACGTTCCGAGCGGCCTCTCGGCGCAGACGGGTCATGCGGAGGGGGCGTGCATCGTTGCCGACATGACGGTGACCATGCTCTCGCTCAAGCCCGGCCTCCTTGCCGACGATGGCCGTGACGTCTGCGGCGCCATCGTCGTGGCCCCGCTCGCCGAGCAGACCGAGCGCCTCGTCTCCAACGAGGACCCCATCGCCTGGCGCACCGACCTCATCGACTATCTGGACGCCGTGCCCACGCGCATCGCGTCCGTCGACAAGTACTCGCGCGGCTCCGTGCTCGTGGTGGGCGGCTCGCGTCGCTACACCGGTGCCGCCATCATGGCCGCCCGCGCCGCGGCGCGCATGGGTGCGGGCTACGTCACCCTGGCGATGCCCGCCTCGGCCGCGGCCGTTGCCCAGACGCACCTGCTCGAGATACCCGTGGTGCCGCTTGCCGAGGACTCTGAGGGCGCCCTCACGTCGGACGCGTGCGACGTGGTGCGCAAGCTCGCGGAGCGCTCGTCGGCGGTCCTCGTGGGCCCCGGCATGCTCACGGGTGGCGGGAGCTCCGCCGTGGTCTCGGCGCTTCTCGCCACCTCCGCCCCGCTCGTGGTGGATGCCGACGGCCTCAACTGCATCTCTCGGCTTACCAACGGCGAGCTGCCCAAGTATCCCGAGGTCATCCGTCGTGACGCGCCGCTCGTGCTCACCCCTCATCGAGGCGAGCTCGGCAGGCTCGTCGGGCGCCCGAACAAGGTGACGAGCCTCGTCGACCAGCTCGCCGCGGCCCGAGAGATCGTGTGGGCCGATGGCGGGTCGGAGATCGTCGTCGTTGCCAAGGGAACGGCAACCGCGTGCGTGAGCGTGGAGAAGGCCGTGCTGCCCAAGCCGGGTCCCGCGGCGCTTGCGACGGCCGGCTCGGGCGACGTGCTCGCGGGAATGATGGCATCGGTCCTCGCGCAGCACAGAAACGAGGACGCCGACTGGGCGCTGCTCGCCGCCTATGCCTGTGAGGTCCACGCCTACGCGGGCTCGCTCGCAGCGGAGCGTCTTGGGTCGCGCGCCGTCATGGCTGGCGACGTCATTGACGTCATCGGCATTGCGGCAGACGCCGTTGACGAGCACGTTGCGTTTCCTGACAGCCTTGATGTTGAGTAACGAGGCCGTCGACTGAGGGGAGGTCCTTCGTGGGGGGCGTTCAGGGACCAGATGATCGCTGGTCGTGGGTCGAGGTCAACCTTGCCGCGCTGCGGAGAAACACCGCGGCCTTCAAGAGGAGGCTCGAGCGCGGCGTCCAGATGATGTGCGTGGTCAAGGCGGACGCCTACGGGCACGGCGCGGTGCCGTGCGCCAAGACCATGCACGCCGCGGGCGCGAGCCAGTTTGCCGTGGCCACCGTCTCCGAGGGAGTCGCCCTGCGCGAGGCGGGCATAGGGTGGCCGATCCTCATCCTCTCCGAGCCGCCCGCGAGCTGCGTGCGCACGCTCGTGGAGTACGACCTCATGCCGGCGGTCTACACCGCGGACTTTGCCCTGGCTCTGGGCGAGGCGGCCGCCTCGGCCGGCCGCGTGGCTCGCTACCACCTGGCACTGGACACGGGCATGACGCGCATCGGCGTGCGTCGCGAGGACGCCGTGGAGCTGCGCCGCACGATCGACTTCCACCGCGGCCTGGAGTGCGCGGGCACCTTCACGCACTTCGCCACCGCGGACATGCTGGACGACTGGGACTTTGCCCTGCAGCTCAACCGCTTCACCGAGACGATAGAGGCGCTGCGCGGTGCCGGATTGGACACCGGTCTCGTCCACTGCGACAACACGCCGGGAACCATCCTGCATCCCGAGTGCCACTTCGACATGTGCCGCGTGGGCGTGGGGCTCTACGGCCTGCACCCTGCCGAGACCACGTACGACCAGATCGACCTCGAGCCGGTCATGAGCGTGCGCGGTCGCGTGGTGCGCGTCATCTACCCCAACGTCGGCGACGGGGTGGGATACGGCCTCACCTGGCGCGTGCCCCGCAAGAACATCCAGGTTGCCACCGTGCCGATCGGCTACGCCGACGGCCTCGCGCGCGAGCTCTCAAACCAGATGGACGTCCTGGTGGATGGCACGCGCTGCAGGCAGGTGGGCAACATCTGCATGGACCAGTTCATGTTTGCCGTGGACGTGAACACCACGCGCTCCTATCGCCCCACGAGGCCCATCGAGTACGGTGACGTGGTCACGATCCTGGGTGCCGACGGCAAGGAGCGCATCACCGCCGAGGAGATGGCAGGCCTGCGCAACACCATCAACTACGAGGTCGTCTGCGACTTTGGGATGAGACTTGAGAAGATCTACACGTAAGGGGACGGCCACGGGCGGCACCGCCGCCGAGAGAAGGGGGCTCGACCTCATGTCCGTCATGCACATACCCGGCCACGAGCACCAGGGCCCGCGCGAGGTCTCGCTGCAGGAGATCCGCGACCTCATGGGCAACTGCCAGCTCTGCCCGCTGGGCGCCACGCGCACCAACCTCGTCTTTGGCGTGGGCAACCCGCACGCGCGCGTGATGTTCATCGGCGAGGGCCCCGGTCGCAACGAGGACCTGCAGGGAGAGCCCTTCGTGGGCGCCGCCGGTCACAAGCTGGACGCGCTTCTCAGCTGCGCCGGCCTCACGCGCGACGAGATCTACATCGCCAACGTGGTCAAGTGTCGCCCGCCCGGAAACCGCAACCCCAAGCCGGAGGAGATCGAGGCCTGCGCCCCCTTCCTGCGCGAGCAGATCCGCTCCATCTGGCCCGACGTCATCGTGTGCCTGGGCAACTTCGCCTCGCAGTTCGTGCTGCGCACGAGCGCGGGCGTGACGTCGCTGCGCGGCAAGCTCTATCAGACCGGCCACTTTGTGGTGTGTCCGACGTTCCACCCGGCGGCGTGCATCTACCATTCTGATTGGCAGCCGCTTCTGGAGGCGGACCTGCGCATGGTGGGGGAGTGGCTCGCGGAGCATCCCGCGGGCGGCGAGGCGTCTCAGGGAGGTGTGCAGTGAGCGAGAAGAGCTTTCGTACGGGTTCGCGTGAGGAAACGATCGCGCTGGGCGAGCGCCTGGGGCGCGCGCTGCGTGCGGGTGACGTGCTGGTGCTGACGGGCGACCTCGGGGCGGGGAAGACCCAGCTCACCAAGGGCATTGCCGCGGGCATGGGCGTGACCGACGACGTCACGAGCCCCACGTTCACGATCGAGATGGTCTACGAGGGCGCCGAGATGCCGCTCTACCACTTTGACCTCTACCGCCTGGATGACCCTGACCAGCTGGAGGACACGGGCATCTTCGACGTGCTCGGCGCCGACGGCGTGTGCTCGATCGAGTGGGGCGAGCAGTTTGCCGAGGAGATTGGCGACGCGCGCGTGGACGTCTTCGTGACGCGGCTCGACGACGAGGCCGCGCCGGGCGAGGAGCCCCCGCGCGAGGTGCGGCTGGTCGCGCACGACGCGCGAGGCGAGGAGCTTCTCGCCGCGCTGTGAAGGGCGCGATACGGGGTTCTTCTCGCTTCTACAGCATCCCATTGAATTAACACGCACAGATTGCCGTGCGTGTTATCTTTATCTGCGTATATGTAAAATTAAAACAAACGGTGCGTGTTATTCAGATTGAGAAAAATTCTCAGCTGATACATTGTCTCAATATGGTATCCTTGTATCAGACCAAAGGGAGGTGGGACATGCCAGCGAGAAACACCGTGCAGCGCCAGATCATTGCCGATGCGCTGCGCACGCTTGCCAACCATCCCACCGCCGACGAGGTCTACGAGGCCGTTCACGCGGAGCATCCCAGCGTTGGTCGCGCGACCGTCTATCGTACGCTGGGGAGGCTTGCCGACGAGGGCGTCATCGGGCGCGTGCGCATCAACAACGGCGCTGATCGCTTTGATCACCAGGCGTTCGCGCACTACCACGTCCGTTGCGTCCGCTGCGGTCGCGTTGACGACGTGATGGTCCCCGTGCTCGACGAGCGCGTGGAGCGCATGGCCGAGAGCGCGTCCGGCTACGCGATCAGCGGCCACACGCTGCAGTTTGACGGCGTGTGCCCCGCGTGCCAGGCGGCCGAGAAGAACGACGAGGCATCAACGGCACGGGCGAGCGCCTGAGCCGCGTGCATAGGAGAGGGGCGGGGCGCGGCTCCGCCACCGACACAACAAGGAGGTTTCACGATGGACAAGTGGGTCTGCAAGGTCTGCGGTTACATCTACGAGGGTGCCGAGCCGCCGGCGGAGTGCCCGGTCTGCAAGGCTCCGGCCAGCATGTTCGAGAAGGTCGAGGGTGAGCTCAAGCTCGCCGCCGAGCATGAGTACGGCGTGTACGCCAAGACCGTCAAGGACAACCCCGACGTCTCCGACGAGGACAAGGCCTACATCCTCGAGCAGCTCAAGGCCAACTTCAACGGCGAGTGCTCCGAGGTCGGCATGTACCTCTGCATGGCGCGCATCGCCCACCGCGAGGGCTACCCCGAGATCGGCCTCTACTGGGAGAAGGCCGCCTACGAGGAGGCCGAGCACGCCTCCAAGTTCGCCGAGCTGCTGGGCGAGGAGCTCGAGCCCAACATGAAGGCCACCACGAAGGACAACCTCGCCTGGCGCGTTGACTGCGAGTTCGGCGCCACCGCCGGCAAGGTGGAGCTCGCCACCTGCGCCAAGAAGAACAACCTCGACGCCATCCACGACACCGTCCACGAGATGGCGCGCGACGAGGCCCGTCACGGCAAGGCTCTCAAGGGCCTGCTCGAGCGCTACTTCGGCTAATGGCTGGCAGGCCTAAGAAGAAGGCCGCCGGATCCGCCGGATCGAAGAAGGTCAAGCCCTCGGGGCCCGTGCCGTGCGCGGTGCTCTGGGGGCTTGACCCGTCTGGCGAGAAGGGCGCGGCGGTGCGCGGCGTGCTGAAGGAGATGGGCGTGGTGGCGCGCACGGTGCTGCCCGAGCGCCTGGGCGACCCGGCGGGTTCGTTCGCGCGGATGCCGGGGTTCCGGCCGGCGATGATGCCGTACGCGGGTCCGGTGCCGGCGGTGGAGGAGTTTGTGCTGCTGTGCGGCCTTAGCGATGCGCAGGTGAACGAGTTTCTCGCCCGCTCGCGCGAGGTTGGGTGCGTGGTGGGTGCGAAGGCGCTGCTCACGAAGGTCAACCGTGCGTGGCCGCTTGCGCAGCTGATGGAGGCCGTTGCCGCCGAGCACGCCCAGATGAGCTCGTGACGCCGGACTATGGTGCTGGCCCACAAAAGTCGCGCGAGTTTTTCGCCCAACTGGGAAAACCCAAAAGCTCGGCTGAGATTTGCGGCCGCAAAAGTCACGTGGGCGAGAAGCGCGGCAAGCCCGCCTCGCCCGGGGTTTGACTACACTAGAAGGGTTGAACAACCGAGCGAGAAGAGCTGCGAATGAGCGAGAAGAACCCTGCAGTGGCGACCCCTGCCGAGAAGACCGTCCTTGCGCTGGACACGTCCACGGACATGCTGGCCTGTGCCGTCGGGCGCGTGGGCGCGGACGGCTCCGTGGCGGTGCTGGCCGCGCGCGACCATATGTGCCGCCGCCAGGCCAACGTGGAGCTGGTGACCACGGCGCAGCAGGCGCTTGCCGACGCCGGCCTTGCGATGGGCGACCTCGATGCCGTGCTCGTGGGACGAGGGCCCGGCTCGTTCACGGGCGTGCGCATCGGCATCGCCACGGCCAAGGGTCTTGCGTGCGGCGCGGGGCTTCCGCTCTTTGGCACCTCGGCGCTCGACGCGATGGCGTGGTCGGCGTGGGGCTCCGGCACGCGTGGCACGCTCGCGGTGGCGGGCGACGCCATGCGCGGCGAGGTCTACCCGGGCATCTACGAGCTCGACGAGGCGGGCGCTCACCGCACCTTCCCGGCCGAGACCGTGCTCAAGGCGGACGCGTGCGTGTCCGCGTGGGCGGAGCGTGCCGACGCGGCCGAGCTCACGCTTACGGGCAACGGCCTGGCCAAGTATCGTGCGCGCTTTGAGGCCGCGGGCCTCGCGTCCTTCTCGCCCGAGGGGGCGTGGTATCCCACGGGCGAGGGGCTGCTGCGCGCTGCCGTGGAGGCCGGGGTCTTTGACGGCGCGTGCGTCCAGCCCGGCGATCCGGCGCTGGTCCTGCCCATCTACACCCGCCTCTCGGACGCCGAGGAGGCCGAGCGTACGCGCCTTGGCCTCAAGAAGCCGGCGTCCGTTGAGCTCACCGGCGTCGACGACGCGCTCGCGGGCATCCACCTGCAGCTGCGCCCCATGACGGTGAACGACACCGCCGCCGTGGCGGCGCTCGAGGCCGCCGCCTACGAGGACGCGGCGCACACGCCGTGGACCGAGAAGATGTTCTACGAGGAGCTCTCCCAACCCGGTCGCAGCTGGTGGGTCGCGCACGACCAGGGGACCGTCATCGGCTTTGCGGGCGGCGTGCTCGCGGGGGCGGACTTTGAGGTCGAGGAGGTCGTCGTGGACGCGGGGCGCCGACGCGAGGGCATTGCCACGCGCCTCGTCGCCCGCGTTGCCTACGACGCGCAGATGCTCGGTGCGCAGACGATCTCTCTCGAGGTTGACGACAAGAACGAGCCTGCCCGCGCGCTCTACGGCGCGCTCGGCCTCGCGGAGGAGGGTCGTCGTCCGGGCTACTACCCGGCGGCCGCTGGCGAGCCCGCGCACGACGCGCTTATCCTTCGCGCCCCGCTGCCGCTCGCAGCGGACGCCGTGATCGCGACCGGCCGCCCGGAGCCGGCGCCCTCCATCCGCCCGTGGCCGATCGTGCCCGGCGAGCGCACGCCCGAGGCCGCGGCTGCGCTGGCGGCCGCCGGCCCGCTCATCCTCACGATCGAGTCCTCCTGCGACGAGACCGCCATGGCCGTGACCGACTCTCACGGCGTGGTGTGCGCAAGCGTCGTGGCAACGCAGATCGACTTCCACGCGCGCTTTGGCGGCGTGGTGCCCGAGATTGCCTCCCGCAAGCACACCGAAGCCATCGTGGGCGTCTTCGAGGAGACGCTCGCCCGCGCCGGCGAGCACTTCGGTGTGGACACGCTCGCGCCCGCGGACCTCGCTGCCGTGGGCGTCACGGCGGGGCCGGGTCTGGTGGGCGCGCTCGTGGTGGGCGTTGCCTTTGCCAAGGGCCTCTGCGCGGCCGCTGACCTGCCGCTCATTGCCGTGCATCACCTCGAGGGCCACCTCATGGCCAACCTCTTCGAGACCCCGGACCTCGAGCCGCCCTTCGTGGCGAGCATCGTCTCCGGTGGCAACACCATGCTCGTGCACGTCCGCGCCTGGGGCGACTACGTCCTTCTCGGCGCCACGATCGACGACGCGGTGGGCGAGGCCTTCGACAAGGTGGCCAAGGCGCTCGGCCTGGGATACCCCGGCGGCCCCGTGATCTCCAAGCTCTCCGCGCAGGGCAACCCCAAGGCCATCCACTTCCCGCGCGCGATGATGCACAGCGGGGACTACAGCTTCAGTCTCTCCGGCCTCAAGACCGCCGTCATCACCTACATCGAGGGCGAGAACCGCGCCGGCCGCGCGATCAACCTGCCCGACCTGGCGGCGAGCTTCGAGGCCGCGGTCATCGACGTGCAGGTTGCCAAGGCGGTGACCGCGGTGGAGGAGACCGGCGTTGCCGACTTCTGCGTCGGCGGCGGCGTGGCGGCCAACCCGGTCCTGCGCGCGGCGTACAAGAAGGCGCTCACCCAGCGCGGGGTGCGCGTGACCGTGCCACCCATGCGCGCCTGCGGCGACAACGCGGCGATGATCGGCATCGCTGCCCTGAGGAGCTACAACGCCGGGTCCTTCTCGCTGCTCACGCTGGATGCCGACCCCAACGCCGCCCTGGGCACCTGGGCCACCCCCAACGCCCCCGTCCCTCCCACCTGGGAGTGATTCAAAAGGGGACAGACCCCTTTTGAATCATTTGGAGGTGCCGATGCGCGTCTGCGACTACGAGTCTCCGCTGGGAAAGATGCTGCTCGCAGCGGATGATGCCGGTTTGGTCGGCGCGTGGTTCTACGGGCAGCGCTACTTTGCGAGCGGGTTGGGCGATGCCGAGAAGAACGCGGAGGCTGAGACGCCCGTGCTGACAGCCGCTCTTCGCTGGCTGGACGCGTACTTCGCAGGTGATCGTCCGGACGTGGCGGACGTCCCGCTTGCGCCGCGCGGCACCGCGTTCCAGCGCCGCGTATGGGACGTGCTTCTCGCCACCCCGTACGGGGAGACGCGCACGTATGGCGAGCTGGCGACCGCGTTGGGCTCCTCGGCCCGTGCCGTCGGCTCCGCCGTGGGAAAGAACCCCCTCAGCGTGATTGTCCCGTGCCACCGCGTGGTGGGCGCGGACGGCAGCCTCACCGGCTACGCCGGCGGCGTGGACCGCAAGCGCGCGCTGCTTGCACTAGAGGGTGTTCACGCGCTCGGCATGCGACAGCGCTATGCTTGACGCCTGAAGGCGGGCGGCGCGCGTGGGAGGTAGCCATGGCACACATCCTGGTGGTCGAGGACGACGAGAGGCTCAACCAGATCATCTGCGCGTACCTCGCGGACAGTGGCTGCGATGCCACGGGCTGCGCCAACCCCGTCGCTGCCTACGATCTCATGGCGGCTGCCCCGTACGACCTCATCGTCTCGGACGTCATGATGCCCCAGGTGGACGGCTTCGACTTTGCGCGCGAGATTCGTCGGACCAACCCGGCCATCCCTATCCTCTTTGTCACCGCGCTCGACGACCTCCCCTCCAAACGGAAGGGCTTCTCGGCGGGCGTGGACGACTACATGGTCAAGCCCGTGGACATGGACGAGCTCGTGCTGCGCGTGGGCGCCCTGCTGCGGCGTGCGCGCCTCGAGCAGGAGAACCGGCTCACGATCGGCCGCGTGACGCTCGTGCGCGACGAGATGGCCGTCTACCTGGACGGCGAGGAGCTCCCCATCCTTCCGCGCGAGTTCCAGGTGCTCTACAAGTTGCTCTCGCATCCCAAGAAGGTCTTCACCAGAAGCGAGCTCATGGGCGAGCACTGGGGCATGACCAACGAGACGGGCCTGCGCACCGTGGACGTCTACGTGGCCAAGCTCCGCAAGACCTTCGCGGACTGCGACGACTTTGAGATCGTCACCGTCCACGGCTTCGGTTACAAGGCGGTGGTCAAGTGACGACGAGAAGAACCTGGAGCTGGCGGCGGCTGACGCGCCCCTTCCGCTCCGAGGACCCGCGCGTGACGGCACCCATGGTCTCGTGGCGCATCATCCTCATCGTGCTGGCCATCATGGCCGTGCTCGTGGCCGCGCAGAGCGTCATCGTGGACGCCTTCCTGCATGACATCCCTTTGCTCGTGATGGTGCTGACCTGCTACCTCGTCTTCGTGTGCCTGCTGCTGGCGGGCATCATCTGGCTCGTGTGGCGCGAGACCACGGGCAAGCCTCTGCGCCGCATCGCCCGCGCCGCGCGTCGGGTGGCCGCGGGTGACTTCTCCGCGCAGGTCGCGCGGGCGCACGACGGTCCCAAGATGAGCGAGATGGACGTCCTCATCGAGGACTTCAACACCATGGTCCGCGAGCTTGCGGGCAACGAGATGCTCAAGTCCGACTTCATCTCCAACGTCTCCCACGAGATCAAGACCCCGATCTCCGTCATCCAGAGCTACGCCAAGGCCCTGCGCGATGACCGCGTGCCGGCGGAGGAGCGCGCCCGGTACCTCGACGTCGTGATCGAGGCGGCCGCGCGCCTGAGCACCATGGTCGGCAACGTCCTCAAGCTCAGCAAGCTCGAGAATCAGCAGATCTTCCCCGAGCCCGAGACCTACCAGCTGGGCGAGCAGCTCCGCTCCTGCGCGCTGGCCTTCATGGGCCGCTGGGAGGAGAAGGACCTCGACTTTGTCATCGACGTTGCGGACGTGGCCGTGCGCTGCGACGCCTCCCTGATGGAGGTCGTCTGGAACAACCTGATCTCCAACGCCATCAAGTACACGGACCCGGGCGGGCGGGTCTCGATCACGTCGCGGTGCGCGGGCGACGTCGTGCGCGTCTCGGTAACCGACACCGGCTGCGGCATGGACGCCGAGACGTGTCGCCGCGCGTTCGAGCGGTTCTACCAGGGAGACACCTCGCACGCCTCCGAGGGCAACGGCCTCGGGCTTGCGCTGGCCAAGAAGGTCGTCGAGCTCGCGGGTGGCAGGATCTGGGCGGAGAGCGCCCCCGGCGAGGGCTCGGCCTTCCACGTGGAGCTCCCCGTCGCGCGCTCGTAGCCCCGGTGACGTCCGGGCCACACGTTCTTCTCGTTTCATACCTCATTAACAACTGCCGAGAAATGCGTAAACATCGGCGCCCTATCTTCCTGAGGCAGGACGGACGACAACCTCAGGAGGTCATCACCATGAAATGGAACATCGTGACGGACTCGAGCTGCGACCTGTTCCCGTCGATCAGCGACGACGGGGAGGTCATGGTCTCCAGCGTTCCCTTCGTCATCAGTGCGGGCAACCAGGACTTTGTCGACGACGAGACGCTGAACCCGGCCCTCATGCTGGATGCCATGGAGGGCGAGCGCGCAGCCAGCCGCACCTCGTGCCCCTCGCCAGAGGCCTGGCTCACACAGTTCGAGCAGGCGGACAACGTCATTGCCATCACCATATCCTCGCAGCTCTCCGGCAGCATGAACAGCGCGCAGGTCGCGCGGGGCATGGCCATGGCAAAGCACCCGGGGAAGAAGATCGCAGTCCTCGACTCCCGCTCGACCGGTCCGGAACTCGTGCTTTGCGTCGAGGAGATTAAGCGGCGCATCGCGGAGGGGATGAAGTTCGAGGGCATCGTCCTCTTTGCGACGAACTACCTCAACCGCGTCCAGGTCTCCTTTGCGCTCTGCTCGTTCGACAACCTGGTCAAGAACGGGCGTCTGAGCAAGGTGAGCGGGTTTCTCGCCAAGACGCTCAGGATGTGGGGGGTCGGAATCGGCACCCAGGAGGGTCGAATCGAGGTCGTCGGCAGGGTGCGTGGTGCGACCAAGGCCATGAAGCGGCTGCTGTTCGAGATGGGGGACCGCGGCTACCGCGGCGGCCGTGCGTCGATCAGTCACTGCTGCAACCCCGAGCTGGCGACGTCGCTCGCGGAGCGCATCCGGCAGGAGTGGGCGGACGCCGACGTGACGATTCAGCCCACGCGCGGTCTCTGCAGCTACTACGCAGAGCGCGGGGGCGTCATCCTCGCGTTCGAGCAGGGTCGATGAGCGGGATGGCTAACCTCTTCGACTACCTGGGCTGGCGCGGCGACCTTGCGCTCGCGAGCGACCCGCTGAACGAGGTCGACGCCATGATCTTGGCGCGGCTCTCCTACGCCCCCTTCGAGGCCCTGCCCGCCCGGATGCTGCGGGACCCGCTGCCGCTTTGCGAGGCAGCGGAGACGTTCGGCATGCTCGTGGGCATTGACGAGCGGTTCCGCCTCCCCGGGGACCGCGAGCTCCTGGACGCGCTGGCGAGAAGCCCGCGCTTTCGCGACCTGCGGGTCTCTCGCCACGAGCACCTCGTCGACGCCGACACCCAGACCCAGTTCTCCGCGACGACCGTCCAGCTGGGCGACGGGGCGCGCTACGTGTCCTTCCGGGGCACGGACGACACGCTCGTGGGCTGGAAGGAGAACTTCAACATGAGCTTTCTCTGCCCCGTCCCCGCGCAGGAGCGCGCGGTCGCGTACCTGGAGGCCGAGGCGCAGGCCGGCGCGGAAGATCTGGTTCTGGGCGGCCACTCCAAGGGCGGCAACCTCGCCATGTACGCCGCGGCGTTCTGCGGCCAAAAGACCCAGGCGCGCGTGCGGGCCGTCTACAGCTTCGATGGCCCGGGCTTTGACGAGAAGATCATCTCGCAGCCGTCCTACCAGCAGGTCCTTGAGCGGATGACCTCCTTCGTGCCGCAGCTCTCGATCGTGGGCATGCTGCTCGCGCACAGGGAGCGCTGCGTGGTGGTGCGAAGCTCGGGGCAGGCCTTCTACGACCAGCACGACGTCTACTCGTGGGAGATCATGCGCAACCGGCTCGTGCGCCTCGAGGGCGTGAGCGGCGAGAGCCGGCTCGTCGACCAGACCCTCAAGAGGTGGCTGCTCGGCATGGACCGCGACCAGCGCGAGAAGATCATCGACGCCCTCTACGCGATTCTCGAGAAGACCAACGCCCGCACGCTGCAGGACATCGCCGACAAGTGGCCCTCGTGCTCCGTGAGCATCCTCTCCTCGCTCGGTGGGATGGACGACCAGACGCGCGAGCTCATCGGCGAGGCTCTGTCGCTTTTGGCAAAGAGCGCGAGAAGGACGCTGGAGGAGGCGGGGGAGCAATGGGTCGCCTCGAAGTAGCGCCGCTTGAGCTCGACTGTGCGTCGACGCTCTTTGCCTTGGGAAGGGCGCCGGGGCGCGCGTACGTCATACGCCTCGCGGCGACGCTGCGCGAGCCCGTGGACCGTGGCGCTCTGCAGGCGGCGCTCGAGGCGACGGCGGCGGAGTACCCCTACTTCTTCGTCCGGATCGAAGAGCTGAACGGGCGTCTTTTTGCGGTGCCCGCGGCCGGGCTGCCACCGGTGGGCGAGAAGGACCTCGGCTCGCGGCTCTCCCTGGACGGTGCGTGTGGCTGCGAGGCGCAGGTGAGCTGCTCGGGCGCCACGGTTCTTCTCGACTACTTTCACGGGGTCTCGGACGGGGCGGGCGGGCTCGCGTTCCTGACGCGCCTGCTGGCGCACTATGTCGCTCTGACCTGCGAGGACGCGAACGCGTTGGAGGAGGCTCCGGTCATGCCCCTGCGCGAGCAGGCGACAGATGGGTATCGCAGCTGCGCGCGTGGGGCGCGCGGCACGGGGCGGCACGGGGCGGCGTATCGCCTCAAGAGGGTGCCGGCGTCCGAGGGCGTGGCCGTCTACCGGCTGTCCGCCAGCGAGGTGCGGGAGCGCGCCAGGCGCTACGGCGCGAGCGTGACGTGGTTTCTCGCCGCGCTTCTCGCCTGTGCGATCCGCGACCTCCAGTGGGAGGTGAGCGCGGGTCGCGACCGACGACCGGTGCGCCTGGCGGTGCCGGTGGACCTGAGGCAGCGCCTCTCCTGTCGGACCATGAGGAACTTTACGCTCAGCGTCTACCCGGAGCTCAGGGCGTCTGAGCCCCGCGACGTCGGTTCCGTCTGCGTGAGGTTTGGGCGGCAGCTCGAGGGGGGCCTCCGACCCGAGCGGCTCGCCGGGCGCTGCGCGGTCGCCTCCTGGGCGGCGGGCTCGGCGCTCGTTGGGATGCTGTCTCCCGACCTCAGGCGCGGGCTCGTCAAGACGGCACTCGACCACCCGCTCGCGGGGAGCACGATGACCTTCTCCAACTTGGGTGCCGTCAGCCTGCCGGAGGCGGTGGGACGTCACGTGGCGGCGCTCCAGGTCGCCTTCAGCTCAAAGCCGGAGGCGCCCTATAGCTGCGGCGTCGTCTCGTTTGGCGACGAGATGCGCCTCACGCTGGTGCGGGAGATGGGCAGCAAGAGGCTTGAGCGTCACATTGAGCGGGTGCTCTCCTCCCAGGCAGTGGGCTATGTGGCACTTGGTTGACGCAAGGGGATTGATTCTGATGGACCAGTTTCTGGACAAGTACGTGTTTCCGTATACGGACGAGTACATCGGGCGCTCGAGGACGACGAAGGACGGGCTGCCAGTCTACACGCGGCGAGAGGAGCTCTTCAATGCTGTCTCTCACGGCATCGGGGTCGTCATGGGGCTCGCCGTCATTCTCGCCAGCATCTTCCGGGCCCGCTCGGAGTTTGGAATGATCGGCGGCATCATCTTTGGCGTGGCGCTCTTCGTGCTCTATGCGTCGTCGAGCGCCTACCACGGCACGCCCGCGGAGGACGTCTCCGACAAGAAGGTTCTGCGCGTCATAGACCACTGCTCGATTTTCGTGCTGGTGGCCGGGACCTGCGCGCCGATCGTCTTGCGGCTCATCGCCGAGACGTCCGATCAGTCCGAATGGGTTCTCTATGGCGTGATCTGGGCGCTCGCGCTGGGAGGGGTCGCGCTTTTGTGCGTGGACATCGAGCGCTTCAAGTCCTTGGCGACGGTCATGTACGTGGTCATGGGTGCGCTCGTGGTGATGCGCGCGGGGGAGGTCTGGGCCATCGTCGGCTCGACGGGTGCGCTGCTTTTGCTGGCCGGTGCGCTCGCGTACCTGGTGGGCCTGCTCTTCTACGGCCTGGGGACGCGCCGCGAGTGGATGCACTCGGTCTTTCACGTGCTCTGCCTCGCGGGCAGCGTGCTGCACGCCGTGTGTATCTGCGGGTTTGTTATCTGATGGAAAGATGGACGCGAGCGCCGATGAGGCGCATGCTTGCCCTATGGGAGCGACCTTTTCCAGGAGAAAGCGGGAAAAATGCTGACCTGCGACTACGAGTCCCCGCTCGGGCGGATGCTGCTCGCGGCCGACGATACCGGCCTGACGGGCGCGTGGTTCTACGGGCAGCGCTACTTCGCGTACGGGCTGGAGGATGCCGAGAAGAACGTGGAGGCCGAGACGCCCGCGCTGGCGGCCGCGCGGCGCTGGCTGGACGCGTACTTCGCGGGTGGGCGCCCGGACGTTGCGGCGGTGCCGCTGGCCCGCGCGGCACCGCGTTCCAGCGTCGCGTGTGGGGCGCGCTTCTCGCCATCCCATACGGGGAGACGCGCACGTACGGCGAGCTCGCGGCTGAGCTGGGGTCGTCGCCCCGCGCCGTTGGTACCGCGGTTGGCAGGAACCCCATCAGCGTGATCGTCCCGTGCCACCGCGTCCTGGGCGCGGGCGGCTCCCTCACCGGCTACGCCGGCGGCCTCCGGCGCAAGCAGGCGCTGCTCGCGCTGGAGAACACGTGGACCTGACGGGTGGACTCGGCTGGCGTGCCGCCTCGAGGGATTTCGACGCAAATCTGAAGAGTCTAATTTGCACTGTCGTAGTGCGATTCAGTTGGAATATCGCACTATGACAGTGCATTATCACGCGGGCGCTCGAGACGGACATTCCCTAGTACGCCAGCATGATCGCAGCGACGGGCAGAAAGCTCAAGATGCTCATTGAGGTCGTCAGCGCGTTCGCCCCGCTCAAGCCCAACATGACGAGTCTGAGCAGCCAGATTCAGGCAAACCGCAACAATGAGGGGAGTTACCTGCTCTGCGTGGAGAGTAGGACAAGAGGGGACAGTTCCCTTTCACTATGCTGACCGTGCAAAGGGACGGTCCCTTTTGCGTCGCTTAGCCGTTTGCGGCCGTTGGTGCCCCGCTCGCCGAGCCCTCGACAATCATCTGCTTTGTAATCAACATACCGGTATACTGGTACACCAACGGGATAGCAGAGGCCCGATACGACAAGGAGGGAAGATGCAAACACGGAAGCTGGGGACCCTGGAGGTCTCTGCCATGGGCATGGGCTGCATGGACTTCTCGCACGGACACGGTGATCCGCCCCCGCGTCAGGAGTGCATCCGCCTCATGCGCCTTGCGCATGAGCTGGGCTGCACGATCTACGACACGGCCGATGCCTACGCCGACGGCCACAACGAGGTGCTGGTGGGGGAGGCCCTCGCGCCCATCCGCAACGAGGTGTGCATCTGCACCAAGTACAACCCGGAGCTCCGCCCGGTGACCGACCCCGCCAACGGCCCGGTGAAGGACCAGATTGAGGGTCGCCTTGACGACTCGCTCAAGCGCTTGGGCACGGACTACGTGGACCTCTACTACATGCACCGCATCACCGATGACGTTCCCCTTGAGGAGGTCGCCGGCTACATGGGCGAGTTCATTGCCAAGGGTAAGATTCGCGCCTGGGGAGTCTCGCGCGCGTCCGCAGAGCAGGTTCGCACCGCGCACGCAGTGACGCCGCTCGCCGCCGTGCAGAACGAGTACTCCATGATGGAGCGTGCCCCCGAGGCCGAGGTGCTGCCCACCTGCAAGGAGCTGGGCATCGGTTTCGTTCCGTACATGCCGCTGGCCCTCGGTTTCCTCACGGGCAAATACAAGCCAGGCATGACGTACAAGAACGATGACGCCAAGCGCTTCGCCGCACGCTTTTCGGACGAGAACATCCGTCGCAACCAGCCGATTCTGGAGATCCTGGACGCCCTCTCCAAGGAAAAGGGATACTCCTACGCTCAGCTCGCCATCGCGTGGCTCATGCACAAGGAGGACTTCATCGTGCCCATCCCCGGCATGATGAGCGAGGAGATCGTGCGCCAGAACTTCGAGATTCCGAGCATCGTCCTCACGCCCGAGGACATGGCCCGTGTGGACGAGTCGCTCTCCAAGGTGACCATCTACGGCGAGTGGGACGAGAGCTGCATCGGCAAGCTCAAGGAGGTCCTCAAGGAGGAGGGCTACGAGCCTGGCGTGAAGTCCTGGGGGCACGAGTAGCCCTCGCGTGCCCGCCCGGGGCGCGGCCATCCTTCGTCGCGTCCCGGGAAGGCCGCCCTGCGGCCCCGTTGTCCGGGCGGTAGCGTCGTGAAATAATGGTTGATACAAGGCGGTATACCGGGACGTGAGGGAGTGCACGATGGCAAACCTGCTGCGAGATGAGGCCTACGAGCGCCTTTCCGGGCTCATCAAAAGCGGAGCGCTCGAGCCAGGAGTCACCTACTCGCTCAACGCCCTCGCGGCAGATATGGGAATGTCCCGCACGCCCGTTCGCGATGCGGTTCAGCGTCTCGCGGACGAGAGCCGCGTGGACGTGCTGCCCAGCCGTGGCATCCGCCTGCACGAGATGAGCGAGGCCGAGCTCACGCAGCACTATCACTTCAGTAGTGCCGTCGAGGGCTATTGCGCCTGTCAGCTGGCCAAGCGCCAAGCGGTGGGCGAGGGCGACGAGTGCGTGGCGCGCCTCGCGAGCATCCAGGCCGCCATGGCGGAGCTGCTCGACGACGCCTCGGACTTCTCGGCGTACTTCTCGCTTGATCAGCGCTTTCATGCGGAGCTGCTGGACTCTCTCGAGGACGCGCAATTCAGCGGCTTCAAGAGCTCGCACTTGGGCTTCTACGGGCACCCGGAGCTCCAGCGCGCGGGCGGCGAGGTCACGCGGCGCGCGGTCTTTGACTGCCACCAGGCCATCCTCGACGCCATTTCCGCGGGCGACCATCTGGGCGCATTCGACGCGCTGCAGCGCCACGCCGAGCTCATGACTCGCGCGTATCGGCGCGGCTAGCTCCACGGCGGGAGGAGTCTGCCCCTCCCGCCCTTTTTCGTACAAAAGATATACCGGTATACCAATTTATAGCATGAGAAAGGACCAGCAATGGCGGGCAGGGAACGCTACGCCGAGCTCGCGGACAAGATCGTCGATCTTCTCGGCGGGCGCGACAACATCGGCTTCTTCACGCACTGCGTCACGCGGCTGCGCTTCAACCTCAAGGACAAGAACCTCGTCAGGAAGGAAGAGATCGAGAAGATTCCCGGTGTGATGGGTAGCCAGTGGTCCGGGGACCAGTACCAGGTCATCATCGGCCAGGCGGTGGGCGACGCTTATGCGCTCATCGCGGAGAAAACAGGTCTCGGTGCCAAGGAGGGCGCGGGCGAGAAGGGCGGCGGAGACTGCGGCGAGAAGCGCAAGTTCCGCCCCGGCGACGTGCTCGATGCCGTCTCGGGTTCCATCACGCCACTCATGCCCTTGCTCATCGGCGCGGGCTTCATCAAGATCATCGTGCTCGTATGCACGCAGCTCGGTCTGCTCGCGGAGGGCGACCCCACCCACACCATCCTCTCCCTCGTGGGCGATGCTGGCTTCTACTTCCTGCCGGTCTTCGTGGGCGCCACGGCAGCGCGCAAGTTCAACGCCAACATCGGTCTCGGCATGCTCGTCGGTGCGATGCTCATCCACCCGAGCTTCATCGAGGCCGTGAACGCGGGCGGCACGCTCAACATTTGCGGGATTCCCATCTACGGTGCCTCGTACACCTCGAGCGTCATCCCGGCACTGCTGGCCGTGGCGGTCATGGCGCCCGTGGAGCGCTTCTTCGCGCGCATCTCGCCGGACATGATCCGCTCCATCACGGAGCCCCTGCTCACGCTCATCGTGATGATCCCGCTCACGTTCTGCCTGCTCGCGCCCATCGGGGCGTTCCTCGGCACCTACCTCTCCGCTGCCATCATGTGGCTCTACGACACGGTGGGATTTGTCGCTGTGGCGGTCTTTGCGTGCCTGTGTCCGTGGATCGTCATGACGGGCATGCACACGGCCATGCTGCCCTACATGTTCGACACCTTTGCCAAGGGGCTGCCGGAGTTCATCATCACCCCGGGCATGCTCGTCTCCAACATCGACCAGGGCGTCGCCAACCTTGTGGTGGCTATCAAGTCCAAGGACGAGAACATGCGCTCCACGGCGGCCTCCTGCGCCGTCACGGCCGTGCTTGGCGGCGTCACCGAGCCGGGCATGTTCGGTGTCAACCTGCGTTTCAAGACGCCCATGTACGGTGCCATGATCGGCAGCGCAGCAGGCGGACTCGTCACGGGCTTCATGGGCGCGGGAGCGCAGGCGCTTACCACCTCCACCGGCCTCATCGGCGGATTCCCGGTCTTCATCAGCTCCAACCCCATGAACCTCGTGGGCATCATCGCGGGCGTGGCCGTGGGCGCCGTGGTGACGTTCATTGCTACGTACCTGCTCTTCAAGCCGGAGCAGGCCGAAACCGCACCGGCGAGCGAGAAGGGCGCCACGGCCGTGCCGATGCCCGCGCAGGCCGCTCCGACGCAGGGCCGTGGTGCCGAGACCCTGCTCCAGCCTGTTGCCGGCACCCCCGTCGACCTAGCGTTGGTGAACGACCAGACCTTCGCCTCCGGCATGATGGGCGCGGGCGTGGCCGTGGAGCCCAGCGAGGGTGTGCTCGTGGCGCCTGCCGCGGGCGTCGTGACGGTGATGTTCCCCACGGGTCATGCGGTGGGTATCACGACGGATGCCGGCAACGAGCTTCTGCTTCACATTGGCATCGACACGGTGAGCCTGGAGGGCAGGGGTTTCTCGCCCAAGGTCTCCCAGGGCCAGCGCGTGCACGCTGGGGACGTGCTTGTTGAGTTTGACGTCGCGGCTATTCGCGCTGCCGGCTATGACCCCACCACGATGGTGCTCGTCTCTGACACCACTGCCGATGACGTGATCGTGCTCAGCCACGACGCCGCGACCGCCGGCGTCCCGCTGCTTGCCCTTCGCGCCGCAAAGGAGGCCTGAGTTTCATGAGCGATAAGAACCCCAGCGCGCATCCATTCCCTGAGGGATTTCTCTGGGGCGGCGCAACGGCGGCCAACCAGTTCGAGGGCGGCTGGGACGAGGGCGGCAAGGGGCCCTCTGAGGCGGACATGCTCACCCGTGGTGCGCACGGGACGTCCCGCAAGATCACGCGCGGCGTTCAGCCGGGCGAGGTCTATCCCAACCACACGGCGAGCGGCTTCTACCATCGCCACGCCGAGGACATTGCGCTCATGGGCGAGATGGGCTTCAAGGTGTATCGCATGTCCATTGCGTGGAGCCGCATCTTTCCTACGGGTATGGAGGCCGAGCCCAACGAGGAGGGGCTTGCCTTCTACGACCGGGTCTTTGACGAGCTGGCCGCGCAGGGTATAGAGCCCCTGGTGACGATCTCCCACTACGAGATGCCGTTCGCCCTTATCGAGCGGTACAACGGCTGGGCGGGACGTGAGGTCATCGACCACTTTCTTCGCTACTGCCGGGCGATCTTCTCGCGCTATGCGGGCAAGGTGCGCTACTGGCTCACGTTCAACGAGATCAACAGCGCCATGATTCCGCTGGGTAACTACCTCGGCCTGGGCGTCCTCAACCCCGGCACCACCCAGATGGAGGAGCAGGTGGACATTCCGCAGGTGCGCTTCCAGGCGCTGCACCACCAGCTCGTGGCGAGCGCCCGGGCGGTCCAGCTCTGCCATGAGATGGTGCCAGGGTCCCGTGTAGGCTGCATGATGGCGCGCTTCACCAAGTATCCCTATTCGTGCAACCCGGCCGACGTCCTGGCCTGTCAGCAGGAGGTGGAGGAGCTCAACTACTACACCGGGGACGTCCAGGTGCGCGGAGCCTATCCGTACTTCTCGCGCCGACTCTGGGAGCGCATGGGCGTAAGGCTTGAGACGGCGCCCGGCGATCTTGAGGAGCTGCGCCGCGGCACGGTGGACTTCTGTGCCTTCTCCTACTACATGACCGATGCCGTTTCCACGGACCCAGCGGTGGCGCACACAGGCGGCAACCTCATGGGTGGGGCAAAGAACCCCTACCTTAAAGCCAACGACTGGGGCTGGCAGATCGATCCGGATGGCCTACGCTACACGCTGCGCGAGCTCTACGCCCGCTATCAGGTCCCGCTCATGGTGGTGGAGAACGGCTTGGGCGCGCGCGACGAGCTCGTGCCCGGCGCCGACGGCCGGCTCACGGTACATGACGACTACCGTATCGACTACCTTCGCGACCACATCCGCGCGATGGCGGAGGCCGTGGCAGACGGCGTGGACCTCATGGGATACACCATGTGGGGCTGCATCGATCTTGTGAGCGCCAACACCGGCGAGATGGCCAAGCGCTACGGCTTTGTCTACGTGGACGACGACGGCACGGGCACAGGCAGTTTCAACCGCTATCGCAAGGACAGTTTCTACTGGTATCAGAAGGTCATCGCCACCAACGGGGCGGATTTGGCATAGCTCTAAGTGAGTTGTGGGCGGTCCGAGACGGGGCCGTCCACAACTCGTCCCTAACCACCCAAGGCGCCGATAGACGCGCCGCGGCCGGGCGATAAGGCCCGCCGCGAGTTCTTCTCCGCATCAAAGATGCGGAGAAGCTGTCCGAGCGCCGGGCCTTATCGCCCGGCCGCTCCCCGGTGCCTTAGCACGCGCCGGACCCGCACATGAGCTCGATGATCGTGCGGTCCGTCTCGCGCATGCCCTGCGCCGCGAGCACGCCCACGTTGCGGATCGTGTTCTCCACGCCCTTGACCACGATGCCGTCGCCGCCGTAGAACTGCTTGCCCTGGCTCTGCATCTGCATGCCCAGAAGGCCGGCCTCCACCGCGCTCGCGATCTTGGCTGCGCAGCTCGCCTTGGCGCCGTCGCAGACCATGCCGGAGTCGATGGCGATGGCGTTGACCACGGTGTGCGAGATCTCGTCCGCGCGCCCGCCGTAGAGGTAGGTGATGCCGGCCGCCGCGCCAGCGCCCGCGCTCGTGGCGCCGCAGTAGGCGGAGAGTCGGCCGATGCCGGTCTTGAGGTGGATGGTCACGAGGTTGGAGACCACGAGCGCTCGCAGCAGCTCCTCGTGGGAGACGCCAAGCTCCTGCGCGTAGACGATCACGGGGACGCTGGCCGTGAGGCCCTGGTTGCCGCTGCCGGAGTTGATGACCACGGGCAGCTCGCAGCCGCCCATGCGGGCGTCGGAGCCGGCGGCCGCCCACGCCTTGGCGCGGTTGGCCACGCCGTCGCCGTACGCGGAGAGCAGCACGCTGCCGATGTTGGCGCCCCACTCGCCCTCCAGGCCCTCGCGCGCGATGGCCATGTTGCAGGCGATCTGGCGGCCCAGCAGCTGCTTGACGTCGTCCAGGTTCACCGCGCCGGCAAACTCGACGATGTTCTCGATGGAGAGGCAGCCGCGGTCCGTCCCCGCGTCCTTTTCGCCCGCGGCCTCCTCGAAGGGCACGCTGAGAAGAACCTCGCCGTCGCGCTCCACGCGGATGACGTTGGTGTGCGAGCCGGCGATCTCGCAGAACGCCTCGTGGCCGCCGCCCGAGACGCGCACCTGGATGTCAAAGATCCACGGGCGCTCGCTCGGCGCCACGGTGACGTCGTGCGTGGCGAGAAAATCGCGCATCTCGGCGATCTGCTCTCCTGTCACGCCTGTCAGGACCTCGAGCTTGGCGTCCGCGTCGCCCGCGACCACGCCCGTAGCCGCGGCGGCCTCGATGCCGCGCGCGCCGCCCGTGTTGGGCACGACGACGCTCTTCACGTTCTTGATGATGTTGGCGGACGCCGCCACGTCCACGCGCTCCGGTAGCGCGCCGAGCGTCTGGCGCGCGAGCGCGGCACAGTACGCCACGGCGATGGGCTCGGTGCAGCCCATCGCGCAGACGAGCTCCTCCTCGAGGATGGCGACGTAGGCGTCGTAGTTCTCCTGGTCCATGGCGTCCTCCCGATGACATGATTCAATTGGGGACAGACCCCTTTTGAATCATCGGACTCATGATTCAAAAGGGGTCTGTCCCCAATTGAATCACCCGTTACGGCGATGTTTCTCATGATGGTATCAGCTCGTGGTTCCTCTCGCCCCGTTGTATCCTTCCGACGTGCGCGTAACTTTCTCGCATCGGGTGCGCCCGCTTGCAAGGGGGAGGGGAATGGGTCCCCTCCGGTTGCGTCGCGCGGAAGGGGATTACTCAAAACAGGGAAAGGAACCACCATGAAGGCCACCCCGCGCGTTCTTGTATCTGACAGAGTCTCTCGCCGCGACTTCCTCAAGCTGTCGAGTCTCGTGGCGGGCATGGGAGGCGTGATGGTCCTTTCCGGCTGCGGCCCCGCCGCGCAGGAGCCCTCGGGCACCACCGATGACGCCACCGACGAGCCCGACGCCGATACCGCCGGGGCGACCCTCGGCGACGGCAAGACCCTGCGCGTTGGTATGGAGGCCGCCTACGCCCCGTACAACTGGCAGGCGACCGAGGCCTCCGACACCACCATCCCCATCGAGAACGTCGAGGGCGCCTACGCCGACGGCTACGACGTGCAGATTGCCAAGCGCATCGCCGAGGAGCTGGGCATGGAGCCCGTCGCGGTGAAGATGGACTTTGGCGCGCTCGTCGACTCCCTCAACAACGGCACCATCGACATCATCTGCGCCGGCATGTCCGTCACCCCGGAGCGCGCCGAGTCCGCGGACTTCACCGACTCCTACATCGACGACGAGGTCATCATCGTCGTCAAGAAGGACAGCCCCTACGCCGGCGCCACCAAGCTCTCCGACTTCTCCGGCGCCTCCGTCCTCGGCCAGAAGGACACCTTCTATGACGACCTCATCGAGGAGATCCCCGACGTCAACCACATGACGCCCGTCGCCACGGTGCCGCTCGTCGTCGATGCCATCGAGAACGGCACCTGCGACGCCATCACGTTCTCCTCGATGTCGCTGCCCAACCTGCTCGAGAACTACCCCGACCTCATGAAGGTCGAGCTCGAGGAGGGCGAGGGCTTCTCCGACCCGAGCAACCCGGACAACGCGGCCATCGCCAAGGGCCAGGACGAGATGCTTGACCGACTCAACGAGATCATCGCCGGCATCACCGAGGAGGAGCGCCTCGAGATGTGGCAGGATTGCATGGACCGCCAGCCTGCGTAATTCAAAAGGGGACAGTCCCCTTTTGAATCATTTTCGACCCGAGCGGGGCGGGGGCCTTGGCCCCCGTCCCGTTCACGGCGAGAAGAACCGTGAGAACCGCAAGGAGTCCTGAATGTCAAAACTGCGTGACTTCGTGACGCGCGACCACCGCTACGTGCTGCTGGGCACGAGCGTCGTGGCGTTTCTCGGCATGCTGCTGTCGAGCTCGACGCGCCCCGAGCTCTCCTTCCTGGCAAGCGCCTTCACCGTCGAGCTGGTGATGTACTACGTCCTGGCCGCGTGGCTCGTGCTCTCCGCCGTGGCGCTGCTGTTCAAGCTCACCCACTGGCACAACTACGCGGAGACGGCGCCGTTCACCAAGCCGGCCGTGGCCCGTGCGCTGCGCGTGGGCTCCTACGTGATCTGGGCGCTGACCGCCGTCCTTCTCGTCGATCGCTGGGTCATGGGCCTGGCGAGCGCCTGGCAGGTGGCGGCGTCCGCCGAGAAGATGCCCGACGACATGCTCGCTCAGGTGCTCTACATGTTCCAGCAGGGCCGCGACACCTACATCACGGGCATCGTCACCACCATCGAGCTGGCCGTCTTTGGCACGCTGATCGCGTTTTTCCTGGCGCTTCTGCTGGTCTTCGCGCGCATCATGCAGGTCGACCGCTCCGACAACGACTGCGTGCGGTTCTTCAAGAAGGTCGGCGTGTGGTTTGCCAAGATCTACAGCACCGTGGTGCGCGGCACGCCGATGCTCGTGCAGGGCGTCATCGTCTACTACGCCGGCTTCGCCTTCGTGAGCGGCTTTGGCCTCAGCGTCACCGAGACCAACGCCATCTGGTCGCGCTTCGTGGCCGGCCTCGTGGTGGTCTCGCTCAACTCCACCGCCTACATGATGGAGGTGCTGCGCGGCGGCATCGAGTCGGTCGACAAGGGCCAGATGGAGGCGGCGCGCTCGCTCGGCCTCTCGCAGTGGCAGGCCATGGTCCGCGTCGTCTTCCCGCAGGGCATCAAGTTCGCCATTCCCGGCCTCTCCAACGAGCTCGTCATCAACATCAAGGACTCGTCGGTCCTCTCCGTCATCGGCGTGTTCGACCTGGCCTTCGCCGCGTCCACGGTGGCCGGCATCTACTGGAAGCAGCTCAACGCCTACCTCGTGGCCGCCGTGTTCTACCTCATCATGACGGCGATCGCGTCGTGGCTGCTCGGCAAGTTCGCCAAGCGCTTCAACGTGAAGGCCGAGACCATGGGCAGCACGTCCGACCAGCCCGTGAAGGTGGAGGAGTAAGCCATGAGCGAGAAGAACGTGCGTGCCGCTGACGTTGCCGCCGGCTCCGCTGCCGAGCCGATGGTCCGCATCGAGGGCCTGCAGAAGAGCTTCGGCGATCTGGAGGTCCTGCGCGACATCAACCTCGACGTCATGCCCGGCCAGGTGGTCACGATTATCGGCGCCTCCGGCTCCGGAAAGTCGACGCTTCTGCGCTGCATCAACCTGCTCGAGACGCCCGACGCCGGCCACGTCTGGTTCCACGGCGCCGACCTCGCGGCCGAGCACGTGGACGTGAACCGCCTGCGCGAGAAGATCGGCATGGTCTTCCAGGGCTTCAACCTGTTCAACAACATGAACGTGCTCGACAACTGCACGCTCGCGCCCGTGACCCTCAAGAAGATGAACAAGGCCGAGGCGCAGGAGGTCGCGATGCGCCACCTCGAGTCGGTGGGTCTCGCGGACTTTGCGCGCGCGGACGTCAACAACCTCTCCGGCGGCCAGAAGCAGCGCGTCGCCATCGCGCGTGCCCTCTGCATGCAGCCCGACCTCATGCTCTTCGACGAGCCCACCTCCGCGCTCGACCCTGAGATCGTGGGAGAGGTCCTCGAGGTCATGCGTCGCCTCGCCGCCAATGGCATGACGATGGTCGTGGTCACGCATGAGATGGCCTTCGCCAAGAACGTCTCCGACGAGGTCGTCTTCATGGACAAGGGCGTCATTGCCGAGAAGGGTGCGCCTTCCAAGCTCTTCTCGTCCCCCGAGCACCCGCGCACCCGCGAGTTCCTCGCCCGCTACCTCGAGGGGTGATTCAAAAGGGGACAGACCCCTTTTGAATCATTTCTCGTCAACCTGAATCTGTCTGAAAGTGTGTCCCCTCCCTTGGGTATGAGAGTCTCCACCTAAGTCTTATCCGGGGGAGGGGTCTTTATGCCGCGAGCGCCAAGAGCAACTGCCGAGTCGGGCTTCTACCATGTGATTCTGCGCGGAAACGGCAAGCAGATAATCTTTGAGGACGATGCAGATCGCCGCGCTTTTCTCGAGCTCCTTGCAAAGAGGGCGGGAGACGCGGGGATCCACGTTCTGGCGTGGTGCCTTATGGAGAACCACGTGCACCTTGTGCTGGAGGACCCGACACAGGCGCTGAGCGAGATGATGCAGAGACTCTCCGGCGACTATGCGCAGCGATTCAACCGTAAGTCGGGGAGAGTGGGCCACGTCTTTGAGAACCGGTTCAAAAGCTGTCCGATCGAGAACGAGACATACCTGCTCCAGGCCGTTCGCTACGTCCACGACAATCCGGAAAACGCCGGGATCTGCCCGGCGGCGGAGTACCCATGGAGCAGCTACCACGAGTACGTGGGGCTTGCGGAGATTGCCGACACACGCCTTGTCTTGGACATGCTTGGCGGAGCCGAGGGGTTTGTCGCCTACGGCCAGCCCGGGCAGAGGCGTGCGTACCGCTTTGACCGCCGCGCTCGGGTTCCCGAGGACGAGATGGGCGTTGTCGCGCGCCTTGCCCTGGGTGAGCTGCCCGCTCATGAGGTGAAGGCGCTTCCCAAGGCGGAGCGTGACCAGAGGCTCCTTGATCTTCGGGACGTCGGCCTGTCCGTTAAGCAAATTGAAAGGCTGACTGGAATTGGAACCTGCACAATTTCGCGCGTAACAAATAAACTGAGAAGAACGAGGACCGATCGAGCAGAATGATTCAAAAGGGGTCTGTCCCCTTTTGAATCATAAGGAGGTTGGGATGAGGGACGGGTTCGTCAAGGTTGCGGCGGTGACGCCGGAGGTTCGCGTTGCGGACGTTGCCTTCAACGTGGAGGCCTGCGTGGCTGCGGCGCGCGAGGCTGCCGCCCAGGACGGCGCCACCGTCATCGTGCTGCCCGAGCTTGCGCTCACGGGCTACACCTGCGAGGACCTCTTCTGGCAGGACGCGCTCGTCCGCGCCGTCGACGCCGGCCTTGCCGACTTTGCCGCGGCCACGGCGGACCTCGACGCGCTCCTGCTCGTGGGCGTGCCCGTGCGCGCCAACGCCAAGCTCTACAACTGCGCGGCGGCCGTCTCACACGGCGCTATCCTCGGCGTCGTCCCCAAGACCCACATCCCCAACTACAACGAGTTCTACGAGGGTCGTCACTTCGTCCCCGGCCCGCTCGACCCCGTCACCGTCTCCGTGGGCGGCGAGAAGGACGTGCTCTTTGGCACCAACCTGCTCTTCTCGTGCCTGGAACTCCCTGAGCTCGTGGTGGCGGCCGAGATCTGCGAGGACCTCTGGGTGGCCGCGCCGCCCTCGATAGCGCACGCACAGGCCGGCGCCACGCTCATCTGCAACCTCAGCGCCTCCAACGCCGTCGTCGGCAAGGCGGACTACCGCCGCGACCTCGTATGCGGCCAGAGCGCGCGCCTGGTCTGCGGCTACGTCTACGCGAGCGCCGGCACCGGCGAGTCCACGCAGGACCTCGTCTTCTCCGGGCATGACCTCGTGGCCGAGAACGGCCGCCTGCTCGCGGAGGGCAAGCCCTTCGGCGACGGCCGCGCGGTCTCCGAGGTGGACGTCCGCTTCCTCGCTGCCGAGCGCGCGCGCATGTCCACCTTCGAGTGCGCGGCGGCGGCCGAGGAGTACGGCTACGTGACCGTGCCCTTCTCGCTGGGCGCTGACGCCGCCTCCCGCGAGACCCCGCTCACGCGTTGGGTGGACCCGCATCCCTTCGTTCCCTCCGACGCCGCTCGGCGTGAGGAGCGCTGTGAGGACGTCTTTGCCATCCAGGCCCACGGTCTCGCCAAGCGCCTCGCGCACACGCACTCCACGCGCGCGGTGATCGGCCTCTCGGGCGGCCTGGACTCCACGCTCGCCCTGCTCGTGACCGTGCGCGCCTTCGACCTGCTGAGGCTGCCGCGCGACGGCGTCATCGCGGTGACCATGCCCGGCTTCGGCACCACGGACCGCACCTACAACAACGCTTGTCAGCTCGCCCGCACCGTGGGCGCCGAGCTGCGCGAGATCGGCATCGCTGCCTCCGTGCGCCAGCACTTCTCCGACATCGGGCACGACGAGTCCGTCCACGACGTCACCTACGAGAACGCCCAGGCCCGCGAGCGCACGCAGATCCTCATGGACGTGGCCAACCAGGAGGGCGGCCTCGTCATCGGCACCGGTGACCTCTCTGAGCTGGCTCTCGGCTGGGCCACCTACAACGGCGACCACATGTCCATGTACGCCGTCAACGCGAGCGTGCCCAAGACGCTTGTGCGCCACCTCGTGCGCTACGTGGCCGACACCTGCGGAAACGCCGCCGAGTCCGAGGTTCTTCTCGACGTCTTGGACACGCCGGTCTCGCCGGAGCTCCTGCCCGCCACGGGCGACGGAAAGATCGCGCAGAAGACCGAGGACCTCGTGGGCCCCTACGAGCTCCATGACTTCTTCCTCTACGAGGTCCTGCGCCGCGGCACCAACCCGTCCAAGGTCTATCGCCTGGCTCGCTACGCCCTGGGCGAGAAGTACGACGACGCCACGATCCTCTCCTGGCTCAAGGTCTTCTACCGCCGCTACTTCGCGCAGCAGTTCAAGCGCAGCTGCCTGCCCGACGGCCCCAAGGTGGGCTCGGCGGCCGTGAGCCCGCGCGGCGACCTGCGCATGCCGTCCGACGCCTCTTCCGCCCTCTGGCTCGCCGAGCTCGAGGCGCTGTGATCCAAACGGGGTCGGTCCCCTTTTGAATGGTTGAGGCGCTGAAGTGATTCAAAAGGGGTCTGTCCCCTTTTGAATCACTTCGTGGTGAAGGCGTAGATGACCCAGCCGTCCTCGAAGGAGACGTCAAGGGCGTAGCGGTATCCCGGTTCAACATCCAGACTTACGGTGCCGTCCGCCTCCAGCACGGCGGCCACGTCCTCGTGCGCAGGCTCTCCCAGCAGGC
This sequence comes from uncultured Olsenella sp., assembly GCA_949287905.1. Taxonomy (GTDB): domain Bacteria; phylum Actinomycetota; class Coriobacteriia; order Coriobacteriales; family Atopobiaceae; genus Thermophilibacter. The sequence goes on from CASEHX010000025.1 coordinate 48,058, forward strand.
CTATCCGCTCCACGAGGGTCAGTCGCGTGGCGGCTTGGGTGGCGGCTCGGGCGTCGATGTCGTCTTCGTCCCAGCGCATTGCCGTGACCTCCGTCGGCGGGACGTCAAAGCTGACAGAGACCCCCGTCGGTTCGGTGACGTCCAGTGCTGCGGGCCAGCCGCGGCCGTTGTCGTCATAGGTATCGTAGGGGTCGATCTTGCGCGTCGTGGCCGTCGTCTCTCTGCCCTCATAGTAGTAGGTCCACTCGGAGTCGCAGTCCGAGAGCTGTGCCTTCGACCCGCCCTCCGTCGCGGCAGTTGCCACGGGGAGAATCGGACGGTCGTTTGGATCTCCGGGAAGCATGAGACAGGATGCGAAGGTGATGACAAGAATCACCAAGACTGCCGTGAGTGCGATGTAGCGAGAGGTGCGAGGTTTCATGGCGACCTCCATTCCGCAGAGTCAAGCTTAGTATTCCCTGAACGCGCGAAATGAGTCAGCGAGGATCCCCGTTTTCGCCCGTGCGTGCATCGTCTGCGTTTTGGCCGCATGCCAACATACAGACGACGTGGGCAAATCGTCTGCCTGCGCTTATATGAATACTCACACCGTCTGAATGATTCAAAAGGGGTCTGTCCCCTTTTGAATCCTATGCGGTGAAGGCGTAGGTGACCTCGCCGGCATCGAAGGTGGCGAGAATCGCGTAGCGATACCCCGGCTCGGCGGTGAACGAGAGGCCCTCGACCTCGACCTTCTCGCCCTCCGCGTCGAGCGCGTCCTCGCTCCAGCGCGTGACCTCGATGCCCGTGGCGTCAACGTCAAAGCTCACGGTCACCTGCGCGGGCTCCTTGAGTGACGCGTCCGCGAGCTCGTCCGCGGAGTAGTCCGTGGGCGCGAGCGTGTCCACGGCAACGGTCTGCTCTTCGCCGTCCTGCTCGTAAGTCCAGATGTAGCCGCAGCTCGTGGGCATGAGGGACACGGCGGCGAGGTCAGTCGTGTACTCGACGGACGCATACGGCGGCTCGGCGGGGTCCTTGGGCTGCCAGAGCTGGGCGGCGAGCTCGTCGTACTTCTCGGCGTCCGCGGGCGTTCCCTCCTCGACCACCTCAACACTCGTGATGCCCGGGTACTGCGCGGGATAGCTCTCCAGCATGATGCCGTTGCCGCTCACGCGCACGACGTTGCCGGCAGCAAGCTCGGGTGCGTTCTCCGGCAGGGTGGGGTAGTAGGGAGTCTCGGTGTCTTGGTCCACAAAGAGGAGCTCGCCGTTACCCAGCGTCACGACCATTGCCGTGCTCACAAACTCGTCCATCTCGACCCCCTCGCCCTCGGCTCCCTTGACGTCAAAGAGATAGCCAGCGTCACCGTCCTCGAACCAGGCGCCCACGTAGTAGCGCCAGCCCGGCTCTGCCGCAAAGGCTGCCGCGCCATCCTCGAGCGAGCACTCGACGCCCTCGAGGCTGCCGTCCTCCGCGTAGCGCACGACCTCGACCTCGGTCGCGGGCTGCGAGAAGGACGCGCGCACCTCGGCTTCCCCCGAGACCTCGAGATCGGGAACGTCGTCGTCCGCGAGCTCCGTCGGCGTCACGGCGTCGTTGGTTGCTCCGCCCCAGGTGTAGCCGTGCAGGAGCAGCCCCATGTTCACGACGGCGTCCTCGGTCTCGTAGCGAACGGTGCCCGAGGGCGGCTCGTTCTTGGAGCAGCCGGCGAACACGAGGGCGCACGCGACGGTGCATGCGCAGGCGAGAAGAGCGCGGGAGATGTGACGAACGGATCGGGCAGAGCGGCTCAGCATGGGTCTGTCCTCCAGGGGTCGACGTTGTAGGGTCATCATACAAGAAGGGCGCCGTACAAGAAGGGCGCCGTGCGAGAAGGGCGCCGGGCGGTCGTTCTTCTCGCCTGAGCTGAAACGCCTCAGAAAATCTAAGTGCGTCTTGTAAGATTTTTTCACGCGAGGTGGTATAAGTCAGCGCGTCTGGGTATGATTCTGAGCGTTGGCTACAGCGGTGCGGAAGGCGCCGCGGACGTGCCCTCGGGCACAAAGAAGGAGGTACTTGAACATGACTCTCAAGCCGCTTGGTGATCGCGTTCTCGTGAAGCCCGCCCCCAAGGAGGAGAAGACCTCTACCGGTCTCTACATCTCCAGCGGTGCGCAGGAGAAGCCGCAGCGCGGCCAGGTTGTTGCCGTGGGCGCCGGCAAGCTCAACGACAAGGGCGAGCGCCTCGCTCTCGACGTCAAGGTTGGGGACGAGGTCTACTACGGCAAGTTCGGCGGCAACGAGGTGAAGATCGACGGCGAGGACTTCCTGCTGCTCCGCGCCGACGACATCTACGCCGTCATCGAGGACTAACTGATTCAAAAGGGGACAGACCCCTTTTGAATCATTCGCAGAAACTTGGAGGAACAAGAAATGGCTAAGGACATTCTTTTCGGCACCGACGCTCGTGCCAAGCTCGCCAAGGGCGTGAACACCCTTGCTGACGCCGTGACCACCACCATGGGCCCCAAGGGCCGCTACGTGGCCCTGCAGCGCTCCTACGGCGCTCCCACCATCACCAACGACGGCGTCTCCGTTGCCAAGGAGATCGAGCTCAAGGACCCCATCGAGAACATGGGCGCCCAGCTCGTGAAGGAGGTCGCCACCAAGACCAACGACGCCGTGGGTGACGGCACCACCACCGCCACGCTCCTCGCCCAGGTCATCGTCAACGAGGGCCTCCGCAACGTTGCCGCCGGCGCCAACCCCATCGCCATCCGTCGCGGCGTCGACAAGGCCGTGAACGCCATCGTCGAGGAGATGCGCAAGAACGCGCAGGAGGTCTCCACCAAGAAGCAGATCGCTTCCGTCGGCACCATCTCCGCCTCCGACCCCGAGATCGGCGCCAAGATCTCCGACGCCATGGAGGTCGTGGGCAAGGACGGCGTCATCACCGTCGAGGAGTCCCAGACCTTTGGCATCGACATCGACACCGTCGAGGGCATGCAGTTTGACAAGGGCTACATCTCCCCGTACTTCTCGACCAACAACGAGACCATGACGGCCGAGCTCGACTCCCCGTACATCCTCATGACTGACCAGAAGGTCTCCAACATCCAGGAGATCCTGCCGATCCTCGAGGCCGTCCAGAAGCAGGGCGCGCCGCTGCTCATCATCGCTGAGGACGTGGACGGCGAGGCTCTGGCCACCCTCATCCTCAACAAGCTCCGTGGCGTCCTCAACGTCTGCGCCGTCAAGGCCCCCGGCTACGGTGACCGCCGCAAGCGCATGCTCGAGGACATCGCCATCCTGACCGGCGGCCAGGTTGCCATGAAGGAGCTCGGCGTCCAGCTCACCGACGTCACCGCCGAGATGCTCGGCCGCGCCAAGTCCGTCAAGATCTCCAAGGACGACACCACCATCGTCGGTGGCGCCGGCTCCAAGCAGGCCATCGACGAGCGCATCGCCCAGATCAAGGCCGAGTACGACGTGACCACCTCCGACTTTGACCGCGAGAAGCTCCAGGAGCGCCTCGCCAAGCTCGCCGGCGGCGTTGCCGTCATCAAGGTCGGCGCTGCCACCGAGGTCGAGCTCAAGGAGATCAAGCACCGCATCGAGGACGCCCTGCAGGCCACCCGCGCGGCCGTGGAGGAGGGCATCGTCGCCGGCGGCGGCGTGGCGTTCCTCGAGGCCTCCAAGGTCCTCGCTGACGTCGAGACCGCTGACTCCGACGAGAAGATCGGCGTGGAGATCGTCCGCAAGGCGCTCGAGGCTCCCGTGAAGACCATCGCCAACAACGCCGGCTTCGAGGGTTCCGTCGTGGCCGAGAAGATCAAGAGCCTGCCCGCTGGCCAGGGCCTCGACTCCGCCACCGGCGAGTACGGCGACATGATCGAGATGGGCGTGCTCGACCCGGTCAAGGTCTGCCGCGTCACGCTGCAGAACGCCGCCTCCGTGGCGTCGCTGATCCTCATCACCGAGGCCACCGTCTCCGACGAGCCCAAGAACACCACCATCGAGGAGGCCATCTCCGCGGCGGCGGCTCAGGGCGGCCAGGGCGGCATGTACTAGGATCGCGCCTGAACTAACCTGACTCGGCGAGGCCCCGGGTTTCCACGAGGAAGTGCGCTACGCGAAACTTCCTCTTAGGAACCCCGGGGCCTCTTCTCGTTAGTTCAGGCGCGAAGGTCCTCGACTCAGGGAGTTTGGGGTTGTGGGCCGTGGATTAATGCGCACGGTTTGTTTGCGTATCGTATGTTTGCAGATGAAAATAACACGCATTGCAAACTGTGCGTGTTAATGCTCGCGAGAAGAACCTCGCGAGAAGAACCTCGAAAGCGAAAGGCCCCGCCGATTTCCTAAGCAGGAGTTCCGCGAAGCGCACTCCTGTGTGGAAACCGGCGGGGCCGGACCTTGCGGTCAGACGCTCTTCTCGCTACCCGACGAGCGCCTTGGTGATGCTCGCTGCGGCCGTCTTGCCGGCGCCCATGGCCAGGATGACCGTGGCCGCGCCGGTGACGATGTCGCCGCCGGCCCAGATGCGCGGGTCGGAGGTGCGGCCGTCCTCGTCGGCGATGATGTAGCCCCACTTGTTGAGCTTGATGTCGCCGATCATCTTGGCAAACGGGTTGGCGTTGGTGCCGATGGCGGAGATGGCAACGTCGCAGGGAATCTCCTCGACGGCGCCCTCGATGGGCATGGGGCGACGGCGCCCGGAGGCGTCGGGCTCGCCGAGCTCCATCTTCTGGACGCGCACGGCGCAGACGGCGCCGTCCTCGCCCTTCACGAACTCCAGCGGTGCCACGAGCGGCATGACCTCGACACCCTCGGCCTTGGCGTGGTGGAGCTCCGCGCGACGGGCGGGCATCTCGTCCTCGGTGCGGCGGTAGGCGATGATCGCGCGCTCGGCGCCCAGACGCTTGGCGGTGCGCACCGCGTCCATGGCGACGTTGCCGCCACCAAAGACCACGACGTTCTTGCCGTGCTTGGTGGGGGTGTCGTACTCGGGGAAGCGGTTGGCCTTCATGAGGTTCACGCGCGTGAGGTACTCGTTGGCAAAGAAGACGTTGGGCAGGTTCTCGCCCGGGACGTTGAGGAACTTGGGCAGGCCCGCGCCCGTGGCGATGTAGATGGCGTCAAAGCCCTCGGCGAAGAGCTCCTCGGCGTCGGTGATGCGGCCGACGACGGAGTTGTACTCAAACTTGACGCCCATCTCCTCCAGGCCGTCGATCTCGCGCTTGACGACGGCCTTGGGCAGACGGAACTCGGGGATGCCGTAGACGAGCACGCCGCCGCCGGTGAAGAAGGCCTCGAAGACGGTGACGTCAAAGCCGTTGCGGGCGAGCTCGCCGGCGCAGGTGATGCCGGACGGGCCGGAGCCCACGACGGCGACCTTCTTGCCGTTCTTGGGGGCCATCTTGGGCTTGGAGGCAAGCTCGGGCTGGTCGCCGAGGAAGCGCTCGAGCTGGCCGATGGCCACCGGGTCGCCCTTCTTGCCGCGGATGCACTTGCCCTCGCACTGGTTCTCCTGCGGGCACACGCGGCCGCAGATGGCGGGGAGCATCGAGTCCTCGCGGATGATGTCCAGCGCCTCGCCGAACTTCTCCTCGCGGATCTTCTCGATGAACTTGGGGATGTTGATGTTGACGGGGCAGCCGTCAACGCAGAACGGCTTCTTGCAGTCCATGCAGCGCTCGGCCTCGGCCAGCGCCATCTCCTTGGTGAAGCCCTTGTCGACGGGGCGGAAGTCGCACGCGCGCTCGGCTGCCGGCTCCTCGTTGTCCGGCGTGCGCGGGGACTTCATGTCGGGGACAAAGCGACCGTTTACCTGTGGCATGCGCAGTTCGCCTCCTCGTAGGCCTTGAGGGACTGGCCCTCCTCGGTGAGATACGCGGCCTGACGCGCGCGAAGGTCGTTCCAGTCGACCTTGGTGGCGTCAAAGTCGGGGCCGTCGACGCAGGCGAACTTCGTCTGGCCGTCGACCTCGACGCGGCAGCAGCCGCACATGCCGGTGCCGTCGACCATGATCGGGTTGAGCGACGCGGTGATCGGCGTGTTGTACTTCTCGGCCGTGAGGGCGGAGAACTTCATCATCGGCACGGGGCCGACGCAGAAGACCTGGGTGACGGCCTTCTCCTGGAGCAGGCGCTCGAGCGGCGCGGTGACCACGCCCTTCTCGCCATAGGAGCCGTCGTCGGTGGTGATGTGGATGTGGTCCTCCGGCAGGAGCTCACGGAACTGCTCCTCAAGGAGCAGCAGGTCCTTGGTGCGGGCGCCCATGATGGCGTGGACCTCGTGGCCGGTCTCCACCAGGTGCTTGGCAACCGGGTAGGCGATGGCCAGGCCAACGCCGCCGCCGATGACCGCGCAGGGGCCGTCCGCCATCTCGGTGGGCATGCCCAGCGGGCCGGTGACGTCCTTGATGGAGTCGCCCTCGTTGTAGGTGGACAGCATCTCCGTGGTCTTGCCGATCACCATGAAGATGAACTCGACCCAGCCCTCCTCGGCGTTCCAACCCGCAAGCGTGAACGGGACGCGCTCGCCCGTCTCGTTGGCGCGCACCATCAGGAACTGGCCCGCGTGAGCGTGCTTGGCCATCCGGGGCGCCTCGATGCGGAACTTGAACACCTTCTCCGAGAACTGCGTCTTTTCGAGGATCTTGTACATTAACCGAACTCCTCTCCTGCATTCCCTCATTTGGTGGCCTCGAACTGGGCCTTTCCAACACCCCTCATTGTACCCCAGCGTTGGCACAATCCTTCATGGGCGGGCGAGAAGACCGGTGGGCGGCGAGACGAGCGTCGGCTGGGCTAGGCGAGGGTCTGCTCCACGAGGTCGGCGGCGCGCTCGACGGTGAGCTCAAAGTCCTCGAGGAAGTTGCCCTTGAGCTCGCGGAGCACGTAGTCCGCTACCTGCATGCGGCCGGGCGGGCGACCGATGCCAAACTGCACGCGGGCAAAGTTGCGGCTCCCCAGCTTGTCCGCGATGGAGCGCAGGCCGTTGTGCGCGTTGAGTCCGCCGCCCAGCTTGAGGCGCACCTCGCCCGCCTCCAGGTCCACCTCGTCATGGACCACGAGAATCTCCTCGGGCCGCACGTGGTGGGCGCGTGCCAGCTTGGAGAGCGGTCCGCCCGAGGTGTTCATGTAGCTCATCGGCTTGGCGAGAAGAACCTCGCGCTTCTCGCCGTTCTTGTCGGCAACCGTGATCGACGCCACCTGGGCGCCCGCCTCTGACTTCCAGTAACGTACGCCGCGCCGTGCCGCCACGGCGTCTATGGTGGCAAAGCCGGCGTTGTGGCGGGTGCGGGCGTAGTCGGCGTCGGGGTTGCCGAGGCCGCAGACGATTTTGATGGCAGTCGGGTCGTGCTTGGCGGTTTGGGACATGGGTCTCCCGTCTGTTTGCGGTGTGTTTGAGCGTAGGAAACGTTTCTAGGTGTTTCTTTGCGCGCCTCAAGAGTATCGGAAAAACCGCGGCTCGTTTACCTGCGATTCCGTTGTGAAGAGACGGACGATGCTCGGCGGGTGTCCAAAATAACACCTAGAAACGGAAAACGGGGCCACCCGAAGGCGGCCCCGCAACAATTCGCGGACATTTCTTGGAAAAGGGGTCCGTTCCCAGACGGTCTTAGATCTCGGCGCCCTGGCCACCAAAGATCTCGGAGACGGAACGGCGCATGTAGACGCTGTTGATGGCCTCGGCAAGCTCGTTGGCAACCGAGACGCTCTTAATCTTGGAGCCGGGCTTGTCGGTGGCGTCGCACGGGATGATGTCGGTGACGACGCACTCCTCGAGCGGGGCCTCCTGAAGGCGCTCGATGGCGGGGCCGGAGAAGATGCCGTGGGTGGCGGAGACGTAGATGTCGCCGGCGCCCATCTCCTTGAGCTTCTTGACGGAGTTGCAGAGGGTGCCCGCGGTGTCGATCATGTCGTCGTTGACGATGCAGGTCTTGCCCTCGATGTTGCCGATGATGCCCATGACCTCGGACGCGTTGTGCTTGGGGCGGCTCTTGTGCGCGATGGCAAACTCGCAGCCCAGGTAGTCCGCGAGGCGCTTGGCAACCTTCGCGCGGCCCATGTCGGGGGAGACGACGACGGTGTTCTCCCAGTCGAAGTCCTTCTGCTTGAAGTAGTCGCCGATGAGGTAGAGCGCCGTGAGGTGCGTCACGGGGATGTCAAAGAAGCCCTGGATCTGACCCTGGTGCAGGTCAACGGTGATGACCTGATCAACGCCGGCGGCCTCGAGGAGGTTGGCCACGAGGCGGGCGGTGATGGGCTCGCGCGCGGCGGCCTTGCGGTCCTGGCGGGCGTAGCAGTAGTGGGGGAGAACGGCGGTGAACTTGGAGACCGAGGCGCGCTTGGCGGCGTCGGCCACGACGAGCGTCTCCATGAGCAGGTCGTTCACGTTGAGACCGGAGAGCGACTGGATGAAGAACACGTCGTCGCCACGGACGGACTCGTCAAAGCGGGCGTAGATCTCTCCGTTGGCGAACTTCTCGATCTTGAGACCCTGCAGCTCGAGGTGCAGGATGTCGGCGATCTTCTGGGAAAGCTCGGGGTTGCCGGTGCCGGTGTAGAGCTTGATCTCCTTCTGCAGGGGCATGGGCTTGCTCAGGTTCTCGTACATCTAGGCCTCTCTCTTCAGTCGCTCGAGTCTCTTCGAAGCATATCCCTCAACGATGCGCTGCTCGGCGCGCTCGAGGTAGAGCGCGTCGGCAGGGACGTCCTTGGTGACGCAGGAGCTGGCGCCCACGAGCGCGCCGTCGCCGATCGTCACGGGCGCGACCATCATGGTGTCGGAGCCCACGAAGACGTTGTCGCCGATGACGGTGCGGCTCTTGTGCACGCCGTCGTAGTTGCAGGTGATGGAGCCGCCGCCGATGTTGACGCCGGCGCCCATGGTGCAGTCGCCGATGTAGGAGAGGTGCGGCACCTTGGAGCCCTTGCCGATGACGGAGTTCTTGATCTCAACGTGCGTGCCCACGTGGGCCCCGGCAAGCACGTGCGCGCCGCCGCGGAGGTAGGCGCGCGGGCCGCAGGTGACGCCCTCGTCGATGGTCACGTCCACGCCCACGGTCTCCTCGAGGGAGACGTTGTTGGCAACGGTGCAGTTGGTAAGGCGCGTGTTGGGGCCGAGGACGCACTCCTCGCCCACGCTCGTCTCGCCCCAGAGCATCGTCATGGGGAGCAGGACCGTGTCGCGCCCGACGGTGACGTCGGGGCCGACCCAGGTGGTCTTGGGGTCGAGCATCGTGACGCCCTCGGCCATGAGGCGGGCGTTGATGCGGTCGCGCGCGATGGCGTTCAGCTCGGCGAGCTGCGCGCGGCTGTTGACGCCGAGAAGCTCGTCGGCGTCCTCGGTGGCGACGGCGGCCACGCGGTGCCCGTGCCCGCGCAGGATGGAGACCATGTCCGTGAGGTAGTACTCGTGCTGGACGTTCTCGGTGGAGAGCTCGCCGATGTGCGCGGCGAGAAGCGCGCCGTCAAAGGCGTAGAAGCCGGGGTTGCAGGAGGTGAGGGTCGCCGCCTGCTCGGGCGTGCAGTCCTTCTGCTCGATGATGCGCGTGACGGAGCCCTCTGCGTCGAACTCCAGGCGGCCGTAGCCGAAGGGGTCCTCGGGCGTCCACGTGAGGATGCCGACGGCAGCCTCGCCCGCCTCGACGGGGGCGATCAGGCGGCGCAGGGTCTCGGGCTCCACGAGCGGGCCGTCGCCGTTGAGGACGAGCAGCGCTCCCTCGTTGATGCCGGTTGCCTCGAGCGCCACGCGGACGGCGTGCCCGGTACCCAGGCGCTCCGTCTGCTCCACGCACTCGACGTCCTTCTCGTTGGCAAGATGTGCCCGCACCTCATCGGCACCGTGTCCCACGACCACGACGATGCGCTCGACTCCGGCCTCACGCGCGGCGCGCGTGACCCACGAGACGAGCGGGCGATCGAGGAGCTTGTGCATTACCTTGGGGTGACGGGACTTCATGCGCGTTCCCTCGCCCGCGGCGAGGATGATCGCGGTCTTGGGCATGAGCAGCCTCCAAGCGATGTGTGAGTCCCTTACACAGACATGATAGCGCGAGGCAGCGGTGGCAGGGGTAGTAGGATTCGAACCCACATTGATGGCACCAAAAACCACTGTCCTAACCATTGGACGATACCCCTAGGCCGCCAACGGAATTGTAGCATGGGTGTGACAAAGGGGTCGTAGCCGAGTGTCACAAGTGGATGTGACACTCGGCTACGACCCCTTTGTCACACCGCAGTGTCGCGTCACTTCTCGGAGGTGCTGAGAAGGGCGTCCACCAGCGCGTTGTCCTGGGGGTCGGGCGAGCCGAGCGGCAGGCCGCAGGCCTCAAAGAAGTGGCTCCCCGCAAACTGGCGGGCGCGGAACGAGTTGTGGGCCCCGTCGTCGAGGTAGCGCACGCGGCTGCGGCAGTCCGTGGTGCCGCAGGAGAGCGCGCCTCGCTCGCGAATGTAGTCCCGATAGATGGGGTCGTCGCTCCACAGGATGATGCCGGCCATGTTCTCGAGCTCGTATGCCACGGCGTACTCCTGCCACGAGATGCGACGTCTGCGCACGTAGCGGTCGAGCATGGCGGCCATCCGGGACACGCGTCCCAGCGTGGCGCGCGCGTCTATGAGGCGCCCCTCCGCCGCCGCAAATACGCCGAGCTCGCGCATGCACGCCACGGCTTCCGCGCGCTTCTCGGCGTCGAGAAGAACGGCGGGCACGGTGAGCTTCATGGACTCGTCCGCAAAGAGCTCTATCGCGGAGTGTGCGTCGCTCGGGCCGCTGGGAAGCGTCGTCCTCACGATGAGGGAGTCGTGGGCGTGCTGCACGCGGCAGCTCAGGCGCTGCGCCGAGAAGACCGCCCTCATCGCGGCGATGTGCCCCGCTACCTCCGCGCGCGAGGGGGTGTCTGCGCCACGCCTGCCCATGCGATAGAAGTAGAGGTCGAAGAGGGGGAGCGGCTCGCCGTCCGAGCCCTTCTCGGGATAGAACACGGTGCGGTGACAGAACTCCGCGATCTCGCGCCGGCGGCCCGTCGCCTTGCCGTAGAGCTCAACGAGGGCGGCTCCCGTTGCCGGCCCCGAGGTCGATCCCTCGCGAATCTCCACGACGCCGTCTGCGATGTAGGGCGGGAAGTCCCCCTCGTCCACCCGGATGATGACGACGCCCTGGGCTTCGTCTGCGGGGTCGGGCAGGAAGCGCACGTCAAAGGGAGGGGCGGGCGAGACGTGCCGGCGACAGAGCTCGCCGATGATCTGGCCAAAGTCCGCCTGCGGGCGCCTCACGGGATAGACGGCGTGATCCTCGTCCGAGATGCCTATGACGAGCCAGCCTCCGCGCGAGTTTGCGAACGACGCCACGATCTTGGGGATCTTGCGCTGCACGGAGGGGGTGTAGTCGCGCTTGAACTCGAGCACGAAGCCCTCGTCCAGGCCCTTGAGCTGCTCGAGGTCGGCCCACGTCACCTCAACGAGTGACTTGGGCTCTCCGTTTGCGTCGCGGAACGGGCTGAACATGACTCGCCTCCCGTCTTGCGGGGCGCGGGCGGGGCACTCCTTTGTCGCGCCCCGCCTCGCTCGCTAGAGCTCGAGGTTGTCGAAGGCGGCGCAGATCGCGTCGAGGAGAAGAACGGCAAAGGTCTGGGCGTCGCCCATCGTGAACGTGGAGGTCCCCACCGGAAGCTCGATTCTCACGGTGCGCGGCGCGGTCTTGGAGCTCTGGATCGCGGTGCGCAGGCGCAGGGAGAGCGTGTCCACCTCGTCGAGGGGGAGGTTGCCCACCCCGCCCGCCACGTTCTCAGGGAGCGCTTCGGTCGAGAGGACGATGAGGGCGCGCGTCTCGGGGCTCACGTCCGAGGGGGTGTCCACGAGCTCGAGGGTGCAGTCGTCCACCGTTGCGTGGGCGAGGTTCCAGATGCGACCGGCAACGTTGCGCGAGATGGGGTCATCCGCGGTGATGGCGATGTGGGCCCTCTCGAGGACGCTCGCGGCGCGCGCAAAGCCCATGCCCCCCATGGGGTGGGGCCCGGCGGCGGGCTTGCCGCCCCAGACGTGGCGCAGGCGCTCGATGGCGTCAAAGGTGTCGGGGAAGGCCATGCCGTCGGCGAGCAGGCCGATGCTCTCCTGGAAGAGCTTCACCGCGGCCTCGGTGTGGACGCCGTAGACGCCGTCGGGCTCCCCGCAGGAGAAGCCCAGGACGTTAAGGCGCTCCTGGAGCTGGTGGACGTCGTTTCCATGGAAGTTGGGGAGGCGCAGGTAAAGCGTCCTGTCTCCGAGCTGGTAGCACTCGTCGACCAGCACCGACCACGTGGGCGCGTCTACCGTGCTACCCAGGGAGAGCCCGTGGTCAAGGCGAAAGCGGGCAACCGCCGTGGCCGTGGAGTGTCCGAACGACCCGGTCTCTCGCTCGCCCTTGTCAATCTCGTATCCAAGTGAGGCAAGCCGCTCCTGAATGTCCTCGACGGCGGCTCCGCATGCCCCCTCAATGATTTCTTCCATATGCTCCCAGCTTTCAAAATGCGCGTCAGCCCGCGCGCTCTACGAAGAAGTCTGCCATAGAGCAGAGAAGGTCGTGGGCTTCAACCGAAACATGACCTTCTGAGAGAAGCCCCCGCGCGATGCGCTTTGCCTCGTCGGCGCGCTCCCGTGCAAGCTCGCGGCAGCGTTGGATTCCGCCGCCCGCCTCGATGAGCTCGACCGCTCGCGCAAGGCTGGCCTGATCGGAGGTATGAGAGTCGAGAAGCCCCACGAGCTCCGCGCTCTTCTCGTCGGAGAGGTGCTCGAGGGCCCAGACCACGGCGAGCGTGCGCTTGCCCTCGGTGATGTCCGAGCGGAAGTCCTTGCCCTGCGCCTGCGCGTCACCCACGAGGTTGAGCAGGTCGTCCTGCAGCTGGAACGCGATTCCGGCTGCAAGGCCCACGTCGCGCAGGCCGTCCGCCGCCGCATCCTGCCCGCCGCCCGCGAGCGCGCCCACGTGCAGCGGCATCGCGGCGGAGTACCAGGCGGTCTTGCTCGTGACCATGTAGAGGTAGTCGTCCGAGCTCACGTCCCAGCGGGAGTCGCGGACCCAGCAGAGGTCGAGCGCCTGACCCTCGAGGGTGTGGCGCTCCATGAGCGCGAGGTCGCGGAGCGCGCGCAGCCTGCGTGCGTCGTCGAGGCGCTCGTCGTCGAGAACCACTTCAAAGACGCGGGTGAGCGCGAGGTCCCCGGCGTTTATCGCCGGACCGACGCCCTCCACGAGGTGGAGGCACGGCTCCCCGCGTCGCAGCTCGCCCTCGTCCGCTATGTCGTCATGGATGAGGGCGGCGCTCTGGAAGAGCTCCACCGCCACGGCGCACGAGAGCGCGTCCTCGGCCGCGCCGCCCACGGCCTCCGCTCCGAGCAGGGCGAGGACCGGCCTCACGCGCTTGCCCCCGCTCGCGGTGAAGCGGGCGAGGGGATCGTAGAGGTAGCGGTCAAGGTCGGCGCCGAGGGTGCCGTCGCAGAACGGGCGTCCGCCGGAACCGGCGAGCGCCCGCTCCACGAGCGGAAGGCGATTCTCGAGATAGTCGACGAAGGACGAGGCCATGCTCTGCTCGCTTTCGACTAGCCTTCGTAGCCGTCGGGGTTGTGGGACTGCCAGTTCCAGGAGTCGCGGCACATGTCCTCGATGTTGAACTTGGCCTCCCAGCCCATGAGGTCGCGGGCCTTGGAGCAGTCGGCGTAGTTGGCCGTGACGTCGCCGGGGCGGCGCGCCTCGATGACGTAGGGGATCTCGTGGCCGCAGGCCTTGGAGAAGGCCTCGATGATCTGGAGCACCGAGGTGCCGGTGCCGGTGCCGAGGTTGAAGATCTCAACGCCGTCGCGGCCGTTCATCCATGCGAGCGCCGCCACGTGCCCCGTTGCGAGGTCGACCACGTGGATGTAGTCGCGCACGCCGGTGCCGTCGGGGGTGTCGTAGTCGTTGCCAAAGACGTGCACGGCGTCACGCTTGCCGATGGCGGTCTGCGCGACGTAGGGCACGAGGTTGTTGGGGATGCCCTTGGGGTCCTCGCCCATGAGGCCCGAGGGGTGGGCGCCGATGGGGTTGAAGTAGCGGAGAAGGACGACGTTCCACTCGGGGTCGGCCGTGTGGAGATCGGTGAGGATCTGCTCGATCATCCACTTGGTCCAGCCGTAGGGGTTGGTCGCCATCTTCTTGGGGCTCTCCTCGGTCAGCGGCAGGGAGTCCGGGTCGCCGTAGACGGTGGCGGAGCTGGAGAAGATGATGGACTTGCAGCCATGCTCGCGCATGACGTCAACGAGCGTGAGCGTGTTGCCGATGTTGTTGGAGTAGTACTCGATGGGCTTGCTCACGGACTCGCCGACGGCCTTGTAGCCGGCGAAGTGGATCACGCGATCGGGGCGGTGCTCGTCAAAGATCTTGGTGAGCGCCGGGCGGTCGTTGACGTCGGCCTCGTAGAAGGTGAGGTTGGCGGCAGCGTCGTCGCCGACGATGGTCTTGATGCGGTCGAAGACCTTGCGCGAGGCGTTGGAGAGGTCGTCGACCACGACCACCTTGTAGCCGCCGCTCAGAAGCTCGACAACCGTGTGGCTTCCGATGAAGCCGGCACCCCCGGTCACGAGTACGCAGGTATCGGCAGGTGCGATCTTCTCGCTCATAGGAGATCCTTTCGTCGTGACGAGCTTCTGCGCTCCGGTTTCCGCCAAACTTTAGTATACGTCGCTCCGGGGTGCGCCGTGCCCACGTGGCGGCGGACGGTTGGGATTGCGTCCGCTTCGTCTGATTCGGGGCCGAGAGGGGCCTCTGGTTGAGGCTGGGACTGAGCGGGACGGGCCGGGTGAGGCTCTTCTCGCTTTGGCGAAAAGAGCCGTCAAGCCGCGGCTTTTCTCGTCCCCATTTGTGCTGCACGCAGGCGCCTCGTGGGGCTACACTGTTCCACGGTGTGAATTTGGCCGGCGAGGGCCGACCCTGTGAGATAGGAGCATCCATGGCCGAGGACGCCAAGCAGTACGCGCTGGACAAGCACAAGGAGTGGCAGGGCAAGATCGAGGTGATCACCCGCGCGCCGATCACCACGCCGGAGGAGCTGGCCGTGGCCTACACGCCGGGCGTCGCCGAGCCGTGCCTCAGGATCTCCGAGAACGTCGAGGACTCCTACACCTACACCCGCCGCGGCAACCTCGTGGCCGTGGTCACGGACGGCACCGCGGTGCTGGGCCTCGGCGACATCGGCCCCGAGGCGGGCATGCCGGTCATGGAGGGCAAGTGCGCCCTGTTCAAGACCTTCGCGGACGTGGACGCGTTCCCGCTGTGCGTGCGCTCCAAGGACGTGGACGAGATCGTCCGCACCGTCGAGCTCATCGCCGGCAGCTTCGGCGGCATCAACCTCGAGGACATCTCCGCGCCGCGCTGCTTCGAGGTCGAGCGCCGCCTCAAGGAGCGCTGCGACATCCCCGTCTTCCACGACGACCAGCACGGCACGGCGGTCGTGACCTGCGCCGCGCTCATCAACGCGTGCCGCCTCACGGGCCGCGCGCTCTCCGACGTGCGCGTGGTCTTCTCCGGCGCCGGCGCCGCGGGCATCTCCATCGCCAAGCTCATGCAGCGCATGGGCGTGAAGGACGTCATCATCTGCGACCGCACGGGCGCCATCTACGAGGGCCGCGAGGGCCTCAACCCCGAGAAGGCCGAGATCGCCACGTGGACCAACCGCGAGGGCGTGAAGGGCAGCCTCGCCGACGCCGTCAAGGGCGCCGACGTCTTCGTGGGCGTGTCCGCCCCCGGCGTGCTCACCCAGGACATGGTCCGCACCATGGCGCCTGCCCCGATCGTCTTCGCCTGCGCGAACCCCGTGCCGGAGATCATGCCGGACGAGGCGCTCGCGGCAGGGGCCGCCGTGGCCGCCACGGGCCGCTCCGACTTCCCCAACCAGATCAACAACGTGCTCGCGTTCCCGGGCATCTTCCGCGGCGCCCTCGACGTGCGCGCGTCCGACATCAACGACGACATGATGGAGGCCGCGGCCTACGCGATCGCCGGCCTCGTGGACGACGAGCACCGCGCCGCCGACTACATCATCCCCGGCGCCTTCGACGAGCGCGTGGCGCCCGCCGTCGCCGCCGCCGTGGCCGAGGCTGCCCGCACGTCCGGCGTCGCCCGCCTCTAGTGATTCAAAAGGGGACAGACCCCTTTTGAATCATAAAGCGAGAAGACCAGGCAGCTCGTAGCCAGGGCCGCCCCGACGTTCCTTTGCGAGAAGGACGTCGGGGCGGCCTTGTTTGTCCCTCGCCCCCTGCCCGCTTCATGCGCCAGCGTCGCATACTGTTCCCGTTGCGGTAAAAATGATACGAAGGGACTGTCCCTTCGTATCATGAGGGAGAGTCGATGGACGAGCGGGAGTTCAGAGCGTGCGGACGCAAGAGGCGCTACGACACGCGCGTCGAGGCGTGCAAGGCGGCCGAGCGCAGCTCGCGGCGCAAAGATACGCCCAAAATCTTCGTCTACGAGTGCCCGTATTGCGGGGGATGGCACCTCACGCACCGTCGTCCTGGGCGATGACGCAAAGGTTGGGTACTTTTTCTCGGAGTCCCAAAGTACTACTTAGTTAGTACCATTTCCTAACCTGCGGAAACATCGGCCTCAGTCGTGTCGATACTCCGGGGGTGTCGGAAAAAGTACCCAACCTTTGTGTGAAAGCCATTTGTGCCCATGCAGGGGCTGGAAAAGTCCGGAATGTCAGGTCAAAGGCCCGTGTTGAGACGAGCGGGGACTGGACGACGCTGATTCGTCGGCAATACGGCAGGCCTTTGGCGCGCCCGTAGCTCGTCAGCCCTTTTCTGGACGATTGACGATGATGATCCCCGCGCTCACCAGCGCAAGCGCCGCCACGGCCACCAGCGGGTTGACCGCGCCTGCCTCGTCGAGAAGAACGGCGGAGAGCAGCACGCCAAAGACCGGGTTCATGAAGCCGAAGACCGCCACGCGCGAGACGGGGTTCGCGGCAAGCGCAAGCGACCACAGGGAATAGGCCGCGGCCGAGATGAAGCCGAGATAGGCGAGGAGCAGGATCGCCGGAGCCGGGTTTGCCGCATCTGCCGGCGCTATGTGCCCGCCAAACGCAAGGCCCAACACAAGCATGAAGGCGCCGCCGGCAACGAACTGCCATCCCGAGAGCAGCACGGGGTCGTGGTCTGCCGAGAAGTGCTTTGCCAGGTTGCTCGAGGTCGCGGCTGCAACGGTGGACGCCAGCACCATGCCCTCGCCCATGAGCGTGAATGAGAGTCCGCCCCTGCCGCCCCAGAGGTTGACGAGGAGCACGCCGCCAAAGCCAATGACGCACCCTATGACCTTGCGAGCGGTGAGACGCTCAAAACGGAAGACCAGCGCTGCGAGAAGCACACAGAGAAAGGAGTTGCTCGCCTCAAGGATGGAGCTCGTCACGCCCATGCAGTTGGCAAGGCCGACGTAGAAGAGCACGTACTGCAGGACCGTCTGAAACGCCGCGAGGGTGATGACGGGAGGGACGTCGCGCGGGGCGGGAACGAAGGGCCGTCGCTTCACGATGCTCATGCCCACGGCAACCATGAGGCCGGCAATCACGAAGCGGGTCCCGGCAAAGGTGAGGATGGAGGCAAGGTCGGTAGAGTCGATGGCAAAGAGCCTGTAGCCGAGCTTCACGCAGGGAAACGCCGACCCCCACAGAAAGCAGCTCGCAAGGCACGCCAGCACGAGTCCCGGCGTGGTGGCGAGAAACGACTTGTTCTTGGTGGGCTCAATCGACGACGCGGACACGCTCTTCTCGATTCTCCCGACTTCATGGTCAAGAACCAAGCCTAGCAGGACTACCTTAAGATTGCCTGCAAATCAGGCACATTTTTGACCCCTTCAAGCAGCAGGGCAACCACTTTCAAACCCCAGTTGCCTCTTCTCGAGTCTCGTCGGCCCGGACAAGCAAACGCCCTCCCCTCCGCGATTTCTGGGCTATGCCCAGTGAGCGGGAGGGGAGGGCGTTTGCCTGTCCGGGCTTCCGGAGGGCTACTCGGTGAAGTATCCCACGCCGCCCTCGATCAGCGGCTGGTACGCGTTGCCCGGAACGTTCTTGTAGAGGCCGGCGCCGGAGCGCTCGGTGTGACCCATCTTGCCCAGCACGCGGCCGTCCGGCGAGGTGATGCCCTCGATGGCCAGAATGGAGCCGTTGGGGTTGACGTCGAGGCTCATGCCCGGCACGCCGTTCTCGTCCACGTACTGCGTGGCCACCTGACCAGCGGCAACGAGCTTCTCGACCATCTCGGCGGACGCCACGAAACGGCCCTCGCCGTGGGAGATCGCGATGTTGTGGACGTCGCCGACCTCGCACTTGGAGAGCCAGGGGCTCAGGTTGGACGCCACGCGCGTGCGCACGAGGCGGCTCTGGTGACGGCCGATCGTGTTGAACGTGAGCGTGGGGCAGGTGTCATCCATCTCGCGGATGTCGCCGTAGGGCACAAGACCCAGCTTCACCAGCGCCTGGAAGCCGTTGCAGATGCCCAGCATGA
The DNA here is from genome assembly GCA_949287905.1 of uncultured Olsenella sp. Classification (GTDB taxonomy): domain Bacteria; phylum Actinomycetota; class Coriobacteriia; order Coriobacteriales; family Atopobiaceae; genus Thermophilibacter. Next base: position 66,528 of record CASEHX010000025.1, read on the forward strand.
GGCCGTCGCGAGCCTGCAGCAGGTCGCGCACCGCCTCGGTGACCTCGGGCGCGCGGAAGAACGCCGTGATGAACTTGGCCGAGCCCTCGGGCTCGTCGCCGCCGGAGAAGCCGCCGGGGATCATGACGATCTGGCTCTCGCGGATGCGGCGCGCCAGCTCGTGCGTGCTCTCGGCAACCGCCTCGGGCGTGAGGTTGTTGATCACAAAGACGTCCGCCACGGCGCCGGCGCGCTCGAAGGCGTGGGCGGTGTCGTACTCGCAGTTGGTGCCCGGGAAGACCGGGATGATGACGCGCGGGCGGGCAACGTGGACCTGCGGTGCGGGGCGAGAAGCCCCTGCGCTCGCAACGTCAAACGAGACGGCCTCGACCTTCTCGCCCTCTGCGCGGTACGGGAAGACGCCCTCGAGCGCACCCTCCCATGCCTCCTGCAGCTCGGCGAGACCAATGCGCTCCTCGCCGACGACGAGCTCGTAGGACTCGGTTGTGGTGCCAAAGAGGCACGCGGTGACGTTCTCGGGGAGCTCGGGCTGGACCGCCTCGTCGGTGATCTCAACGAGGAAGCTGCCGTAGGAGGGGCAGAAGAGGGCGTCGGCGCCAAAGGCGGGTACGACCTCGAGGCCGATGCCGTTGCCGACGCACATCTTGAAGACGGACTCGGCAACCCCGCCGTAGCCCATCGTGGAGGCGGCGAGCACCTCGCCGCGCTCGACCATGCCCTCGACGAGCCTGTAGCAGTCGAGAAGCGCGGTGGGGTCGGGGGTGAGGCCGTCCTCGCCGTAGCTCGGGACGATCACCACGACGCGGTGGCCGGCACCCTTGAACTCGGGGGAGACAACGCGGTCCACGTGGCCGAGGCCCGTGGCAAACGAGACGAGCGTGGGCGGCACGTCCAGGTCCTCAAAGCTGCCGGACATGGAGTCCTTGCCGCCGATGGAGGCGATGCCCAGGTCAACCTGAGCCATGAGGGCGCCGAGAAGGGCGGCGGTGGGCTTGCCCCAGCGGCTGGGAACGTCGCGCAGGCGCTCGAAGTACTCCTGGAACGTGAGGTAGAGGCTCTCGTGCTCAAAGCCCGCCGCCACCATGCGGCTCACGGACTCAACCACGGAGAGGTAGGCGCCGGAGAAGCAGTTGGCGCTCATGAGGTAGGGGTTGAAGCCCCAGGCCATGCCGGAGCATGTGGTGGTCTCGCCGTCAACGGGGAGCTTGGCGACCATCGCCATGGGCGGGGTGAGCTGCGTGCGACCGCCAAAGGGCATGAGCACGGTGGCGGCGCCGATCGTGGAGTCAAAGCGCTCGGAGAGGCCCTTGTTGGATGCCACGTTGAGGTCGGTCACGAGGGAGCGCATCTTCTCGGCGAGCGTGTTGCCGGCCCAGGTGCGCTCGTACTCGGCGGGGGCCTCCACGCGCACGGAGGTGGACTTGGGGGCGCCGTTGGAGGAGAGGAACTCGCGGCTCACGTCCACGATGGTCTTGCCGCGCCAGCTCATGCGCAGGCGGGGCTCCTCGGTGACGCTCGCCACGACGGTGGCCTCGAGGTTCTCCTCGTGGGCGTAGCGCATGAACTCGTCGACGTCCTCGGGCGCCAGTGCCACGGCCATGCGCTCCTGGGACTCGGAGATGGCGAGCTCGGTGCCGTCGAGGCCCTCGTACTTCTTGGGAACGAGGTCGAGGTTGATGTCCAGGCCGTCGGCCAGCTCGCCGATGGCCACAGAGACGCCGCCCGCGCCAAAGTCGTTGCAGCGCTTGATGAGGCGGCACGCGTCCTCGCGGCGGAAGAGGCGCTGGAGCTTGCGCTCGATGGGCGGGTTGCCCTTCTGGACCTCGGCGCCGTCCTGGGCGAGGGAGTCAACGTTGTGGGCCTTGGAGGAGCCGGTGGCGCCGCCGATGCCGTCGCGGCCGGTGCGACCGCCCAGAAGCACGATCTTGTCGCCGGGCGCCGGGCACTCGCGGCGGACGTGGGATGCCGGGGTGGCGCCCACGACGGCGCCGATCTCCATGCGCTTGGCCACGTAGCCGGGGTGATAGAGCTCGGAGACCTGGCCGGTTGCCAGGCCGATCTGGTTGCCGTAGCTGGAGTAGCCGGCGGCGGCGGTGGTCACGAGCTTGCGCTGCGGGAGCTTGCCCTCCATGGTCTGGGACACGGGGACCGTGGGGTCGGCCGCACCGGTCACGCGCATGGCCTGGTAGACGTAGCTGCGGCCAGAGAGCGGGTCGCGGATGGCGCCGCCGATGCAGGTGGCCGCGCCGCCGAAGGGCTCGATCTCCGTGGGGTGGTTGTGGGTCTCGTTCTTGAAGAGGAAGAGCCAGTCCTGGTCCTCGCCGTTGACGTCCACGGTGACCTTGACCGTGCAGGCGTTGATCTCCTCGGACTCGTCGAGGCCCTTGAGCTGGCCGGTGTGCTTGAGCCACTTGGCGCCGATCGTGCCCATGTCCATGAGGCAGACGGGCTTGTTCTCGCGGCCGAGCTCGCGGCGCATCTCCATGTAGCGCTCGAAGGCGGCCGCCACGACCTTGTCGTCAAACTGCAGGTGCTCGAGGGCGGTGCCGAAGGTGGTGTGGCGACAGTGATCGGACCAGTAGGTGTCGATCATGCGGATCTCGGTGATCGTGGGCACGCGCTTCTCGCCGGCGAAGTACTCCTGGCAGAAGGTGATGTCCGCGAGGTCCATGGCAAGGCCCAGCTCGTCGATCATGGCCTGGAGCTGCGTCTGGTCGAGCTCGAGGAAGCCGTCGAGGACCTTGACGTCGTCGGGCTCGGGGTAGCTCTGGCGCAGGGTCTTACGCTCCTCGAGGCTCGCCTCGCGGGCCTCGACGGGGTTGATCACGTAGTGCTTGATGGCGGCGAGCGCCTCGTCGGTGCAGGCGCCCTCGATCACGTAGACCTTGGCACAGCGCACGGTGGGGCGCTCGCCCTGGGAGATGAGCTGCACGCACTCGGCGGCGGAGTCGGCGCGCTGGTCAAACTGGCCGGGCAGCGCCTCCACGGCGAAGACCCGCACGTCCTTCTCGCCCTGCTGCGCCGGCAGCTCGCGCGAGGTGACGTCTACCTGCGGCTCGCTGAAGACGATGGGGACGCAGCGCTCAAAGAGCTCGGCGTCTATGCCCTCGACGTCGTAGCGGTTGACGATGCGCAGTCGGGCGTCGGGAGCCAGCCCCTCGGCGACGACGCCCGCGAGCTCGGCTCTGAGCTGCTGTGCCTCGACGTCAAAGCCCGGCTTCTTCTCCACGTAGATGCGAGAGACCATGCGCTGCTACCTCCGGTGTGTGCACGGGATTCGATAGAGACCTCTATTCTACGGCAAACGGGGGCTTTGCGTCTGCGAGCGGTTGGGGTCGTGCCGATGTTCCTTCGAGAGGTGCGCTGCTCGAAACTTCGCCGTGTGCCGTGGGGCGAGGCAGTGTTCCTCCGAGAAGTGCGCTGCGCGGAACTTCTCTACGGAACACTGCCTCGCCGGCAGACGTCCTTGGAAGCTCCCCTCTGGAACATCGGCACGACCCCCTCTGGTCGAAACGACCGTCGTTGCGGAGGCCTCTGTCGAATCCCGTGTGCGGCCTAGCAGGCGATGGGTTAACCGAGAAGAATGAGCGCGAGGATGAACGTTGTCGTGAGGGCGGCGGCTATGAGGTCGCGGCGGGTGAGACGCTGCTCGTGGTAGTGGGTGCGGCCGGCGCCGCCCTCGTAGCAGCGGGCGTCGAGGGCCCGGGCGAGGCCGTCCGCGTGGCGCAGCCCGCTGGCGAGAAGCGCCACCACCACGGGCACGAGCGAGCGGATGCGCCGGACGGGACCGCCCTCGTCGAAGGCGCCGCCGCGCAGGGCCTGGGCGTCCATGATGGCCGAGGCCTCGTCGGCGATCGTGGGAACAAAGCGCAGCATGAGGGCAAAGACCATGGCGATCTCATGCCCGGGCAGGCCGACGCGCGAGAGCGGCGAGAGCAGCGAGTCAAAGGCGTCGGCGAGCTGCGTGGGCGTGGTGGTGAGCAGGACGAGCGACCCAAGCACGAGCGCAAGGGCAAATCGCGCGGTATAGAGGACGGCCGCCCGGATGCCGCCCGTGGTTATCGCCAGGGGGCCAAGCGACGCCAGCACGTCTCCGCTCTGCACGAAGAACAGGTTGAAGAGCGAGAGCACGGCGAGAAAGACCACGAGCGGCCGCACCGCGGCGAGGACGCGCCCGCCGGGCACGCGCGAGGCGACGAGGACGGCGAAGGTGAAGGCGGCTGCCGCAACGAGCTGCGCCGCGCCAGAGACGCAGAATATGGCAACGAGCGCTGCGAGCGCGCAGAGGAGCTTCGCCCGCGCGTCGAGCGCGTGGACGGGGGAGTCCGCGGCGTAGTACTGGCCGATCTCGATCCTCAGTGCCACCTACCTCACCCCCGAATGATTCAAAAGGGGACTGTCCCCTTTTGAATCGTTTTGGAGTGCGGAGACGAGCTCGTCGGTGGTCAGGGGGTCGCCGAGGGTCGGCCAGCCGCGCCGCTCGAGCTCGCGCGCCACGCGCAGCGCGCGCGGGATGCCAAGGCCGCTCCCCGTGAGGCGTCCCTCGTTTTCGCGCGAGAAGACCTCTCCGGGCGTGCCGTCGGCGACGAGCCGCGCCTCGTCGAGCGCGATCACGCGGTCCGCGCGCGCGGCGTCCTCCATGCTGTGCGTGACCTGTATGAGGGTGACGCCGCACTCGCGCAGGCTTGCCAGCACGGAGCGCAGCATCGCGCGCCCGCGCGGATCGAGGCCGGCCGTGGGCTCGTCGAGCACGAGCATGGCGGGCTCCATGGCGAGGATGCCGGCGAGAGCACAGAGGCGGCGCTGGCCGCCGGAGAGCTTGAAGGGCGAGACGTCGCGACGTCCCGCGAGGCCCACGAGCTCGAGCGCCTTGGTCACGCGCCGCGCGACCTCCTCCTCGGCGCAGCCGAGGTTGCGCGGCCCAAACGCCACGTCCTTCTCGACGGTCTCCGCAAAGAGCTGTCGCTCGGGGTGCTGCATGACGTAGCCCACGCAGCCGCGTGCCGCCCTGCGCCCGCGGCGTCGCGAGGTGTCGTTGCCGGACACGACGACGCGCCCCTCGTCGGGCGTCTCCAAGCCGCAGAGCAGCCTCAGCAGCGTGGACTTTCCCGAGCCCGTCTGCCCGATGATCGCGGTGGAGGTGCCGGGCACGATCTCAAAGGACACGTCCTCGAGCGCCCTCCCGCGCCTCCCATACGAGAAGCTCGCGTGCTCCACCTGCAAAAGGGGGAGGCGGGTGCGCATCCGCTGCTCAAACCCGCCAGAGGCTGGGGCGTGCAAAAGGGAGGCGGCCCCCTTCTCTCGCAAGGCGGGGCCTGCCCCCGTCTTGGACGCGGGCCCCCTTTCGCACAGTGCGTCGAGAAGGGCGGTCTCGTCGCAAGTCCAGGGGAGCCCCAGGCGCTGAGAGAGCCGCGCGGCAAACGGCACCTCCAGTCCCAGCTCCGCGATCTTCTCGCCCTGCGCAAAGACCTCGTCCGGCGTGCCGGCCAGCGCCACGCGGCCGTGGTCCATCACGATCACGCGGTCCGCCTCGAGCGCCTCCTCCATGAAGTGCGTCACGTGGACGAGCGTGGTGCCCGCCGCGGCAAGCCGTCCCATCACGCGCAGGATGGCCGAGCGCCCGCGCACGTCCAGCAGCGACGCCGGCTCGTCCAGCACGAGCACGGCGGGCTCCATCGCAAGCGCGCCGGCGATGCACACGCGCTGGCGCTGACCACCCGAGAGGCGCGACGGATCCGCCTGCGCATAGTCGTCCATGGCAACGCGGTGCAGCTCGCGGGCCACGCGCTCGGCGATATGATCGCGCGGCAAGCCGAGGTTCTCCGGACCAAAGGCCACGTCGTCCTCCACGACGGTGGTGACGATCTGGTCGTCGGGGTTCTGGAACACGAGACCGAGCGAGCGCCGCGCCCGCCGGTACGCCTCGAGGTCGGGAGTGCCGCCCGCGCACACCCGCTCGCCCACGAGCTCCACCTCGCCCTCGTCCGGGGCGAGAAGACCGCAGATCACCGAGGCCAGCGTGGACTTGCCTGAGCCGTTTGCCCCGAGCACGCACAGCCGCTCGCCGCGCCTCACCTCGAGCGAGACGTCGTCGAGTGCCGTGACGCCTCCCTCGTAGAAGAGGCTCACGTGCGTCAGGCGCACCAGGATGTCACGCTGCGACGCCACGTTCTTCTCGGCGCCTAGCGGTTGACGAGCGCGGAGACCGGCTTGTAGATGAGGGCCGTCGCCACGCTCGTGATGACGACCTTGAGCAGGTTGAAGGGCAGCAGGATGGGAACGATGCTCTGGATGACCACCTCGACCGTGGTCTCGGTGTAGAGCGGCGTCACAAAGATGTTGCCCACCACGCACGCCGCCACGGCGATGACGCTGCCCGCGACCATGCCGCCCACGAGCCCGCGCATGCCGCCCACGCGCCGGGCGATGAGCGTGGCGGGAACGATGAGCGCCACGCCGGCGAGAATCGCCATGAGGTGGCCCCAGGGGTTGAAGCTGAAGAGGGTCTTGAGCACCCACGGCAGCACCACGACCAGCGCTCCCGTGCTCGGGCCGTAGATGAGAGCGGCGACAAACGCCACGATCGCCGAGGGGTCGTACTGGAGCCACGGCGCGGGCGGGAAGATCGACACCTCCACGAACGTGAGCACAAACGACAGCGCGCAGAGCAGCGCCGTCGTGGCGATGCGCTGGGTGGACCAGGCGCCGCCTGCGGTGGTGGAGTGGGTGTCGTGCGAGACGTGCGTGTGCGTGGAAGCAGCCATGACGGCCTCCGTTTCTTCCATCCGGACTGTGACCGTTGGTCCCGGAATCGCACCGGGTCAGCCGCCTTTTTCGCGGGTCGCGGACTGGGGGCGCCGCTCACGGCCGCCCGTCACCGCCAGTGGGGACTTTCACCCCGCCCTGAAACTGACTGCGTCAGTGTAGCACTTTGGGAACGCGCCGGCGCTGCTATACTGGGACAATCTGATGTGCGTCGAAAGGAAAGCATGTCTCAGAGCGAGAGCCCCCGAGAACCCCTCGAGTGGCGCCTGCGCGCCATAGTCGGCGAGGAGAACGTCCTCGAAGACGAGCCCATGAGCGAGCACACCACGTTCAAGGTGGGCGGGCCGGCCGATCTCTACGTCATCCCCGAGAGCTTTGACGAGGTGCGCGACGTTCTTCTCGCCTGCGACGAGGCGGGTGCCAGCCGCTTTGTGCTGGGGCGCGGCTCCGACCTCCTGGTCTCGGACGAGGGCTACCGCGGCGTGATCGTGGCGGTGGGCGAGGGGCTCATGGGCGTCTCTGTGGACGGCACCGAGATGACCTGCCAGGCGGGCGTGGACCTGCGCGAGGCCTCCGAGATGGCCTGCGAGCTTGGCCTCTCCGGCCTGGAGTTTGCCTGCGGTATCCCGGGCTCGGTGGGCGGCGCGTGCTTCATGAACGCGGGCGCCTACGACGGCTGCGTCGCGGACGTGCTCAAGTGCGTGCGCGTGCTCATGCCGGACGGCTCGCAGGACACGATCGACGCGGCGGACCTTGACCTGGGCTATCGCCGCAGCCGCGTGGCCTCGGACGGTCTGGTGGTGCTTTCTGCCACCTTTGACCTCGAGAAGGGCGACCCCGAGAAGATCCGCGCCAAGATGGACGACTTCACGCAGCGCCGCGAGGAGAAGCAGCCGCTCGAGATGGCGAGCGCGGGCTCCACGTTCAAGCGCCCCGAGGGCCACTTCGCGGGCAAGCTGATCATGGATGCCGGTCTCATGGGCTACCGCGTGGGCGGCGCCGAGGTCTCCACCAAGCACGCCGGGTTTGTCGTCAACACGGGCGGCGCCACGGCTGCGGACGTCCATGCGGTGATCGAGCACGTGCAGGACGAGGTCGAGCGCCAGTTTGGCGTCCGCCTGGAGCCCGAGGTGCGCTTCCTGGGGTAGCCGCGGGCGGTTTGGCCCCACAAAAGTCGGGCGAGAATTTCGCTTAACTGGGAAAACGCAAAAACTCGGACGAGATTTGCGGCCGCAAAAGTCGCGCGGGCCGAGAAGGGCGCCGGGTCGAGAAGGGCCTCGACCCGTGGCCCTTCTCGCTAGTTCTTGAGGCTGTTGAGCGGGGCGGGGAAGCGGCCGCCGCGGTGCGCGAAGACGCTGCCGGCGAAGCGGTTGACGGGCATGACCGGCGCGGAGCCGAAGAGGCCGCCAAACTCGAGCATGTCGCCCTCCTTGCGGCCGATGGCCGGGATGAGGCGCACCGCCGTGGTCTTGGTGTTGATGACGCCGATGGCCATCTCGTCGGCGATGATGCCGGCGATGGTCTCCACGGAGGTGTCGCCGGGCACGGCGATCATGTCCAGGCCCACGGAGCACACGCAGGTCATGGCCTCGAGCTTCTCCAGGCTGAGCGCGCCGTCCACGGCCGCGCGGATCATGCCCGCGTCCTCGGAGACGGGGATGAAGGCGCCGGACAGGCCGCCCACGGAGCTCGACGCCATGACGCCGCCCTTCTTGACGGCGTCGTTGAGCAGCGCGAGCGCGCACGTGGTGCCAGGGCCGCCGCATTCGCCCACGCCGATGATCTCCAGGATGCGGGCGACGGAGTCGCCGGCGGCCGGCGTCGGCGCCAGCGAGAGGTCGACGATGCCCTTCTCCACGCCAAGTCTGCGCGAGGCCTCGCGGCTCATGAGCTCGCCCGCGCGCGTGATCTTGAAGGCGGTCTGCTTGATCTTCTCGGCCACGTCCATGAGGCTCGCGGACTCGGGCAGCTCTGCCAGGGCCGCGGCCATGACGCCGGGGCCGGAGACGCCCACGTTGATGACCGCGTCGGCCTCGCCGGATCCGTGCACGGCGCCCGCCATGAACGGCGAGTCCTCCACCATGTTGGCAAAGACGACGAACTTGGCTGCGCCGTAGCAGTCGATGTCCTCCGTGCGGCGCGCGCACTCGAGGATCGTCTCGGCGGAGAGCAGCACGGCGTCCATGTTGATGCCGGCGCGGGTCGAGGCGATGTTGAGGGACGAGCACACGCGGTCGGTGGTGGCCAGCGCCTCGGGGATGCTCGCGATGAGGCGGCGGTCCGTGGAGCCCATGCCCTTCTGCACGAGCGCGGAGAAGCCGCCCATGAAGTCGATGCCCAGGGACTCCGCCGCGCGGTCCATGGCGTGCGCGAGCGGGGAGAGGTCCTCGTCGGTGCAGCCGGCGGCGATCTGCGCGATCGGCGTCACCGAGACGCGCTTGTTGGCGATGGGGATGCCGTACTCGGCCTCCAGGTCCTCGGCGGTCTCAACCAGGTGCTCCGCCGTGCGCGTGATGCGGTCGTAGACCTTGTCGCACATGCGGCCCATGTCCTCGTCGGCGCATCCCGCGAGCGAGATGCCCATCGTGATGGTTCGCAGGTCGAGGTTCTGCTCGGCGACCATCGAGATGGTCTCGGCTACTTCCTGGGGGGTGATGTCCACGTTGGGCCTTTCGTCGCGGTTTGCTCGGCGTTCTATTATACGGACCTTGGGGGCGCGGGCGCCGCCGCGGCGAGAAGAACCATCTCGCCGCAACGGTGGCGTAACTATCGCTCCGCGAGCATCGGCGTGAGCGGGCCCTGGGCGAGCACGGTCACGCGGTGCATCGCGCGGGAGAGCGCGGTGTAGAGGCGCCGGCGCGCGAGCGGGGTGTCCGGGTAGACCTCGGCCTGGGCGTCCGGCACGATGACATGGTCAAACTCCAGGCCCTTGGCAACGCGCAGCGGCAGCAGCACCACGCCCTCGGCGGGCAGGGACATGCCGCCGCGAATCACCGTCGCGGCGCTGCCCAGCTGCTTGGAGAGCCAGCTCACACGCGCGTCGCTCTCGGCCACGATGGCCGTGAGGCCCTCGCCGGGCTCGGCCACGGCCGCGCGCAGCGCCGCGAGATAGTCGTCCTTCTCGGCAAACGAGCGAATGACGGGCGCCACGCCCGCGCGCTGCACCGAGGTGAGGCGCCGGCGCTCGTCCGGCTCCAGCAGGCCGCAGAAGAGCTCGGTGATCTCCGGCGAGGAGCGGTAGCTCGTGAGCAGTCGGCACTCGTCGACGCTGCCGTGCGTGGCGCCAAAGATCTCCGCGATGCGCGCAAAGGTTGCCGTGCCCTCGTAGATGGCCTGGTGCTCGTCTCCCAGAAGCAGGAAGTGCGCGCGCGAGAAGAACCTCGCGAGCACCATGAGCTGGGCCTCGGTGTAGTCCTGGACCTCGTCCACCATGACGAAGCGGGCGTCGCGGCTGCCGATGCCCGTGAAGATGAGCCGCAGGTAGAGCCACTCGGTCGCGGAGAGCGCCTGAGCGCCCAGCATGCGCATGCCGATGCGGTCGAAGCGCAGCCACGCGAGCGCCTCGATCTTCTCGTGAGCGTCCTCGTAGAGGTGCTCCACGTAGCGCTTGGCATAGGCGAGGGTCTCGTCCTCGTCGTCCGGGGCGAGCGTCTCGCCAAAGATCTCGTACTGCTGCTCAACGTCCAGCCCGAGCATCTCCTCCTGGAGCTCTTCGTTGCGGGCGATCTGCGCGAGGCGGCGGTTCAGGCGGTCGTGCAGCTCCTCCTTCACGAGTGCGGTGAAGCGCGGGCCCACGTCAAACTCCGCGAACTTCTCCACGGCGCTTCTCACCTGGCTCGCCTTGAGCAGCGTCTCGTCTCCGAGGCGGATCTCGCGCAGGTCGTCCGGCTTGAGCGTCAGCTCGCGTGCCGCCTCGTCCATGCGCCGCAGCGTCTCGGGCGTGGTGGAAAGGCCCAGGTCGCGCTCGCCCGCGCCCCGTGCTGACACAAAGTCGCGCCAGGTCACGGTCTGGGGGTTGGACTCGCCCATGCTGGGGAGGACCGTGTCGATGTAGCTCTCGAAGACGTCGTTGGGCGAGAAGAGCCAGACCTGGCTGGGGTCGAGCGTCTTGCGCTCCTGATAGAGCAGAAACGCGATGCGCTGCAGCAGCACCGACGTCTTGCCCGAGCCCGCGATGCCGTTCACCAGCAGCGCGGGAACGTCCTCGTGGCGCACGACCTCGTTCTGCTCGCGCTGGATCGTGGCCGTGATGGCCTGGAGCTTCTCGGTGTGGTGCTTCTTGAGGGCGCCGAGGAGCAGCGAGTCCTGGATCGCCACGGTGGTGTCGAAGTAGGAGCGCAGCTCGTCGCGCACGATGTCAAACTGGCGGCGCAGCGTGAGGTTGACGTTGCGGGTCTTGCCGTCCACCTTGAAGCTGGTGGGGCCCATCTCCTGGTTGTAGTAGGTCTCCGCGACGGGCGAGCGCCAGTCAACCACGAGGGGACGGCTGCGCTCGTCGGTCATGCCGGCGGCGCCGATGTAGACGTCGCGCGGCGGTCGGCCGGGGCGCATCTCGAGGGTGACCTTCGCGAAGTAGGGCTGCATGAGCAGAAGCATCACGCGGCGGAGCTTGTCCACGTTGAAGTCGTGGTGCTGGTTGTAGGCGTCGATGACGGAGTTGAGCGTCTCGATGGCGGCGAGCGTCTCCATGGTCTCGTCCGCGCCGCCAAAGTCCAGGCGCACCTCCTCGGACATGTCGATGAGGTCCTGGCGGGCGCCCTGGTGGCTGCTCTCCAGGTCCGCGGTGATGTCGTCGCGGATCTTGAGCAGCTGGGCATAGAGCTCGGAGAGGTGGTCCTGCTCGGCCTGGAAGATCGGGTCCTGGTCCTGCATGGCGCTCCTTCGACGTTGACACACGTTTGCGCGCGGAAATTCGAACAATCAATGGTACGTCAACGCGGCGGCGGGGTACAGGAGTGCGGGGCGCAGTCCGTCCAATTAACGCGCACAGATTGTTTAGATTCCATATATCCGCAGGAAAAAATAACGCGCATTGCAAACTGTGCGCGTTATTTCCCGCGGCAACCCAGAAACGCCGTCGTCCGCTGCCCTACTCGTCGTCCACAAAGCCCACGCGGTAGGCCGAGAAGACCGCGGCACCCTCGTCCTGCGTGGCGTCGAGGTCCACGTCACCCCAGATGCCAAAGTCGCGGTCGTCGTCGGAGTCGCGGAAGACCTGGTGCACATGCCAGACGTGCGCGGACCGCTCGTCCTTCTCGTCTATCGAGAAGTACGCGGTGCTGCGGGCGTCGGCGTCCAGCAGGATCTCGTCGTGCTCCTCGTAGAAGCGGTCCAGCGCCCGGCGCCACACGGGCATGCGCCAGCCCCACTCGGCGTCGAGCTTGCCGAGCGCCTCGGCATCGTCGTGCGCCGCCAGCCGCACGCGCGCGAAGAGCGCGTTGCGCACGAGCAGCGTGAGGCCGCGCCGGTCGCGCACGACCTCCTCGGCCGCGGGCGGCGCGGCGTCGAGCCCCTCCGAGGTTCCCTCGCCGGCAGCCGCCCACTCGTCCACGAGCGAGGAGTCCACCGTGCGCACCACGAGGCCCAGCCACGCGATGATGTCGCGCAGGCGCTCGTCGCGCTTCTCGAGCGGCACCGTGCGGTCGAGCGCGCGGAACGCCTCGGAGAGGTAGCGCAGCAGCAGGCCCTCGGAGCGAGCCACGTTGTAGCGGCCGATGTACTCCTTGAAGTCGCTCGCGGTCTCCACCATGTCGCGCAGCACGGACTTGGGGGAGAGCGCAAAGTCGCGCGCCCACGGCACCTTCTCGCAGTACTGCTCGAAGGCCGGCTCCAGCAGCTCTTCGAGCGGCTTGGGCCACGTGACCTCCTGCAGGCGCTCCATGCGCTCGTCGTACTCGATGCCCTCTGCCTTCATCTCGCTCATCGCGCGGTCGCGCGCCACGCGCTGCTGGGCGCGCAGAATCTGCCACGGGTCCTCGAGCGTGGCCTCGGCCATGGAGATGACGTCGAGCGCGTAGGTCTCCGACTCGGGGTCCAGCAGCTCGAGTGCCGCCAGCAGGAACGGCGACAAGGGCTGGTCCAGCGCAAAGTCGTCGGGCAGGTCCACGGTCGTGGACCAGATCGCGCCCCCGTCCGGCAGCTCCTCGCGCGTGACCACGCCGGCGTCGAGCAGCGTGGCAAAGATCTCGTCCGCGCGCGTGGAAAGCGCGGCCTTCTCCTCGGACGGCTGCGCGGATTCCTCCACGAGCGCGTGCACGCGGGCCCAGGCGTCGCCGCCCTGCTCGACCTCGGCGAGCACCATCGAGTGCGTGACCTTCATGCGCGGGCGCAGCGGCTCCGGCACGGCGGCGATCAGCCGCTCGAAGGTCTGCTTGTTCCAGCCCACAAACCCCTCGGGTGGCTTCTTGGTCTTGATCTTGCGCGCCTTCTTGGGGTCGCCGCCCGCCTTGGCGAGCGCCCGGGCGTTCTCGATGTCGTACTCGGTGGCCTCGGCGATGACGTGGCCCTCGGTGTCAAAGCCGGCGCGTCCGGCGCGGCCGACGATCTGATGGAACTCGCGCGCGTTCAGGTGGCGCATGCGCCGTCCGTCAAACTTTGACAAAGCGGTGAGCACCACGGTGTGGATGGGTACGTTGATGCCTACCCCGAGCGTGTCCGTGCCGCAGATCACCGGCAGCAGGCCCTGCTGCGCGAGCTTCTCCACCAGCAGCCGGTAGCGCGGCAGCATGCCCGCGTGATGAACGCCCACGCCGCAGCCCAGCAGGCGCTGCAGCGTCTTGCCAAAGGTGGTGGTAAAGCGCGTCCCCTTGATCGCGTCCTTGATGGCCTCGCGCTGCTCCTTGGTGGAGACGCCGTAGCTGGCCAGGCTCTGTGCGCTCGCCAGCGCGGCGTCCTGCGAGAAGTGCACGATGTAGAGCGGCGCCTCGCCGTTGCGCAGGGCCAGCTCCACCGTGCCCTCGAGCGCCGTGTCCACGAACTCGTAGGAGAGCGGCACCGGGCGCGGGGCGTCCGCGATGGTGTCCACGGTGCGCCCGCCCGTGTGCTCGGAGAGCGCCGCGGCAATCGACGAGGTGTCGCCCAGCGTGGCGCTCATGAGCAAGAACTGCGTGTTCGGCAGCGTGAGCAGCGGCACCTGCCAGGCCCAGCCGCGGTCGGGGTCCGCGTAGAAGTGGAACTCGTCCATGGCCACGCAGCCCACGTCGCACCTCTCGCCCTCGCGCAGCGCCTGGTTGGCGAGGATCTCCGCCGTGCAGCAGATGATCGGCGCGCCCGCGTTGATGGACGCATCTCCGGTGATCATGCCCACGTTCTCGCGGCCAAAGAGCTCGACGAGGTCAAAGAACTTCTCGCTCACCAGCGCCTTGATGGGGGCGGTGTAGTAGGCGCGCCGGTCCGTGCACACGCTCATGAAGCACATGCCCAGCGCCACCATGGACTTGCCCGAGCCCGTGGGCGTGCCCAGGATCAGGTGGTCGCCGGCCGCCAGGGACAGCAGGGCCTCCTCCTGGTGCGGCCAGAGCTCGATCCCTCGAGAGTCCACCCAGCCCAGGAAGAGGTCGAGCGCCTCCTCGGCGGGGATGTTGGGGTAGGTCTCCTCGTCCGGCCAGGGGATGAGGCGTCCCAGCGAGCCTGCGGCGTTGGGGCCCTCGTCTACGGACTCGGATGTGGGGAATGCGGGCATGCTGCCTCCTTGGTCGTGCGGGCATCCCATTCTAGCGCGGCGCAGGTATACTCGGGTCAACCCGGACAAAGGAGGTCACATGACCGATTTCCTGCAGCTCGCGCACGATCGCTACTCCTGCCGCGCCTTCACCGATAGGCCCGTTGAGGCCGAGAAGATCGATGCCCTCGTGGAGGCGGCCATTGCGGCGCCCACCGCCGTGAACAAGCAGCCGTGGCACCTCTGGGTCGTAGAGGACGCCGATGCCGTGGAGCGTCTCTCCGCCTGCACGCGCTTCGGCTTTGGGGCCAAGGTCATCCTCGTCCTCGGGGCCGCTCCCGAGGAGGCGTGGGTCCGCAAGTACGACGGTCGCAACTTCGCTGACGTGGACGCCTCCATCGTGGGGACCCACGTCATGCTCGCGGCTCACGATCTTGGCCTGGGCACCACGTGGGTCGGTCACTTCAACGCCCCTGCCGTCAAGGAGGCGTTTCCCGAGATGGCCCCCTACGATCTGGTGGCGCTCTTCCCGCTCGGCTATCCCGCCGAGGACGGGGGCCCGGCGTCGGGGCATGCGGTCAGAAAGCCCGTCGACGAGCTCGTGTCGAGGATCTAGTGCCGTGAGAATCGGTTGAGTGACAGGAAGGTCACGTGTTTTTTCTCTCTGAACTGGTATTTTAGTAAGCCCGTCAGCTTGGGCTAAGCTCCCGGCGCGGGCTCGGAGTCGGTTCTTTTCTCATCATAGGATGGCTGATATGGCACGGAGAAACACGTCTCGTCACGACGCTCGCTACTCATCTGGTCGGCAGGGGGGCGTGCCCGGCTCGCACACCAACGTCTCGCGCTCTAATGCCGCGCGCTACACCGCCCAGGCCCGCCGCTCCTCCCGCGGGTCGCGGACGTTCACGATCGTGGCGATCCTCGTCCTGGTTGCGTTCTTTGCGGGCGGCGCCTACCTCTGGCTCAACCGGACGGTCAACGTGAGCGTCAACGGCTCGCACCTGGAGACCAAGATCGACTCCACCCTTGCGGACATCGTCGAGGCCAAGGGGCTCAACCCCGCTGCCGGTGACCTCGTCTCCGTGACCGGCAACGTGCTCGAGGAGGGCAAGGGCGCGCCCTTCTCGGCAACCGTGGGCGGCGAGGAGCTCGACGCCGCGGGCATCGACGCCTTCCGCGCCAAGGGCAACGAGAACATCGTCATTGGTGACGGCGCCGACCTCACTGAGTCCTCCCACGAGGAGGAGCGCGAGACCCAGCCCAAGATGGAGCCGTATGAGCAGATCGGCGCCATCACCTACGTGGCGCAGTGGGGCAAGGCGGGCAAGGGCATCTACACCGTCGGCGACGTCTCTGGAGAGGCGGTCCTCAAGGAGGAGGTAGAGCCGGTCCAGAACCTGGTGATCGAGAGCATCAACCCCCAGCCCGAGGACGGCTCCAAGGTCGTCGCGATCACCTTTGACGACGGTCCCAGCTCCTATACCCAGCGCTACCTCGACATCCTGGACAAGTACGGCATCAAGGCCACCTTCTTCTGCCTGGGCCCGGCCGCCGATGCGTATCCCGAGCTGATCCAGGCGATCAAGAAGCAGGGGTCTCAGGTTGCCTCGCACACCAAGACCCACGGTGACCCGCTCTCGACGCTCGATCCCGAGACCCTGAGGTCCGAGATAACCGACGCCTTTGACTCCATCGAGTCCGCCGGCGGGGACGCCACGACCGTGATCCGTCCTCCCTATGGCGACTTCAACAACGACACCTGGCTCAACTCCAACGGCACGCTCTCCGCGTCCGTGATCTGGAACCTCGACAGCGAGGACTGGACGCTCCCGGGCGCCAACACCATCGTCTCCAACTGCACGAACGGTGCGTACTCCGGTGCCATCATCCTCATGCACGACGGCGGCGGCAACCGCGACCAGGACCTCGAGGCCCTGCCCAAGATCATCGAGAACCTCCAGGGCAAGGGCTACAAGTTCGTGACCATCAACGAGCTCATGGCCATGGACAGCCGCATCCCCGAGGACGTCGCCTCCGGCAATGCCACCATGCCCGAGGACTGCGTCTGGCCCACCGAGATGGTTGAGTCCGAGTAGACACGCCCCTTTGGTAACGAGAAGCCCCGTCCGCCTGCTCAGAGGCAGCGGACGGGGCTTTTTCCTTCGCTTTGGAGAACCGCTGCACGCCGTCGCGTGGGTGCCATGCCGGGGAGCCTGTCGTGCGGCGTCGTGCCGGAATCCCGCTACTTGACGCCGTACTGCTCGTAGTAGGCGTCGATCGCGGCCTTGAGCTCCGGCGTGATGACGGTGCCGTCGAGTGCCTCCACCACGTCGGCCATGGAGACGATGCTCGCCACCGGGAAGCCGTACTTCTCCTGGATCTCCTGCTGGGCGGTCACCTTGCCGCCCTTGCCGACCTCCATGCGGTTGAGGCTCACGATGAGGCCCTTGATCTCAACGTCGGCGGCACCGGTCACCTTGGGATAGGTCTCGTCGATGGACTTGCCGGAGGTGGTCACGTCCTCGATCATGACCACGCGGTCGCCGTCGGCGAGCTTGGTGCCGAGCAGGCCGCCCTTGTCGGCGCCGTGGTCCTTCTCCTCCTTGCGGTCGGAGCAGTAGCGGACCTCCTTGCCGTAGAGGTCGTGGAGGGCGATCGCGGTGGTCACGGCCAGCGGGATGCCCTTGTACGCCGGCCCAAAGAGCACGTCAAAGTCCAGCCCAAAGTTGTCGTTGATGGCGTGCGCGTAGTACTCACCCAGGCGCTTGAGCTGGGAGCCCGTCACGTAGGCGCCCGCGTTCATGAAGAACGGGGACTTGCGGCCGCTCTTGAGGGTGAAGTCGCCAAACTTCAGGACCTGGGACTCGACCATGAAGTCGATGAACTCGCGCTTGTAGGCTTCCATAGGGGCTCCTTCCGGGGGCGGGCGTTTTTGTCGCTGCCTTGATTCTAGCCGACCGCCCTTCTCGCTCGCTCGTCTTTTGCGGCCGCAAAAGTCGTGCGAGTTTTGCGGCCATCTGGGAAAACCCAAAACCTCGCGTGAGATTTGCGGCCGCAAAAGTCACGTGAAGAATTGCGGCCCCTTATGCGCTAGAGTTAGACCGCTTAACGAGAAGAACCACCCCTCGCAACACAAAGGAGTTACCCGTGGAACGCACGCACATCTCGCAGCTCTTTGCCGACATGGAGGCCCTGGGCGGGACCACCGTCACCGTTGCCGGCTGGGTCCGCTCGGTCCGCGACATGAAGAACTTTGGCTTTGTCATGCTCAACGACGGCTCCTGCTTCAAGGACCTGCAGGTCGTCATGAACCGCGAGAGGCTCGCCAACTACGATGAGATCGCCGCCACGGGCGTGGGCTCGGCCCTCGTGGTCACGGGCGTGCTCGCGCTCACGCCGGACCGCCCGCAGCCCTTCGAGCTCCAGGCGACGGAGATTCGCGTGGAGGGTGCCTCCGCCCCGGACTACCCCATGCAGAAGAAGCGCCAGACCCGTGAGTTCCTGCGCACCCAGCAGCACCTGCGCAGCCGCACCAACCTCTTCCGCGCCGTCTTCCGCGTGCGCTCCGTGGCCGCCTTTGCCATCCACCGCTTCTTCCAGGAGCGCGGCTTTGTCTACGTGAACACGCCGATCATCACCACCTCCGACGCCGAGGGCGCCGGCGAGATGTTCCGCGTGACCACGCTCGACGTGGAGAACCCCCCGCGCACCGAGTCCGGCGCCATCGACTGGTCCCAGGACTTCTTCGGCCACGCCGCCAACCTCACCGTCTCGGGCCAGCTCCAGGCCGAGAACTTTGCGCTGGCCTTTGGCGACGTTTACACCTTTGGTCCCACCTTCCGCGCCGAGAACTCCAACACGCGTCGTCACGCCGCCGAGTTCTGGATGGTCGAGCCCGAGATGGCCTTCTGCGACCTCGCGGGCGACATGGCCTGTGTCGAGGACATGCTCAAGTACGTGATCAACTACGTCATGGACGCCTGCCCCGACGAGATGGAGTTCTTCAACAAGTTCGTGGACAAGGGCCTCGTCGAGCGTCTCACCCACGTGGCGACCTCTGACTTTGCGCACGTCACCTACACCGAGGCAATCGAGATCCTGCAGCTGGCCGCCGCCTCTGGCCACGTCTTCGAGTTTCCCGTGGAGTGGGGCTCGGACCTCCAGACCGAGCACGAGCGCTACCTTACCGAGGAGCACTTCAAGCGCCCGACCTTCGTGACGGACTATCCCGCCGCGATCAAGGCCTTCTACATGCGCCTGAACGACGACGGCAAGACCGTTGCCGCCGTGGACTGCCTCGTGCCGGGCATCGGAGAGATCGTGGGCGGCTCGCAGCGCGAGGAGCGCCTCGACGTGCTCGAGCGCCGCATCGCCGAGCTCGGCATGGAGCCCGAGCAGTACAAGTACTACCTCGACCTGCGCCGCTACGGCGGCTGCGAGCACGCCGGCTTTGGCCTGGGCTTCGAGCGCATGGTGATGTACCTCACCGGCGTGGACAACATCCGAGACGTCATCCCGCACCCGCGCACCGTGGGCAACGCGGACTTCTAACGCATCACCTCTCGCAAGGTTCCGCCCATCGAGACGGGACGCCCGCGAAAACCGCCGTCTGAGGATTCGGTTTTCCGCTGGCGTCCCGTCTCGATCGTTTCCGGGCTCGCTTGGCGTAAAGTCGAACCGTCGGCAACGAAAGGAGCCCCATGGACGCTCGACACACCGACCCCACGCCCTGGAGGCGTCCGCGTGCGCTTACCCGTCGATCGTTTCTGACCGCGGCCCTCTCGGGCGTCTCGCTCTTTGTCGCCGGCTGCTCGCAGCCGGCGTCCCAGGCCGACTCCGAGCCGGAGAAGGTCCCGGAGCGCGAGGTCGTCTACGAGGAGGCGGCTCCCCAGGAGCTCTCGATCGTGATGATCGGCGACGTGCTCGTGCACACCGGCGTGTGGCAGAGCGGGGTTCGCGAGGACGGCACGCGCAACTACGACCATCTCTTCGCGCAGATTGCCGACGAGGTGTCCGCCGCCGACCTCGCCATCGTGGGCCAGGAAACCGTCCTGGGCGGGGAGGAGCTGGGCTTCTCGGGGTATCCCGCGTTCAACAGCCCGCAGGAGATCGGGGACGCCGAGGTCGCCGCTGGCTTTGACGTCTCTCTCAGCGCGAGCAACCACGCGCTCGACCGGGGCATGAACGGCATCGAGTCCGCGCTCGGGTACTGGCGCTCCAACCACCCCG
Source organism: uncultured Olsenella sp. (assembly GCA_949287905.1). Classification (GTDB taxonomy): domain Bacteria; phylum Actinomycetota; class Coriobacteriia; order Coriobacteriales; family Atopobiaceae; genus Thermophilibacter. The sequence goes on from CASEHX010000025.1 coordinate 86,182, forward strand.
AGATTCTGGTCACGGGCATGTACGACAGTCAGGAGGCCTTTGACGCGCTGCCCATCGTTGAGCGCGAGGGCCATCGCGTCGCCATCCTCAACTACACCTACGGCACCAACGGGATTCCCCTGCCGCAGCCCTGGGCCGTGCGCCTGCTCGACGAGGACCAGATCGCGGCGGACGTCGAGGCCGTCCGTGCTGCGGGCGCGGAGGCGATCATCGCCTGCCCGCACTGGGGCACCGAGTACACTGAGGGCCCAACGGACGAGCAGCGCCACTGGGCGCAGGTCCTGGCAGACGCCGGGGCAGACGTCATCATCGGCGGGCACCCGCATGTCATGCAGCCCTTCGAGACGATCCAGGACGTCGAGGGCCGCACGGTGCCGGTCTTCTGGTCCGTGGGGAACTTCGTCTCCACCCAGAACCGCAAGGACACGATGGTGGGCGCCCTTGCCCGGGTCACGCTCGTCTTTGACGGGGAGGAGGGGCGCGCCGGCTCGTGCGCCGTGGTTCCCGTGATCACTCACCGCGCGTCGGGCACCGATTTCACCACGTACCGGCTCTCCGACTACACCGAGGAGCTCGCGGCGGCAAACCTCATCCGCGGCTACTCCGGGTGCGGCGACTTCTCCCATCAGTGGTGCGTGGACTTCTGCGCGCAGCGTCTGGGCGAGGGCTTTGACGCGTCTGCGGGCGAGCTCGTCTGGGAGGCGGAGGCGTAGTCGGGCGCCGCGTTGCCCGTTGCGCCCGCATGCCGTCCGCCGTATCGTTGGGCTGGCTGCTTCGCCGCCGGTCCCTGCCGTATCGCATGTTATCGCTGCGTCGTCAGGCCGCCCGAGTTGCTCGCCGGCGTCTGAGGCTCGTCCCGTTGGGGTACCATCGAGAAAAACCTCTGGGAGGGATCATGGGACTTCACTGCTCGGACTGCGCGTACGCAAGCTTCACCTATCACGAGGACGCCGGCATGTACCAGGGCTCCTGCAGTCGCGGCTACACGCTTACCAACCCGCACGTCCACACCAGCCCCGAGGACCACTTCGCCGAGACGCCCGACGGCCTGGTGCCCACCATTGATCCCTTTGGAGCCGAGTACCTGCGCACCTCCAACGTCTGCGAGCGCTTCCTGTTGCCGCGCAACGCGCACGGAGCCCCGCATCGTCACGAGGGGCTGTTCCACAGGCACGGCGAGAAGAACGCCTAGCTCTGCGCTGGCGGCTCGTTTTACGAGTGGTTTCTTTACACAGAGTGTGACGCGGTGCTCCTGTGTGCCGTTTACGGAACCAATCTCACGCTCACCGATAATAGAACCGGTTCCGTAGAGTCATGAATAGATACGTATATACTCGACGTCGATAGATTGGAACCGGTATTGTAACTACTATGTTGGGAGATGTTGAGAATGGGCCTTTTCGACAAGTTCAAGAAAGCCGCTCACGGGACGACGCCCGCAAGGCCGGAGCCCGTGGAGACCGAGGAGGCGCATGACGTGTTGTGTGCGCCCTGCTCGGGCAAGATCGTGGCCATGACCGAGGTGCCCGACCCCGTGTTCAGTAACGAGGTGCTCGGCAAGGGCTGCGCCGTCTGGCCCGACGAGGGCATTGTCTACGCGCCGGTTACGGGCAGGATTACGGTCACGATGGGTCACGCCATCGGTGTTGCCGCGCCGGAGGACCCCGCTGTGGGCGTCAAATCCGAGAGCGGCATCGAGGTCCTCATCCACGTGGGCATTGATACCGTTGAGATGAACGGCGCGGGCTTTACCACGCTCGTCTCTGCCGAGGCGGACGTCAAGGCGGGCGAGCCGATTCTCCGCTTTGACCGAAAGGCCATTTCGGATGCCGGTCACCCCGACGTGGTGGTCATGGCCGTTTCCAACACCGATGCTTTTGCTAACGTGGAGATGACGGTTGCGTCCAAGGCCCAGGTGCGCGCCGGTCAGGCCGTTGTGAGGGTGCAGCCCAAATAGCCCCTCTTGCCATCGTGTCGCGTGCTGCCCCGCGAGCCGCTTGGTTTGCGGGGCGTCTTTGTGTCAGCCTGCGCTGCGAACGCTCTCGCCCTCGACGAAGGTGTAGCCGATGAGCTGCGTCTTGCTCACGGGTTCCCCGCGATGCATCTTGAGTACGGTGTCAGCGCAGACGCAGGCTGCGGACTCCACGTCAAAGCGAATCGTGGTGAGCGGGGGAGTGACGATCTCTGACGTATCGTAGGCGCCAAAGCCCGTGACCGAGAGGTCCTTGGGGATGCGGACACCTAGCTCGCGCGCTGCTTTGTAGACGCCGTAGGCGATGCGGTCCGTGGCGCACAGAATGGCCTCCGGTCTGTCCTTCTCGCCAAGCACCTTCCGCGCGACCTCGTAGGAGGTGGGATAGGTGAAGTCCGCCTGGTACGTGCGGATGTCCTCGACGCCTCCGGAGCGAAGCCCCTCTATGACAGCCTCCTTGCGGCGCAGGCCAACCGCGACGTCGCGTTCGTCGACCCAGAGCAGCCCGGCGGACCGTATCCCTCGCGAGGCAACATATGCGCCGAGCTCCCTGCCCGCGCTCGCATTGTCATCAAGCACCGAGATGCCGCGCTCGTATACCTGGCCCATGAAGACCACGGGCTTCTCGGCCCTCTCGATGGCCTGGCGGTGCGCATCGGTGATGAAGGTGGAAACGATCACGATGCCGTCGACGTTCATGGCGGCGAGGTTGGTGATGCTCGCCACCTCAAAGTCGAGGTCGCCCTCTGTGTTGATGATGAGGGGGGTGTAGCCCTTCGTGCGCAGGTATTTGTCCATGGCAGTCATCACGCGGGGCGTTACCGTGGAATCAAATCCGGGCAGGATGATGCCAATGATGTTGCTCTGCTTGGCATTGAGACGAGCAAACTGGTTGGTCTCGTATCGGTAGTGGCGGATGGCACGCTTGATGCTCTTGGCGGTCTCCTCGCGCACGGGGCTCCCGTTGAGGAAACGAGAGACCGTGCTCTTTGAGACACCGGCCATCTCCGCCACATCGTTTATCGTTGCCCGCTTGCCCATATCCCTCGTACGTTCACTCGAATCGGTTCTCCGAGACAAGATTATGCCAGATGGAGTCCGACACCCTCGTGAGAGGGCTCGGCCTTCACGGTAGTTTTGCTTGCATAACAGACTTGTACCTCGGAGAGGGCAGAGAAATAGAACCGATTCCGCATACGCTTAGTTTTGTACCGTTCGCCGGTAATCAGCTGTTTCAAAAGACGCATAAACCTATAGTAAGGCTGAGAATAGAACCGGTTCTAATAAAACCGGTTTCGTAATGGAGCGAGAGAAAGAGAAGAGCCGTGGCAGATCAGAGCAAACAGGAGAGATACCTTGCGATCACCAAGCAGATCGTCGAGCTCGTGGGTGGCAAGGAGAACATCCAGGCCTCCACGCACTGCGCGACGCGTCTGCGCGTGGTCCTCAAGGACTACGACGGAATCAACACCGACGACTTCGACAGCGTGGACATGGCGAAGGGCGCGTTTTTCGCGGGCAACCAGCTCCAGATTATCTTTGGCGCCGGCCTTGTGAACGAGATCTACGAGGTGTTCGCGGACTACACCGGAACCGCCGGCAAGTCCATGGCGGAGGTCAAGGAGGTTGCCGCCCAGAAGATGAACCCCGTTCAGGCGGTCATCAAGTCGCTCTCTGACGTCTTCATTGAGATCATGCCCGGCATCCTCGCCGCGGCGCTGCTCTCCGGCCTCACGGGCGTCCTCTCTCAGTGGGATGTCGTCGAGAGTAACGCCACGCTCGCCGGAATCAACCGTCTCGTGAGCCTGGCCTCGAGCGGCATCTTCTCCATCCTTCCTCTCGCCGTCACCTACTCGGCGTGCAAGCGCTACGGCGGCCGTCCGATCCTCGGCCTCGTGATGGGCGCCATCATGCTCTCTAACAGCCTGGCGGATGCCTACGCCGCCGCTCAGGGCACGGTCGACGTGGAGGTCATCTACCTGTTTGGCATACCCATCGAGCTCGTTGGATTCCAGGGCGGCATCATCATCGCCCTCATGATGGGCTTCGTGGTGGCAAAGCTCGACAAGTTCTTCGAGAAGGTCATTCCCGATGTGGTAAAGCTGCTCTTCTCGCCCATGTGCACGGTGCTCATCTCCACCTTCCTGCTCTTCCTGGTGATCGGCCCCATCGGCCGCGCCCTCTCCAACGGCCTCACCTATGGCCTGCTGTGGCTCACCCAGAACGTTGGCCTGCTCGGCTACATGATCTTTGCCGGCGTTCAGCAGCTCATTGTCATTACGGGCCTGCACCACATGTTTGGTGCCGTGGAGGCCACCCTGCTCGCCGATCCGGCCATTGGCAACGACTTCCTCAACCCGCTCATGTCCGTTGCCCTTATGGGCCAGGGCGGCGCGGTCCTCGGCTACATGATTCTTCACATCAAGAACGCAAAGACCAAGGAGCTCTGCATCCCGTCGTTCATCTCCACGCTCTTCGGGATCTCCGAGCCGGCCATCTTTGGTGTCAACCTGCGCTGGAAGTTCCCCCTCGTTGCCGGCTGCATCGGTGGCGCGATTGCCGGAGCCTACGTGTTCCTCTCTGGTGTCACGGCGCTTGGCTTTGGCACGACGGCGCTGCCCGGCCTGGCCATCTGCGACCCGGTGAGCGATGGCATCTTCGGCACGTCCGGGTATGTTAACTACATCATTGCGCACCTCATCGCCCTGGGGATTGGCCTCGTGCTCACCATCGTCTTTGGCAAGGTGTCCGAGCGTAAGTCCAAGGCTGCCGCTTAGTCCCTCCTTCTGCGGGCGCCCCTTCTGCCGAAGGAGGGGCGCCCCTCGTACCAAGCTAGATTATTGGAGCAGACAATGGAAAACCCCGGATACTCGGACATGGCGGCGGCCGCCTACGCGCGAATGGCGGCGCGGTCCGTCTCTCGTCCGATCTATCATCTGACGCCGCTTGCCGGGACGCTGGCAGATCCCAATGGCCTTGTTCAAGTGGGCGACACCTATCACGTCATGCACATCAACAACCCGCTTGCCTGCGAGGTCGAGGGGCGCACGCCCTGCGTCTGGGCACACTGGACCACGCGCGACTTCCTGAGCTGGCGTCGCGAGCCGGTCGCGGTGTGGCCCGATCACCCGCGCGACCGCGATGGCGTCTACAGCGGCTCCGCCGTCGTGCGGGACGGCAGGATGTACCTCATCTACACCGGTAACGTTCGTCATGAGGGTGAGTATGACTACGTCAACAGCGGGCGCGAGCAGAACGTCTTGCGCGCTGAGAGCGAGGACGAGTCGCTCACGCGCTTTGGCGAGAAGACCCTGCTCATGACCAACGACGACTTCCCTGCCACGATGACGCAGCACGTCCGTGACCCACAGGTAATCGAGCGGGATGGAGCTACGTATCTGCTGCTCGGCGCACGGACGCGCGAGGACGTGGGTTGCGCGCTGGTCTATCGCGGTGACGACCTCACGCACTTCTCTCTGGTCAACTCGCTTACGACGCGAGAGCCGTTTGGCTACATGTGGGAGTGCCCAGATCTTGTGAGCTTGGGGGGACATGACTTCCTGCTCGCCTGTCCACAGGGAATCGCTCACGAGCGCTCCCGCTATCAGAACGCGCACCAGTGTGGGCACTTCTCGCTGAGTGGCGACTTTGCAGACGGCGCCGAGGTGGGGGAGTTTGAGCAGTGGGACTACGGCTTTGACTTCTATGCGGCGCGGACGCTCAAGGGCGCTGACAGGACGCTTCTTATCGGCTGGATGGGCATGTCGGAGACCGCCTATGGTGCCACGCCGAGCCGAGAGGACGGCTGGGATCAGGTCATTGCCATGCCGCGTGAGATCGCGTGGGAAAATGGCCGCATTTACCAGCGGCCGCTGAGCGAGCTGTCGCAATTGCGCGGAGCGCGGACGGACTTTGAGGGCTTGGCGGCATTTTGCAGCCGCCACTTCGAGCTCAACCTGACAATGGCGCCGGGATCATCTCTCGGGATCCGCCTGCGGGAGGATTGCGAGCTCTCGTACGATTTCGTGGCAGGCGAGCTCGTGCTGCGCATGGGACCCGTCTGCGGCGCGGGGCGCGATGAGCGTCGCATGCGGCTGCCCGAACTCGCGGACCTGCGCGTCTTCGTCGATGACACCACGCTCGAGGTCTTTGTCAATGACGGCTGGGCAACCATGACGAGCCGTATGTTCGGTACGAGCGACGAGGTTCGTGTGGAGGCGTCGGGGTCGACGGGCACGTTCTGGGAGATGCGCGGGTTTACGGTCGAGGGGTAGGCCACGAGGCTCGAGCGCGCCATACAATCTGTCGTTCTTCTCGCAAAACCGCAGGTGGCGAGAAGGGCGTCGCGCGGAATGCGGGGTATTGAATCAAAAAGAAGCGCCGCCGGGCGAGAAACCCGACGGCGCTTTTCTCATGCTTGTCTGAGAGGCGTTGACTAGGCCTCGATCTTCTCGCCGCAGTGCGGGCAGCGGGTGGCGCCCTCCTTGACCTCCTCGAGGCAGTACGGGCAGTGCGGGGCGGCGGCCTCCTCGGCAGCCTCCTCCTCGGCGTCCTTCTTGGCGATGGCGTCCATCTTCTCGCGCATCTTGTTGAGGGCCTTGACCATGCAGAAGACCACGAAGGCGATGATCAGGAAGTTGATGATGGCGCCGATGAAGGTGCCAAGGTCAACGTACTCGGGAGCGGCGTCGGTGCCGGGGACCATCCACTTGAGGCCGGCGATGACGTTACCCGCCTCGTCGGCGGCGCCACCGGTGGCGGAGCTGGTGACGGCGGTGAGGAAGTGGATGCCGGGGGTGATGAGGTTAGTCACGAGGGAGTTGACGATGGCGGTGAAGGCGCCGCCGACGATGATACCAACGGCCATGTCCATCACGTTGCCGCGGGCAATGAACTCCTTGAACTCATCGACGATCTTCATGTAGAACCCTTTCTGACCTTGCGACCTGCGCTATGACTTGCTTTCAAACCGGACAATCATAGCAGCAGGAAAAACCTGTGGGTAGGCTGAACGCCAATGCATCACAAATCAACCTTTAGATGAGGTCCAGCCCAGTTCATCGGTGTCGAGAAGCACGGTGAAGGGCCCGTGGTTGACCAGACTCACGCGCATGTGGGCGCCAAAGACGCCGCGGCCAACGCGCGCGGGACCGAGGTCCTTCTCGGCCAGCTCGCAGAAGCGCTCGTAGAGGTGCTCGGCCAGCTCGGGGGCGGCGGCTCCGGTGAACGAGGGGCGGTTTCCGCGGCGCGCGTCCGCGTAGAGCGTGAACTGGCTCACCACCAGCACGCTCCCATCCGTGTCCACGAGCGAGAGGTTGGTCTTGCCGGCGTCGTCCTCGCAGATGCGCAGCGCGGCGACCTTGCGCCAGAGCCGCTCGACGAGCGCCTCGTCGTCGCCGGGCGCCACGCCCAGAAGCACCAGGTACCCGGCGCCGCAGCTGCCCGCGACGGCCCCGTCGACCTCGACCTGCGCCTGCTCGACCCTCTGAATCAGCGCTCGCATCCTCACCTCTTGTTACGAAGGGACAGTCCCTTTGTCACATTAACGATTTGATGATACGAAGGGACTGTCCCTTCGTATCATCCGTGCTAGGCTCCCAGCCGGTACAGGGCAGAGAACTTCTCCGTGAGATAGTCCGTGTAGTAGACGGGCGAGAAGGGCTCTCCACATGCCGCCTCGATGATCTCTGCCGGGTCCTTCGCGCGGCCCCAGCGCCAGACGTTCTCGCACAGCCAGGCACGGATGGGCGCGAGGTCCGCCCTCGCGCACGCCCCGTCAAAGTCCACGCCGCCCGCGACCATGGCCGCCTTGAGCTGGGCGCCGTAGGCGGAGCCAAGGGCGTAGGTGGGGAAGTAGCCAAAGTCGCCGCAGGCCCAGTGCGTGTCCTGCAGCGCGCCGCGCGTGTCGTCGGGAACGCTCACGCCGAGGTAGGCACGGTACTTCTCGGCCCACAGGCGCGGGACGTCGGCAGCTGTGGCCTCTCCGGAGAAGAGCAGCTGCTCGATCTCGTAGCGCACGAGGATGTGCAGCGGGTAGGTGAGCTCGTCCGCCTCGGTGCGGATGAGGCCGGGCTCCGCGCTGTTCTCGGAGAAGTAGAGCTGACGCGGGGTCACGCGCGAGAGTCGTCCCGGGAAGTGCTTCATCAGCGCGGCGTGCAGCGGCTCCGAGAAGGCCTCGGAACGACCCACGAGGTTCTCGAAGAAGCGCGACTGCGCCTCGTGCATGCCCATCGAGGTGCCGCCCTTGAGGGAGGTCAGCCGATAGACGGGGTCCACGTTCTGCTCGTAGAGGGCGTGCCCGCCCTCGTGCAGCATCGAGAAGACGTTGGAGAGGACGTCGTTCTCGTAGGCGTGGCTCGCGATGATCACAAAGCCCGCGGAGGGGCCGCCCGTGAACGGGTGCTCGGTGCGCCCGAGCCAGAGCGCCTGCGTGTCTAGGCCTTCGATGTCAACGAGGTCGCGCGCGAGCGCCCACTGGCGCTCCACGTCGTAGTCGCCCTCCATGTAGGTGTGCTTGGGCTTGGAGGGGCTTGCCATGCAGTCGGCCAGAAGCGGGACAACACAGTCCTTGACCTGGGCAAAGAAGCGGTCATAGAACGCGCGGTCGCAGCCGGGCTCGTAGTCGTCCAGCCAGACGTCGTAGGGGTCGCGCTCGGGGTCGCGGCTGGCGGCCATGCTCTTGCGCGCGGCCACGATGCGGTCGAGGTAGGGCGAGAAGGACGCCCAGTCGTTCACGGACTTGGCCCGGCGCCAGACGTCCTCCGCCTCGCAGGTGAGCTTGGTGAACTCCGCCTGCTCCTCGGCGGGGATCCTCACGAGGGCGTCGCGGTCGCGCGTGAGCACGCGCACCTGGGCGTTGCGGACGTCGCTCAGCAGCTCCGGCGTTGCGGCGAGGCGCTTGAGGACGTCGCCCACGTCCGGGTCGCACAGGGCGAGAACCCGGGCGCGCTCCAGCTCGGCGAGCGCCTCGGAGCGCCCGACCGTCGCCTTGGGAGGGTCGATGATCGAGCCAAGGGAGCCGATCTCGTCGAGCGCGTAGTTCAGCGAGAAGAGCGTGCGCTCAAGCGTGTCGAGCGCCTCGATGTCTGCCTTTGGGTTGGAGAGCGCCGCGTTGACCTCTGCCATGGGTCCCCCTTTGCTCGCGTTTCATCTCGGTGGCTCCCACAAGTGTAGCCCGCCTGCCGCTCGCGTCGGGCGCGAGTTGGCGACGCGACCGTATTTCTCGGGAAGGGCGTGAATGAGTGGAGACTCACCTTTTATGTACGGAGGGACTGGCTCCTTTTGCGCGGCTGGCCTTTTTTCTTGCACACTACCGGCTGCGAAGTCGTTGCGTCGTTTCGCGTATGCGCGGTGGGTCGCTGGCTGGCGAGGCCGTATCATCGCTTGCAGGTATGTGCGGCGCGACCGGCGCCTGTTGAAGGAGGGTTCATGGACAAGGTACTTGGCATCGACGTGGGTGGCACCAGCATCAAGGTCGGCCTCTTCACGCCCGAGGGCGAGCTCCTCGAGGAGCGCAAGATCCCAACCCCGGCGCTCACCAGCGACGAGGCGTACGCGGTGGTCACCTCCGGCATCACCCGTATGCTCTCCGCGCACGACAGCGCCCCGACGGACGTCATCGCCTGCGGCCTGGACATCCCCGGCCCCGTGGCGGACGACGGCACCGTGGGCTTCCTTCCCAACATCGAGCTCGACCCCGAGGGTCTTGTCGGCGCGATGAACGCTGCCTTCCCGCGCGCGACGGTCGCCTTTGTCAACGACGCCAACGCCGCGGCGCTCGGCGAGATGTGGGCGGGCTCCGCGCAGGGCGTGGAGAGCTTTGTCCTTATCGCCCTGGGCACCGGCGTGGGCGGCGGCGTGGTCTCGGGCGGCAAGCTCATTGCGGGCGCCTTTGGCGCCGGCGGCGAGATCGGCCACATCACCGTGGAGCGCAACGAGGAGCTCACCTGCGGCTGCGGTCGCCATGGCTGCCTGGAGCAGTACGCCTCCGCCACGGGTGTCGTCCGTCTCTACCTGGAGGAGTGCAAGCGCCGCGGCGTGACGCCGGTGCACGTTGAGCACGCCACGGACACCCTCTCCGTCTTCAAGGCGCACGCCTCCGGCGACGAGTGCGCCGCTCTTGCGATTGACAAGATGTGCGAGTACCTGGCGCTTGCGATGTCGCAGATCTCCTGCGTCATGGACCCGCAGATGTATCTCATCGGCGGCGGCGTGGCGGGCGGCTTTGCCACCTTCGCCCCGCGTCTGCGCGAGCGCTTCCTCGAGTTTGCGCTCTCTCCGTGCAAGAACGTCAAGATCGAGGCCGCCGGTCTCGGCAACCAGGCCGCCATGTACGGATGCGCCTACGAGGCCCTGCGTCTGCGCGGCTAGGGGATGGGCACAAATGGGGCGGGGACGGGGCGCGTCTCGTCCCCGCCCCTTTTGTGACGTAACGCTCGGCTCCGACGTGACGCTCGGCTCCGGCGTGACACTCGGCTACGACCCCTTTGTCACATGTGACATTCGGCTACGACCCCTTTGTCACGTGCTATGCTGGGGATATCAACCTATGGGTATCAACCTACGTCAGTCGGCGCCGTGCGCCGGGTGAGGAGCTGTCATGAGTGTTGTTTGCGATTCCCACGTTCTTCTCGACTGCCCTGCCAAGGACACCGGGGAGGCCCTGACCCTGATTGCCGAGAAGGCCGTCGAGCTGGGCATGGCCGATGACGTCGACGCCCTGTGCGAGGCGCTCGCCGCCCGCGAGGCCGCGGGCACCACGGGCATGATGGGCGGCTTTGCCATCCCGCACGCCAAGGCCGACGCCGTCAAGCAGTCCGGCGTGATCGTGGTGAAGTTTGCCGGCGACGTCGCTTGGGACTCCCAGGACGGCCAGCCCATCACCTGCGCGATCGCGCTGCTCAACCCTGCCTCCGAGGTGAGCGCCCACCTTGCGATGCTCTCCAAGGTGGCGGCCCTGCTCATGGATGAGGGCTTCCGTTCCCAGATCCAGGCCTCGAGCGACCCGGCGGAGATCGCCGCCGCCGTCAACGAGGGGCTCGACGCGGAGTAGCCGCCGCAGGACAGTTTGCCTTGAGGGGTCGTCGGACGCTGCGCCGGCGGCCCCTCGCGCTTTTTACGGGCCTGCGCGGCCGAGAAGGGCGGGCGTGTCGCATCAGGGTTATAGGACAAAAAGTGTGCTATCGAAGCGGCCGTCTGCGCAGGCAGGCGGCCGCTTCTCATGTGTTTATATCTCTCGCCCCGTTTTTAGCACTCGGACAGAAAGTGTGCTGTCCCGACCGGCGTCCACGCAGGCGG
>CASEHX010000026.1 GCA_949287905.1 uncultured Olsenella sp.
AGCCCCGGGCGGCCCGCGTGGCGAGAAGGGCCCTCCGATCGCGGCGATCCCTAAGCGCGTCCGCGCGCCGCTCCTCCAACCGCGGCATTTCCTAAGCGCATCCGCGCGTTTGCCCTCCGATCGCGGCGATCCCTAAGCGCGCCCGCGCGCCGGCCCTCCGATCGCGACAATTACTAAGCGCGTCCGCGCGCCGGCCCTCCGATCGCGGCGATCCCTAAGCGCGCCCGCGACGCGGAGTCCTTCTCGGCAAACCTAGGCCGCGGCCGGCAGCCGCTCACCACACGGAGAGCGGCCAGTCCTGCGCGGAGCAGCAGATCGTGAGCCGGCCGTCCGGCGTGCGCGCCTCAGGGCGCCCGTCCTCGCCGGCACCGACCTCTGCACCCACGGCATCGGCCAGTGTTCGCACGCAGAGGCTCGGGCGGTTGTTCTCCTGCGAGAGGTGCATGGCCACCACGGTCTCGGTGTCCGGACCCACGATTCGCTCCAAGGCCTCGGCTGCCTGCTCGTTCGAGAGGTGGCCGGTGGTGCCGCCCACGCGCGCCTTGAGGTAGGCGGGGTAGTCACCCGTTGCCAGCATGCGCTCGTCGTGGTTGGATTCCAGCGCGAGGATGCGCGTATCCGCCAGGGCCTCCAGGGCCTTCTCGCCAAGCTCGCCGGTGTCCGTGCAGAAGCCGAGGGCGTCGTCTGTCGTGGAGAAGCGCAAGCCGATGGGGTCCGCCACGTCGTGCGAGACAGGGAACGTCTGCACGCGCATGCCCGCGAGCTCCAGCTCGTCCTCGTGTCCCACGAGGGTGAACGGCAGCTCGGTGAGGTAGCGTCGTGCGGCGACGGTTCCCGCCGTCGCAAAGAGCGGGCCGTCAAAGCGGTTGCAGAACACGCTGAGACCCCCAACGTGGTCCGAGTGCTCGTGCGTGAGGATGACGGCAACCACGCGACTCACGTCCACGCCCAGCTCCTCGGCGCGGCCCAGAAGCACGCGTCGAGAGATTCCGCAGTCCACCAGCACGGAGCCCCCGGGCCCCTCCACGATGGAGGCGTTCCCCTTGGATCCGCTGGCCAACACGTGCAGGTGAATCTGAGGCGTCATGGGAGTCCCTTCGCTGCGTCTGCGAACGCTCCCCATCCTAGCGCATACGCGAACTCCGACTTTTGCACGAGCGGCCTGACTCGGAGACCTGTTCGATACTATATATGCACAGGTAAACGGCTCACACAGTCCTTTTCGCCCGGCGAGAAGGACGATGTGCTCGTGCAAAAGTCGGGGTTCGCACCGGGGCGGCTCGGCACCGCGCCCGGTCGGCTCGGAATCGCGCCCGGTCGGCTCGGCACCGCGCCGGGGCTGTTTGGGGTCGTACCGAGGCGCGGGGCGTCGCTGGCGGCTACAATCGTTCGCAGGAAACAGTGCCGGCTGGAGTCGTTGGGAGGTGTCCATGCCGAGCGTCTCTCGTCGATACGGCCGCACCGGAGCTCGCTTCGAGCGGCCGAGCGGGCTTCCGGACGCGGAGCTCGCCGGTCCGGTGATTCTCATGGTCTCGGGCGGCGCCGATTCCACGGCGCTTCTCGTCCTGGCCGCCACCTCCACCCTGGACATCGACGACGGCCGCGGCGTCGCGCGCATCGCCCGCGAGCGCCTGCACGTGCTGCACGTCAACCACGGCCTGCGCGGGCTGGATGCCGAGGAGGACGAGGAGTTCGTGCGCGACCTCGCCGCGCGCCACGGAATCCCGTGCACGATTCGTCGCGCGGACGTGGCGGCGCTCGCGGCAAGCGCCGGCGACAACGTGGAGAACGCCGGTCGCGAGCTTCGCTACGCCGAGGCGGCGCGCCTGGCAAACGAGCTCTCCGACCAGCTGGGAACGCCGCGCTCCGCCGCGCGCATCCTCACCGCCCACACCGCGGACGACCGCGCGGAGACCTTCTTCATGAACGCGATCCGAGGGGCGGGCGCCGCCGGCCTCTCGTCCATCCCGCGCAGGCGCAACCGCATCGTGCGCCCGCTCCTGGACCGTACCCACGACGAGCTCTGCGACCTGCTGCGCATGCGCGGCATCGTCTGGCGGGAGGACGCCACCAACGCCGACACCCGCTACCTGCGTGCCTACGTCCGCCACGAGGTCATGCCCGTGGTGCGGGCGAGAAACCCGCGCGTGAGCGAGAGCCTCGCCGCCACCTGCGACATCCTGTCCGACGAAGACGCCTATCTCACCGCGGTCGCCGGCCGCGCCCTGCGCGACCTCACGCGGCGCGAGGGCGACGGCCTGCTCGTGCTGGACGCCGCGCGCCTTGCCGCCCTCGAGGTGGCCATCGCGCGGCGCGTGGTGCGCACGGCGCTTCTCGCCGTGTGCCCCGGAGCCCGCCTCGAGGCGCGGCATATCGTTGGCGTGCTCCGCGCCGTTGCGACGGGGTCTGGTTCGCTCACCATTCCGATGGGCGTTGGCGTACGCGTCGAGCACGGGCTCCTCGTCATGCGAGCGCGGGGCGGCGCGCCGAGCGCCTCCGCCGCGTGGCTCGAGGTGCCCGGTCGCCTCGGGCTGGCCGACGGCCGCGTAATCGCCGCCCGCCTCGTGGAGGCGGAGCCCGGCACGGATCCGGCGGCCCGCGCCCGCGCCCATGCGCTCGAGTGGGCGGGCGAGTCCGTTCTGATCGACGCCGTTGCCGCGGGCGTTGACCCGGCGCGTGGCGGCCGGCTCTGGGTCGACGCGCCCCACGCCGGTGACGTGCTCTGCCCGCTGGGCATGCACGGGCAGTCAAAAAAGGTCTCCGACCTGCTCGGCGAGGCCGGCGTCCCGCTCGACGACCGGCCCGCCACGCCCGTGGTACGCACCTCGCCCACCGGCGCCGTGGTCTGGGTCGCCCCCGTGCGCCCCGACGAGCGCGTCCGCTGCACCGCCGCAACGAAGTGGCTGCTGGAGCTCACGCTGCTCGACGCGACGTAGCGCGCGCCTGCCTGCGCGGCCTTTTGAGGCCCGGGGCTCCTCACGGCCCGCGCGGCCTTCGAGGTCTGGTACCTCCCGGTTCGCGTGACTTTTGAGGCCTCAAATCTCACAGTTCTTCTCGGCTTACTCTGTTTGCGCTGGTAGACGGGTCGTGGCTTTTTGTCAGTCGCAAAACTCTGTCATTTGCGGCCGCAAAAGTCGGACTTTGCCAACCGGATGGCGAGAAGTGCCGCGCACCTGCGGTATCCTTGAGCAACGGGCGCGCCGCAGAGAGAGGGGATAACCATGAAGGCACTGCATCCGGACGTCAAGGAGGTCCTGCTCTCCGAGGAGGACATCCAGGGTATCGTGACGCGCATGGGCGAGCAGATCAGCCGCGACTATGCCGACAAGAACCCGCTGGTCGTGGCCGTGCTGCGCGGCGCCGTGGTCTTCACCGCGGACCTCATGCGCGCCATCGACTGCCCGATGTCGGTGGACTTCATGGCGGTCTCCAGCTACGGCGAGGCTGCCAAGAGTTCCGGCGTGGTGCGCATCGTCAAGGACCTCGACACCAAGATCGAGGGGCGCGACGTGCTGATCGTTGAGGACATCCTGGACTCCGGCCTCACGCTGTCCTACCTCATCGACCTGCTCAAGGGTCGTGGCCCCGCGTCCGTCGAGGTTGCCGCGTTCCTCGTGAAGGACGTGGAGGGCAAGACCCCCGCGATCGAGCCGCGCTACGTGGGCACCCACGTGCCCGACGAGTTCATCGTGGGCTACGGCCTGGACTACGCAGAGCGCTACCGCAACCTGCCCTACATCGGCATTCTCAAGCCGGAGGTTTACGAGTAAGATCGCGCGGCGAGCCGGCCTGCAGGGCCGCCCCGCCCCGCCTACGAAGGAGCATGTGTGCCAGACAATTTCAACAGCCCCCGGGGCAACCGGGGGCCGGGACTTCCCGGGGAGCCGCGCCGCGCCCACACGCTGGTGACGGTCATCATTCTTTGCGTCGCCGCGTATCTCGTCTACTCCATGGTCACCGCCTCGGGCGGGCCGGCCACCAGGACGCTCCCCACCAACCAGTTCGTCACCGCCGTCGAGCAGGGGCGCGTGGTCGACGTCTCGTACAAGACCTCTGATGGCAGCGTCTCTGGCTCCTTCTGGGAGAAGTCGGCCGACAAGGGCGACGAGTCCAAGCTCGTTCCCTATGCGAGCGTCTACGTGGGATCCGACTCCCTTGCCGAGCTCATGGCGGAGCACCCCAACGTCACCTACCAGATAGACACCAACGAGGACGACCTCCTCGAGATGATCGTCGTCTCCGTGGTGCCCACGGTGCTTCTCGTGGGAGTCTTCGTCTACTACATGAGCCGCATGTCGCAGCAGCAGGACCGCACGATGTCCTTCTCCAAGACAAAGGCCCGCACCGTGGAGAGCGAGCTTCCCAAGGTCACGTTTGCCGACGTCGCCGGCATCGACGAGGCCGTGGAGGAGCTTCAGGAGGTGCGCGACTTCCTCTCCGACCCCGAGCGCTACGAGAAGATGGGCGCCCGCATCCCGCACGGCCTGCTGCTGGTGGGTCCGCCGGGCACGGGCAAGACCCTGCTCGCCAAGGCCGTTGCCGGCGAGGCGGGCGTGCCGTTCTTCTCGATCTCAGGCTCTGACTTCGTGGAGATGTTCGTGGGCGTGGGCGCCTCCCGCGTGCGCGACCTCTTCAAGCAGGCCAAGGAGGCCGCGCCCTGCATCATCTTCATCGACGAGATCGACGCCGTGGGACGCCAGCGCGGCGCCGGCCTGGGCGGCGGTCACGACGAGCGCGAGCAGACCCTCAACCAGCTGCTCGTTGAGATGGACGGCTTCGAGGACAACTCCGCGGTCATCCTGATCGCCGCGACGAACCGCCCGGACATCCTCGACCCGGCGCTCCTGCGCCCCGGCCGCTTTGACCGGCGCGTCACCGTGGACCGTCCCGACGTGGGCGGCCGCGAGAAGATTCTGCGCGTGCACGCCGAGGGCAAGCCCGTGGCGGAGGATGTGGACCTCGAGCGCCTTGCCAAGGTGACCCCGGGCTTTGCCGGCGCGGACCTGGCAAACCTCATGAACGAGGCGGCGCTCCTTGCCGCGCGTCGCCACAAGGAGGAGATTGGCGAGGACGAGGTGGAGGAGGCCATGGAGCGCGTCATGGCCGGCCCCGAGCGCAAGAGCCGCGTCATCACCGAGGCGGAGCGCCGCATCATCGCCTATCACGAGAGCGGTCATGCCCTGGTGGGCCATGTGCTGACCCACTCCGACCCCATCCACAAGATCAGCATCGTGAGCCGCGGCCAGGCCCTGGGCTACACCATGCAGATCCCCGAGGAGGACCACTTCCTGGAGACGCGCGACGGCATGCTCGACCAGATCGCGGTGTTGCTCGCGGGCCGCACGGCCGAGGAGCTCTTCTGCGACGACGTCACCACTGGCGCGAGCAACGACCTCGAGCGGGCCACCAAGCTCGCGCGCACGATGGTCACGCGTTACGGCATGAGCGAGGAGCTGGGCACGCAGGTCTTTGGCGAGGCGCAGCACGAGGTCTTCTTGGGCCGCGACTACGCCAACCACCAGGACTACTCCGAGGAGACGGCCAAGCGCATCGACGACGAGGTGGAGCGCATCATGCGCGAGGGCCACGAGCGTGCGCGCAAGGTGCTGGGCGAGCGTCGCGACCAGATGGACACGATGGCGCGCGTGCTCCTGGAGCGCGAGACCGTGGAGGGCGCGGCAGTGGACGCCCTGCTCGACGGCCGCTGGGACGAGTTCGTCGCCACCGAGGCCGCCGCGGCCGAGCCGGCTGAGGCTGCGGCTTCCGAGCCCGCCGCAGCCGAGTAGCCGCCCGGGGCTGCCCGCCCCTCACGCGCGAACTCCGTGGGGGCTCCGGTGCCGTCCGAACCCAGGCTGCCCGCCCCTCACGCGCGAAGCTCCGACTTTTGCACGAGCGCCCCGGGCCTCGGATTGATTGCGTCGCATATATGCGCAGGTAGACAAGGCGCACCGTTTTTCTCGCCAGGCGAGAAGGGCGGTGCGCTCGTGCAAAAGTCGGAGCTTCGCGCAGGGGGCGCAATGTTCCGCAATGTTGTCATGTTGAAACGGGACGGCCCCTTTTCCGCACGTCATATCTCCGCGCGCGTACAATGGTGCGCAGTCAGCAACGTCAAAGGGAGCCGCCCATGTCCATCAACGAGAAGAGCCGCGCATACGGCGCGCAGAAGTCCTCCATCCGCGAGATCTCCGCGTACGCGAATGCGCGCAAGGCCGAGATCGGTGTCGAGAACGTCTTTGACTTCTCGCTGGGCAACCCCTCGATTCCCGCGCCGGACGCCGTGCGCGCCTCCATCGAGCGCGCGCTCGCGCTGCCGGCCACGCAGCTCCACGGCTACACGCCCGCCAACGGCCTACCCGCCGTGCGCGAGGCCGTAGCCGCGAGCCTGACGCGCCGCTTCGGCGACGGCACCGCCTCCGCAAACGACCTCTACCTCACCTGCGGCGCCGCGGCCTCGCTCTCCATCACGTTCAACGCGATTGTGAACCCCGGCGACGAGGTCATCGTCATCGCGCCGTACTTCCCGGAGTACCGCGTCTGGATCGAGACCTCGGGTGCCACGTGCGTGGAGGTCATGGCTGACGCGGCCACGTTCCAGGTGGACGTTGCTGCCGTGGCGGCCGCCGTCACGCCGCGCACCAAGGCCGTGGTCATCAACTCGCCCAACAACCCGGTGGGCTCCGTGTACTCCCGCGACAACCTTGCCGCGCTCGCAGACGCGCTGCACGAGGCCGAGAAGAACCTCGGCACGGCAATCTACCTCGTGGCCGACGAGCCCTACCGCGAGATCACCTATGGCGCCGAGGTGCCGTGGGTTCCGTCCGTCTACGACCGCACGATCGTGTGCTACTCCTACTCCAAGAGCCTCTCGCTGCCGGGCGAGCGCATCGGCTGGGTGCTGGTGCCGCCCACCAACCCCGAGCACGACGAGCTGGTGCTCGCTGTGGCCGGAGCCGGCCGTAAGCTGGGCTTTGTCTGCGCGCCGGCGCTCTTCCAGCGCGTGCTCGCGGACTGCGTGGACTGCCCGAGCGACGTGGAGGCCTATGCCGAGAACCGCCGTGCGCTCACCGAGGGGCTCTCTGCCCTGGGCTACGAGTTCATCGAGCCCGAAGGCGCGTTCTACCTGTGGGTCAAGGCGCTCGAGCCGGACGCGGGCGCGTTCTTCGAGCGCGCCAAGGCCCTCGAGCTGCTGCCCGTTCCCTCGGACTCCTTCGGCTGCCCCGGCTGGGTGCGCGTGGGCTACTGCGTGAGCCACGAGACGATCGTCAACTCCATGCCCGCCTGGGCCAAGCTCGCCGAGAGCTATCGATGATTCAAAAGGGGACAGTCCCCTTTTGAATCATTTTGAGGAGAGAAGCCATGCTCGAGAACCGCTGTGACGTCCACACCCACACACTCTACTCGCGCCACGCCTACTCCACGGTGCGCGAGAACGTGCTCGCCGCCCGCGGGGCGGGTCTCGAGCTTCTGGGCATCACGGACCACTTCTCCGACATGCTCTTCCCCAACACCGACCTCACGCGCGGAAGCCTTCGTGACTATCAGCACTTCATCAACATGCGGGTCTGGTCCCGCACCTGGGAGGGGGTCCGGCTGCTGCGCGGTGCGGAGGCGGACATCCGCACGCTCGACGGCGCCCTCTTTGGGCAGGGCATCGAGGTCACCGAGGACATCACCGGGCGTCCGCTGGGCGCGCCCGCCACACTCTACGACCGGGTGGTCGCCGGCTGCGACTACGTGATCGCGAGCGTCCACTACAAGGACTTTGCCGCGGATGCCACGCTCGCGCAAGCTACGGAGATGTACCTCGGGGCACTCGGTCAGCCCAAGGTGCTCATGATCGGCCACGCCGGTCGGGCAGGCGTCCCGTTTGACGTGCGCGAGGTGGTGGGCGAGGTCGCGCGCCAGCACAAGCTGATAGAGATAAACTCGCACAGCCTCGCGGCACGCCGTCGCGAGGGGCGCACGTGGCAGAGCTGCCGCAAGATCGCGGAGACCTGCGCGGAGCTGGGCTGTCAGGTGGCGGTGAGCAGCGACGCGCACATCTGCGCGGAGGTCGGCGGTGTCTCGGCGGCGCTCGAGATGCTCGAGGGGATCGGCTTCCCGCAGGAGCTTGTCGCCACGCGCTCTGCGGACGCGTTTCTCGCCGCGATGGAGGCGGCGGGCCTGCGCGTTCCGACGCTCTAGCCGGAGCCCTTCTCGCCGTCGGCCGCTCACGCTACGTTAAGCTCCGACTTTTGCACGAGCGGGCGGTCCTTCTCGCCAAGCGAGAAGAACGAGGCGAGCCAGTTACCTGCACATACACGAAACGCAACTAATACGAGCTCCGGGCCGCTCGTGCAAAAGTCGGAGTTTGGGCAAGGGGCGGGGACGGCGTGTGGCGTCCGGCGGGTCCCGGCGCCACGGCCGGCGGCGTCCGGCGGTGCCCGGCGGGTCCCGGCGCCACGGCCGGCACCCGAGCGCCTACAGCTCGATCGTGAGCTCCACGGGGCAGTGGTCGCTCCCGTAGACCTCGGAGAGGATCGACGCGCCGGTCACGCGGTCGGCGATGTCGTTGCTCACGAGGAAGTAGTCGATGCGCCAGCCCGCGTTGTTCTTGCGCGCGTTGAAGCGGTAGCTCCACCAGCTGTAGGCGCCCGTGAGGTCGGGGTGGCGCGCACGGAAGGTGTCGGTGAAGCCGGCGTCGAGCAGGCGTGTGAAGCTCTCGCGCTCCTCGTCTGAGAAACCGGCGTTGCCGCGGTTGGGGCCGGGGTTCTTGAGGTCGATCTCGTTGTGGGCAACGTTGAAGTCGCCGCAGGTCACAACCGGTTTCTCCGCGGCCAGACCGCACAGGAACTCCCGGTACGCCGCGTCCCAGGCCAGACGCGTGTCGATGCGCGCCAGCTCGTTCTGGGCGTTGGGCGTGTAGACGTCCACAAACCAGTAGCTGGGGAACTCCAGGGCGCAGACGCGACCCTCGTCGTCGGCTGCCGGCGCGCCGATGTGGTTGATCACCTGCAGCGGCTCCTCGCGGCTGAACACGGCGGTGCCAGAGTAGCCCTTGCGCTCGGCGTAGCTCCAGGTCTGGTGGTAGCCGGGAAGGTCGAGCGCGATCTGTCCCTCCTGGAGCTTGGTCTCCTGGATGGCAAACACGTCGGCGCCCGTGGCCTCCACCACGTCGGTGAAACTGGGGTCCTTCTTCATGACGGCGCGCAGACCGTTGACGTTCCAGGAAACGAGGCGCAGCTCACGGGTGGTGGACATGGGACTCCTCTCAAAACGGGTGCCTTCCAGTCTACGCGCAACTTCCGGCATGCTGGCTCACGCGCCCCATGAAACCCTGACTTTTGCACGAGCACCTGGCGCTTCTCGCTTGGCGAGAAAAGCGCTGCAAAGCGTCTGCCTGCGCGTATACGAAACGCAATCAGTCTGAGCGCGGGGGCGCTCGTGCAAAAGTCAGGGTTTCGCGCAAGGGAACGGGCGAGGAGGGGCGGGGCTGGTGCGGCCTCGCGGCGCGGCGTCACGGCCGCCTTGTTGTCTCGTTGGCCTCAGACCTCGGGAAGGAGCTCCCAGTCAACAAAGAGCTCGCGCCTCAACCGGAGCTGTGCCTCTGTAAGCTGCGCGAAAGCTGGACGAGGCGGCACGCCCAGACGCTCCGCGAGCGCCGCAACAAAGATCGCAAAGCGCCGCGGGTCAGCGAGAACTCCGTGTGTGAGCTGTACGACCTCGATGCCCAGTAGCTGAAGTGCCGTCGTGCGGTCTGCGTCCGAGGCGGAGCTTCTCGCTCCGAAGTGATGCGAGGTGCTCTGACACTCAACGTCCAGGCCGGCGCAGGCGGGGCTTGCCGCTTGGGCCCAGAAGATGTCGCAGTAGCAGGCGCGCTGCCGCGCGATCCTGGCCGCGGCGGGTGGCAGTGCGACCCTCTGGTTGAGGCGAAACGGTGGCATGTCCTCGCCGCCCCTGCGTCGGCTGAGCCCGAGCAGCAGGCCGGCCTGCGCCTCAAAGGGCGATGCCGCGTCTTCGAGCGCGATCGACGCCGCCTCGACAAGGCGCGCCCTGCCGCGGGACGAGGCGGCGTTCTCGGCAATGCGCCGCAGCAGAGAGGTCGTGTAGAGTCGCGGGCGCAGCCAAAGGCCCGTGAGCCGGCCGTCGTTGTCTGTCGCTGCGCGCCACCCGGAGTAGGCGGGCAGGCTTCCCTCGTCGGAGAGTTCCTGAAGAAATTGCGTTACGGGCTCCGGACCGCGATACACCGAGAAGCACCCGCAGAGCTCGGATGCCAACATGGCGGTGCGTATCGTGGTGGCCCTCGCCGCAATCTGCTGCAGCGCGAATGCCGGAGTCACCACCGAGAGCCCCGGGGCAACGCTCACCACGTCCGATTCCCCCACGCCGCCGTCCCAGACGCGCGGCCGCACAAGCTGTGACGCGCGTCGGTCGCTGGGCTTGGAGACCAGTACGTCAACGGGGCCGTGCGCAAACGCGGCAACAAGAGGCAGCACGTCCAAGAGGGCGCGCGCCGCGTCACCGAAGTGCGCGTGCGAAGCGCCGCCGTCCGCCAGGCCCGCAAAGGGGGAGGCCTCTACGACCTCTCGTCGCAGGAGCCCGAGGCGCTCCGGACCAACGAGCTGACAGAGGGGGCCGTCTTCCTCCGGCCCAAGTGCGAGCAGCCGGACGAGCGGGGGCATCCGCCAGAAGAGAAAAGCCGATATGTCGCAGATGATCGTGTCCATGCAGGGAGGCTAGCACGACCGCCCGCTACCTGCGGGCGCGCGGAGGCCGCCGGGGAGAACCCAGAACCGGGGTCCTCTTGGGTCACGAGAGCTAGCGTCTGCGGACGCGTCCCGTGGGCCCCAAGATGATTGCAAAACTATTCGATGGGCGGCGGGTATCCCCAAGCGGGCGGTCTCCCGGGCCTCCGGCGGCAAACTCTGACTTTTGCATGAGCCTAGCTGCCACAAGATTGGACGAAATCCGTAAAAGGCCAGCTAGAGTGCTTGCACAGTTTTTCTCGCCAAGCGAGAAGTGCCGGGCGCTCGTGCAAAAGTCAGGGTTCGCCGCGCGTGGCCGAGCCCGCGGGCCTAGAAGTCGAAGGCGGCCGCGATGTCGCAGGCGCACACCAGGTCGGCGGCTCCGTCGCGCGGCGTGGGCTCGCGATTCACGATCACGAGCTCGTCTCCCCCGAAGTAGCTGACAAGCCCCGCCGCCGGGTACACCACGAGCGACGTCCCGCCAATGACGAGCAGGTCAGCCTCGGATATCGTCCTCACGCTGGCGAGAAGAACGCGCTCGTCCAACTGCTCCCCGTAGAGCACCACGTCCGGCTTGACGAGCCCGCCGCACTTCTCGCACCGCGGCACGCCCTCGCTCGCGAGCACCCACTCCGCCGAGTAGGTCTCCCCGCAGCGCGTGCAGACGTTGCGATGAACCGATCCGTGCAGCTCGTGGACCGTGCGGGAGCCGGCCGCCTGGTGAAGGCCGTCGATGTTCTGCGTCACCACGGCGGCAAGGTGCCCCGCGGCCTCCAGCTCTGCGAGCTTGACGTGCGCGCGATTGGGCCGTGCGGTGAGGCAGATCATGCGCTCCCGGTAGAACTCGTAGAACTCCTCGGTGTGCGTGACAAAGAAGTCGTGGCCGAGCATCTCCTCGGGAGGGTACTTGAAGTGCTGGTGATAGAGGCCGTCGGCGCTGCGGAAGTCAGGTATGCCGCTTGCCGTGGAGACGCCCGCACCGCCAAAGAAGACCGCGCTTCTCGCCCGCGAGAAACGCTCGGAAAGCTTGGCCGCCGCCTCTGCGGGGTCCGTGATCGTGCGCGCCATTGCCGCCCCTCTCCGTAGCCACTGCGTTACAGGGCCTTCTAGCATCATGGTAATCCTGCGAAGATGGTTGGTCTGCCGTCCAGTTGGGCAAAAGGTTCCTTATGCCGGCCAAGAAGGAGGCGTCACATGGGAATTCCGGAAAGCAACGTGTTTGACTGCGCCCTCGTCTTTGAGGGCGGCGGATATAGGGCAGCGTATACCTGCGCTTTTGCAAACGTCCTGCTCGAGCAGGGCATCTACTTCGACTACGTGTGCGGCCTCTCGGCCGGTGCGAGCAACTCGGTGAACTACCTCTCGCGTGACCGCAAGCGCGTGCGCGAGGCCTTCATGACGGGGGGTCCCGCCCGACCCCACGTTGGTCTTCGCTCGCTCGTGCGAGGCAAGGGCTACTTCGATGCGGACGCGCTCTACGAGGGCGCCCTGCGTGACGGAACGCTGGTCTTTGACTGGGAGACGTTCTCGGCAAACCCCGCTCGCCTGCGCATCCAGGCCTTTGAGCGCGACACCGGGCGCACCGTGCGCTTTGGCAAGGAGGACATGCCCGACGCCATGCGCATGATGGACCTCATTCGTGCCAGCTCGTCGCTCCCGGGGATGATGAAGCCCCTCGAGGTGGACGGCCGCGTGCTGCTCGACGGCGGTCTCGGCGCCGGTGCGGGCATTCCCGTGGGCATGGCCGAGGATGACGGCTTCGAGCGCTTCGTCTTCGTGGCCACGCGCCCCCGTGGCTACCGCAAGCAGGAGCCCGGCGCGCGAGACACGCAGATGTTCAAGGCCATCGCGCGGGACCACCCCTATCTGCGCAAGGCGCTGCTCACGCGCTGGGAGCGCTACAACGCCGCAATGGACCACGTGGAGGAGCTCGCCGCCGAGGGACGTGCCCTCATCCTCTACCCGGATGAGATGCCGGTCTCCAACACCACGGTGAACCCCCGCAGGCTGACCGCCGCCTACGAGGCGGGGCACGAGCAGTATGTGCGCGAGATGCCCCGCGTGCGAGAGTTTCTCTTCGGCTCGGCAACCGCAGGCCCCCAGCCCGCGGATCCCGACGAGGGCACCGGCTACATCACGCTGGGCAGGTAACCGTGCGTGCCGTCGACCGGTCCCGCGACGGCGCCCCCTGCGCGCGGCGGCCCCCGGTCTCGGCGGCGCAAACCCCGACTTTTGCACGAGCGCCGCGGCCCTCCGATCGGTTCCACATCACATACGTGCAGCTACACGAGGCGCACCGTTTTTCTCGCTAACCGAGAAGGGCGGTGCGCTCGTGCAAAAGTCGGGGCCTGCACGGGGCACGGGCGAGAGGTCGCCGAGAAGGGCGGTGCGCTCGTGCATAAGTCGGGGTTTATAGGAAGCCGGCCCGCCCGGCCCATGCCCGCGCTGAGTACAATGGGAGGAAAAACCGCCCCCGAGGAGGAAGCAATGCTTCGAGAGAACTACGCCACCTGGCGCTGCGGCTCGCACGAGATCTCGCTCGCGCGGCCCCGCATCATGGGCATTCTCAACGTGACCCCCGACTCGTTCTCCGACGGGGGCGAGAACTATGACGCAGACGCGGCCATCGCTCGGGGCCTCGAGATGCTCGATGAGGGCGCTGACATCATCGACGTTGGCGGCGAGTCAACGCGCCCCGGACACGAGGAGGTTTCTCCTCAGGTTGAGGCGGAGCGCGTCGTTCCCGTCGTGCGCGCACTCGTGGAGGCGGGAGCGATCGTCTCCATCGACACGCGCCACGCCGAGGTTGCGCGCGTGTGCGTGCGCCTGGGTGCCGCCATCATCAACGACGTCTCGGGCTTCACCGATCCCGAGATGGTGGAGGTTGCTGCCGACACCTCCTGCGGCTGCATCATCATGCACTGGAACCAGGGTGGCTTGGGAACGCGCGTGGCGCGTCGCCAGGTGCTGCTCGACGAGAGCCGCCCCACCGGCAGCGCGCTTCCGCGTCCCGTGACCTCGCAGCATCGCTTCACCCTTCCCGACCAGGCGACGGTCATGCGCCAGGTCATGGGCTTTCTCGGCGACCAGGCGCGCACGCTGATGCGCGCGGGCGTGTCGCACGAGCGCATCTGCATCGACCCGGGCGCGGGCTTCGACAAGTACGCCGACGAGGACGTCGTCATTCAGCGCGCCACGCGCTCGATGGTGTCCATGGGGTACCCGCTCCTCTGTGCCGTCTCCCGCAAGCGCTTCGTGGGCGCGGTCACGGGAGTGGAGGAGCCCTCCGCACGCGGCGCGGCAACCGCCGGCGTCTGCATCTCCGCGATCGAGGGGGGCGCCCGCATCCTGCGCGTCCACGACGTTGCCGAGGTGTCCCAAGCGGTCAACGCCTACTGGGCCGTCTCTCACCGGGACGCCCGCCAGGGCTTTGTGAGCCTGGGGTCCAACGTGGGCAACCGCGTGGCCAACCTCGCCCGTGCGACCCAGCTCATCGACGAGATTCCGCTCACCAGTGTGGTCAGCGTGAGCCACGCCTACGAGACCGAGCCCGCCTACGGCATCGCCACGCCGGTGGCAAACGCCGTCGCCGAGATCCGCACCGAGCTCCACCCGCTCGTGCTCATGGGCAAGCTCCTCGAGGTCGAGGACCAGATGGGCAGGATTCGCGAGACGGGCGCAGAAGCCCCCGAGACGTCTGTCTCGAAGGTCGTCTCGCGCATCCCCAAGAAGCCCGGCAACGGGCCCCGCACGATCGACTGCGACCTCGCGTGGGTCGAGGGCGAGTCGCACGCCGGCAGGCGCCTCACGCTGCCGCACCCGCGCCTCGGCGAGCGCGACTACGTGATCACGCCGATGGAGGACCTCATGCACGACCCCAAGCGCTTCCTCACGCACGCCGGCGTGAGCGTGCTGCCGCGTGAGGAGCGCGTGGGCCAGGTCACGGCCGACCTGGGGGAGATAGCGTGGGAGTAGCGGCGTTCACCCTGCGCCCCGCGGTGCCGATGGGGCACGTGACGGGCGTTCCGTATGTGGCGGCGCTCGCGGTCGCACGCGAGCTGGGCGCTCGGCTGCGCTGGCCGCACGAGGTTGTTGACGCGAGCGGCGAGCCGCTCGCGCTGGTGCGCGGCAGGGCCGGCTACGATGACGAGGGCATGTTCGTGACCTGCGAGATCGTGCCCGCGGACGAGAAGGACCTCGACGTCGGGGCGCTCGAGGCGGCTGCGCGCGCGAGCGTTTCCGCGTGGGCCGCCGACGTTGCCGCCGGCCGCGCGGCGGCCGGTCCGCTGGCGCCCGTACTGGGCGACTACTTTGACGTTCTTCTCGGCATGGGGGAGCGCGCGGAGGTCCTGCGCGGGGGCCGCGTGATCGGAAGCGGCACGCTTGCGGGCGTGGACGTGTGGGGCCGTGCCACCGTGCGTCTGGAGGGCGACGAGCAGGAGCTTGAGATCGCCCCCGAGCAGGCGCGTCTGCGCTGGCTCTAGGCCGGCCCGTCGCCCCCCCCTTCGCAAACTCTGACTTTTGCACGAGCGCACCGCTCTTCTCGCTGGGCGAGAAAGGCGGTGCGACTCGTTTACCTGCACATATGAGAAATGCAATCGACGCGGCCCTCGAACCGCTCGTGCAAAAGTCAGAGTTTGGGAATGGAAGGGGGCTCCGGATGACGGGGGCGAGCGCGGCGGCGAGGGGACGGCGGACGGTAGCGGACCCGGCGGGCCGGTCAGTAGCGGACACGGCGGGCCGGTCAGCAGAGGACACGGCGGGCCGGTCAGTAGAGGACCCAGCAAGCCCCCTAGCGGGCCTGTTCCCAGAGGCGAATCTCGCGGATGCCGCGCAGCGTGAGGTCGGGGTCGATCGCGTCGAAGACGTCCGTCGCCCGCGCCACCGTGCGCGCGAGCCCGCCCGTTGCCACGACGGTCGCCTCCGGCGCCCCGAGCTCGGCGCGTATGCGGGCGACGAGGCCCTCCGCCTGTGCCGCGGCGCCGATGACCAGGCCGGACTGGAGTGCCTCCTCGGTGGTGCTGCCCAGCGCGTGCGCCGGCGCCTCGATGGGCACGCTCGCGAGCTTGGCCGCGCGCGAGAAGAGCGCGTTCGCGGAGAGCATGAGCCCCGGCGAGATGGCCCCGCCGCGATAGGCGCCGCCCTCGTCCACCACGTCGATGTTCGTCGCCGTGCCAAAGTCCACCACGATGACCGGCGCGCCGTAGGTGTTGCGCGCCGCCACCGCGTTGGCGATGCGGTCCGCGCCCACCTGGCGCGGAAGGGGCATCGCGATCTCCATGCCGCAGTCATGTCCCGGTCGCACGACGAGCGGATCGTGACCGAGGTGCGTCTCAAGGCAGCGACGCCACGCGCGCTCGAGCGCTGGCACGACGCTCGCCACGCCGGCGTCCGTGACGCTTCCCAGGTCGAGCCCGTCCTTCGCAAAGTACGAGAAGAGCCGTGCGTGCAGCGCGTCCGAGGTGTCCGAGGCGTCGGTCGCCATGCGCCAGCCGCGCACGAACGCCCCGTCCTCGCCAAAGAGGCCGAGCGTGGTCTGGGTGTTGCCAACGTCAATGGCGAGGAACATGACGCCTCCTTCGGCCGGGTGCCGGCGTGGGTTTCTCTCGCCCCATCTTAGCGCCGCCCCTCGCAAATCTCCACAGATGCCCCATGCGCTTTCTGATATAGTCATACGGCTGTTGTGTCTTGGTCGGAACCAAGACGAACCCCTGCTCTGGTCGGAAACCAGGGCCGAAGAAGAGGAGTCCTGCCATGAAGCAAGGTATCCACCCCGAGTACGTGGAGTGCAAGGTTCGCTGCTCCTGCGGCAACACCTGGACCACCCGCTCCACCAAGAGCGAGATGCGCGTCGATCTCTGCGACAAGTGCCACCCGTTCTACACCGGCACCCAGAAGCTCGTTGACACCGGTGGCCGCGTCCAGCGCTTCGCCGACAAGTTCGGTGGCGCCGCTGCCGCCCAGCTGAAGAAGGCCGAGGAGGCCAAGGCCGCCCGCGCCGCCAAGGCTGCCGAGGAGGCTGCTGCCAAGAAGGCCGCCAAGGAGGCCAAGGCTGCCGAGAAGGCCAAGCGTGCCGCTGAGTTCGCCAAGAAGGCCGAGGCCGCCGCTGCCGCCGCTCCCGCCGAGGAGCCCGCTGCCGAGGCCGAGACCACCGAGGCCGCCGAGTAGCGCAACGCGCACAGCGCAGTCGAGCGCCCCGTGGGCATGCCGCCCGCGGGGCGCTTTTGTGACAGTGGGGTCATGTGACAATGGGGTCAGACCCCTTTGTCACGTTTCGGATTTGATGTGGCGAGAAGGACGTCCGCTCGTCACAGCTTTGTCAGGGCGAAGGTGTCCTCATAGGTGGCGGTGACCTCGTGCGGGAAGATGAAGATCGTCTCCGTGTGGGGGAACTCCGTCGTCACCTGCGCCTCCACGCGCTTGGGATCCTGCTTGGTGCCAAAGCGCAGCGTCAGGCTCACGGTGCCGCCAACGTCCTCCGGAAGCGTTGCCTCAAACACGAGCCGCCCGTCCTTGTCGCTGGCAAGCGACCCCGTGAAGGGGACGTCGGCAAACACGGCGTCTCCCTCGGTCGCCCTGGCGTCTGCCCCGGGGTTTGCATGGTAGTGCGCGACCCCGCTCACGGTGCCGGAAATCGTGCCCGACCCGTCCGTTGCGGAGGCGGCGCCGATCGTGACGCGCAGGCCGCCCGTGCGTCCGGCAAGGCACTTGCCTCCGTCGGTCTCCTGGCTCTGGAACGTTCCCTGCCACGTGCCGAGAAGTGCGTCGAGGTTGCGGCTGCGCGCCTCTTCGTCCGCGCTCGCCTGCGATATCTCCCACTGCCCGTTCGTCTGGCCAAACGAGAAGACCACGGTGAGGCGGCAGGTGAGCGTCGAGAAGGACTCGCTTCTCGTGCAGACGACCTCGAGGGTGTCGGTCTGCTCCTCCTCGTCGAAGGTCTCGCTCTCGACGGAGACGCTC
Source organism: uncultured Olsenella sp. (assembly GCA_949287905.1). GTDB lineage: Bacteria > Actinomycetota > Coriobacteriia > Coriobacteriales > Atopobiaceae > Thermophilibacter. The sequence goes on from CASEHX010000026.1 coordinate 17,685, forward strand.
GCGTCCGCATAGAGCTCGGCGAGCCCCTGGCCCTTCTCGCCGTCGCGCTTGTCGACCCACTCGAGGAGCAGGTGGGCGTTGCGCGCGACCTTCTGCTGGTCGACGCCGGCGGTCGCGTGCCAGCTGACCCCGCCGTCCGCGGTCTCCGGCAGGGGTGCCCATGTGCCGTCGACCAGGGCGTAGGCGAGCGTGGCCCCGCGGTCGGCCCTTACGGCCTGGCCTGCGTAGCTCACCACGACCTCGGCCGCCGCGTAGCCCGATGCGCCGAACTGGGGGCTCGTGCCCTCGGGCGCGCTCTGAGATCGAGAGACCGACCTGACGTCCACCCCCTGCGTCACGAGGGCGGTGTCGACGCCGAAGGTCCCGCCCGAGTACGTTGGCGCCTCCAGGCGGGCGCGAGCGTCCGCGGCTATGGTCTCGTCGTCGGGGACGGCGAAGGAGTGGGCGAGGGCGACGCAGAGCAGCGCGACGGCTGCGACGGCGATGAGGGCGAGCGCGGCAGCGGCGGCGCGATGGCGGGCGACGATGTCCCTGAGCAGGCGGATCCTGCCGCGAAGGTAGCCGCCGAGCGTTCCGGCAACGTCATGCAGGCGCGGGGCCTCCTCCTCTTTGGCGTCCGGCGCCGTCTCGACGGCGGGTCGTCGCTCCGTGTGGTCGCGATCGCCCATGGGCTCGGTGGGGTCTGCGGACGAGCGAGGGAGAAGCTCGGTCGTGGGGGCCGCGTCTGCGTCGGCGGCGGGGGCGTCGTCTTCCCCCGGGGCGCTTGCGCCCGCAGCGTCGTCAGCCTCTGGGGAGCGTGAGTCCACGGCGTCGCCGGGCTCCGGCGCGCCCGCCTCAGCTGCGTCAATGGCCTCCGGCGCGGCCTTATCGTCCAGGGCGCCGCCCTGTTCTGCGCGCTCGAGGTCTGACATGTGAACTCCCTCCATCGGTGGCGACTCTAAGTTTCTCATACCCAGCGCTCGGGGTATGATAGAAAGGCTGAAGACAACTCAGGGAGAGAACATGCGAGACAAGCTCACCAAGATCATCCAGGCCTACGAGGAGCTCGAGGCCAAGCTGATGGACCCGGCCGTGGTCTCCGACCCCAAGGAGTACGCGCGCCTGGCCAAGGAGCACGCCGGCCAGGCCGAGCTCGTGGCCCGCGCCCGCGAGTACCTGGGCGCGCTCGATGACATCGACGCCGCCAAGGAGATGCTCCACGAGGCGGACGCCGACGAGAAGGCCATGCTGCAGGAGGACATCTCCGCCAACGAGGCCAAGCTCCCGGCCCTCGAGGAGGAGATCAAGTACCTGCTCATCCCGGCCGACCCCAACGACGACAAGGACACGATCGTGGAGATCCGCGCCGGCGTGGGCGGCGACGAGGCGGCCATCTTTGCCGGCGACCTCTACAAGATGTACCAGCGCTTCTGCGAGGGCCGCGGCTGGAAGATCCAGCTCCTCTCGTCCAGTCCGTCCGAGGCCGGCGGCTTCAAGACCATCGAGTTCAAGGTCCTGGGCGAGAAGGTCTACTCCGTGATGAAGTACGAGTCCGGCGTGCACCGCGTGCAGCGCATCCCCAAGACCGAGAGCCAGGGCCGCATCCAGACCTCCACGGCCACGGTGGCGGTGCTGCCCGAGGCGGACGAGATCGACATCCAGATCGACCCCGGCGACCTGCGCATCGACACCTACTGCGCGTCCGGCCCCGGCGGTCAGTGCGTCAACACCACCTACTCGGCGGTGCGCATCACCCACCTGCCCACCAACACCGTGGTGCAGTCCCAGGACCAGCGCTCGCAGATCCAGAACCGCGAGGTCTGCATGCAGATGCTGCGCGCCCGCCTCTACGAGATGGAGCTGGAGAAGCAGCAGGCCGAGCAGGGCGCCGCACGCCTCTCGCAGATCGGCCACGGCAACCGCTCCGAGAAGATCCGCACCTACAACCAGCCGCAGGACCGCGTGACCGACCACCGCATCGGCTTCAACGGCACCTACAACGGCGTGCTGCTGGGAGACTCGCTCTCCAGCGTGATCGAGGCGCTGGCCGCCGCCGAGCGGGCGGAGAAGCTGGCCCAGGCGGTGTAGCCCGAGCCCTCCGCGGCTCGCATGCCCTTCCGCGTGCGCCGGGCTCCCTGTGCCTGGCCCTCGTCGCAAAGTCCGACTTTTGCACGAGCGCCGCGTCCTTCTCGCCAAGCGAGAAAGGCGCGGCGCTCCCTCTACCTGCATACATGTAGAGTCAAATCAAAATCAGCCCGGGAGCGCTCGTGCAAAAGTCAGACTTTGCGACGAGGGCGTCCGGCGTTGCGCCGCCGCGCTATGATGCTGTGACGGACTCGACGGGGAGGTGCGCGTGGCGCAGCAAGAGATCTGGACGATAAAGCGCGTTCTGGACTGGACGTGCGGCTACCTTGAGCGCAAGGGGGACGAGCACCCACGGCTCTCCGCGGAGTGGCTGCTCGCCAACGTCACGGGGATGTCGCGCGTGGAGCTCTACGTGAACTTTGACAAGCCGCTCGAGGAGGGCGAGCTCTCCGCCATGCACGCCGCCATCGAGCGCAGGGCCACGGGTGAGCCGCTGCAGTACGTGACCGGAGAGATGCCGTTCAGGCACATCGTGCTGCGCTGCGAGCGGGGCGTGCTGATTCCCAGGCCAGAGACGGAGATCTTGGTGGACGCCGCGCTCGAGGGCGTGGACGAGAAGAGTGCGGATGCCGAGAAAGACGCGGATGCCGAGAAGGACGACGAGCCCGCCCCGCCGCTCGCGCGCGTGCTCGAGGTGGGCACCGGTACCGGCTGCATCGCGCTCTCGATAGCCTCCGAGCGTCCGGGCGTGCACGTCACGGCGACCGACCTCTCCCCGCGCGCGATCGGGCTTGCCATGCGCAACCGCGAGGCGCTCGGCCTCGAGGAGGCGGTCGACATCGTGGAGTGCGACCTCGCCTCCGACGTGGACCCCGAGCTCATGGGCGGCTTTGCCGTGCTCGTCTCCAACCCGCCCTACATTCCCACACGCGTCCTCTCCGAGGAGGTCCCCGCCGAGGTGGCGGACTTCGAGCCTGCGCTCGCGCTCGACGGCGGCCCCGACGGCCTGGACGTCTTCCGCCGCCTGCTCGAGCTCGCGCCCGTCGCGCTCGCCCCGGGCGGCATGCTCGCCGTGGAGCTCTTCGAGGGCTCGCTCGAAGACGCTGCCGCCCTCGTGCGCGAGCAGGGCGGTTGGGCATCGGTCGAGGTGCGCGAGGACCTCACGCACCGTCCGCGCGTTCTTGTTGCGAAGAGGGAGGCCTAGTATGGGTGCCATTCTTGCCACCAGCCAAACGAGCCCAAGCTCGGAGGTCGTGGAGCGTGCGGCAGAGGCGCTGCGCGCCGGCGGCGTTGCCGTGCTTCCCACCGATTCCGTCTACGGGATCTGCTGCGCCGCCACGCCGGGCAATCCCGCGCACGGGCGCATCTTTGACATCAAGCGTCGCGACCGCGCCCAGACGCTCCCGTGGTTTGTGGCGGACGCGGCCGACCTCGCGGTCTACGGGCGAAACGTGCCCGAGTGGGCGCTGCGCCTTGCCGAGCGACACTGGCCGGGAGCCCTCACCATCGTGGTGCGCGCCTCGGATGCCGTGCCGCCCGAGTACGCCCAGCCCGGGGAGGGCGGTGCCACGATTGCGCTGCGCGTGCCGGACTCGCCGCTGGACCGCGCCATCGTCCGCGCCGTGGGCGCGCCCCTCGCCCAGACGAGCGCCAATACGCACGGTGCACCCGCGGCGACCTCTGGTGCCGGGCTCGAGCCCGCCATCATCGACGCCGTGGACCTCGTGCTCGACGCTGGTCCCGCCCCGGTGGGCGTTGCCTCCACGATCGTCGACGCCACCGGCGTCGAGCCGCGCGTCCTGCGCGCCGGCGCCCTCACCGAGGCTGAGGTCCTTCTCGCCGCAGGACGTTGAGGCAAGGTTGGGGAATGCGCCCTACCTTGTCATACGTGCGTCGTGGGGCATGACGCCGTCTGCGCTCGTGGCGACGAGCACGTTGTTGCCGGGCTTCTCGGGCTCGTCGGGCCACTCGGGCACGTAGCCCACATGCGAGAACTCCGCGCCAAAGGCCCCCTCCACCTCACGGAGCGTCTTCGCGCGCCGGCCCTCGCAGGCGCAGCGGACGTTGGCGAGGTAGACGCCGTCCTCGGTCAGGTGCTCGCGAACCGTGCGCGCGCCCTCGGCGCTCGTGAGCGGCCCGAGCGGCCGGTTGCCGGAGAAGGCGTCGTTCACGATCACGTCGTAGGGCTCGTCAGCGGCGCGCATGAAGCCCCAGGCGTCGTCGTTGACCAAGCGAATCCGCCCGTCCTTCTCGGCGCCCGTCTTCTCCAGGCACTCGTCGAGAAAGAAGAGCTCGCGCGCGATCGCCGTGATGGCCGGGTCTATCTCCACCACGTCCACGCGGGCCTCCGGAACGTACGTCGCCAGGTACTTGGGGAGCGAGTAGCCCCCGCCGCCCATCACCATCACGCGCAGCGGTCGCACGCGTGTGCACCCACGGCTCTCGACTAGCCCCTCGATCACGCGCGCCATCTCGCGGTGGTACTCGCAGGCCAGCTCAAAGCGCAGGTCCTCGGGCACGTAGCAGCCGCTCTGGAAGGTGCCGTTGACGTTGAGCAGGCGCACGGGCGTGCCGTCGGCGTTCTCGGCCTCAAAGATGAGCGTGAGGCCAAACTTGGTGCGGCGCATCTCCACGCCCCGCTTGCGCAGCAGCCAGGGCAGCGCCGCGAGGATTGCCGTGCACACGACGGTCAGCACGGCAAGACCGATCAAGAGCTCTTTCAAGGAATCCCCCGTAACGTCGCGCGAGAAAACGTCTGCGTTCTCGCGTTTAGAGATTGTGAGTAGCGCGTAACCTCGGTTATACTAGCTGATGCTGTATTGGGCCTAGCGCCCACACGAAACAACGCATCGGAAGGACATCACACCATGATTCTTGGCCTCGGCATCCCTGAGCTGCTGATCATCGTTGTCGTCGTTCTCGTCATCTTTGGGCCCAAGAACCTGCCCAAGATCGGCTCCGCCCTCGGCAAGACCGTGAAGAACGTCCGCGAGGGCATGGAGGACGGCAAGGACGAGAAGATCGAGGAGGGCTCCCCCGTCCACGCTCACGACGAGGAGGACGTTGAGGTCGTCGAGGACGACGATGACGCCGACGCCCCCGAGGACGCCGTCGAGTCCGTGTTCTGCTCCAAGTGCGGCGCCAAGAACGCCGCCGACGCCGGTTTCTGCTCGAAGTGCGGCGCCAAGCTCCCGAGCAGCAAGTAGTCGGAGAGCCACACCCGCCCGCACCGCAGACATCTAGCTAGGAGAACGCATGGACAACGCCAAGAAGATCGAGCTCACCGCCGAGGGTCGCCAGAAGCTCGTTGAGGAGCTCGCCTACCGCGAGGGCGAGAAGCACGACGAGATCGTCGAGCGCATCAAGGAGGCCCGCGGCTTCGGCGACCTCTCGGAGAACTCCGAGTACGACGCCGCCAAGGAGGAGCAGTCCAAGAACGAGTCCCGCATCAACGAGATTCGTCAGATTCTCTCCGTGGCCACGGTCGTGGAGGGCAGCGGCCACACGCTGACCGTCTCCATCGGCACCACCGTCGAGCTGGAGGACGAGAAGGGCAGGAAGTCCACGTTCAGCATCGTGGGCACCACCGAGACCAACTCCCTCGAGCACCGCATCTCCGTTGAGTCCCCCGTGGGCGCCGCCCTCGTGGGTCACGAGAAGGGCGACAAGATCGAGGTCGTCGCGCCGTCCGGCAAGACGAGGAAGTACACCATCACGGGGATCTCCCGCTAGGCTACTTCCACCAAGGCAAGCGAGGCGCCCCGTGTCTGCAGACGCAGGTACGGGGCGCATCTGTGAAATGACAGGAGAGAACATGTCCCAGGAGACCACCGCAAGCGCCGCCACCGACGAGCGGAGCATGCGCCGCGCGCGCCGCCAGGCCCTCATCGACGCGGGCGTGAACCCGTACCCCATCGCCTCCGAGGTCACGGCCCACGCCGGCGAGCTGGAGACCAAGTACGCCGAGCTCGCAGACGGCGAGGACACCGAGGACGTGGTGAGCGTCGCCGGCCGCATCCGCGCGCTGCGCAAGCAGGGCAAGGCCGCCTTCATCGTGCTCGAGGACGTGAGCGGCTCCATCCAGCTGTTCTGCCGCCACGACGTGCTCGGCGACGAGGGCTGGGCGCTTCTCTCCAACCTCGACCTCGGCGACATCCTGGGCGCCACGGGCACGGTGCTACGCACGCGCCGCGGCCAGCTCTCCGTCTCGCCGACACAGCTCACGGTGCTTTCCAAGTCCCTGCGCCCGCTGCCCGAGAAGTTCCACGGCCTCACCGACCGCGAGGTCCGCTACCGCCAGCGCTACGTGGACCTCATCATGAACCCCGAGGTCCGCGACGTCTTCCGCAAGCGCAGCCAGATCGTCTCCCTCATCCGCCGCTACATGGAGGCCGACGGCTACATGGAGGTCGAGACGCCGATGATGCACGCCATCCTCGGCGGCGCCAACGCCAAGCCCTTCGTGACGCACTTCAACGCGCTCGACCGCGATTTCTACCTGCGCATCGCCACCGAGCTGCCGCTCAAGCGCCTCATCGTGGGCGGTCTCGAGCGCGTCTTTGAGATCGGCCGTAACTTCCGCAACGAGGGCATGGACCTCACGCACAACCCCGAGTTCACCTCGATGGAGGCCTACTGCGCCTACTCCGACCTCGAGGGCATGAAGCGCCTCTCCGAGGGCCTCTTCAAGATGATCGCCCGAGAGGTCTGCGGCTGCGAGGAGGGCCACGAGGTCATCACGTTCCAGGGCCAGGAGATCGACATGTCCGGCACCTGGGCGAGCCGCCCGCTCTCCGAGATCGCCTCCGAGTGCGTGGGGGAGGAGCTCACGATGGACACCCCCATCGAGCATCTGCGCGAGCTCTGCGAGAAGAACGGCATCGAGGTCCAGCCCAACTGGGGCGCCGGCAAGCTCCTCTTCGAGCTCTACGACGAGCTGGGCGAGAAGACGATCGTGAACCCCACCTTCGTGTGCGACTACCCCGAGGAGGTCTCCCCGCTCTCCAAGCGCAAGACCGAGGACCCGCGCCTCACCGACCGCTTTGAGCTGGTCATCGCCGGCCACGAGTACGCCAACGCCTTCTCCGAGCTCAACGATCCCGTGGACCAGGCCGGCCGCTTTGCCGAGCAGGTTGCAGCCAAGGGCATGGGCGACGACGAGGCCATGGGCTACGACTACGACTACGTGCGCGCCCTCGAGTACGGCATGCCGCCGGCGGGCGGCATCGGCTACGGCATCGACCGCATGGTCATGCTCTTCTGCGACCAGCCCGCGATCCGCGACGTGCTGCTCTTCCCGGCCATGAAGCCCGAGACCATTACGCGCGCAGATATCGAGGCCCAGGTCGCGGGTGCCGTGACGGACAACGCTGCGGCCTCCGTGGACGACATCGCCGCGGACAGCGAGAAGGTCACGGCCGCTGTGGCGGAGGCCCCCGCGGCGCTCGTTGCCGGGATCGACCGCGACGCCGCGCTCGCCCTTCTTTCTGAGCACAACCACGAGGAGTTCCACATCGAGCACGGCGAGACCGTGGGCGGCGTGATGCGCCAGTTCGCGCTCGAGATGGACCCCGAGAATGCCGACTTCTGGGAGGTCGTGGGCATCCTGCACGACCTCGACTGGGAGGAGCACGCCGACGATCCCGCCAACCACACGGTCTACGCCGCGGAGCTTCTCGAGGCCGCAGGCGGCAGCGCCGAGCTCGTGCGCGCCGTCCAGTCGCACAACTCGATGAACAACCCCGACCTGCCCGCGCCCGAGCTCCCCATGGAGAAGGTCCTCTTTGCCGTGGACGAGCTCACGGGTCTCATCGGTGCGGCCGTGATCATGCGCCCGAGCAAGTCCGTCATGGACTTCGAGGTAAAGTCGCTCAAGAAGAAGTTCAAGGACAAGCGCTTCGCCGCCGGCTGCGACCGCGACGTCATCCGCAAGGGAGCCGAGCTCTGCGGCTGGGAGCTCGACGAGCTCTTCTCGCGCACGATCGACGCGATGAAGGCCATCGCCCCCGACCGTGACACGTTTGGGAAGTAGTCTTTCGGTCAGTCCAAAAAGGTTGGGTACTTTTTTGACCACGCGTGAAGTACGACCTGGCTTGTAGCATTTAACTACCAGCGGCTTTGCCGAGCCACTAAGGTCGGATACTTTGGGGGTCGCCTAAAAAGTACCCAACCTTTCTCACCACCCGGGAAACGCACCAGAGAGACGCGACGTCGCCTAGCGTGTTTGCGCAGGCGGCGCCGTGGGTACAAACTAGTACCGTGAGACAACCGTGCGGAAGGACGCACCTCATGTTTGAGAAGTTCACCGACAAGGCGCGCAAGGTGATGAGCCTCGCTCAGGACGAGGCCCGCGGCCTCGGCCAGATGTACGTGGGCACCGAGCACCTGCTGCTCGCCCTCATCAAGGAGGGCGAGGGCGTGGCCGCCCAGGCGCTGGCACAGCTCGACGTCACCTACGACGAGGCCCTTTCCACCGTGCGCAGCCTCACCGTGCAGGACAACGAGCCGGTGCCGGGCGGGCACATCCCGTTCACGCCGCGCGCCAAGCGCGTGCTCGAGGGCGCGTATCGCGAGATGATGACCCACGGCCAGACCTACATCGCCACGGAGCACCTGTTGCTCGGCATCGTGGCGGAGGGCAACGGTCGCGCGATGGACGCCCTGCGTCAGATGGGCGTCTCAGGCGACGCCGTGCGCAATGCCGTGAACGAGCTCGCGGGCAAGAGCCCCGAGGGCGCTCCGCGCGAGGCCGCGACGGCCGACGTCCGCATGGCCGGCTTCGGCAGTCCGTCCCAGCAGGGCGAGGAGGGCTCCGTGCTCGAGCAGTACGGCCGCAACCTCACCAAGCTCGCCGCGGACGGCAAGCTCGACCCCGTGATCGGCCGCGACCGAGAGATAGAGCGCGTGATGCAGGTTCTCGCGCGCCGCCAGAAGAACAACCCGCTCATCCTGGGTGACCCGGGCGTGGGCAAGACCGCTATCGTCGAGGGCCTTGCGCAGCTCATCGCCTCCGGCAACGTGCCCGACATCCTGCGCGGCAAGCAGGTCTGGACGCTCGACCTCGCGAGCCTCGTCGCTGGTTCCAAGTACCGCGGCGAGTTCGAGGAGCGCATGAAGAAGGTCGTTGCCGAGCTCGAGGCCTCCGAGGACGACATCCTCTTCATCGACGAGATCCACACCGTCATCGGCGCGGGCTCCGCCGAGGGCTCGATCGACGCCGCCTCCATTCTCAAGCCGCCCCTGTCACGCGGGGAGATCCAGGTCATCGGTGCCACCACGGCCGAGGAGTACCGCAAGCACGTGGAGAAGGACTCCGCCTTCGAGCGTCGCTTCCAGCCGGTCAACATCGGCGAGCCCAGCCCCGAGGACACGATCAAGATCATCGAGGGCCTGAAGGATCGCTACGAGCAGCACCACCACGTCCGCTACACCGACGCCGCCGTGCTCGCCGCAGTCGCGCTCTCCAGTCGCTACGTGCAGGACCGCTTCCTGCCGGACAAGGCAATCGACGTGCTCGACGAGGCGGGCGCCCGCACGCGCGTCCACAAGATGGCGCTCCCGCCCGAGATCGCCCAGGTCGACGCCGACCTCGCCCGCGTGCGCGAGGAGAAGTCCGCGGCCGCCGCCGCCCAGGAGTTCGAGGACGCCGCGCGTCTGCGTGACGAGGAGAAGTCGCTCGTCGCCCGCCGCGACGAGCTGGAGACCGCATGGCGCGAGGAGCTTGCCGCCAACGTGGTCACCGTGGACGAGCAGGACATCGCCGACGTGGTCTCGTCCATGACCGGCGTGCCCGTCTCCAACCTCACCGAGGCCGAGGCCTCCAAGCTCCTGCGCTGCGAGGACGTCCTCCACCAGCGCGTCGTGGGTCAGGACGAGGCAGTGACCAAGGTCGCCAAGGCCATCCGCCGCAGCCGCAGCCCGCTCAAGGACCCGCGCCGCCCCGGCGGCTCGTTCATCTTCCTCGGCCCCTCGGGCGTGGGCAAGACCGAGCTCGCCAAGGCGCTCGCCGAGTTCCTCTTTGGCAGCGAGGAGGCGCTCATCTCCTTCGACATGTCCGAGTTCATGGAGAAGCACACCGTCTCCAAGCTCGTCGGTGCGCCTCCGGGATACGTGGGCTACGACGAGGGCGGCGAGCTCACCAAGGCCGTGCGCCGGCGTCCCTACTCCGTCGTCCTCTTCGACGAGGTGGAGAAGGCCCACCCCGACGTGTTCAACGTCCTGCTCCAGATCCTGGAGGAGGGACGCCTGACCGACGGCCAGGGCCGCCACGTGGACTTCTCCAACACCGTCATCATCATGACGTCCAACATCGGCGCGCGCGACATCGCGCAGACCACGACGATGGGCTTCTCGGCCCAGGGCGCAAACGGCCTCTCCGACAAGGAGATCGAGAGCCGCGTGATGACCGAGCTCAAGAAGCACTTCCGCCCCGAGTTCCTCAACCGCGTGGACGAGGTCGTGGTCTTCAAGTCCCTCACGCCCGAGCAGCTGCGCAGCATCGTGGAGCTCATGGTTGCCGACCTGCGCGACCGCCTCGTCGCCGAGGGCATGTCCATCGAGCTCACCGATGCCGCCCGCGACCTCGTGGCCAAGCAGGGGGCGGACCCCGTCTACGGGGCCCGGCCGCTCCGTCGCGCCATCCAGACGCTCATCGAGGACCCGCTCTCCGAGGAGCTGCTGCAGGGCCTGTGGCATGCGGGGGAGATTATCCGCGTGGACGAGAAGGACGGCGCGCTCGTCTTTGAGCACGCGACCGGCGAGATCCCCGCACCGCGCCGCCGCGAGAGCATGGCGTCGCCCGACCTCATCGGCTCGCTTCCCGAGCCCTCCCGCGGCTCCGCCGGTGCCGGCGGCCTGCTGACCGCGGGGGAGTAGCTCGAGGTTCGTCGGGCAGGTTCCGCCGCGAGCTCTTGCCGCTCCCTTTGCGGCGGGCTGTCCGAGCACCGGGGCTTGCCCGCCGGGTACGTGAGCGCCGGGCATTGCCCTCGGACGGGACGCTGCCCGGCGCTATACTCGTACCTGACCGCCATCGACGAGAGGGGCGCCCGTGGAAGTCACCCAGCTCGACCCAGCCGCCGAGCGCGAGCAGCGCTTTGAGGACGCGATCAGGAAGACCGCGCCGGGCACCCCGCTGCGCACGGCGCTCGATATGATCCTCGCTGGTCATCTGGGCGCCCTCATCTGCGTTGGCGACACGGAGAACGTGCTCGCCGCCGGCGACGACGGCTTCAAGCTCGATGTCTCGTTCACGGCCAACCGCCTCTTCGAGCTCTGCAAGATGGACGGCGCCGTGGTGGTCGACCGCGACCTCACCAAGATCCTGCGCGCCAACTACCACCTCAACCCCGACCCGTCGCTGCCCACCTCCGAGACCGGCACGCGCCACCGAACCGCGGCGCGCATGAGCCTGCTCACCAGGGCCACGGTCATCTCCGTCTCTTCTCGGCGCTCGGTCGTGAACGTCTACGTGGACGGCAAGGGCTACGAGCTCAAGAGCGCGAGCGACCTGCTCACCACCGTGAACCAGCTCACGGTTGCCATGCAGAACACGCGCAACCAGCTCGACCGGAGTCTGCTGCGCCTCACCAGCCTGGAGCTGGACAACTGCGTCACCCTCGGCGACATCACGAGCGTCTTCTACCTCTTCGAGGTCCTGCAGTCCGCGGGCTCCGAGCTCGACTCCTGCATCGCCCAGCTCGGGCGTGAGGGCAAGATCGCTCAGATGCAGCGCGAGGAGTACCTGGCGGGCACGGACGAGGCCTATACGCTGATGATCAGGGACTACGCCGCCGACTCCTCCGAGGAGACGGCCCGCGCCATCCGCAAGCGCCTGCACGACACCGTGAACACGCAGCTGCGCTCCGCCAAGTTCGTGGCAAAGCTGCTGGGCTATACCGACGATCGCGGCGAGGACTCCATCATGACGCCGCTCGGCCTGCGCACGCTCTCGCGCGTGCCGGTGGTTCGCGACGGCATGGCAGACAAGATCGTCGACGAGTACGGCTCGCTGCAGGAGGTGCTGGAGGCCGTGGACGACGACCCGTCGCGCCTCGGCGAGATCGGCGTCAAGAACCCGGGCGTGCTCGCCAACAGCCTGCACCGCATGTGGGACAAGGGCGAGTGATGGGCGCCGCCGGGCCGTCGCGCGGGGCAAGGCCGTGCGCCTGCGCCTGTGCCGAGCGCACTGATGAAGCCGCTGTTGCTGCTGACACCTGCGCGATCATAGTCGCGGGGGGCTCCGGCGAGCGCTTTGGCGACCCGCGTGGCAAGCAGTTCGTAGACCTCGCGGGACTCCCGCTCATGAGCTGGGCGGTCATGGCGTTTGACCGCGCCCCGTCGGTGGCGCGCATCGTGATCGTGTGCGCGCCGGACCGAGCGGCACAGGTCGAGAAGGACGTGCTCTCGCGACTCTCGCTCGCCAAGCCGGTGGCGCTCGCGCCGTCGGGCGAGACGCGTCAGGAGTCGGTGCGGCACGGCCTCGAGGCCACCCCGCGCGACCTGCCGCTCGTCGCGGTGCACGACGCCGCCCGCCCGCTCATCGAAGTCGAGCAGATCGAGGACGCGTGTGCCGCGGTTCGTGCGGACGAGTCCCTGGCCGGCGCCATTCTCGCCACCCGCTCCGTGGACACGCTCAAGCTCGTCGAGGGGGCCACGATCGTGGCCACCCCCGACCGCTCGTTCTATTGGGCCGCGCAGACGCCGCAGGTCTTCCGGCGCCGCGTGCTTCTCGCCGCGCACAAGGCCGCCGATCGCGAGGACTACCAGGGGACCGACGACTCGTCGCTCGTGGAGCGCATGGGCGGAAAGGTCCGCGTGGTGGAGTCCACGCGCGACAACATCAAAGTCACGCTGCCCGAGGACCTCGCCCTCGCCGAGGCTGCGCTCGAGCGGAGGTTGCTCACTTGACCTGTCGTCGGGCGGCGGCCAGGATCCGGCGCTCGGACAGCTTGCCGAGAAGGGCGCTCGGCAAGAACTCGCGACGGACCTTGGCTGCCGCCTCGGCCTGCCGCTGCTTGCTCGCCGACAAGGAAGGGGTCGGACATGCTGAGAATCGGACATGGGTTTGACGTGCACGCGTTTGCCGAGGGGCGGCGCCTGATTTTGGGCGGCGTGGACGTTCCGTGCGTGCGCGGTCTTGCCGGGCACTCGGATGCGGACGTCGTGGCGCACGCCCTCATGGACGCCGTGCTCGGCGCCCTGCGCGAGGGCGACATCGGCAAGCTCTTCCCGGACAACGACCCCGCCTACGAGGGCGCGGACTCGCTCGTGCTCATGCGTCGCGTGGCCGACCTCGCCCGAGAGCGCGGCTGGCGCGTCGCGGACGCCGACTGCACCATCGCGGCGCAGACCCCCAAGCTCGCGCCCTACCGGGAGCAGATGCGCGCCAACATGGCCGCGGCGCTCGGCGTGCCCGCGGAAGCGGTGGGCGTCAAGGCCACCACGACGGAGCGCCTCGGCTTCGTGGGCCGCGAGGAGGGCATCGCCGCCTGGGCCGTCGCGCTGCTGGAGCGCATCGAGTAGCGGCTCTTGTCGCCCGCCGGCGCTATACTGGTCCAACGCAAGACAACCAACCACAAGGAGCGCGCATGCTCGTCTACAACAGCCAGACGCACAAGAAGGAGGAGCTCGAGCCCATCGAGCCCGGCAAGATTCGCATGTACGTCTGCGGCCCCACCGTCTACGACCAGATCCACATCGGCAACGCGCGCACGTTCCTCGCGTTCGATGTGATCCGCCGCTACCTCATGTACAAGGGCTACCAGGTCACCTTTGCCCAGAACCTCACCGACGTGGACGACAAGATCATCAACCGCGCCAACGAGACCGGCCGCACGGCCGCCGAGGTCGCCGAGGAGTGCTCGGCCGCCTTCATCGAGCAGATGCACCGCTTTGGCGTGCTGGACCCGGACATCCGCCCGCGCGCCACGCATGAGATCGAGGCCATGCAGGAGATGATCTCCCTGCTCATCGAGCGCGGCGTGGCCTACCCCGTGCCCTCCGGCGACGTCTACTTCTCCGTCCGCGCCGACCACAGCTACGGCATCCTCTCCGGGCGCAGCCTGGATCAGATGCGTGCCGGCGAGCGCGTGGAGGTCAACGACGAGAAGCGCGACCCCTTCGACTTTGCGCTCTGGAAGGCCGCCAAGCCCGGCGAGCCCAGCTGGCCCTCCCCGTGGGGCGACGGCCGTCCCGGCTGGCACACCGAGTGCTGCGCGATGATCCACCGCTACCTGGGCACCCCGATCGACATCCACGGCGGCGGCGCCGATCTCATCTTCCCGCACCACGAGAACGAGACCGCCCAGGCCATGTGCGCCTGGGACTCCGCGCTCGCCAACACCTGGATGCACACCGGCATGCTGCGCGTTGACGGCGAGAAGATGTCCAAGAGCCTGGGCAACTTCTACACGCTCAAGGAGGTGCTCGACAAGTACCCCGCCGACGCCGTGCGCCTGCTCATGCTGCAGACCCACTACCGTGCGCCGCTGGACTTCTCCTTCGAGCGCCTGGAGGGCGTTGCCGGCACGCTCGAGCGCCTGCAGACCTGCGTGCGCAACCTCCGCTGGGCCGCCGAGCGCTCCCCGCAGGACGGCGAGCTCAACGACGCCGACCGCGCCCTCGGGGCGCAGGTGGACGCCGCGCGCGAGGAGTTCTGCCGCCAGATGGACGACGACTTCAACACCGCCGGCGGCCTCGCCGCGATCTTCTCGCTCGTGACCGCCTGCAACACCTACCTGGCCGACGCCGCCGACGACACCTCCACCGCCGTCTGCCTGCGCGCCGCCGACATGCTCTCCGAGCTGGCAGACGTCATGGGCATCAGCCTCTCTCGCTCCACCGGCGAGGACGACCTGCCCGCAGGCCTCGTGGACCTTGCGCGCGAGCAGGCCGGATACGAGGGCGACTCCGCCGCCGAGGCGGCCGAGGCCCTTCTCGCCGCGCGCCAGTCAGCCCGCGCCGAGAAGAACTGGGGCGTTGCCGACGCCATCCGCGACGGCATCACCGCGCTCGGCCTCGTGGTGGAGGACACCGCCGCCGGCGCCCGCGTGCACCGCAAGGAGTAGGCGGCTTCCCGCAGAGCTCGCTTGCAAGAGTACGGGCGCAACCCGCTCGTACTCTTGCTGGTATCGAGGCGTTTTCAGGAGTCCAGAGGGAGTCTCATGGCAAAGAACCAGTCACGCACGCCGGGTCGCGACGTCCGCGGCGGCAAGGGCAAGGGCGGCAGGCCGCAGGCCGGGCGCGCCGGTGCCCCCGGCGCCTTCAAGGGCAGGGGCCCGCGCGGCGAGAAGGGCCACGGCTCGCGGCCGCTCCCGGGCGCTGCGCGCCGCGGTCCGCAGCAGCGCGAGCGCGGCGACCTCATCGAGGGGCGCCGCGCCGTCGAGGAGGCGCTCGGCTGTGGCATGCCGCTGCGCTCGGCGCTCGTGCAGGAGCGCTCCGGTGAGCGCGACCAGGTGCTCGAGAAGATCGCCGCGCGCCTGGAGGACACCGGCGTCCCCGTGGAGCGCGTGCCGCGCGCCCGCCTGGACGCGCTCTCCAGCCATGGTGCCCACCAGGGCGTCGTGGTGCGCACGCGCCCCTTCGAGTACGCCGAGCTCTCCGACGTGATCGCCGCGGCGGGCGAGGGGGACGCCCTCGTGGTGGTGCTCGACCACGTGACCGACCAGGGCAACTTCGGCGCCATCGTGCGCACGGCCGAGGTCGTGGGCGCGGCGGGCGTCGTGGTGGCCAAGGCCCGCGCCGCCTCCGTGGGCGTGGGCGCCTACAAGACCTCCGCCGGCGCCGTCATGCACCTGCCGATCGCGCAGGTGCCTAACCTGGCGCGCGCGTTAGACGAGCTCAAGGAGGCGGGCTTCTGGGCCTGCGCCGCGACCGAGCATGCCGAGCAGGACGTCTGGCACGCCCCCATGGGCGGGCGCCTGGCCCTGGTCATGGGATCCGAGGGCGAGGGCATCTCGCGCCTGGTTGCCGAGAAGTGCGACTTTGCCTGCAAGCTCCCGCAGCGCGGGCGCGTGGAGTCCCTCAACGTGGCGCAGGCCACGACCGTGCTCTGCTACGAGTGGCTGCGTCGCGTGGAGACGGGCGGCGAGGCCGGTGCCTAGCGCGGGCGCCCCGAGCGAGCTGCTCGTGGTAGACGGTTACAACGTGATCTACAAGTCCGAGCGCTACCTCGCCCGCATGGACGAGGCCGCCGACGGCGACCCCTTCGAGCAGGCGCGCGAACTTCTCGTCGCCGACGTGGCCGCCTATGCGAAGGGGCGCTATGACCCGGTGATCGTCTTCGACGCGGCGGGGAACGTCTCGCCGGAGCGGCCCGAGCTCACGCCGGCAGGCGTGCGCGTGGTCTTCTCGCCGGCGGGAGAGAGCGCCGACTCGGTGATCGAGCGGCTGGTCACGGAAGCGCGCCTCGCGCCGCAGGCCGTGACGGTGGTGACCTCGGACCGGACGATCCGGGCCACCGTGGGCGGCATTCCGGTGACGCGCGTCTCGAGCGACGTGCTCGTGGCGGACGTGGGGGCGCTGGCCGTGGAGTACGAGCGCGCCAACGCCGAGCGCCAGACCCAGCACATGCGCCTCGAGGACCGCATCGACCCGGCTGCGCGCGAGAAGCTCTGGCGCATGCTGCGCGGCTGAGAAGGACTCGTCGGCCAGTCGGCGCCTGTTCCGCTATCATGTACGAACGCACGCCGGCATGGCTCAATGGCAGAGCAACGGTTTTGTAAACCGTGGGTTGGGGGTTCGACTCCCTCTGCCGGCTCCAGAAATTTCTGTGGGATCGCGAGGCTCGTCGCGGTCCCGCATTTGTGTTTCCACCCATGCTCACCTGCAGATGTGTATACCTCATGGCAATGGATACGCCCGGGTGGGAGGTATACGTTGACAAGTTCTTGCGCACGACGTAATCTATCTTCCGCTTGCGAGGGAGAAAGCGCCTCGCGGGTGGCTGAAAACGGAATGGGGATGTGGCACAGCGGCAACTGCGGCGGACTGTAAATCCGCTCCCTCTGGGTTCCTTGGTTCGAGTCCAAGCATCCCCACCATTCGCCCGTGTAGCTCAGTCGGTAGAGCACTTCGTTGGTAACGAAGAGGTCACCGGTTCAAATCCGGTCGCGGGCTCCATTTCCGCCATTTCAGTCGCACGGCAATCGCCGGTGTAGCTCAGTTGGTTAGAGCACGCGGCTCATACCCGCGATGTCACTGGTTCGAGTCCAGTCACCGGTACCAGAGCTCAAGGCGGCGCCTCGGCGCCGCTTGGCATAAGTACGGAGTTTGTAAGGATTGGCCGCGAGGTCGGTTCCAAAAGGAGGATGGCAATGGCCAAGGAGAAGTTCGATCGTTCCAAGCCGCACGTAAACATCGGTACCATTGGTCACGTCGACCACGGCAAGACCACCACGACTGCCGCTATCACCAAGGTCCTCTCCGAGACCGAGGGCTGCAAGGCCGACTACACCGCCTTCGAGAACATCGACAAGGCTCCCGAGGAGCGTCAGCGCGGCATCACCATCAACGTTGCCCACATCGAGTACGAGACCTGGGAGCGCCACTACGCTCACGTCGACTGCCCGGGCCACGCTGACTACATCAAGAACATGATCTCCGGTGCGGCTCAGATGGACGGCGCCATCCTCGTCATCGCCGCCACCGACGGCCCCATGGCCCAGACCCGCGAGCACATCCTTCTCGCCCGTCAGGTCGGCGTCCCCTACATCATCGTCTTCCTCAACAAGTGCGACATGGTTGACGACGAGGAGCTCATCGACCTCGTCGAGATGGAGACCCGCGACCTCCTCTCCGAGTACGGCTTCCCCGGAGACGACCTCCCCATCATCCGTGGCTCCGGCCTCGGCGCCCTCAACGGCGAGCAGAAGTGGGTCGACTCCATCATCGAGCTCATGCACGCCGTCGACGAGTACATCCCCACGCCGCCGCGTGACAACGACAAGCCGTTCCTCATGGCCATCGAGGACGTCATGACCATCTCCGGCCGCGGCACCGTTGCCACCGGTCGTGTTGAGCGCGGCGAGCTCAAGCTCAACGACCCCGTCGAGATCGTCGGCATCCGTGAGAAGCAGACCTCCGTTGCCACCGGCATCGAGATGTTCCGCAAGACCATGGACTTCTGCGAGGCTGGCGACAACGTCGGCATCCTTCTCCGCGGCATCAAGCGCGAGGACATCGAGCGCGGCCAGGTCATCTGCAAGCCCGGCTCCGTCCAGCCGCACCAGAAGTTCACCGGTGAGATCTACGTTCTGACCAAGGAGGAGGGCGGCCGTCACACCCCGTTCTTCGCTGGCTACCGTCCGCAGTTCTACTTCCGCACCACGGACGTCACGGGCGACATCTCCGAGCTCACCGACACCAACGGCTCCAAGGTCGAGATGGCTATGCCTGGTGACCACATCACCGTCACCTGCGAGCTCATCCACCCGATCGCCATGGAGCAGGGCCTCAAGTTCGCTATCCGCGAGGGTGGCCACACCGTCGGCGACGGCCGTGTCTCCTCGATTCTCGACTAGTCTCGAGTAGCTTTGAGCCTCAAGGGCCCGGCACCGCGCGTGTCGGGCCCTTTTTGGGCCCCAAGGCGTCGCTCTTCTCGGCTCTGTATATTTTGTGATTGCATAGCCAGGAAGAACGCTGCCTTGACAACACCGCAAGGTGGATGGTAGTGTTTACCACCGCGCCACGTTTGAGGGAAACTCCCTCCAACGAGAAGTTCTTTCAGGAGGATTCGATTCATGCGTACTCTGGTTACCCTCGCGTGCACTGAGTGCAAGCGCCGCAACTACACCACGGACAAGAACAAGGCCAACAACCCCGATCGTATGGAGTTGAAGAAGTACTGCCCGTGGTGCAAGAAGCACACGCTTCACAGGGAGACCCGCTAACAGGTGGGCTTTCCAAACAGGCCAGTAGCTCCAATGGTAGAGCGGCGGTCTCCAAAACCGTTTGTTGAGGGTTCGAGTCCTTCCTGGCCTGCCAGATCTCACCACCGGCTTTCCCTTCGGGGTTAGCCGGTTTCCATGTAAGGAACGTCTTATTAGGAGTCAGACAGATGCCGAACAAGGACCGCAACAAGAGGAGCGTCCGCAAGGCCCGTGCCGAGGAGCGCGCTCGCGTGGAGGCTGCCCAGGCCGCTTCTGGCTCCACGCCCGACGCCAAGGCTCCTGCCAAGGCCGAGAAGAAGCCCGAGACCAAGCCTGAGAAGGCCCCCAACAAGAAGCCGGGCCCCTTCAAGCGTCTGGGGAACTATCTCGGTGCCGTTCGTTCCGAGATGCGCCGCGTCGTCTGGCCGTCCAAGGCCGAGCTCAAGAGCTACTCGGTCGCCATCATCGCGATGCTCATCGTCTTTGGCGTGATCATCTGGCTCGTCGACTCCGGCATCGTTGCCGCGCTCGTCGGCTACACCGGACTGAGGGGCTAAACCATGGCTAAGCGCTGGTACGTCATTCACACCTACTCCGGCTACGAGAACAAGGTCAAGGCGGACCTCGAGCACCGCATCGAGACCTACGGCCTCTCCGACCAGATCGTTGACATCCAGATCCCCATGGAGGAGGTCACCGAGATCAAGGAGGGTGGCAAGCGCGAGACCAAGGAGTCCAAGGTCCTGCCGAGCTACGTTCTTGTTCGCATGGAGGGCAACGACGACACGTGGTCCTTCGTGCGCAACACCCCGGGCGTGACCGGGTTCGTCGGTCCCGACGGCAAGCCGTCCCCGCTGCGTCGCAGCGAGTTCGACAAGATCATGCGCCGCTCCGGCGGTCGCGGCACCACGCCCGTCGTCCCCAAGCGCACCTCCACCTCCATCGAGGTCGGCCAGGCGGTCCGCGTTGTCTCCGGCCCTCTCGCTGACTTCGACGGCCAGGTCTCCGAGGTCATGCCCGAGGCCGGCAAGGTCAAGGTCATGCTCATGATCTTTGGCCGCGAGACCCCGGTCGAGCTCACGCTCGAGCAGGTCACCACGATCGCCTAGCACGGAACCTACGCCAGCCCGGATCGGTGAGGATTGCTTCTCGGGCACGGCGCGGACATAGCAAGCAACGCACCTCTCAAGGAGGAAGAACATGGCCAAGAAGAAGGTCGTCAACTTTATTAAGCTCCAGATTCCGGCCGGCGCCGCCAACCCCGCGCCTCCCGTCGGTCCCGCCCTTGGTGCCGCCCAGGTCAACATCATGCAGTTCTGCCAGGCGTTCAACGCCGCCACGCAGGACAAGGCCGGCGACATCATCCCCGTTGAGATCTCCGTCTACGAGGACCGCTCCTTCGACTTCGTCTGCAAGACCCCGCCCGCTGCCCAGCTCATCAAGAAGGAGCTCGGCCTCAAGAGCGGCTCCGGCGTGCCCCAGCGCGACAAGGTCGGCCAGCTCACCGACGAGCAGCTCACCAAGATCGCCGAGATCAAGATGCCGGACCTCAACGCCAACGACATCGAGGCCGCCAAGAAGATCGTCGCCGGCACCGCCCGCTCCATGGGCGTCACCATCGCCGAGTAACTCGTCTCATTGCCGAGGGGGATGGTCCCCCTCGGCTTTCGATGTGGGAGGGCGACAAGCCCGCTGACCACAGGAGGTTCCAAATGCCCAAGCACGGAAAGAACTACAAGGCTGCTGCCGCCAAGGTCGACCGCACCAAGCTCTATGCCCCCAAGGAGGCCATGGAGCTCGCCAAGGAGCTCGCTCCCGCCAAGTTTGACGAGACCGTCGAGGTCCACGTCCGTCTCGGCGTCGACACCCGCAAGGCCGACCAGAACGTCCGCGGCTCCATCGCGCTGCCCCACGGCACCGGCAAGACCGTCCGCGTCGCCGTCTTCGCCGAGGGCGAGAAGGCCCGTGAGGCCGAGGCCGCCGGCGCCGACGTCATCGGCTCCGACGATCTTGTCGCCCAGGTCCAGGCCGGCGAGCTGAACTTCGACGCCGCCATCGCCACGCCCAACATGATGGGCAAGGTCGGCCGCCTCGGCAAGATCCTCGGTCCCCGTGGCCTCATGCCCAACCCCAAGCTCGGCACCGTCACCATGGACGTCGCCAAGATGGTCGGCGAGCTCAAGGCCGGCCGCGTCGAGTACCGCGCCGACCGCTACGGCATCTGCCACGTCCCGATGGGCAAGGTGTCCTTCGACACCCAGAAGCTCGTCGAGAACTACGGCGCGCTCATCAACGAGCTTCTCCGCGTGAAGCCCTCGAGCGCCAAGGGTCGCTACGTCAAGTCCGTGACGTTCACCACCACCATGGGCCCTGGCATCAAGGTCGACACCACCAAGACGCGCAACCTCATGGAGGAGTAGCGCGGATTTCCCGCCAGCTTGACGCGCTTCTCGCCACGTGACACAATGTCCCGTGCGAGACGCGTCTCGCAACGTTCTTTCACTGCATGTCCGCTGCCAAAGACAGCCGGTGCCGCAAGGCTTAATGGGGAAACCCGCCTGCCGAGGTGGTCTTGAGAGTTTCGCATCCTCGAGGACCCCGCTTTGGCCTGCGCCAGACGGGGTCTTCTTTTGCGGAAGGCCCGCCCGCGTCGGCGGCATGCCCGACCGCAACGAAGGAGGTGTAACAACATGCCATCCAAGTCCAATGTCGAGATGCTCGAGAAGGTCTCCGCTTCGCTCGAGGCCTCCCAGGGTGTCTTTGTCGTCGACTACCGTGGTCTCTCCGTCAAGGAGACCCAGCAGGTCCGCCGCGCGCTCCGCGAGGTTGGTGCCGAGATGAAGGTGTACAAGAACAACATCGTCAAGATCGCTCTTGAGAACGCCGGTCTCCCCAGCATCGACGAGGTGCTCGAGGGCACCTGCGCCTACGTCTTCTACGCGAACGACTCCGTGGATGCCGCCAAGGTCATCAAGGAGCAGTCCGAGAAGCTCAAGAAGATGAACTTCGTGGGCGCCATCGCCGACGGCAAGGCCCTCAACGCCGAGGAGGCCAAGGCTTACGCCGACCTGCCCAACCGCGATCAGCTCATGGGTCAGCTCGCTGGCCTCATCAGCGGCTTCGCCCGCGGCATCGCCGTCTGCGTCAACGAGGTCCCCTCTGGCCTCGCTCGCACCATCAGCGCTGTTTCCGAGCAGAAGCAGGCTGCCTAGCACGACCCCGCGGCTCCGGCCGCACCCGAGGCGCCCAGCGTCTCACACACCTACCAAGCATCCGTGCACGCGCACGGGACCGAAAGGAACAGAAAAATGGCTAAGCTTACCACCGAGGAGATCATTGACGCCCTCAAGGAGATGACCCTGCTCGAGGCTTCCGAGCTCGTGAAGGCCATCGAGGACACCTTCGGCGTCTCCGCCGCCGCCCCCGTCGCCGCCGTGGCCGCCGCTCCGGCTGCCGCTGCCGCCGAGGAGGAGGAGAAGACCAACTTCGACGTCGTGCTCGAGGGCTTCGGCGACAACAAGATCGCCGTCATCAAGGTCGTCCGCGCTCTCACCAGCCTCGGCCTCAAGGAGGCCAAGGAGGTCGTCGAGGGTGCCCCCAAGGCCGTCCTCGAGGGCGCCAAGAAGGAGGACGCCGAGGCCGCCAAGAAGCAGCTCGAGGAGGCCGGCGCCACCGTCACCCTCAAGTAAGTTTCCTTACTTCGGGTTACGCGCAACGCGCAGACAGGGGTCGGACCTACGGGTCCGGCCCCTTTTTGCGGTGTGGCCGCCTTTCTCGCCTCCGCCTCGCCGTCCCGCGAACTCCGACTTTTGCACGAGCGGACGGCCCTTCTCGCTTGGCGAGAAGGACGGGACGAGCCCGCGACCTGCACATATGCGAAAGGAAACCAACCCGAGACCCGGGGCGCTCGTGCATAAGTCACCAGTTCTGTGTCGAGCTTGACGAATACAAGCGCTCGCTCGTGTCCTGAGGCTTCGCCGTCCTTCTCGTTGTCCTTGCCCCGCCGCTCTAGCCCTGACTTTTGCACGAGCGGGCTCCTCTGCCGCCCGCCCCGCCGCTCAAACCCTGACTTATGCACGAGCGGAGGACCCTTCTCGCTTGGCGAGAAGAACGGGGCAAACCCGTGACCTGCACATATGCGAAAGGCAATCAATCCGAAGGCCGGGGCGCTCGTGCAAAAGTCACCGGTTCGCACGCCGGGCCGGCTCGGCTCCTCCGAGCGGCGTCACCGAACCTCCACAACATTTCACACCAAGAAGTGCATTTGCGCAGGTAAATCAAGCGGGAAGAGCCAGCTACTAAAAACCGCCGCACAAGTCAAGACTTTACGTTGACCGCCTGGGAGCATTTCGGTAGATTATTACGTTGCGACAATTGCCGCCTTCCACCCTTTTAGAAGGAGGAAAAGCCTGGTGTCTACCGCAAAGACTGCTCTTACCAAACCACAGGGCACGACCGGACGCAAGACCTTTAGCAAGATTGCTCCCGCGATGGAGCTCCCCAACCTGATCGACGTTCAGAAGGAGTCCTTCGAGCGCTTCATGGGCGAGGGTCTTGCCGAGTCCTTCTCGGAGTTCTCTCCCATCGAGAACTCCTCCCACACGATGGAGGTCGTCTTTGGCGACCACCAGTTTGGCGACCCGGCGCACTCCATCGCCGAGTGCTGCGCCAAGGACATCTCCTACCAGGCGCCTCTCTTCGTTGACGTGCGCTTTGTCAACAAGGAGACGGGCGAGATGAAGGAGCAGCTCGTCTTCATGGGCGACTTCCCGCTCATGACCGACCGCGGCACCTTCATCATCAACGGCACCGAGCGCGTCGTCGTCTCCCAGCTCGTCCGCTCCCCGGGCGTCTACTTCTCCGAGGAGACCGACAGCGGCGTGCTGGTCCACAAGGCCCAGTTCATCCCCGCTCGCGGCGCCTGGCTCGAGTTTGAGGTCGACAAGCGCGGCCACCTCGTGGTCTCCATCGACCGCAAGCGCCGTCAGTCCGCGATGGTCTTCCTGCGCGCCCTCGGCATCGCCGAGACCGACGACGAGATCTACGCCCTTCTCGGCGACTCCGACGTCGTGCGCAACACCCTCGAGCGCGACGCCTCCACCACCCGCGAGGCCGCCCTGCGCGAGATCTACCAGCGCCAGCGCCCCGGCGAGCCCGCCACCCCGGACGCCGGTCGCCTGCTCCTCGACGGCCTCTACTTCAACGCCCAGCGCTACGACCTCGCGCGCGTTGGTCGCTACAAGGTCAACAAGAAGCTCGGCCTCTCCTCCGAGGATGCGAGCCGCGTGCTCACCCACGAGGACATCATCGAGGCCATCCGCTACCTCCTCGCCCTTCACGAGGGTGACGAGTCCAAGCGCACGGATGACATCGACCACTTTGGCAACCGCCGCGTGCGCACCGTTGGCGAGCTGGTCCAGAACCAGTTCCGCATCGGCATGAGCCGCATGGAGCGCGTCGTGCGCGAGCGCATGGCCTCCCAGGACGCCGACGACATCACGCCGCAGAGCCTGATCAACATCCGCCCGATCGTGGCGGCCATCAAGGAGTTCTTCGGCTCCTCGCAGCTCTCGCAGTTCATGGACCAGGCCAACCCGCTCTCCGGCCTCACGCACAAGCGTCGTCTCTCCGCGCTCGGCCCGGGCGGCCTCGCCGGCCACAAGTCCGGCTCCAGCCGCCGCACCAACGTGCCGACGGCCGTCCGCGACGTTCACAACTCGCACTACTCCCGCATGTGCCCGATCGAGACCCCCGAGGGTCCCAACATCGGCCTCATCGGCTCCCTCGCGCTCTACGCCCACGTCAACGAGTACGGCTTCATCGAGGCCCCGTACCGTCGCGTGGTTGACGGCAAGGTCACCGACCAGATCGACTGGATGACCGCCGACGAGGAGGAGTCCCACAACATCGCCCCCGCCAACACGCCGTTCGACCCCAAGACCGGCAAGTTCGTGGAGGTCGACTCCCACGGCAACGTCACCACGCCCGAGCGCATCATCGCCCGCACGCGCGACTTCGACGGCTCCTTCGGCGCCCCCGCCCAGGTGGCCGTCGAGGACGTCGACTACATGGACGTCTCCCCGCGTCAGCTGCTCTCCGTGGCCGCCAACCTCATCCCGTTCCTCGAGCACGATGACGCCAAGCGTACCCTCATGGGCGCCAACATGCAGCGTCAGGCCGTGCCCCTGATCAAGGCGCACGCGCCGTTCGTGGGCACCGGCATGGAGGAGCGCGCCGCGCTCGACTCCGGCGAGCTCATCCGCGCCGCGCACGCCGGCGTGGTCTCCGAGGTGGACGCCGCGCACGTGGTCGTCTACTCCGACGAGTACGGCTCCGAGCGCTACGACCTCCCCAAGTACGAGCGCTCCAACCAGTCCACCTGCATCAACCACCGTCCGATCGTCCAGGCGGGCGAGAAGGTCGAGGCCGGCCAGCCGCTCGCTGACGGCACCTCGATCGACCACTGCGAGCTCGCCCTGGGCGCCAACCTCACCGTGGCCTACATGCCGTGGGAGGGCTTCAACTACGAGGACGGCATCATCGTCTCCGAGCGCGTGGTCCAGGAGGACCTCCTCACCTCGGTGAGCATCTCCCGCCACGAGATCGACGCCCGCGACACCAAGCTCGGCTCCGAGGAGATCACCCGCGAGATCCCCAACCTCTCCGAGGACATGCTCGCCAACCTCGACGATGACGGCATCATCCGCATCGGCGCCGAGGTCGGCCCCGGCGACATCCTCGTCGGCAAGGTCACGCCCAAGGGCGAGACGGCCCTCACCGCCGAGGAGCGCCTGCTCCGCGCCATCTTCGGCGCCAAGGCCCACGACGTCCGCGACACCTCCCTCAAGATGCCGCACGGCGCCTACGGCCGCGTCGTGGACGTCGTCCGCTTCTCCCGCGAGGCCGGTGACGACCTCCCGCCGGGAGTCAACGAGCTCGTCCGCGTCTTCGTCGCGCAGCGCCGCAAGATCCAGCAGGGTGACAAGATCGCCGGTCGTCACGGCAACAAGGGCGTCGTCTGCAACGTCCTTCCCGTGGAGGACATGCCCTACATGGCCGACGGCACGCCCGTCGACGTCCTTCTCGACCCGCTGGGCGTCCCCTCTCGTATGAACGTCGGCCAGCTCCTGGAGTGCCACCTCGGCTGGGGCGCCTCCCACGGCTGGGACGACGAGTCCGACGCCTCCGAGCGCTACGTCCCCGGCCCCATGCCCGTGGCCACGCCCGTCTTTGACGGCGCCACGGACGAGGAGGTTGCCGAGGTCCTGCGCCGCACCAACATCAACCTCATGAACAAGGCCAAGCTCGAGTACGGCGAGCACATGCGCGAGGACTTTGTCCCGCAGCTCAACAACCTCGGCAAGGCCACGCTCTACGACGGCCGCACCGGCGAGGCCTTCAAGAGCCCCATCACCGTGGGCACGAGCTACATCCTGAAGCTCGGCCACATGGTCGACGACAAGATCCACGCCCGTTCGACCGGCCCCTACAGCCTCGTCACCCAGCAGCCGCTCGGCGGCAAGGCCCAGTTCGGCGGCCAGCGCTTCGGCGAGATGGAGGTGTGGGCCCTCTACGCCTACGGCGCGGCCAACGTCCTCCAGGAGATTCTCACCGTCAAGTCCGACGACACCAACGGTCGCGTCAAGACCTACGAGTCCATCGTCAAGGGCGAGAACGTGCCGTCCGCCGGCATTCCGGAGTCCTTCAAGGTCCTCGTCAAGGAGATCCGCTCCCTCGCGCTCGACATCGAGCCGATCTCCTATCAGAAGCGCGCCGAGCGCACCGCGCCCGAGGGCGGCGCCGAGACCGAGAGCGCCGTGGACGTCTTCGCCAACATGGCGGCCGTCGACGACCTCGTGGACGAGCTCGCCCGCGAGAAGGACAACGCCGAGGAAGTCCTCGTCGGCGACGCGACCAGCGATAAGGAGTAGCGACAGTGGCAGACTTCGATACCACCGATTTTGACGCCATCAAGATCTCCCTTGCCTCCGCCGACCGCATCCGCAGCTGGTCCTGCGGCGAGGTCAAGAAGCCGGAGACCATCAACTACCGCACCCTCAAGCCCGAGAAGGACGGTCTGTTCTGCGAGAAGATCTTCGGTCCCACCAAGGACTGGGAGTGCGCCTGCGGCAAGTACAAGGGCATCCGCTTCCGCGGCATCGTCTGCGAGCGCTGCGGCGTTGAGGTGACCACGGCCAAGGTGCGCCGCGAGCGCATGGGCCACATCGAGCTCGCGGCCCCCGTGAGCCACATCTGGTACTTCAAGAGCCCCACGAGCTTCCCGCTCGCGCGCCTGCTCGACATCAAGAGCAAGGACCTCGAGAAGGTCCTGTACTTCGCCAGCTACATCATCACCAAGGTCGACACCGAGGCCCGCGAGGCCGACGCCGTCGACCTCAAGGAGGAGCTGGAGGCCGACCTCGAGGAGCTCGACGCCGAGCGCGACGACCAGATCGCCCGCCTGCGCGAGCAGGGCGAGGGCGGCGAGGACGAGTTCGGCGAGATCGAGCCCCTCTCCGAGGACGAGATCCGCGCCGGCATCGCCGACCTCGAGGCCGAGTACGAGGACGAGAAGCGCCTGCGCACCGAGGCCTACGAGAAGTTCATGCAGCTCGAGGAGCGCGAGCTCATCTCCGACGAGGGCCTCTTCTCCGAGCTCAAGCGCTACTACGGCATCTACTTCAAGGGCGGCATGGGCGCCGAGGCCGTCCGTGAGCTCCTGCGCGGCATCGACCTCGAGGCCGAGGCCAAGGAGCTTCGCGAGGTCATCGCCTCCGAGACCGCCCAGAAGCAGAAGCGCGAGAAGGCCATCAAGCGCCTGGAGATCGTCGACTCCTTCCTCAAGGGCGGCAACGACCCCGCCAACATGATCCTCGACGTCATCCCGGTCATCCCGCCCGACCTGCGCCCGATGGTGCAGCTCGACGGCGGCCGCTTCGCGGCGTCCGACCTCAACGACCTCTATCGTCGAGTCATCAACCGCAACAACCGCCTCAAGCGCCTGCTCGACCTCGACGCCCCGGCGATCATCGTCAACAACGAGAAGCGCATGCTCCAGGAGTCCGTGGACGCGCTCTTTGACAACGGTCGTCGCGGCCGTCCCGTCACCGGCCGTGGCGGTCGCCCGCTCAAGTCGCTCGCCGAGGCCCTCAAGGGCAAGCAGGGCCGCTTCCGCCAGAACCTGCTCGGCAAGCGCGTCGACTACTCCGGCCGTTCGGTCATCGTCGTCGACCCCAAGCTCAAGCTGCACCAGTGCGGCCTGCCCTCCCAGATGGCGCTCGAGCTCTTCAAGCCGTTCGTGATGCGTCGCCTGGTCGAGCTCGGCAAGGTCGAGAACATCAAGGGCGCCAAGCGTGCCATCGACCGCCAGCTCCCGACGGTCTGGGACGTCCTCGACGAGGTGATCCAGGACCGCCTGGTTCTTCTCAACCGAGCCCCCACGCTGCACCGCCTCTCCATCCAGGCCTTCGAGCCGGTCCTCGTTGAGGGCAAGGCCATCCACCTGCACCCGCTCGTGTGCGCCCCCTTCAACGCCGACTTCGACGGCGACCAGATGTCCGTCCACGTGCCGCTGTCCACCCAGGCGCAGACCGAGGCCCGCGTTCTCATGCTGTCCTCCAACAACCTGCGCTCGCCGGCCTCCGGCAAGGTGCTCACGGTTCCGTCCCAGGACATGGTCTTCGGCTCCTACTTCCTGACCACGCAGAAGGGCGAGAAGAACGACGAGACCCCGATCTTCGCTGACTTCGACGACGCGCTTCTCGCGATCGACATGAGCCGTGGCCTGGACCTCCAGCAGCCCGTGGTCGTGCGCGTGTCCGCCGTCGACGCCAACGTCGTCGAGGGCGACCGCAAGCTCTTCCGCATCATGACCGCCCGCGGCGAGTTCGAGGACATCGACGTCACCGAGCACTCCGCGCGCTTTGACACCACCATCGGCCGCATCATCTTCAACCGTCAGTGCCTGCCCGCCGACTATCCCTTCATCAACTACAAGATGGTGAAGAGCGACATCGGTGCGCTGGTCAACGACTGCTGCGACCGCTACAGCCTGGCCGAGGTCGAGCCGATCCTTGACGCCATCAAGGAGACGGGCTTCCACTACGCCACGCTCGCGGGCCTCACGGTCTCCGTCTGGGACGCCACGATCCCGGCTGACAAGCCGCAGATCCTCGAGGAGGCCCAGAGCCGCGTCGACGAGATCAACG
Source organism: uncultured Olsenella sp. (assembly GCA_949287905.1). Lineage (GTDB taxonomy): Bacteria > Actinomycetota > Coriobacteriia > Coriobacteriales > Atopobiaceae > Thermophilibacter. The sequence continues at coordinate 46,822 of CASEHX010000026.1, forward strand.
AGTACTACGAGGACGGCTTCCTCTCCGCCATGGAGCGCCACACCGAGGTCGTCAACGCGTGGACCGAGTGCACCGACCTTCTCGCCACCGAGATGCTCGGGGGCTTTGCCGAGGACAACCCCATCTACATGATGGCCGACTCCGGCGCCCGTGGCTCCAAGACGCAGCTGCGTCAGCTCGCCGGCATGCGCGGCCTCATGGCCGACATGTCCGGTGACACCATCGACCTCCCGATCAAGGCCAACTTCCGCGAGGGCCTGGAGCCGCTGGAGTACTTCATCTCCACCTACGGCGCCCGTAAGGGTCTCGTCGACACGGCCTCCCACACCTCCGACTCCGGCTACCTGACCCGTCGTCTCGTCGACGTGGCCCAGGACGTCATCGTCCGCGAGGAGGACTGCGGCACCGACGAGGGCGTCACCTACCCGCTGATCAAGCCGGGTGCCACGAGCGTCGACACCGACCTCATCGGCCGCTGCGCCCTGAACGACATCGTCGACCCCGCCACCGGCGAGGTCCTCATCGCCAAGGACGCCTACGTCGAGTCCAAGGCCGACCTCGAGATGCTCGTCGAGCACGGCCTCAAGAAGGTCGAGCTCCGCGCGCTGCTCACCTGCAAGTCCAAGTACGGCGTCTGCCAGAAGTGCTACGGCTGGGACCTCTCCACCCGCAGGCCCGTCACCATCGGCACCGCGGTCGGCATCATCGCCGCCCAGTCCATCGGCGAGCCGGGCACCCAGCTCACGATGCGTACGATTCACTCCGGCGGCGTCGCGGGCGCCGACGACATCACGCAGGGCCTCCCCACGGTCGCCCGCATGTTCGACGTCGTCGGCAACGTCAACGCCAAGATCCTCGGCCGCGAGGCCGATCTCGCGCCGGTCTCTGGCCTGCTGCGCATCACGCCCCAGCAGACCGAGTACTACCTGCGCATCGTTGACCCCGAGGACCAGACCCGCACTATCGAGGAGTGGACCGCCCCCGCGTCCGTGCGCTTCATGCCGGGCATCGAGGACAACGTGGAGGTCCGTGCCGGCGATCAGATCACCCGCGGCTTCGTCAACTTCCGCAAGCTGCGCCGCCTGACCGACATCGAGTCCACGATGCACACCTTCGTGGAGTCGGTCAAGGACGTCTACACCTCCCAGGGCGTCGACCTCAACGACAAGCACATCGAGGTCATCGCTCGCCAGATGCTGCGTCGCGTCCAGGTGACCAACCCGGGCGACTCTCAGTACCTGCTCGGCCAGTACGTGGACCGCTACGTCTTCGCGGACACCGTGCGCAACGTGGCCCTCGCCGGCGGCACCCCGCCCGAGGCGGAGCCCGTGATCCTCGGCACGCTCAAGGTTGCCTCGAGCATCGACTCCTGGCTCTCCAGCGCGTCGTTCATCCGCACGGCCGGCGTCCTCACCGAGGCCGCCATCGAGGGTGACGTGGACCACCTGCTCGACCTCAAGTCCAACGTCATCGTGGGCAAGCAGATCCCGGCCGGCACCGGCCTCTCGGCCTACCAGAACGTGGAGCTCACCTACCACGGCACCAAGATCGACGGCCCCACCTCGCCGCTCGCTAAGAGCCTGCCCGAGTGGGCGCCCGACGAGCTCAAGGGCATCGAGGAGCAGCTCCCCAAGCAGCTCGACTGGGTCGGCGACGACTACGGCTTTGGCGGCGTGTACTCCAAGAACGGCCGCACGCTCTCCAGCGAGGACGCCAAGCTCTACCTCTTCGACGACCTCGGCGTCTCGCAGCGCTGGACCAACAAGTTCAGCGAGGTGGGCATCGAGACCGTGGGCGACCTCATCGGCAAGACCGAGGATGACCTCCTGCGCATCGACGGCATCGGTGCCAAGGCGATCGAGGAGCTCCGCGACGGCCTGGAGGCCCGCGGCCTGCTCTATATCCTCGAGCCTGACGAGGACGAGGCCGACAGCGAGGATCTCTCTCAGCTGCTCAACATGGTCTTCTCGCCGGATGCCGACGCCGACATCATGCTCGGCACCGCGGCTCCCGCGACGCACCACTTCGATGACGACGAGCTGATCGGCGCGAGCTCCGATGCTTCCTCCGACGCCTCCGACGTCATCAACGAGGACCTGGGCTCTCTCGACGACCTCCTGTCCCAGGTGGTCCGCCAGGAGACCGAGGACTAGGCGTTCGTCCCATAGCACGTGAGGGGCCGCCCGCCCTTCTCGCCGGCTCATTGCGCTGCGCGCAAAAGTCGCCGGTCGAGAAGGGCGGGCGGCCCGCGCATATGTGCCGCAGGTTGCCTACAGGAAAGGCGGGGGTGTGTGGCTGATGCGGGATCCGTGCGGTTGTGCGCACCGCTGACGGCTATGCGCACTCCAAGGGGGCCGATTCTTAAGCCGAAACTTCTACCTGCGCTTTTGTAAAGCCTGCGGCTGCGCATAACCGTCAGCGGTGTGCACAACCGACGCAACCGCGCATAACCGAACGGGCTGAGTGCCCGATCGGGGGCGGGGCTATGCGGGGCGGAGGGAGACGCGCTCGGCGGGGTAGGGGGTTCCGTCGATGACGGCGCGGCCCCAGGGGTCCACGCCGTCGAGAGCGCCCTGCGCCAGCTCGGAGTCGCTCTCTGCGTCGAGTACGCGGACCCTCTCGCCAAGCCAGCAGAGACGCTCGAGGTAGTCGTCGAGGATCCCGTCCAGGGGCCGTGTGCCGTCACCTGCGGCCCATGTGTCCACGCGAGCGACGATGCCGGCTCGCAGCGTGTGACAAAGGGGTCGTTTCCCCCAGGGCCAATTGTGTCCAGGGGGGCACCCCCCCGTGGGAACATATTACCCACACCGCTCCACGGGGAACGCCCCCCGGGCCCCGTCCGCTACGACCCCTTTGTCACCTATTTCCCCAAGCTCTGCCAGGGAGATCGCGCCGAGTCCCCGGGGCGACAGCCCCACGTTCACGCCCACGCCACACACGGCGAACGGCTCCCCGGAATCGTCCCGCGCGGCCTCCACGAGGATTCCGGCGAGCTTGCGTCCGCGGACGAGAAGGTCGTTGGGCCACTTGAGCCGGACCTCTGCCGTGCACCCGGCCTCGCGCAGGGCGTCGGTCACGCCCAGCCCGCACGCCGCGGCGAGCCCCGGGAGGCGCGCCGGCGCCACGTGGGGCCTGAGCACCACGGAGAGGTAGAGGTTGCCGACGGGGGACTCCCATGCGTGTCCGCGCCGGCCGCGCCCCGCGGTCTGAAGCCGAGCTGCGACCCCGCGCCCGTGACGCGCTCCGGCTCGCCCCAGGGCGAGCGCGTCATCGTTGGTCGAGCCCGTCTCGTAGAGCATCGTGAGCAGCGAGTCGGTCACCGCCGTCCTCCTCCGTTCGCCGTCTCCAGTGGCTTTGCCGCACATGTTAACGTCACGCATATGGAGACATCGTGGCAAAATGGTTGCACTGCCTGAAAGGCATGCCATGGGTAGCGTGATTTGATAGCCTACCAGAGAAATGTTGACGCGTTAACAATTTCGCGCCAGCTTCGCTCATGACGGGAGGCGAACGTGGGTTTTCGCGTATTGGGCACGGGGTCTGCGCTTCCGGAGCGCTCGGTCACCAATGACGAGCTCTCCGAGTTTCTCGAGACCTCTGACGAGTGGATCTCGCAGCGCACGGGCATCTCCGAGCGGCGTCTGTGCACCACCGAGACCCTGGACGAGCTCGCCCTTGCTGCCAGCCGCGCGGCCCTGGACGCCGCGGGCGTGACGCCCGACCAGCTCGACCTTATCGTCTGCTCCACCACGAGCGGCGACCACCTCATGCCGGCCGAGGCCTGTGCCATCGCAGAGCTTCTCGGCGCCTCCTGCCCCGCCTTCGACGTCTCCGCCGCCTGCGCGGGCTTTGTCTTTGCCATGGACGTGGCGGACGGCTACTTTGCCCGCGGCCGCGCCGAGCGCGTGCTCGTGGTCGCGGCCGAGAAGGTCAGTCGCCTCGTGGACTGGTCCGACCGTGCCACCTGCGTGCTCTTTGGCGACGGCGCCGCCGCCGCGGTCCTGGGCACCGGCGGGGAGAACCCGCTCGCCACGCGCCTCACGACCGATCCCACCGTGGAGGTCCTGCACGTCCCTGGCGTCCCGGGCACCTCCCCCTACGACAAGACCGACCGCCCGCAGCCGCACCTCGCGATGGAGGGCCGCCGCGTCTTCAAGTTTGGCGTGAACGCGATCGTGACCTCCGTCACCGAGCTCTGCGACGAGGCCGGTGTCTCCGTCAGCGACATCGACCACTTCGTCTTCCACCAGGCCAACGAGCGCATCCTCTCGTCGGCCGTGAGCCGTCTGGGCATCGACGACGCCAAGGTGGCGCGCGCCCTCGCCGAGACCGGCAACATCTCGAGCGCCTGCATCCCGCTCGCGCTCGACCGCCTCGCCCGCTCGGGCCAGCTCGAGCGCGGCCAGCTCGTTGCCCTCGTCGGCTTTGGCGCGGGCCTCGACACGGGGGCGTGCCTGCTGCGCTGGTAGCGCCGCCGCAAGGCTCGACCATCAGTCCATAGGAGCGCCCGCCGGGCGCATGGAAAAAGAAGGAGTACCAACAATGGCAGATCAGACCACCTTCGACCGCGTGTGCGCCATCGTCCGCGAGCAGGCTGGTGCCGACGACGTCGAGCTGACCGCTGAGACCAAGCTCTCCGAGGTCGGACTCGACAGCCTCTCCACCGTCGAGGCCGTCATGGCCTGCGAGGACGAGTTCGGCATCGAGATCGACGCCGAGTCCAACCCCGCCACGGTCGGCGAGTTCGTCTCCATGGTCGAGTCTCTCCTGGAGAACTAGTCATGCTGCGCACCCCCATCTGTGACCTTCTCGGCATCGAGAAGCCCGTCTTCCAGGGCGGGATGGCCTGGATCGCCGATGCCTCCCTCGCCGCCGCCGTCTCCGAGGCCGGCGGCCTGGGCATCATCGCAGCCATGAACGCCAACGCCGACTGGCTGCGCGACCAGATCCACGAGCTGCGCGAGAAGACCGACAAGCCCTTCGGCGTGAACGTGATGCTCATGAGCCCGTTCGCGGACGAGGTGGCCCAGGTCGTCATCGACGAGCACGTGCCCGTGGTCGTGACCGGCGCCGGCAACCCCACCAAGTACATGAAGGCCTGGAACGCGGCCGGCATCAAGGTCATCCCCGTGGTGGCCTCCGTTGCCATGGCCAAGCTCGTCCAGCGCGCCGGTGCCGTGGCCGTGGTGGCCGAGGGCACCGAGTCCGGCGGCCACATCGGCGAGACCACGACGATGGCCCTCGTGCCGCAGGTCGTGGACGCCGTGAAGATCCCCGTCATCGCCGCCGGCGGCATCGCCGACGGGCGCGGGGTCGCCGCCGCCTTCATGCTCGGAGCCGTGGGGGTCCAGGTGGGGACGCGCTTCCTCGTGGCCGACGAGTGCACCGTCTCCGACAAGTACAAGGAGATGGTCCTCAAGGCCAACGACATCTCCACGCGCGCCACGGGCCGCTCGACCGGTCACCCGGTCCGCGCCCTCAAGAACCCGTTCTCCAACAAGTACTCCCAGCTCGAGGCCTCGGGTGCGCCCGAGGAGGAGCTCAATGCCTTTGGCACCGGCGCCCTGCGCAAGGCTGCCAAGGAGGGCGACTACGAGAACGGCAGCTTCCTCTGCGGTCAGATCGCCGGCATGGTCAAGGAGCGCCAGAGCGCGCTCGAGATCGTCGACGACCTCGTGAACGGGGCCGAGAAGGTCCTGGCTGGAGCAATGCAATGGGTAAAGTAGCCTTCCTCTTCGCCGGCCAGGGCGCCCAGCACCCCGGCATGTGCGCGGACCTCATCGAGTCCGAGCCCGCGGCCAAGGCCGTCTTTGACGCGGCCGACGCCGTGCGCCCCGGCACCACCGAGCAGTGCCTCTCCGGCTCCAAGGAGGAGCTGGCGCAGACCATCAACACGCAGCCCTGCGTCTTTGCCGCGGACCTCGCGTGCGCTCGCGCGCTCGCCGCGCGCGGCGTGACGCCGGACGTGGTGGCGGGCTTCTCGCTCGGCGAGGTCGCCGCGCTCACCTTTGCCGGCGCCTACACCGACGAGCAGGGCTTCGAGCTCGTGTGCCACCGCGCCGAGCTCATGGCGGACGCAGCCGAGAAGAACCCCGGCGCCATGCGCGCCGTCGTGAAGCTCGACGCCGAGACCGTCGAGCGCCTTGCCGCCGAGGCGGGCGACGCGTGGCCCGTTAACTACAACAGCCCGCTCCAGACCGTCGTCGCGGGAACGCCGGAGGCCTGCGAGAAGCTCGACCTTCTCGTCAAGGAGGCCAAGGGCCGCGCGATGAAGGTCGCCGTCTCGGGCGCCTTCCACAGCCCGTTCATGGCGGACGCCGAGAAGGGCCTCGCCGCGTACCTCGCGGACGGCCACGCCCCGGCCCGTCCGTCCGTTCCCGTGCTGGCCAACCGCACGGGTGAGGCCTACCCGGCAGACGAGGCGGAGCGCGTGGCGCTGCTCTCCAGCCAGGTTGCCAACCCCGTCCAGTGGGTCCGCACCCTGCAGAACATGGCCGCCGACGGCGTCGACACCTTTATCGAGGTGGGCCCCGGCAAGACCCTCACGGGTCTCGTCTCCCGCACGCTCGAGGGCGTCACGGCGCTGCCGTGCGAGACCGTCGAGCAGCTCGAGGCGGTTCTCGCCGCGCTTTCCGAGAAGGGGGAGTAGCCATGGCCGAGAAGACCGGTGCGCTCGAGCGCAACCCCGAGCGTCGCGTTGCCCTCGTGACCGGCGCATCCCGCGGCATCGGCCGCGCCGTCGCCGAGGGGCTCGCCGCCGACGGCTTTGACCTCGCGCTCGTCTATGCGGGCAACGAGGCCGCGGCCGCCGAGGCCGTTGCCGCGTGCGAGGCCGTCGGCGCCACCGCCCGCGCCTATCGCTGCGACGTCTCGGACGCGGAGGCCGTGAAGGCCACCGTCGACGCTGTTCTCGCCGACTTCGGGAGCGTCTGGGCCCTCGTCAACAACGCGGGCGTCACCCGTGACGGCCTGCTCGTGCGCATGAGCGACGAGGACTTCTCCCGCGTGATCGACGTCAACCTCAAGGGCGCCTTCCACACCACGCGCGCCCTCACGCGCGCCTTCATGCGCCAGCGTGGCGGCCGCATCGTGAACATGGCCTCCGTCGTGGGCCTCATGGGCAACGCCGGCCAGGCCAACTACGCCGCGTCCAAGGCGGGCCTGATCGGTCTCACCAAGTCCGTGGCGCGCGAGCTCGCTCCGCGCGGAGTGACGGTGAACGCCATCGCGCCCGGCTTCGTCGAGACGGACATGACGGCGGTTCTCTCCGAGGGCGTCGTCGAGAGCTACGAGAAGCAGATTCCCCTCGGGCGTCTGGCCACTGCTGACGAGATCGCCGCCGTCACGCGCTTCCTGGTGAGCGATGCCGCGTCCTACGTGACGGGCGAGGTCATTCGCGTCGACGGCGGCATGGCGATGTAGTGATTCAAAAGGGGACAGACCCCTTTTGAATCATAGTGAAATGATCCAAAAGGGGTCTGTCCCCTTTTGAATCACGTTGGGAGAAGAGATGGAGCACAGGGTAGCAATCACCGGCATCGGCGCCGTTACGCCGCTTGGAAACACCGCCAAGGAGACGTGGGAGGGCATGGTCGCCGGCCGTTGCGGCATCGGCCCCATCACCCACTTCGACACCGAGGCCTTCAAGGTCAAGGTTGCCGCCGAGGTCAAGGACTTCGACGGCGCCGAGCTTCTGGGAAAGCAGGAGGCGGCGCACCTGGACCTCTTCTCCCAGTACGCCCTCGTTGCCTCCGACGAGGCCATGGCCGACTCCGGCCTTGACGCCGAGGACGCCATCGACCGCGAGCGCCTGGGCGTCTACGTGGGCTCCGGCACGGGCGGCATCAGCGCCTTCGCGGACAACGTCCACGTCATCGAGAAGCGCGGGCCGCGTCGCGCCTCCCCGTTCATGATCACGATGATGATCGCCAACATGGCCTCGGGCAACATCGCCATCCGCCACAAGGCGCTCGGCCCCACCCTGCCCGTCGTCACCGCCTGCGCCACCTCCGCCCACGCCGTTGGCGAGGCCTTCCGCGCGATCAAGCACGGCTACGCCGACGCCATCCTCGCCGGCGGCGCCGAGGCCGCGATTATGCCCGACTCCATCGCCGGCTTCACGAGCTGCCGTGCCCTTACCACCAACCCCGACCCCGCCACCGCGTGCCGACCGTTCGACGCCGAGCGCGACGGCTTCGTCATGGGTGAGGGCGCCTGCGTGCTCGTCCTCGAGGAGTGGGAGCACGCCGTCGCGCGTGGCGCCCACATCTACGCCGAGGTCGTGGGCTACGGCAACACCGACGACGCCTACCACATCACCTCCCCCGACCCCGAGGCCGCCGGCATCACCCGCGCGATCCGCCTCGCCGTGGAGGAGGGTGGCGTGAAGCCCGAGGAGGGCCTCTACATCAACGCGCACGGCACCTCCACCAAGCTCAACGACGCCTCCGAGACCCGCGGCTTCAAGCAGGCCCTCGGCGAGGAGGCCGCCCGCGCGGCGCACGTCTCGTCCACCAAGTCCATGACCGGCCACATGATCGGCGCCACCGGTGCCGTGGAGGCCATGGCCTGCGCGCTCGCGCTCGAGAACGGCGTCGTGCCGCCCACGATCAACTATCGCACCCCCGACCCGGAGTGCGACCTCGACTACACGCCCAACGAGGCCAAGGAGTGCCAGCTCACCTGGGCCATCTCCACCAACCTCGGCTTTGGCGGCCACAACGCCGCGCTGGCGCTGCGCGCCGCGGGAAGGGAGTAAGCATGGACTCCGAGAAGATCTCTCAGATCGCCGATATCATGGCCGCGCACGGCCTCGCGCGCGTGCGCGTGGAGGAGAGCGACGGCTCCGCCGTCGAGCTCGAGTATGCCGTGACGGCTCCCGCGGCTCCGGTTGCCGCGCCGGCCGCCCCGTCCTTCTCGCCCGCCCCCGCGGCCCCCGCTCCGGTGCCCGCCCCCGCGGCGGCTCCCGCGGAGCCCGCCCCCGCTCCCGCCGACGAGGCCCTCGACATGGCCCACACCACCGCGGTGCGCGCCCCGATGGTCGGCGTCTTCTACGCCGCCCCCGCCCCTGGCGCCGAGCCCTTCGTGCACGTGGGCTCCAAGGTCAAGAAGGGCGAGACCCTCTGCGTCATCGAGGCCATGAAGGTCATGAACGAGGTCACCGCCGAGGCCGACGGCGAGGTCGTGGACATCTGCGTCAAGGACGGCGACCTCGTCGAGTACGGCTGCTGCCTCATGAAGATCTACTAGATGTGACGGAGGGGTCAGACCCCTTTGTCACGTCGGGAGAGGAACGCGCATGAACAAGGAAGAGCTCAAGAGCCTGCTGCCGCACCGCGAGCCGATGCTCCTGCTCGACGAGGCGGAGGTCGTTGACGGCGAGGCCCACGGCAAGATCACCATCACCGGGGACGAGTTCTTCGTCCAGGGACACTTCCCGGGCAACCCCATCGTGCCGGGCGTGATCCAGTGCGAGATGCTGGCGCAGAACTGCTGCGTACTTCTCGCCGACGACCTGGCCGCCAAGGGCGCCACGCCCATGTACACGAGCCTCAACAACGTGCGCTTCAAGCACCCCGTGCGCCCCGGCGACACCGTTGAGCTCACCTGCCGCATCATCAAGAGCCGCGGGCCCTTCCGCTTTGCCACGGGCGAGGCCCGCGTGAACGGCGAGCTCTGCTGCCAGGCGGAGATGTCCTTCGCCCTGATGTGATTCAAAAGAGGGTAGACCCCTTTTGAATCATGTGATGGCTATGGCGTGCGCCGGATTTTCCTCTACTGCGTAGCCGTGCCGCCAGTTTTTGCTCTACTGCGTGGTTTTGCCGCCGATTTTGGCTCTGCTGCGTAGTTGTTCCGCCGGATTTGTCGCTACTGCGTGCGGACTGTACGCAGTAGCCCAAATTCCGGCACCCGGGACACGCGGGCACCGCGAGAAGGGCCCGGACCCTCACCCAACGACGCCAGGAGGCGACGATGTTCGACAAGATCCTCATTGCAAACCGCGGCGAGATCGCGGTCCGCGTCATCCGCGCCTGCAAGGAGATGGGCGTCAAGACCGTGGCGATCTACTCCACGGCAGACGCCGAGGCCCTGCACGTGGCCCTTGCCGACGAGGCCTACTGCATCGGCGGCCCGCGCCCGGCGGACTCCTACCTCAACGAGGACGCCATCATCACGGTGGCGCTGCAGTCCGGCGCCAAGGCCATTCACCCGGGCTACGGGTTCTTCTCGGAGAACTCCCACTTTGCCCGCGAGTGCCAGGAGTGCGGCCTCGTCTTCATCGGACCGGACCCGGACGTCATCGACCGCATGGGCGACAAGGACAACGCGCGCCGCACCGCCCGTGGGGCGAAGGTGCCCATCGTTCCCGGCTGCGACCTGCTCGCCAGCGCCGAGGAGGCGGAGCGCGAGGCCGCTCGCATCGGCTGCCCCGTGCTCATCAAGGCTCGCTCGGGCGGCGGTGGCCGCGGCATCCGCAAGGTCGAGGACCCCGCCAGCGCCGGCAAGGCCTTCACCGAGGCGCACGCCGAGGCCGAGGCCGCCTTTGGCGACGGCGAGTGCTACATGGAGAAGTTCGTCTCGCCCGCGCACCACGTTGAGGTGCAGGTCCTGGCCGACGCCCACGGCAACGTGGTCTCGCTCGGCGAGCGCGAGTGCTCCGTCCAGCGCCGCAACCAGAAGCTGATCGAGGAGAGCCCCGCTCCCTGCCTGGACGCGCACCCCGGCGTCCGCGAGCGCATGCACAAGGCCGCCCGCGACCTCACGCGTGCCGTGGGCTACGTGGGCGTGGGCACGATCGAGTTCCTCTTCGCCGATGACGGCAACTTCTACTTCATGGAGATGAACACGCGCCTGCAGGTCGAGCACCCGGTCACGGAGTTCGTGAGCGGCGTTGACCTCGTCAAGTGGCAGCTGCGCGTGGCGGCCGGTGCCGAGCTGCCCTTCTCGCAGGAGAACATCGACGCGCACGGCCATGCCATCGAGTGCCGCATCAACGCGGAGACCCCGGACTTCCTGCCGTCCTGCGGCGAGGTCACGATGCTGCACGTCCCCGGTGGCCCGCAGGTTCGCTTTGACTCCGCGCTCTACGTGGGCGCCGTCGTTCCGCCCTACTACGACTCCCTTCTCGGCAAGCTCATCGTCTGCTCGTCCACGCGCGAGGAGGCCATCCGCAAGATGCGCTCCGCCCTCGGCGAGCTGGTCATCGAGGGCGTTGCCGAGAACAGCGAGCTGCACCTGGACATTCTCTCCAACCCCGAGTTCGTATCCGGCAACTACCACACCAACCTGATGGAGCACCTCTATGAGTAAGCGGGAGAAGAGCGTCAACACCCTCGAGAGCCCGGTGACCGAGGTCGCCGCGGAGTTTCCCGAGCGCCACGTCCTGATCAAGTGCCCGGGGTGCCGTCGCGTCATCGACCAGTCCAAGCTCGAGGAGAACCTCGAGGTGTGCCCGCGCTGCGGCCGCCACCTGCGTGTCTCCGGGCGCAAGCGCATGCGCATCACCGTCGACCCCGGCACCTTCGAGGAGTGGGACCGCAGCCTCGCGGCCACGGACTTCCTGGAGTTCCCTGGCTATGCCGAGAAGCTCGAGGCAGCTCGTGAGAAGAGCCACGAGAACGACGGCGTGGTCTGCGGCCGCGGCAAGATCGGCGGTCACGACTGCGCCCTCTTCTTCATGAACGCAGAGTTCATGATGGGCTCGATGGGCTCCGTGGTGGGCGAGAAGATCACGCGCACCTTCGAGCATGCCACCGAGCTGGGGCTTCCCGTCGTGGGCTTCACCGTCTCCGGCGGCGCCCGCATGCAGGAGGGCACCACCTCGCTCATGCAGATGGCCAAGGTCTCCGCGGCGGTGCGCCGCCACGGCGAGGCGGGGCTTCTCTACGTGACCGTGCTCACCGACCCCACCACCGGCGGCGTCACGGCGAGCTTTGCCATGGAGGGAGACATCATCCTCGCCGAGCCCGAGGCACTCGTCGCCTTTGCGGGTCCGCGCGTGATCGAGCAGACCACGCACAAGCGTCTGCCCGCCGGGTTCCAGCGTTCCGAGTTCCTGCTCGAGCACGGATTCTGCGACCTCATCGTGGAGCGCAAGGACATGGTGGCCACCCTCGCCGAGCTTCTCGCCCTGCACGAGGGCAAGGCGCCCGGCCCGGATGCGCCCCACGCGCTGGCGTACGAGGAGCCCCGTCGCGGGCGCGGCGCGCGCCCCAAGCGCGCCCCCGAGCCCGAGAGCGCCTACGACATCGTCAAGCTCACGCGCTCCACTGAGCGAGCCACCGCCCTCGAGCTCATCGAGCGCGGCTGGGACGGCTTCGTGGAGCTTCACGGCGACCGCCTCTTTGCCGACGACGCCGCCATCGTGGCGGGCATCGCCTGGAGGGGCGGGCGCGTCATGACTGTCATCGCCATCGAGCGCGGCAACACCACCAAGGAGCGCGTGCGCCGCAACTTTGGCATGGCCCACCCGGAGGGCTACCGCAAGGCGCTGCGACTCATGCGCCAGGCCGAGAAGTTCGGGCGTCCCGTGGTCTGCCTCGTCGACACCTCCGGCGCCTACTGCGGGATCGGCGCCGAGGAGCGCGGCCAGGGCGAGGCCATCGCCACCAACCTCGTTGCCATGAGCGGCCTGCGCACGCCCGTCGTGAGCGTGGTGGTGGGCGAGGGCGGATCGGGCGGCGCGCTGGCGCTTGCCGTGGCCGACCGCGTCTTCATGCTCGGCAGCGCCGCGTACTCCGTGGTCAGCCCCGAGGGCTGCGCCTCGATCCTCTGGAAGGACACCAAGCGCGCCGGAGACGCTGCGGCGGCGCTGCACATCACGGCACCCGACCTCGCCAGCCTGGGGCTCGTCGACGGCGTGGTGTCCGACTTCGGCCTCACGCACACCGAGATTGCCCACGACCTCGTGCGTGAGGTCGAGCATGCGCTGGACGAGCTCTCCGGCCTCCCGGCCGACGAGCTCACGGCAAGGCGCTACGAAAAGTTCCGTGCGATGGGAGGCGACCACATATGCTCGCTCTAGTTACGGACTCCACCTGCGGCCTCACGCGCAACGAGGCGGCTGAGCTGGGCGTTGACGTGCTGCCGATGGGCTATGCCGCCGGCGTCTCTCGCCGCGCCGAGGGCTTTGTCGGCGAGAACGGCGACTACGCCCCCGCCCTGCGCTCCGGAGGCCTGGTGACCACCGAGGCGGTTCGCCCCTCCGCCTTCGAGCGCGTCTTCCGCCGCAACCTCGAGTCGGGCAACGAGGTGCTCTGCATCACGATCTCCTCGCGCCTCTCCGGCACGTTCCGCAGCGCCGAGCAGGCCGCGGAGGCGGTGGGCGGCGAGCACGTGACGGTCTTCGACTCTTGGGGGACGGCCGGTGCCCTTGAGTTCCTCGTTCGCAGGGCGCGGGCCCTTGCCAACGCCGGCAGCTCCGTCGCGCAGATCGTGGAGGAGCTCTCGGCCCTGCGCGCGGGAGCGCGCATCGTCTTCTCCGTGCCCGACATGGTCGCACTCTCCCGCAGCGGCCGCCTCGGCGCCATTCGTCGCGCGGTGGCGACGAAGCTCAACCGCTATCCCGTGATGACGCTCTCCGAGGGCGGCATCGTCAAGCTCGCCGACGGTCGCGGTGCCCGCGGCATGGCGGCGGCGATGGCCGAGCAGGTGCCCGAGGGCACGACCGAGCTCTTGGTCTCGCACTTCGGCCCGCGCGGCGTGGAGGCGCGCGAGGTCCTTCTCGCCGCGCGAGAGCGCTTCCCGGAGGCCCACCTGCGCGTGAAGGACGGCGGCCCCGTGCTCTCCAAGCACCTTGGCCTGGGTGCCGTCGCGCTTGCCTGGGCGTAGGATTCGTTGCTGATCGCGCCGGGACGCCGGGCGTGCACGCGGAAGTGCTTTGCTTTGCTCAGAAACTTCCGCTTCGCACGCCCGGCGTCCCGGCGCCACCCGTTTCTCGCCGCGGGGCGGCGGGCCCCGTCCGGACGGTCCCGCCCGCGACGGTTATGCGCAACTACGACAGTTGTGTACAACTGCGTCGGTTGTGCGCACTTCGCACGTTCACAAATCCGCAGCTAGACGCCTTGGCGAGAAAAACCTCTTCTCGCAACACCGCGCACAACCGGCGCGATCGCGCATAACCGACGAAGCCGCCCTCGGCCCGCGCCCGCCGCGGCCCGCTCGTCCTTCTCGCCCGCATCCGCGCCCGTGCCCGTGCCCACGCCCGGCCCTCTCCAATAACACGCAGAATTACCTTCAACAACGTATATCCGCAGGAAAGTTTTTCGGAAAAGTCCAATTCTGCGTGTTATTTGAGAGGAGGGGGAGAGGGAGAAGCGCGTGGGGCCGCAGCCGAGAAGCGCGTGGGCTCGCAGCCCGGAAGCGCGTGGGGCCGCAGCCGAGAAGCGCGTGGGCCCGCAACCGAAAAGCGCGCGCAGCCCGGAAGCGCGTGGGGCCGCAGCCGAAAAGCGCGTGCGCCCGCCCGCCGCCCGCGGCCTCGCGTGAACTCCTCGTGGAGAATGGATACGCCCGGCCCCGTGGCGTTTTGACAACAGCCATGCATGCGCGTAATCTTCACCGTTGCGTCAATCCGGGGCAGAGGTGCTGCTCGGCCCTTGAATACGAGTAAAAGAGCACGTAGTCGATAGTACAGAAGGAGAGAGCTTTGCCTACTATCAACCAGCTGGTCCGCAAGGGCCGCATGAGCGTCAAGGCCAAGTCCAAGAACGCCGCCCTGCAGCACAACCCCCAGAAGCGTGGCGTCTGCACCCGCGTCTTCACCACCACCCCCAAGAAGCCGAACTCCGCTCTTCGTAAGGTCGCCCGTGTGCGCCTCGTGAACGGCATCGAGGTCACCGCCTACATCCCCGGCGAGGGCCACAACCTCCAGGAGCACTCCATCGTCCTCATCCGCGGCGGCCGCGTCCGTGACCTCCCCGGTGTCCGCTACAAGATCATCCGTGGCGCCTACGACTGCGCCGCCGTCCAGAACCGCCAGAAGGCCCGTTCTCGCTACGGCACCAAGCGCCCCAAGTAGTCCCGCCGCATATCTGATCGCACTCACTGAAGGAGATACACCATGCCGCGTCGTGCAGCAGCCAAGAACCACCGTCGTGAGGTCCAGCCTGACGCCGTTTACAACAACCGTCTTGTGACCCAGCTCATCAACAAGGTCCTTCTCGACGGCAAGAAGTCCACCGCCGAGCGCATCGTCTACGGCGCCTTCAACATCGTTGCCGAGAAGAGCGGCGAGGACGCCCTCTCCGTCTTCAAGAAGGCCATGGACAACGTCCGCCCGACCCTCGAGGTCAAGCCCAAGCGCGTGGGTGGCGCCACCTACCAGGTGCCGATGGAGGTCAACTCCCGTCGCGCCACCACCCTCGCCATTCGCTGGATGGTCAACTTCTCGCGTGCCCGCAAGGAGAAGACCATGGCCGAGCGTCTCGCCAACGAGATCCTCGACGCCTCCAACGGCGTCGGCGCCTCCATCAAGAAGCGCGAGGACCTCTTCAAGATGGCCGAGGCCAACCGCGCCTTCTCTCACTACCGCTTCTAGTCCGCGAGAACGAGGAGAAGCCACATGGCAAAGGTTAAGTACAAGCTCGAGGACCTCCGCAACATCGGCATCATGGCCCACATCGATGCCGGCAAGACCACCACGACGGAGCGCATCCTCTACTACACGGGCAAGACCCACAAGATCGGCGAGGTTCACGACGGCGCCGCCACCATGGACTGGATGGTCCAGGAGCAGGAGCGCGGCGTGACCATCACCTCCGCGGCCACCACGTGCTTCTGGAAGGACCACGTCATCCAGATCATCGACACCCCGGGCCACGTTGACTTCACGTCCGAGGTCGAGCGCTGCCTGCGCGTCCTCGACGGTGCCGTTGCGGTCTTCGACGCCGTTGCCGGCGTTCAGCCGCAGTCCGAGACCGTCTGGCGTCAGGCCACCACGTACGGCGTTCCCCGCATCGCGTTCATCAACAAGTATGACCGCATCGGCGCCGACTTCTTCCATGCCATTGAGACCATGAAGGACCGCCTGCACGCCAACGCCGTGGCGGCCCAGATCCCGATGGGCGCCGAGAACAACTTCTGGGGTCTCGTCGACCTGGTCACCATGACCGCGTGGGACTTCAAGGAGGACGCCAAGGGCATGATCTACCCCGAGGCCATGGACGCCATCCCCGAGGAGTTCGTGGACCTCGCCAACGAGAAGCGCGAGGAGCTTCTCGACGCCGCCTCCAACTTCTCCGACGAGATCATGGAGGCCGTGCTCGAGGAGGCCGAGATTCCCGTCGACACCCTTAAGGCCGCCCTGCGCAAGGGCGTCATCGACGGCGAGCTCAACCTCGTCTTCGTGGGCTCCGCCTACAAGAACAAGGGCATCCAGGAGCTCCTCGACGCCGTCGTGGACTACCTCCCCAGCCCGCTCGACGTCACCGAGATCGACGGCACCACGCTCAAGGGCGAGAAGGACGTGCGTCACGCCGACCCGAAGGAGCCCTTCGCGGCCCTCGCCTTCAAGATCATGACCGACCCCTACGTCGGCAAGCTCACCTACATCCGCGTCTACTCCGGTCAGGCCGAGGCGGGCTCCTACGTCTACAACTCGGTCAAGGACAACCGCGAGCGTCTGGGCCGCATCCTCGAGATGAACGCCAACGAGCGCGTTGACCGTGACGCCTGCTCCGCCGGTGACATCGTCGCCTGCGTCGGCCTCAAGAACACCACCACCGGCGAGACCCTCTGCGACGAGAAGCACCCGATCATCCTCGAGTCCATCGAGTTCGCCACGCCGGTCATCTCCGTTGCCGTTGAGCCCAAGACCAAGGCCGAGCAGGACAAGATGTCCGTGGGCCTGGCCAAGCTCGCCGAGGAGGACCCGACGTTCCAGGTCCACACCGACCACGAGACCGGCCAGACCATCATCTCCGGCATGGGCGAGCTTCACCTCGAGATCATCGTCGACCGTCTGCGTCGCGAGTTCAAGGTCGACTGCAACGTCGGCAAGCCGCAGGTCGCCTACCGCGAGACCGCCGGCAAGGCCGTCATGCACGCCGAGGGCAAGTTCGTCCGCCAGTCCGGCGG
The DNA here is from genome assembly GCA_949287905.1 of uncultured Olsenella sp. GTDB lineage: Bacteria > Actinomycetota > Coriobacteriia > Coriobacteriales > Atopobiaceae > Thermophilibacter. Next base: position 63,895 of record CASEHX010000026.1, read on the forward strand.
CCGCGGCCAGTACGGCCACGCCGTCATCGACATGGAGCCCAACGAGGAGGGCAAGGGCTACGAGTTCGAGAACGCCATCGTCGGTGGCGTGATCCCGAAGGAGTACATCCCCTCCATCGACAAGGGCATCCAGGAGGCGCTCGAGAGCGGCGTCATCGCCGGCTACCCGGTCGTCGACATCAAGGTCAAGCTCATCGACGGCTCCTACCACGAGGTCGACTCCTCCGAGGCCGCCTTCAAGATCGCCGGCTCCATGGCCATCAAGGACGCCCTCAAGAAGTCCGACCCGGTTCTTCTCGAGCCGATCGAGGAGGTCGAGGTCGAGACTCCCGAGCAGTACATGGGCGACGTCATGGGCAACCTCTCCTCCCGCCGCGGCAAGATCGAGGGCATGGAGGACCGTCGCGACACCAAGGTGATCCGCGCCAAGGTGCCGCTGGGCGAGATGTTCGGCTACGCCACCGACCTCCGCTCCCAAACCCAGGGCCGTGCGAGCTACACCATGCAGTTCGACTCCTACGAGCCCGTCCCGAAGAACATTCGCGACGAGATCGTCGCCAAGAACGGCGGAAACGCTTCCTAAGTCAACGACCACGAGCCCTAGCTCATTTGGAGGTACAAAGTGTCAAGCCAGAAGATCAGGATTCGCCTCAAGGGCTACGACCACGAGGTCGTTGATCAGTCCGCGAAGCTCATCGTCGACACCGCCCAGAAGACGGGCGCCCGCGTGTCCGGTCCCATCCCCCTGCCCACCGAGCGCAACCTCTACACGGTCATCCGCTCGCCGCACAAGGACAAGGACTCCCGCGAGCAGTTTGAGATGCGCACCCACAAGCGCCTCATCGACATCCTCGACCCGGCTGCCGCCACGGTTGACTCGCTCATGCGTCTTGACCTCCCGGCCGGCGTGGACATCGAGATCAAGCTCTAAGGCCGTAGGTCCTTAACGCTTAAGGGGGAGCCCCCGGAATTCCACGCAAGAGTGTTCGCGCTTTGCGCTCAAAAGCTCTTGCTTAGGAATTCCGGGGGCTCCCCGCGTTCTGGTCACAACATGCCCCGCCGAGGGGTTTGGTTGCGGTGGTGACGCGCTCGGTGCGTTGCAGGGTGTGGTGGAGGGAAGCCGCCAATAATGCGTTGATCGAAATCGCGACCTATGGCAGGAATTGTGTGCCATAGGTCGCGATTTTGCGCACAGGGCGAGAAGAACGCCCAGTTGGCCCTTCTCGCCCTGTGCCATAGGTCAACATTTCGCGCAGGCATACGCTGGCCGGGTTGTTGGGGCGAGTGTTGCGCAGCAGAAACCCTCGCCGTGTATGATGGCGAGAAGAACGGTTGCGCTGAGAGGGGACTCGCCATGAACATCGTTTGTCTCGACCTTGAGGGCGTGCTCGTGCCGGAGATCTGGATCGCGTTCTCCGAGGAGTCCGGCATCCCCGAGCTCTCGCGCACCACGCGCGACGAGCCCGACTACGACAGGCTCATGGCCTTCCGCATCGAGGTGCTGCGCGAGCACGGGCTCGGCCTCCCGCAGATACAGGACGTCATCTCCCGCATCGACCCCCTGCCGGGGGCGCACGAGTTTCTCGACGCCCTGCGTCAGCGCACGCAGGTGGTGATTCTCTCCGACACGTTCGAGGAGTTTGCCAAGCCGCTCATGGCCAAGCTCGGCTGGCCCACGCTGCTCTGCAACTCGCTTGAGGTCTCCCCCGAAGGGGAGATCATCGCCCACCGCATGCGCTGCGAGAACTCCAAGCTCACGACCGTGCGCGCGCTTCAGAGCTGCGGCTTTGACACCATCGCCGCCGGCGACTCCTTCAACGACCTCGCGATGATCCGGGCGAGCAAGGCGGGCTTCCTCTTCCGCAGCACCCCGCAGATTCAGGCGGACAACCCCGATCTCCCGGCGTTTGAGGAGTACGACGATCTTCTCGTTGGCATCGTTGACGCGTTGGGGTAGGGTGCCGCGCGCTTGACCATATGGGGCTCGTCTCAGCTTTTGGCGCCGCATGCTTGACAATATCGGGCTCGTCTCAGCTTTTGGTGCGATGCGCTTGACAATATCGGGCTTGTCTCAGGATTTTGCCGTGATTTGCCTGAGACGAGCCCGCTTTCGTCAAGCGAGAAGCACCCCGACCCTGAGACGAGCCCGCTTTCGTCAAGCGAGAAGCACCCCGACCCTGAGACGAGCCCGCTTTCGTCAAGCGAGAAGCCCCTCGGCCCTGAGACGAGCCCGCATTTCCCGAGCGAGAATCGTGCGAATGTGCAGGAACGGTGCCGTAAAGATCCCGGTTTCATTTTGTGGAGAAAGGGCGTAATATGTTTCCTTGCGTCTGTAGGTAGGGAGGATTCTGCCTCGGCCGCATGACAAGGCTCCCGGCCCCGCCAAGGCAGGGAGGCACGAGGTTGGAAACCCCGTGCTGAGAACCCCAGGATCTAAGGAGTGAACATGGCAGACAAGTACGTCCCGCGTCTCAAGGAGCAGTATTTCGCCACCGTGCGTGACGAGCTCCAGAAGCAGTTTGGCTACAAGAACGTCAACCAGATCCCCAAGATCGAGAAGATCGTGGTCAACATGGGCGTCGGCGAGGCCGCCACGGATGCCAAGGCCATCGACGGCGCCGTTGCCGACCTGCGCGCCATCACCGGCCAGCAGCCGCTGATCACCCACGCCCGCAAGTCCATCGCTACCTTCAAGCTCCGCGCCGGCATGCCGATCGGCGCCAAGGTCACCCTCCGCGGCGACCGCATGTGGGAGTTCTTCGATCGTCTCATCTCCATCGCCATCCCGCGCATCCGCGACTTCCGCGGCATCTCCCCGAAGAGCTTCGACGGCCGTGGCAACTTCTCCATGGGCGTCACCGAGCAGCTCATCTTCCCGGAGATCGACTTCGACAAGATCGATCACACCCGCGGCATGGACATCACCATCGTGACCACCGCTCAGACCGACGAGGAGGGCAAGGCGCTTCTCAAGGCCTTCCACTTCCCGTTCAAGGCTGAGTAGGTCGTATAGCAGATAAGGACCGGGCGCCCCGGCGCCCGGCCGAGAGTTTCTCTGAAGGAGGATTTGTGGCTAAGACATCGATGATCGTCAAGGCGTCGCGCGAGCCGAAGTACTCGACCCGCAAGCAGAACCGTTGCCAGCGCTGTGGGCGTCCCCACTCCGTCTATCGCAAGTTCGGGCTCTGCCGCGTGTGCTTCCGCGAGCTTGCGAGCACGGGCGAGCTTCCTGGCGTCCGCAAGGCCAGCTGGTAGGACGCAAAGGGCTCTGACGCCCAGGCGCGCGTGCCACGGGTGCGTGCGAACCGGGCACTCAGGTTCATCATTGACGAAGGAGAAGTATCAATGAAGATTACCGATCCCATTTCCGACATGCTGACGCGTATCCGCAACGCGAACGCAGCCAACAAGGCCGAGGTGTCCATGCCCTCGACCAAGGTGCTCGTTGAGGTTGCCCGCGTCATCTGCGAGGAGGGCTACATCGCGGGTTACGAGGTTGAGGACACCACCCCGCAGAAGACCCTCCACATCACCCTCAAGTACGGCGCTCGCCACGCCAAGGTCATCCGCGGCATCCGTCGCATCTCCAAGCCTGGCCTGCGCATCTACTCCACCGCGGACAAGCTTCCGCGCGTGCTCGGTGGTCTCGGCACCGCCGTCATCTCCACCTCCAAGGGCATGATGTGCGACCGCGATGCTCGCAAGCTCGGCATCGGCGGCGAGATTATCGCCTACGTCTGGTAACTCTCGGCAGGAATGAAAGGAGACAGCCGTGTCTCGTATTGGTAAGCAGCCTGTCCAGGTTCCGGCCGGAGTCACTGTGACAGTCAACGGAAGCACCGTCACCGTCAAGGGCGGGAAGGGCGAGCTCACCCGCACCTTCTCCGACCTCGTTGAGATCAAGGAGGAGGGCGAGGAGCTCCTCGTCGTCCGCGTGGACGAGTCCACCGCCTCCAACGCCCAGCAGGGCCTCACCCGCACCCTTCTGCACAACATGGTCGTGGGCGTCTCTGAGGGCTTTGAGAAGAAGCTCGAGCTCACCGGTGTTGGCTACCGTGCCACGCTCAAGGGCAAGGACCTCGACCTTTCCCTCGGCTACTCTCACCCCGTGATCTACGTCTGCCCCGAGAACATCACGTTCGAGGTGCCCGACAACACCCACATCAACGTCAAGGGCATCTCCAAGGAGCAGGTCGGCCAGGTCGCCGCTGAGATCCGTATGAAGCGCCCGCCCGAGCCGTACAAGGGCAAGGGCATCCACTACGTGGGCGAGCACATCCGCAGGAAGCTCGGCAAGGCCGCCAAGTAGCCTCGAGGGTCATAAAAGACCATCACCCCGTCAGGTGATGGCACGTCTAAGGAGAAGGAATGAACAAGCAGCAGGCGAAGAAGGCCGGTCTCAAGCGCCGCGAGCGCCGCACCCGCGCCAAGATCTTCGGCACCGCTGAGCGTCCGCGCCTCAGCGTGCACCGCACCAACGCTCACATCTACGCTCAGCTCATCGATGACGCCGACGGCAAGACCATCTGCTCTGCCTCGACCCTCGACCCCGAGTTCCGCGCCACGGGCAAGATCGGCTCCAACAAGGAGGCCGCTGAGTTCGTTGGCGAGCTCGTGGGCAAGCGCGCCGTCGAGAAGGGCGTCACCACGGTCACCTTTGACCGCGGTGGCCGCATCTATCACGGCCGTGTCAAGGCTCTGGCAGACGGTGCCCGCAACGCGGGCCTGAAGTTCTAGGAGGATTCAATGGCACGAGATCGCAAGCGCCAGCAGGACACGGATCTTCAGGAGCGCGTCGTCTTCATCCACCGTGTCTCCAAGACCGTCAAGGGCGGCCGTCGCATGTCCCTCGTCGCCCTCGTGGTCGTGGGTGACGGCAAGGGCAACGTTGGCCTCGGCATGGGCAAGTCCGCCGAGGTGCCCCTGGCCATTTCCAAGGGCGTCGAGGACGCCAAGAAGAACATGTTCCACGTGCCCGTCACCGAGCACGGGACCATCCCGCACGCCGTCGAGGGCCACTATGGCGCCGGCCACGTGCTGATCAAGCCGGCCATCGAGGGTACCGGCGTCATCGCCGGCGGCCCCGTCCGCCCGCTCTTCGAGCTCGCTGGCATCACCAACGTGCTCTCCAAGTCCCTCGGCACCAACAACGCCATGAACATCATCAAGGCTGCCGCCGAGGGCCTCAAGGAGCTCTCCAGCCCCGCTCAGACCGCTGAGCGTCGCGGCATCACGGTCAGCGAGATGTTCGCCGGGAAGGAGAACTAACGATGGCTCAGTCCCTCAAGATCAAGCTCGTCAAGAGCGCCGTCGCCTCCGTCAAGAAGGACCAGACGGCCACCTGCCGTGCCCTCGGCCTCCGCAAGATCGGCGACGTCGTCGAGCAGCCGGACAACCCGAGCATCCGTGGAATGATCTTCAAGGTCAAGCACCTTGTGGTCGTTGAAGAGAACTAGGAGTCACTCATGCAGCTCAACGATCTGCGTCCCGCTGAGGGCTCGCGTAAGAACCGCAAGCGCATCGGCCGCGGCAACTCGTCCGGCCATGGCACCACCGCCGGCCGCGGCACCAAGGGTCAGCTCTCCCGCTCCGGTGGCGGCAAGGGCAAGGGCTTCGAGGGTGGCCAGCAGCCGCTCGCGATGCGCCTCCCCAAGCTCCCCGGCTTCATCAACCACAACCGCGTTGAGTACGCTCCGGTGAACGTTGCCCGTCTCGACGCGCTGTTCACCGACGGAGAGACCGTCGACGCCGATACCCTGGTTGCAAAGGGCGTCATTAAGCACAACTATGTTCCTGTGAAGGTCCTCGGCGACGGCGAGCTCACCAAGAAGCTCACTGTCAAGGTGGACAAGGTCTCCGCCTCTGCCAAGGCTAAGATCGAGGCGGCCGGAGGAAAGGTCGAGCAGGCGTGCTAAAGGGAATCGCCAACGCGTTCCGCGTTCCGGAGCTCAGGAAGAAGCTGCTGCTCACTGCGGCAATCCTTCTCCTGTACCGCTTCGGTGCCTATCTGCCCGTTCCGGGCGCCCCGTTCCAGGACCTGCTCGGTGCCTACCAGAGCGGCATGGCCGACAGCGGCGCCATGGCGGTGCTCAACCTGTTCTCGGGCGGCGCTCTCTCGCGCATGTCCGTGTTCAGCCTGGGCATCATGCCCTACATCACGGCCCAGATCATCCTGCAGCTCCTGCAGGCGGTCATCCCCTCCCTTGGCGAGCTCGCCAAGGAGGGTGAGGCCGGCCAGCGCAAGATCACGCAGTACACGCGCTACCTCACCATCGTGCTCGCGCTGCTCAACGCCGTCGGCTATCTGTTCATGTTCAGGAGCTACGGCGTGAGCCTCGCCAACACGGGCGCCCCCGAGGTTCTTCTCGACATCATGATCGTCTTCACGATGGTCGTTGGCGCCATGGTCATCATGTGGCTCGGCGAGATCATCACGCAGCGCGGCGTGGGCAACGGCATGTCGCTCATCATCTTCGCGAACATCATGTCCGGCCTGCCCTCCTCGCTGATCTCCTCGATCGGCGACACGGGCAGCATCATCCTGACCGCCGTCACGTTCGTGGTCATCCTGGTGATCATCCCGCTCATCGTGTTCGTCGAGCGCGGTCAGCGCCGCATCCCCATCCAGTACGCCAAGCGCGTGGTGGGTCGTAGGATGATGGGTGGTCAGACCACCTACCTTCCGATCAAGGTCAACACCGCCGGCGTCGTGCCGATCATCTTTGCCTCGGCGATCCTGTATCTCCCGGCGCAGCTCGCGGTGTTCTTCCCCACGGTCGAGTGGGTCCAGGCTTTTGCCAACGCCCTCTCCGCCGGCTGGATCAACTGGGTGCTCTCCGTCGTGCTGATCGTGGCCTTCGCGTACTTCTACTCCTCGATGGTCTTCAACCCCACCGAGACCGCGGAGCAGCTGCGCAAGCAGGGCGGCTTTATCCCCGGTGTTCGTCCGGGTGCCGCAACGGCGACCTACATCAAGAGCGCCATCGATCACGTGACGCTCCCGGGCGCCCTGTTCATGGCCGTTCTGGCGGTCGTGCCCACGATCATCTTCTGGTTCACGGGCAACCCGCTCATCCAGGCCTTTGGCGGCACCTCGGTGCTGATCATGGTTGGTGTTGCCATGGACACGCTCTCGTCCATCGAGAGCCAGCTCAAGATGCACAACTACGACGGCTTCTTCAAGTAGTCCGCGTGGTTTAGGTAAGGTAAGCAGCTAGGAAAGGCGGTCCGCATCATGAACATCGTTCTTCTCGGCGCCCCCGGCGCAGGTAAGGGAACCCAGGCTCAGAAGCTTGTCGAAGAGTACGGCCTGGCCCACATCTCCACCGGCGACCTGCTGCGCGCTGCCATCAAGGAGGGCTCCAAGCTTGGCAAGAAGGCCAAGGGCTACATGGACGAGGGCAAGCTCGTTCCCGACGACCTGGTCATCGACCTCGTCAAGGAGCGTCTCGAGGCCGACGATGCCCAGAAGGGCTTCATCCTCGACGGCTTCCCGCGCAACACCGCCCAGGCCGTGACGCTCGACTCCGAGCTCTCCGCCATGGGCCGCACGCTCGATGCCGCCCTGCTCGTCTCCGTTGAGCCCGCGGTCATCGTCGAGCGCCTGAGCTCCCGTCGCACCTGCCGCGGCTGCGGCTACACCGCGCCCGCAGGCGTTGACACCTGCCCGCGCTGCGGTGGTGAGATGTACCAGCGTGACGACGACAAGCCTGAGACGATCCAGCACCGCCTCGACGTCTATCAGTCCCAGACCGCGCCGCTCGTCGAGTACTACCGCGGCCACTCCATTCTCAAGGAGGTTGACGGAGACCGTCCGGTCGACGAGGTCTATGCCGACGTCAAGGTTCTCCTCGGTCTATGATCAAGATCAAGTCTCCAGAACAGATCGAGCAGATGAAGGCCGCCGGGGCGCTGTCCAAGGCGGCCCTTCGTCGTGCCGGGGCCCTCGTGCGCCCCGGCGCGACGACGATGGAGATCGACCAGGTGGTCGAGGGCTTCATCAGGCTCCACGGTGCCACGCCCACCTTCAAGGGCTATGGCGGCTTCCCGGGAAGCATCTGTTCCTCCGTGAACGAGCAGATCGTTCACGGCATCCCGTCTCCCTCCGTGATTCTCCAGGAGGGGGACATCATTTCCATCGACACCGGCGCCACGTATCAGGGCTGGGTCGGCGACAACGCCTGGACCTTCTATGTGGGAACCCCGTCCGATAGCTGGCGTGCGCTGTGCGAGTGCACGCGTGACTGCCTCAAGGCGGCGATCGAGCAGGCCGTGCCCGGCAACCACCTCGGCGACGTTGGCGCTGCCGTTCAGGAGCTTGCGGAGAGCAACGGCTACGGCGTCGTCCGCGACTACGTGGGTCACGGCGTCGGTCGCGTCATGCACGAGGACCCGGAGGTCAGGAACTACGGAAAGCGCGGGCGCGGAGTCAAGCTCCAGTCCGGCATGGTCATCGCCATCGAGCCGATGATCACGCTTGGCACCTATTCGTGCCACACGCTTTCCAACGGCTGGACCGTCGTCACCGACGACGGGCTTCCTGCCGCGCACTACGAGAACACCGTCGCCATCACCGATGACGGCCCGGTGATTCTCACGCAGGACGAAGAGGGGCCCTGGTGCTCCATGCAGGGCGGCGCGGCCTGAGCGGTCGCGCAGCCATCATGTGAATGAATCATGCAGCGCACATTGCGCCGCATGGTTTACGTGTGTTTTGTGTATGATATTTGGTCGCTGTCGAAGTGGAGAGGGTGCGATTTTGAGCAAGCAAGACGCAATCGAGCTGGAGGGCAAGGTCGTCGAGCCCCTGCCCAACGCAATGTTCAACGTTGAGCTCGAGAACGGAAAGACCATTCTCTGCACCATTTCCGGCAAGATCAGGATGAACTACATCCGCATCCTGCCGGGCGACCGCGTCGTGGTGGAGATCTCTCCCTACGACCTCACGAGGGGGCGCATCACCTACCGCTACAAGTAGGGGAGGCGCTCGCTCCGCAGCCTGGGATATTCACGCCAGCGGCTGGGCGAGTAGATAGCAACGCAAGCAGCACTACCGGAAGGAAGACGCATGAAGGTACGTCCTTCGGTCAAGAAGATGTGCGACAAGTGCAAGATCATCCGTCGCCACGGCAAGGTTTACGTCATCTGCGAGAACCCGCGCCACAAGCAGCGTCAGGGCTAAGGAAGGAGCTCCAAGTTGGCCCGTATTAACGGCGTCGACCTGCCGCGCGAGAAGCGCGTCGAGGTCGGACTCACCTACATCTACGGCATCGGCCAGACCCGCGCCACCAAGATCTGCGCGGAGACCGGTGTTGACCCCAGCACCCGCGTCAAGGACCTCTCCGAGGACGACGTCACGAAGATTCGTGACTACATCGACGCGAACTACACCACCGAGGGCGACCTTCGCCGCGAGGTGCGTCAGAACACCGCCCGCCTGATGGAGATCGGCTGCTACCGCGGCCTCCGTCACCGCAAGGGCCTTCCTGTCCACGGTCAGCGCACCCACACCAACGCTCGCACCCGCAAGGGCAAGAAGCGTCAGATCGGTGCCAAGAAGAGGGGCTAGGGAGTAGACAATGCCGCAGAAGAAGAACCAGCGCACCACCCGCGTGCGCCGCTCCGAGCGCAAGAACATCGCCGTGGGCCAGGCCCACATCAAGAGCACGTTCAACAACACGATCGTCTCGATCACCGACCCCCAGGGCAACGTGATCTCCTGGCAGTCCGGCGGCACCGTCGGCTTCAAGGGCTCCCGTAAGTCCACGCCGTTCGCCGCCCAGCTCGCCGCTGAGGCTGCTGCCAAGGCGGCCATGGAGCACGGCCTGCACAAGGTCGCCGTGTTCGTCAAGGGCCCCGGCTCCGGCCGTGAGACCGCCATCCGTTCCCTCCAGGCCGCCGGCCTCGAGGTTTCGGGCATCCAGGACAAGACCCCCATCGCGCACAACGGTTGCCGTCTGAGCAAGCGTCGCCGCGTGTAGCTAGGAGGAATATCAATGGCTATCGATAGGACTCCCGTCCTCAAGAGGTGCCGTCAGCTCGGCATCGACCCCGTTGTGATGGGCATCAACAAGACCTCCCACCGCGAGCCCCGTCGCCGTCGTCGCCAGGAGAGCGAGTACGGCATGCAGCTCCGCGAGAAGCAGAAGGCCAAGTTCATCTACGGCGTTCTCGAGAAGCAGTTCCGTCACTACTACGTCCTCGCCATGAAGCGCGAGGGCATCACCGGTGACAACCTGATGAGCCTGCTCGAGTGCCGTCTTGACAACGTCGTCTTCCGCCTCGGCTTTGCCCGCACCCGCAAGGAGGCCCGTCAGACCGTCCGTCACGGCCACATCACCGTGAACGGCAAGCGCGTCGACATCCCCTCCTACCAGGTGAAGGCCGGCGACGTCGTTGCCGTCGCCGAGAAGGCCCGCGACCTTCTCCCCATCAAGGAGGCTCTCATCTCCTCCGAGCACATGGCCGTTCCCGCCTGGCTCGAGGTTGACATCGAGAAGCTCAAGGGCACCGTCCTCCAGCTCCCCACGCGCGATCAGATCGACCTCGACATTGACGCGCAGCTGATCGTCGAGCTCTACTCCAAGTAAGCCCGACCCGATTTGGAGGTAGCAATGTCCGAATTCATCCGACCCCAGGTGTCGGTCGAGGAGATCAACGAGAACCTTGCCCGCGTGAGCGCCGAGCCGCTCGAGCGCGGCTATGGTGACACGCTTGGCAACTCCCTGCGTCGCGTGCTGCTGTCGTCGCTCTCCGGCGCCGCCGTGGAGGCCATCCAGATCGATGGCATCCAGCACGAGTTCACCACCGTCGAGGGCGTCTACGAGGACGTCACCGACATCGTGCTGAACGTCAAGGGTCTGGTTTTCCGCTCCATGGGCACCGGCGACGAGGCCGAGGCCTCCATCTCCATCGACGGTCCCGCCACCGTGACCGGCGGCGACTTCGACATCCCCGCGGAGTTTGAGCTCATCAACCCCGAGCACGTCATCTGCACGCTCGGTGCCGGCTCCCACCTCACCATGCGCATGCGCATCGGCGTGGGCCGCGGCTATGTCTCCGGCGAGGACAACGAGCGCGAGAACGACCCCATCGGGATCATTCACGTTGACTCGCTCTATTCGCCGGTCCGTCGCTGCGCCAAGGTCGTCGAGGCCTGCCGCGTCGGCCGTCACACCGACTACGACCGTCTCGTCCTCGAGGTCGAGACCAACGGCTCCATCACGCCGCTCGATGCCGTCGTCGAGGCCGCCAACATCATCAACCAGCACATGAACGCCTTCATGAGCCTGGCTGAGGAGGACGAGCCCGTCGAGGACACGTCGATCTTCGCGACTGGTGCCGTGGAGGACAACGTCGAGCTCGACAAGCAGATCGAGGATCTGGACCTCTCCGTCCGTTCCTACAACTGCCTCAAGCGCGCCGGCATCCACTCCGTGCGTCAGCTCGTTGAGTTCTCCGAGAACGACCTTCTCAACATCAGAAACTTTGGCGTCAAGTCCATCGAGGAAGTCAAGGACAAGCTCGAGACCATGGGCCTGTCTCTCAAGGCCTAGGCGCGCCGGATTTAGGAGTATCGAGAAATGCGACACAACAAGAAGAAGGGCATGAAGCTCGGCACCGACGCCAGCCACACCAAGGCTATCAAGAGGAGCCTGGTTCGCGCCCTGTTCGAGAACGACCGCATCAAGACGATCGACGTTCGCGCCAAGGCCATCCGTGCCGAGGTTGACCACGTCATCACCTGGGCCAAGAAGGGCGACATCGCCAGCCGTCGTCTGGCCATCGCCACCGTGGGCGACAAGGACATCGTCCGTGAGGTCTTTGAGAAGGCCGCTCAGGGCATGTGGGCCGACCGCAACGGCGGCTACACTCGCATCATGAAGCTCGGCCCCCGCAAGGGCGACGGTGCCGAGATCGTGATCATGGAGCTCGTCACCGAGCCCGTGAAGGCCAAGGCGAAGAAGGCTACCAAGAAGGCCGCCCCCAAGGCTGCCGTCACCAAGGTCGAGGAGACCAAGGCTGAGGAGCCCGTGGCCGAGGCCGAGGTCGTCGAGGAGACCACCGAGGAGAGCGCCGAGTAGGCATCTCTTTTCGCCTGTCTAGTTCTTTTGGGCCCCGGCTCTGCCGGGGCCTCTTTCGTCTGGCGGGGAGGTGCGAGACGTGATAGAGCTTCGCAATGCGAGCTATTCCTACGACGGGAGCCGTTTGGTCGTCGACCGCGTCTCGCTCTCGCTCGCCCCGGGGGAGCGCGTGGTGCTGCTCGGCCTCAACGGGTCGGGAAAGTCGACGCTGGGGAGGCTCCTCAACGGCTCCCTGCGACCCTCGGAGGGGTCGCTTTCCGTCGATGGGGAGTCGCATGACCTCGCGCGTCTCGTGGGATACGTGAGACAGGATCCCCGCAACCAGATCGTGAGTGCTGTCGTCTCTGACGAGGTTGCCTTTGGCCCGCGCAACTTGGGTCTTTCCCGTGAAGAGGTGCTCGGGCGCGTGGACGAGGCCCTTGCCGCCTGTGGCATCGAGGGCTTGCGCGAGCGCATGACCTCGGAGCTCTCGGGGGGACAGCAGCAGCTCGTCTCCCTTGCCGGCGTGCTCGCCATGCATCCCCGATATGTCGTTCTCGACGAGGCGTCCTCGATGCTCGACCGGGGCATGCGCCGTCGCGTTGCCGGGGTCGTCGAGAGTCTCGTCGCTCGGGGCGTGGGAGTGATCGAGATCGCGCACTCGGCCGAGGCTCTCTCCGGGGCGTCTCGCATCCTGGTCATGGATGAGGGGCGGCTCGTCTGGGAGGGCGAGGAGCTCCCGACTGGGCTTGCCGAGCGGCTGTTTGGGCGCCCGGGTCCCGTTCCCACCAGCCAGGGGGCTGCCGACGCCAGCGCGCACTCCCTTGAGGCGCGCTGCGTGACCCTGGCGTACGACGAGCTCGTCGCCCTCGACGACGTCTCCCTCGCCTCCCGCGGCCTCACCCTGCTCGTGGGTGCCTCTGGTTCGGGCAAGACCACGCTCGCCAAGGTCATGGCAGGCGTCCTGCGCCCTGATGCGGGAGCGGCCCTTCTCGACGGCTCGGCGGTCCGTGCCGGTAGCGTCGGCCTGGCCTTTCAGCGCAGCGAGGACCAGCTCTTCTGCGACACGGTCCTCGAGGACATCGCGTTCGGTCCGCGGGCGGCTGGCCTCCCCGACGATGCTGCCCTCGCGTCCGCCCGCGAGGCGGCCCGAATGCTCGGCGTGGACGAGGGCCTCTTCGAGCGTTCGCCCCTTGCGCTCTCGGGTGGGCAGATGCGTCGCGTTGCTCTGGCGGGCGTTGTTTCCGGAAGTCCGGCGGCATACGTGCTCGATGAGCCGACGGCGGGGCTCGACGCCCCCTCCCGTCTCCAGCTGCGCACGCTCGTGCGGGGCCTGGTTCACGAGGGCGCAAGCGTGCTGGTGATCACCCACGACCCCGAGGAGTGGCTGCCCCTTGCGGACAGTGTCGCCTTTCTCCGGGGCGGCCGCGTCACCGCGCTCGTGCGCGCCCGCGAGGCGGCCGTCCGGCCCGATCTCTATCGCGACGCCGGCCTGGAGCCGCCCCTCATCGTAAGCCCCGCGGAGGTGCGCCATGCGTAGCGTTGCGATTCCGGGTGCCTACGTTCCGGGAACCACCCCTGCGCACCGTCTGGATGCCCGGACAAAGCTCGTCCTGCTCTTCGCGGCCACGCTTGCCTCGTTTGTGGCGAGTGCGCCCTGGGGGCTCGTCGTCGTGGCCGCGGGTCTGATGGTGGCTCTCGCTGTCAGCGGGACCTCTCCCGCCACGGTTCTTCTGGGCCTTCGCCCGGCAGCGGTGATACTGCTCGTGTCCGTGCTCTCGAATGCCATCGTGCTCGTGGGACAGCCTGGCTTCTCGCCCGAGGGCCTGACGAGGGGAGTCGTGGTTGTCTGCAGGATAGCCCTCGTGGTCGGCTTTGCCCTGTCCCTCTCGGCCACAACCGCCCCGCCCGCTCTCGCCGACGCCATCGCGGCGCTCCTGGCCCCGCTCAGGCGACTCGGCGTACCCGTGGGAGGCATCGCCATGTCCTCCTCCATCGCCCTGCGCTTCATCCCGCTCACCGTGGAGGAGGTCGAGCGCATCCGCTGCGCCCAGCGAGCTCGCGGCGCACGGCTCGACGAGGGCGGTCTCGCGGCGCGCCTGAGGTCCTGGGCCCAGGTTCTGGTTCCGCTCGTGGCGGGACTCTTCCGTCGCGCGGACGAGCTCTCCCTCGCCATGGTCGATCGCTGCTACACCGGTGACCAGACCTCGCTCATGGGCCCGCTCGCCCCCCGGGACTGGCTCGCGCTCCTAGGCGGGGTGCTGTGGGCCCTCACGGCGATGCTGCTGTAATGTTGTGACAGTTGCCTACGACCCCTTTGTCACATGTGACAGTTGGCTACGACCCCTTTGTCACGTGATACCCTAGGGGTCGTCGAAAGGGGGCCTTCATGTCCGAGGGCGGAACGCTCGTCATACGGCTCGGCTATCGCGGCGCGGGCTTCGCGGGCTTTGCGGAGCAGCCGAGCGTACGGACCGTGGCGGGCGAGCTGCGTCGCGCGCTCGAGACCACGCTGCGCCGTCCGTGCGAGCTCACGTGCGCCGGGCGCACGGATGCCGGCGTCCATGCGATCGCCCAGTACGTGAGCCTGCCCGTGACCGACGACGAGCTCGCCCTTTCCGGCAGCAGGCTCATGCGCAGCCTCTGTGCCCTCACGCCCGACGACCTCTCCGTGCAGGCGCTCTTCTGTGCCCCCGCGGGTTTCTCGGCGCGCTTTGACGCGCTCAGCCGCAGCTACCGCTATCGGATCGCCGCCTCTCAGGCGCGTCCCGTGCTCGCGTGGGACCACAGCTGGTGGTATCGCGGCAGCCTGGACGTGGACGCCATGGCCGAGGCGGCCCGTCCGCTCATCGGCGAGCACGACTTCAAGAGCTTCTGCAAGGCAAGCTCCGCCGAGGGCAAGCCAACCTGTCGCTACGTGGGACGGCTCGACGTGAGCCGCGTGACGGAGGCGGGGGAGGAGCTCGTGGCCATAGACGTCACGGGAAACGCCTTCCTGCACAACATGGTGCGCACGATCGCAGGCTCGCTCGTGGAGGTGGGTCGAGGTCATCGCCCCACGGACTGGCTTGCCAAGGCCCTCGCCGCGCGGGACCGAGCCGCCGCCGGCCCCTGCGCGCCCGCGAAAGGACTCACCTTCGTCGGGGTAGAATACCCTGAGCTAACTCTCTCGCCCTGGGAGTGAGTCTCCCGGTGGACGCAGCCTTGGAGGCCTGATCTTGGATTTCGTTCTTCATGTCCTGGAGCACAGCATCCTCGACACGCTCGAGCTGGTGCCGCTGCTCTTTCTCACCTACCTTGCGATGGAGGCCATCGAGCACGTGGCGAGCGACCGGGTGCGCTCGGCCGTCGAGCGCTCGGGCAAGGCCGGTCCCGTCGTGGGCGCCCTTCTGGGTGCGGTTCCGCAGTGTGGCTTCTCGGCCATGGCGGCAACGCTCTACGCCGGGCGCGTCGTCACGGTGGGAACGCTCGTCGCCGTGGTGCTCTCCACTTCGGACGAGATGGTCCCGGTGTTTCTCGCGCATCAGGAGCCCCTGGGTCGCCTTCTTGCCATCATGGGCGTCAAGGTGGCCGTTGGCGCCGTGGTGGGCCTCGTCGTCGATGCCGTGCTTCGGGCGCGCCATCGCGCGGGAGACGGCCACCTCCATATTCACGAGCTCTGCGAGCGCGAGCACTGCCACTGCGACGAGCATGAGGCTCTCGTTCACGACTCCGCGGACGAACGCAATCACGTCGGCAACGCGGACGGCCACGTCCATGCCCACGGTCACGATCATGCCGGCGGCCACGCCCGCTGGGCGATCGTCCGCTCTGCGCTCATCCACACCGTTCAGGTGACCTTCTTCATCCTCGTGGTGACGTTTGCCTTTGGCCTGCTCATCGAATACATCGGCCAGGACGCCCTCGGTGCGCTTCTTGCCAACCATCCCGTCAGGGCAACGTTCGTCGCCGCCCTGGTGGGGCTCGTCCCCAACTGCGGGGCGAGCGTCGCCATCACCGAGCTCTATCTCGACGGCGTCCTTGCGGCGGGGCCCATGCTCGCGGGGCTGCTCGCCTCTGGTGGCGTGGGCCTGCTCGTGCTCTGGCGCACCAACGCGGGGGCCGGGCAGAATGCCGTCGTCACGGCGTTCGTCTATGTCGTCGCGGTCGTCGCGGGCCTTGCGGTGGGCGCATTGGGTATTCTGTTCTAAAGGGCGGCCTGGCCGTGGGGCCGGGCTCTGCGAGTCTTGACGAGAAGGGCGGGGGCTCCGATGGCGAGGAAGCGAGAGATGTTCGAGCGCACGGACGTGCCCGAGCCGAGCCCTCTTCGCAGCGTCGTGGGCGCCGTGATTGCCGTGGCTGCCGTGGCCGCGGCGATAGCGGTCACGTTCTTCGCCTGGAACCGGGCCAATCTGGAGAGCCACCTCGGGGACGGCGAGCTTGCGGGCGCGCTCAGCGACCTCTCCCAGTACGGCGTCGCCTCTCCTCCCGCCGGTCGCTCCAACACGGGGGACACGGTGCTCTGCTCGCTCCTGCTCACCGCGAGTGGCCTCGACTCCCCGGGAGCTACGCTCGAGGGGGCGCACATCCTGGCCATCAACTCGACCAAGGGCACGGCGACGCTCGTCAGCCTGCCCGTGGACCTTGCGCTCACCGTTGACGGAGACCCCACCACGCTCTCGGAGCTCTTCTCGGAGCAGGGGCATGCCGCGTGTGTGGTCCCGCTCGGACGTGCCGCAGGGCTGCGCCTCTCGAGCGGCGTCATCGTCTCGACGGGGGACGTGCTGGAGGAGGCCGCCCGGTTGGCCGGTTCCGACGCTGGCGAGCTGCTCGACTCCGCGGCGGACCTCGTCTCCAGAATCAGGACCAATCTCAGCCCGGCGGGCCTTCTCGAGTTTGCCGAGCAGCTGTCGCAGGTTGATCTGGGCAGCATCTCTGCCGTCGACGCGCCGCTCAAGGCGGAGAGCGTGACGGACGAGGAGGGCAACGTCTCGGCCACCGGCCGACAGATCATCGACGAGGGCGAACTCGGCGTGATGATCGGCCTCTTCGCCTAGGGACTCTCGCATCGAGCCGTGATTCCAAAGCCAACTCTGTCGTTTTTCTGCGGGGCCTCCGAGGCTCGCTCCCGCTGATACCCTAGAGGTGTCAATTGCGCGATACCTCTGGAGGGGGACATCACGTTGGCGCACGGTGCGTCCACAACGCCTCTTGTCTCGGTGCTCATGGCAACCCATGACGCCGGCGGCTCCGTGCGCCGCGCGATCGAGAGCATCCAGAACCAGACGCTCAGGGAGTTCGAGCTCATCGTCGTGGACGCCGGGTCTACGGACGCCACGCTTCGCCTGCTCGACTCCCTTGCCGAGCGCGACCTGAGGATCCAGGTGGTCCACGCCGACGCATGCACCCGTCAGGAGGCGCTCGACCTCGCGCTGGAGCGGGCGTCCGGACGCTACCTTGCCGTCGCGGACGCCGACGGATGCGCACGTCCCGGGATGCTCGCCGAGCTCGTCGGGCTTGCCGAGGCCCGCTCCCTCGACCTTGCGATCGGCGGGATGGGGCTTCTCCTCGAGGGCTCGGCGGGCCGCACCTCGGAGCTCGAGCTCTCTGCCGAGGCGCTCGTGTTTCCCACGCAGCACGACTTTCGCGCCTCCGCGTGGCGCCTCTTCGCCACCGGCGAGCTCCTTCCCGCCAGCGCCAAGCTCTTCCGTCTCGAGCGCGTGCGCGAGCTGGGGCTGAGCTTTGTCTCAAACGTCCCCTTCGACCACATCTTCGTCATCGACTACCTGCGAGACGTGGAGCGCGTGGGCGTGCTGGACGGGGTTTGCTATCGGGTTGAGCGTCTCATCGCCCCGTTCGAGCGCCGCTTTGCGCGCCCCGAGGGATACCGACTCATGGAGGGGGAGCACGCCGCCCTGATCGCCCTGTATCGGCACTGGGGCCTCGAGGGAGACGCCGCGAGCATGGAGATGCTCCAGAGTCGCTACCTCGAGCGTCTCGTCGCCTGCGTGGAGGGCGTGTGCGGGGGCGCGAGCGGCATCTCGTCCGCCGAGCAGAGAAGAACCGTCGGGCGCATCATCGGGACTGCCCAGGCGCAGCTCGCGGCATCCGTGGCGCACCCGGAGAGCAACGCCGCGCGTTCGATGCTCGCGCCCATCAGGAGCCACAACGTGACGCTCGTCTGCGCGCAGGCGCGGCTTCTCTCGCTCTTCAGGCGCGGCCACGCCGTCTGGGCGATGCCGGACGCGTTCGTCTAGCCGATCCGTCTTGTCGGTGCTTGTCCCGCGTCAGTGGGGTCGCGGCGGACCCGCTTACCCGAGCCTGTTTCCGCGTCTGCTCAGCGCCGTCTTTATCGAAAAGCCCATGCCGTTGGCACGTATGCGATACAGCCCCTCTCGCGCAAGGTAGGCGAGGTGCCTCGCCTTGCCGCCACGCGGCTCCCTGACGCGGCTGATCCGTGCGTAGAGCTCCCTGCCCGCCGTAGAGATTGCCGCCTCGTGAAAGACGATGTTCGGATCGAGCCTGCGCAGCGATCTCTCAACCAGTTCGCGAACCCCCGGCGTCTTTGGACCGGCCCCCTCGAGTGTGATCAGCGCGTAGTTCACGCCACGTAGCGCGAGCGCCGAGAGCACGCGCCCGTCGGTAACGCCGGCGCGATCGACCGCGTCCATCATCTCGTTCCAGCGCTCGAGCGGCACGAGCGGCGAGCGCTTGGCGAGCGCCTCCGCCTCGTTGAGGTCGCGCTCAAAGTACACGTAGACGCAGCGGTCGGTATAGGCGATGCGGCTGGTCTGGCAGAGCGTCTCCACGAGGAATGGGTTGTCCGCCCAGCCCGCGCCAGGAACCTCCGGAAAGCGAATGCCCTTCTCGGCAAGATAGCCGCGACGGTAGACTCCAGACCAGATGGCTGGGTGGTGGCGCAGCAACTCTATTCCGTCGCCAATCGCAAAGGGTTGGCGGGGCGGCCGCACGCGTCCCTTGTACGGGCAGCTCACACGCTCTTGCCGGTCTCCCTCGCCGATGACGCGCCAGTAGGGCGCCCTGACAACGTCCACCTCGGCTGCGCCCCCATGCTCGTCTGCGCAGGCGAGAAGGTCGGCGTAGCACGTGGGCTCGAGAAGGTCGTCCGGCTCAACGATGGCGACCCATGTCCCGCGCGCGATTGCGATGCCGCGGTTGCAGGAGGCGCCGTAGCCCTCGTTGGTCTTCTCGATGATCACGATGCGCGAGTCCCTGGCGGCGTGCTCTCGGGCTATGTGGATGGAGGAGTCGGACGAGCCGTCGTTCACGCAGATAATCTCGAGTTCGGTGTGGGTCTGCTCCTCCACGCTGCGTAGACATGCGTCGAGGGTCTTCTCGGCGTTGTAGATGGGTATGACCACAGAGACGAGCTCGTGCGTGGGAGATGGTGTTATGGCGCTCATGGCCTTCCTCGGCTCGGGGGTTCGTGGCTACGTACCATATAATACTAAGGCGTCCGCGGGGCTTCTGCTATGGCACCGTGCATTGGCGTAGTGGTTGTGTGAGAGCAGGAGGTGGGGATGAGGCGTGCCGCAATCGTCATAGTGACGTTCAAGCGTCAGGGTCTTCTCGTCGGACTCTTGGAGTCCGTGCTCTCGCTCACCGTTGCCCCGTGGCGCATCGTGGTGATAGACAACGAGAACTCCCCCGAGACCTCCCGCATCGTGGGGGACTACGCGCGTCGCTTTGACGAGCTCTGGGGCCTCACGACGGACGACCCGGACGCCCAGGGGGGCATCTCTCGCACGCTCTATGTGGGCATGGAGACCAACACCGGCGGGTCCGGAGGCTTCTCCGAGGGAGTACGCCGCGCGTATGGGCTGGGCGCCGAGTGGTTCTGGGTCATGGATGACGACGTTGCCGTTGAGCCGCAGGGGCTTGAGGTTCTGGCGCGCTGGAGCGACGAGGCCCAGGCCGTAATGGGCCTGCGGCGAGACTTTGACGGCGGGCACTTTTTCTGGCAGTACCGCTTCTGGCCACGACTTTCCGTCTACAACCCTCTCTCGCGCGACAGCTGGCGCCCGGGAGAGCGCTTCAAGTTGGCAAACGCCCTCTGCTTCGAGGGCGGGTTCTTCTCGCGGGGGGTGGTCGAGAAGATTGGCGTGCCCGACCCGCGCTTCTTCATCTACTTTGATGATGCGCTCTATGGCTATCTGGCGAGCAAGGTCACGTCCGTCTACTACGTTCCGGAATATGTGCTCTCGCGCAGGCGCGAGGTGGCCAACCAGGCGGTTGGGTCCGTGCGTCAGCTCAACTCAACCTCTGACATGACGCGCTACTACATCACGCGCAACCGTGGGTACCTGGCCCGCTACGCCCGCCTCCACGGGGAGTACAATCCGGTGGGCTTTGCGCTGGGCACGCTGCTCACCTTTGCCAAGGAGCTGATACGCCTGCTCGCGGTTGACCGGGAGCATCTGGGCTCGGGCATGAAGAGGCTCTGGGCGGGCCATCGCGACGCGCGAAAGATCCTGCACGACAAGACCTGGGAGCCCATGCCACCGCTTGCCTAGCGCAGCGAAAGGCCTGGGGCTCGGTTGCGTCGGCGTCGGACGGACGCGCAGGCGTACAATAAAGAGTTGCGAACGTGCGCAAGAGGAGAGGACGGACTACCCGTGGCCGAGAAGAGAGACTTTCTCGACGAGCTCATAGACCTGCAGAGCGACTGGCGCTCTCTCAAAGAGGTGCCAAACCAGATGGTCGGCTCGATCATGGACGGAGAGGAGCGCCAGGTCTTCAATCCGGCCGACTACAAGGAGAAGCCCTTCGCCAACTCCGGGCGCTGCCTGCGCGTGGCGTCTGGCCGCTCGGACGTGTGCTCGCGCTGCATCGACGTGTGCCCCACGCACTCCATAACCATCCACAACAAGTCCGTCTCCATCGCGGAGGACTGTCGCAAGTGCGGCCTGTGCGCCGCGGTGTGCCCGATGGAGGCGCTCTCCACGCGTCGCCACATGCCGCGGCAGATCTATGACCAGATAGCCCGTGCGGCATCCTCCTACGAGCAGTGCTACGTGACGTGCACCCGCGCGCTCAAGAGGCTGCCCAAGGGCAACGAGGTGGTTCTCGCCTGCGTCGGCGCGGTCCCGCGCGACCTGTGGTTCTCGCTCCTGGCGGACTACGACAACATCAGCGTCTACCTGCCCGTGGGCATCTGCGACCGCTGCCGCACCACCACGGGCGAGGCGACCTACGTCGACGCCATCGGCACGGCGGAGGAGTGGGCGGACGCCGCCCTGGGCCTCGAGGTGGAGAAGTCGGAGCTCAACCATGAGCTCACCCGCGCCTACAAGCGCAGCCAGTTTGTGAGCGGCGCCGTCCACTCCGTGGAGCGCCTGGTCACGCGCGGGGCGCCCGCCCTCGCGGGTGCCAAGGCCGTGGCGAAGAAGCTCTCCGACCACTCGCAGCGGCTGAATCGACTCCAGAAGGAGCTCGAGGCCGCGGTGGGGGCCAAGTCCGAGGGCAACCACGTGCGCATCCTCACCCAGGGCCGCAAGCTCATGATGGGCGCGCTGCAACATGACGCGTCGCTGGCGGAGCTGGTGAGGCTCGAGGTGCCCGTGTGCGACCATGCGCTCTGCACCATGTGCGGGGACTGCGCAAAGGCCTGCACCACGCATGCGCTCGACCTCGGTCGCGACGGCAGGGTGGGCGTCCAGAGCGCCTACTGCACGAGCTGCGGCGCCTGCACGGTGGTCTGCGAGGAGAACGCCCTCTCCATGGAGCCCATGGACGTGCGCGAGCTCGTGGTGCCCGACAAGGCCGCCGAGGAGGTCGCGCGCAGGAAGGCGGAAGCCAAGGCCAGGGCGGCGGAGTACATGGACAAGGGCAAGAAGCAGCTGAACCGCGTGGCCGACGCGCTGGAGAAGCTGGATGACGCCGAGGCTGACGATAAGAGATAGGTGTCGCAAGAGCTTGTTCTTGTCGACGCCTTTGAAGTAAGGAGAAAGACGTGTCGCTTTCCATTGGCATCGTGGGCCTGCCCAACGTGGGCAAGTCGACTCTGTTTACCGCGCTCACCAAGAAGGGTGGCCTCGCGGCCAACTACCCCTTCGCCACCATCGACCCAAACGTGGGCATCGTGGACGTGCCGGACGAGCGTCTCGGCAAGCTCGCCGAGATCGTGCACCCTGGGCGCATCGTGCCGGCCACGGTGGAGTTCGTGGACATCGCGGGTCTGGTCAAGGGTGCCAACGAGGGCGAGGGCCTGGGCAACCAGTTCCTGGCCAACATTCGCGAGACCGACGCCATCTGCGAGGTCGTGCGCTACTTCTCCGATCCCAACGTCATGCGCGAGGTCGGTCGCGTGGGCGAGTTCGTTGATCCCGCCGGTGACGCGGACACCATCATGACCGAGCTCATCCTCGCGGACATCCAGAGCCTGGAGAAGCAGCTGCCGCGTCTGGAGAAGGAGGCCAAGCGCGACAAGGAGCTCGCGGTCAAGGCCAGCGTTGCCGCCCGCCTGCTGGCGTGGCTGAACGAGGGCAACCGCGCCGCCACGATGGAGATGACCGACGAGGAGCGCGCCGAGACCAAGGGCCTCTTCCTCCTCACGATGAAGCCGATCCTCTACGTTGCCAACGTGGACGAGGATCAGCTGGGCGAGGAGCTTGTCCCCATCGACGGCGTGACGCCGATTCCCATCTGCGCCAAGGTGGAGGCCGAGCTCTCCGAGCTCGAGCCCGACGAGGCCGCCGAGTACCTGGCAGACCTGGGTCTGGAGAAGAGCGGCCTGGAGACGCTCGCACAGGCGGCGTATAGGCTGCTGGGCCTGCAGAGCTACTTCACCGCGGGCGAGATGGAGGTCAAGGCCTGGACCGTGCGCATCGGCGCCAAGGCCCCCGAGGCCGCCGGCGTGATCCACTCGGACTTCGAGCGCGGCTTCATCAAGGCAGAGGTGGCAAGCTACGAGGACTACGTCGAGCTCGGCGGCGAGGCAGGCTGCAAGGCCGCCGGCAAGCTGCGCATCGAGGGCAAGGACTACGTCGTCCAGGACGGCGACGTCATGCACTTCCGCTTCAACGTGTAGGCGAGCCGTGCTCGGCGGCGCGCCGTCCTAGGCGAGAAGCTCGTCGATGACGTCGTCGCTGGCGTGAGTCTCGGGAGACGCCGCCGTCGACGTGAAGCTCGGGAGACGCCGTCGTCGACGTGAAGCTCGGGACTTTTGCACGAGCGGCCCCTCCCCTAAAATGATTGCATAACACATAATCAATGGTAAACAGAGCGCCCCGTTCTTCTCAAATGGCGAGAAGAACGGGGCGCTCGTGCAAAAGTCGGGTTTTGTCGCGGAGCGTACTGCCCTGCCGACGTCGTGGCCTACTGTGCCTGATCGGTTCCCAGCACCACGACGATGTCGTAGTCGGTGGAGAGCCCCTGGTCGTTCTCCTTGATGTTGTCCTCGCTCACGCCGAGGGTCTCCGCGACTCCGAGCGCAACGGCGTGGGCGTCTCCGTTGTAGTAGATCTGGCTGGTTCCGTGGCTGCCGTCGGCGTTGCCGGAGTCCGCCTCAAAGCCCGCCTCGATGAGCGTCTCGCTCTTGCTGCCGGCAAGGCCGCTCACCCCGGCGCCGTTGAGGACGAGGACGCTGCCCGAGAAGACCGGCTCCTCGACGTCCTCGTCTTCTTTCTCGTCCGTCTCCCCGTTTCCGCCGGAGCTCACGCCGATGGAGCCGGCAACGCCCTGCGTGAAGTCCTGGCTCTCGTCGGAGTAGGGCGGCAGGCCGCTGTCCACGCGGTCCATCATCTCCGACCAGCCCTCGAGGTCGAGGAACTCGTACCAGACGCTGTTCAGGTACTGGGACTCGGTGGGAGCCTGGCCGGTGTAGAAGCCGGTGTCGACGTCGAAGTTCTGGAACTGCATGGCCAGGCTGGCGAGGTCGGTGATGGAGAGGGTGGTCGTCACACTCTGGGTGAGCGTGTCCACGGCGCCGAGCATGCCGGCGGCATCGAGCGAGAGGATCTTCTTGACGATGGCGCCGATGACCATGCGCTGGTTGGCGGCGCGATAGAAGTCGCCGCCGCCGTAGGAGTCATAGGCGTGGCGCGAACGCACGAGCGCGAGGGCCGTCTCGCCGTCGAGCAGGTGGGTGCCCGCCTCCAGGTTGATGTGGGCGTATTGGTCGTCGACGACGTCCACGGGCAGGGTCACCTCAACGCCGCCGATGGCGTCGACGATCGAGGTGAACTGCTCGAAGTCGACCTCGGCGTACGCAGAGATCCTGATGTGCACGTCCGTCTTCTGGTTGACCAGGTCCTCGACGACGTCGGTCATGTAGTCCCCGCCGCCGAGGGAGTAGGCGTCGTTGATCTTGCGCTCGCCGTTGACTCCCATGTCGACGAGGGTGTCGCGCGGGATGGACACGAGCGTGACCTTCTGGGCGGGGGCGTCGATGCGGGCGAGGATGATCGTGTCGGAGCGGAAGTTGGAGGCGTCGGCGCCCCAATCCTCGGAGCGGCCCTCGCTCTTGTCAACGCCCAGAAGCAGCATGTAGAAGGGGTCCTGCATGGCAACGGGCTCGGAGAAGCGCTCGACGAGCTCGCTGTCCGTGCTCTGGATGTTGTTGTTCAGGCGAACGAGAAACGCCGCCGCGGCTGCCCCAACGCCGACAAACGCAACGAGGACCACGGCGAGGACGATCGTGAGCACACGCTTGCGGCGCTTCTTCTTGATGCGCTGGGCATAGGACTGGGCGCCGTCCGCGCGTGTGGCGATGTGCTGGCCCCTTCTGGAGCCTCGGCTGGTGTCGTGGGTCGTCGAGTCCGAGGCGACGTGGGCGCCACCGTCCCTTCCGTAGCGGCTTTCGGAACGGCGGACCTGCTCGGCGCTGGTCATCTGTCTGTGCGACTTTCTGTCAGCCACGAGAGGATCCTCCCTTTTGAGTGTTTAAAGCGCGTTGGTGTCCGTCAGCTGGTTGGCTCAGATTAAACGATGATAGACGGGCAAAATGTCGACGAAATGTAGACGGTCAAAAAACGCGCTATTCTCTATAAACTGTCACAGAGCGACGGCGCTGTACCGCGCCCGTCGGCTGGCGGCATGCGCCGCCGGCGAGAAGACCGGCGAGAGGGCCGGGCCATCGAGAAGACCGGAGGATGTATGAGCGAGGCTACGCCCAGGCAGTTTGTTGCGGTTCTGGACTTTGGCGCCCAGTACGGGCAGCTGATCGCGCGCCGCGTGCGCGACCTGCACGTGTACTCGGAGATCGTGCCGTGCGACATCCCCGCGGACGAGCTCGCCGCCATGAAGCCCTCCGCGCTGATCCTCTCCGGTGGTCCGGCGAGCGTGTACGCCGAGGACGCTCCGAGTGTTGACCCCGCGATCTTCGAGCTTGGCCTGCCGGTGCTGGGCTTCTGCTACGGCCACCAGATCATGGCCGTGACGCTGGGCGGCGAGGTCGCGCACTCCGAGGTGGGCGAGTACGGCCCGGCTACCATCGTGCGTGACGGCGAGTCCGCGCTGTACGCGGGCACGCCCGACGAGCAGACCGTCTGGATGAGCCACCGTGACGCCGTGAGCCGCGTGCCCGAGGGCTTTGTCGTCACGTCGCACACGGACGTGTGCCCGGTGGCGTCCATGGAGTGCGCCGAGCGCAGGTTCTTCTCCACGCAGTTCCACCCGGAGGTGCGCCACACCGAGCACGGCCGCACGCTGCTGGAGAACTTCCTCTTTGGCATCTGCGGGCTCGAGGCCACGTGGACCATGGACAACATCATCGACGAGAAGGTCGCGGAGATCCGCGCGCAGGTGGGGGACCGCAAGGTCATCCTGGGCCTATCCGGCGGCGTGGACTCCTCCGTGGTTGCCGCGCTCGTGCACCGCGCTATTGGCAACCAGCTGACCTGCGTCTTCGTCAACCACGGCATGCTGCGCAAGGGCGAGCCCGAGATGGTGGAGGAGATCTTCCGCGACCAGTTCCAGGTGCCGCTCGTGCACGTACACGCCGAGCAGCGCTACGAGCGCCTGCTCGCGGGCGTGACCGAGCCGGAGGAGAAGCGCCGTCGCATTGGCTCCGAGTTCTGGAAGGTCTTCTTCGACGAGGCCCAGCGCATCGGCGACGTGGAGATGCTCGCGCAGGGCACCATCTATCCTGACATCATCGAGTCCGGTGCCCGCAAGACGGGCGGCAAGGCCTCCACGATCAAGAGCCACCACAACCTGATCCCGTTCCCCGAGGGCGTGCACTTTGACCTCATCGAGCCGCTCGACCACTTCTTCAAGGACGAGGTGCGCGAGCTGGGCGTGGCGCTGGGCCTGCCGGACCGCATGGTCTATCGCCAGCCGTTCCCGGGCCCGGGCCTGGCCATCCGCATCATCGGCGAGGTGACCTCCGAGAAGCTGGAGATCCTCAAGAACGCCGACGCCATCGTGCGCGAGGAGCTGGACGCCTACAACGAGCGCCTCTTCGAGGAGACGGGCGAGCGCAACTCCGAGCACAGCTGCTGGCAGTACTTTGCCGTCCTGCCCGACATTCGCTCCGTGGGCGTCATGGGCGACGAGCGCACCTACGCGCGCCCGGTGATCGTGCGCGCGGTGGAGTCGAGCGACGCGATGACCGCGGACTGGGCGAAGCTGCCCTACGACGTGATCGGCCGCATCTCGAGCCGCATCGTCGCCGAGGTGCCGGGCGTGAACCGCGTGGTCTATGACGTGACCCCAAAGCCCCCCGCCACGATAGAGTGGGAGTAGGAAATTCAGCAGTTATGAGGGTATAAATCGTCAATTTTGATTAAAATACCCCAATAAACGTGATATTTGCTATACTGGCCCCAGTCGGGAGATTGGGGTCAGTATGCGTTTGTTCGAGCGCGAGGACTACCTCGAGAAGATTCGCGGGTTCTACCACGACGACGGTGTGATTAAGGTCCTCACAGGGGTCCGCCGATGCGGCAAGTCGTGCCTCATGCAGACCATTGCCAAGGAGCTTAAGGCTGCTGGGGTGCAGGAGGACCACATCATCTACCTCGACCTCGACCGGTACGGCTTCCGCTCGGTGAAGACGCCGGATCAGCTCGAGGCGCTGATAGAGCCGGCGCTCAGGATCGACGGTATGAAGTACCTCTTCATCGACGAGATCCAGAACGTCGAGGGCTTCGAGGAGGTGGTGAACGAGTTTCGTGCCGAGGGGGACTTTTCCATCTTCATCACCGGCTCGAACTCCTACCTGCTCTCCGGTGAGCTGGCCACCAAGCTGACGGGGCGCTACGTGGAGTTTGAGGTGCAGACGCTCAGCTTCAAGGAGTATTGCGAGATGAAGCGCTTCCTGGGGCTGGAGGTCGACCCCAACCCCGTGGCCGAACTCGACCGCTACATCCTTGAGGGCGGCTTTCCCAAAGCATTGGACTACCCCAGGATGGCGGACAAGCGAGCCTACGTGATCTCCGTCATCAGAGAGATCTTCGAGAAGGATATCCGCCGGCGCGTGAAGGTCAAGAACGTCTCAGTCTTCAACCAGGTGCGCGACTACGTGATCAACAACTTCGGCGCGACGACTTCGCTCACGAACATCCTCTCCGACCTCGTACGTCAGGGCGTGCACATAAAGCGCGAGACGCTCAATCGCTACCTCCAGATACTCGAGGACGCAAAGATTCTAAGCAAGTGCACGCGTTTCGATATGAAGTCACGCAAGTCGCTTCAGGGCGAGCAGAAGTACTACCTCGCTGATTTGAGTTTCTACTTTGCGCTCAACACCGACAATCGCATCAACTACGGGCCCGTGCTCGAGAACATCGTATATAGCTACGCCCGGAGCCTGGGCTACGAGGTGAGCGTGGGGCGCATCGGCAAGCTCGAGTGCGACTTCGTCATGCGCTCGCCCGAGATGGAGTACGCCTACGTGCAGGTGGCAATGACCATCATGAACGACCGGGCAACCGAGGATCGCGAGTACCGCCCGCTCGAGCAGATACGGGACAACTGGCCCAAGTTCGTCATCACGCGCGGCGACCCCATTCAGCACCGCAATGGCATCGTGCACGAGAACGTGACGGAGCTGATCGGGGAGGGGCGGACGTTCGGGCTGACGCAGCGGAGCGATTCGCCGGAGGCGAATCGCTCGCAAATTTGAGTTATTACAATAAACAATTCATGCTTCTCAATTACAGTCTCCTTTTACTCAAAGATTGAGCATATCTAATTTTTGATGAGATTAAATAGAGAGGAAAGACATGGATTCGTTCAGGGTTATTCGAGCAGAAGATGCTTCTGAAGAGCTGTGTAAGGCGATTAGCTCTATCGAGCCGGTTGCTGAAGAATACGCGTCCTCGGTTTGGAGAAGTATCAAGACGGCGCAGATGATGGAAGACCGATGGCAGTTATTCGAAATGTTTTGTTGGAATTACGATAGATACTCTGAAGGGCTGGAGAGTTATGTAAACGATTGCGTGATGACTGCGGTGCGTTGCGCGGGTGTCGAACAGGTATTCCAGCGGACTAGAATTGACGTAAACTGTTTTGCCGTAAACCTCATTTCATCAGGCGTGACCCTGACGGAATCTCTTCGGTGCTTCATGAGAGCTGAAGTGGACGAGGGCAATCCTGATCGTCAACAATTCGAGAATTGGCTCGAAGACCTTTTTGATAAGGGCGGGGTATATGCATTGCTGGCCAAGCTTAGGGATGAGGCTCAGCACGGCCAGCCTCTCGTTTCTCTCTATGTTGACGAGCGAGGAAGATTTCGAGCATGCTTTGATCTTGATCAGCTTATGAATCCTGAGCATTTTACGATAAAGGGATCGTTCAAACGCCTGATGAAAGACAAGCTGAATCAGATGGACGATCTCGATGCTCGACATCATCGACTCTCATATACGTGGTGCATGGAGAGATACTTCATCGAGGTTATGGAGGTTGTTGCAACCTTCTACTCGTGTTCGTCAGCCTATATACAAGAAGGAGACAAACTTCTTTACGACTGCATCAAGGCTAATCCAGCGTGTTGCGGCGAGCTTAAAGATGGCCGCAAAGTCATTTGGGTTCTGGATGGCGAAGTAGCTCATCCGTTAATCGGCGTCGAGACCCCGGGCTATGAAGTGCATACCGAGCGCAAAGGAGAAGTTGAAAACAGGTTAGAAAACGCCAAGCGCAGATTCAACCGTGTCGTATCAGAAGCTGCTGGGCCAAGCGGGCAGTCCGCTTGATTTCATCTCGTCTCTATGTGGAACATTACGTTGATCGGGAATTAACGGGAATAGCACCAGACGTTATTCTGGACACTATTCTGGACAAAAGTGATAAAATGTCCGGAATAGTGTCCAGAATAAGGCGGAGGCACCGATGAGCGGCGCGCTTGACAGATACATCCAGGCGGGCGAGGGCATAAGCGTCGAGTTCAAGCGTTGTGGGTCCCAGCCGGGGCAGGACACGTTCGAGACCATCTGCTCGTTCGCCAACCGGCAGGGCGGCAGCGTACTTCTCGGCGTTCGCGATGACGGTGCCGTGGAGGGCGTCCCCGAGGTGTCGGCGCTCAACATCGAGCGAAACATATCCAACGTCACGAGCAACCCGAACCTGTTCAACGTGTCCCCGCTGGTCGAATTTGAACGGCTGCGCGATTCCGAGGGCAGGCTCGTCATACGGGTCTGGGTCCCCATGGGACCGTCTCTCTATACGTTCAAGGGGGCCGTGTACGACCGTGTGGCGGATGCCGACGTGCGCGTGAAAAGCGATGCCCAGATCACCTCGATGATGGCGCGCAAGCAGAGTTATTACTCGGAGCGGACCGTGTACTCTTGGGTGACCGAGGACGATCTGGAGATGGGACTTCTCGACACAGTGCGAGATGCGCTGCGCGCGAACGATGCCGACCACCCGTGGCTCTCCCTCTCTGACGGCGAGCTCCTCCGTGTCGCCCGTCTCTACGGGCGCGACCAGCTGACGGGGGAGCGGGGATTTAATCTCGCTGCCGTCGCGTTGCTGGGGAAGGAGGATACGATT
This sequence comes from uncultured Olsenella sp., assembly GCA_949287905.1. Classification (GTDB taxonomy): domain Bacteria; phylum Actinomycetota; class Coriobacteriia; order Coriobacteriales; family Atopobiaceae; genus Thermophilibacter. The sequence continues at coordinate 93,891 of CASEHX010000026.1, forward strand.
CTCGACGTCATGCCGCTCTATCGGACCGACGCGGTACTCCGGCGTGTCGAGACCGACCGCTACGACGACCGGCTCATCTGCAAGAGCAATCTCGTCAGGGCATACGACGAGCTCGTCGGCTTCTGCGAGAAGTGGCTGCCGGATTCCTTCGTGCTCGACGGGGGGCAGCGCAAGAGCGCGCGCGACGTCATCGTCCGCGAGCTCGTGTGCAACTGCCTCATCCACCGGGAGTTCGTCAGCCCGCACATCGCCCGCATTACGATCGATGGGGAGGGCATCCGCACGAGAAACGCGAGCCGCGCGCTCTTCGCCGGCCCAGTGACGCTCGAGAGCCTCGACCCCACGCCCAAGAACCCCATCATCGCCAACTTCTTCACGCAGATGGGTCGTTCCGAGGAGCTGGGGAGCGGGACGAGGAGCCTCTACAAGTTCTCGCGGCTCTACACGGGGAGGGACCCCGTTTTGGAGGATGGTGATCTGTTCACCGCGTTCGTGCCGGTACCGCCTGTCATGGCGAGCATGGTGGGGAATGAGGACGATCGCGAAGCCGCGAAGGAGACTGAGAGAAGCGAAGTCGTTGGTGGGTCCAGAAGGAGCCGCACGCGCGCGGAGGTCGAGAGCGCGGTCGATGATCTCATTGCCCGTTACGGCTCTTTCCCCGCATCTGCCGTTGGCGAGCGGGTCACGAGCGTTGGTGAGAGGACGGTAAGACGTTACCTTTCCGACATGGTGAAGGAGGGCAAGCTTGTTTCTGCCCCGCGCGGTAGGTCTACGACCTATCGGGCCGGCAACTCGGACGACAGCCTCGGTGGTGATTGCCGAGCCATACCTTGCTAGAGACGCCTGTCTTCCTGCGGCATGCGATTTGCTGTGGGGAAAACGCCGTCTGGCAGAGGGGCGTTGAGTTCAATCTTGAGTTCATCCGAATAGTTAACGCCCGATTGATTTCGGTGATGAGTGAGACGACGGCACACCACGTAGACAAGAGGCTATGGAAGTGAACGATTCGATTACTGAGTGGGAATAAAATACTAAATCAAACTCTGGGCGCCTCGTCCCTCCCAAGCGATGGGGCGCCCACTTTTCCTGCCAACCGCGTTTCATACTCCACACGTGGTGTTTCTCTTTTGATGTTTTTGCGAGAAATGCCTGTTGACAGGAAGACTCACTAGAAAAAACAGACACCACGTGTGGAGTTTTCTCTTCTTTGACCGCAACGTCATGCCGAAGTTCCCACCACGATCGAGTGGGAGAATCAGCCCAATCAATCTCAGGTTCGGTAGCGCGGGGCTGCAGAAAGCCGTAGCTCTGTTTTTCTAGCCCAAGCCCCCTCAGACCCACGTTCCCGCCGGCTTCGCCACAAGAAGCATGGCGTTCAATACATCGTGAGCGTTGGATAAGGTGGGAATTAGGCAACAGCCATAGAGTCGCTGTTCTGCGCGGCAACACTGCGAGAAAAATGGATGAAGTGCAAGCAGATTCTTTGTCGCTTGATTCATTTCACTCTGAGCTCTTATTTCGTAAAGCTATGTGAAATGAACGGCGCTCCGTCCCGTGCGGCGTCGAGCGTGGAACCCGGGGCTAGCTCTTAAACGCGCGAAAGAATTGCGGATGTGCGAAGCCTCTGCGCCTTGCCCGCGTCCGTGCTACGATGCCGTTGATACGCCATCTCGAGGGAGTTTCCATGAAAGCGCTGGTACATGACGGCTGCGGCAACATCGCGCTTCTCGACCGGCCGCGCCCACGGCTGACGGAGCCCACGGATGCCATCGTGCGGGTGACGCGCTCGACCATCTGCACGAGCGACCTGCACATCATGCGCGGCGCCGTGCCGCGTGCCCAGCCGGACACGGTGCTCGGCCACGAGTTCGTGGGTATGGTCGAGGAGGCGGGCCCGGGCGTGAGGTCCTTCTCGCCCGGAGACCGCGTGGCCGTGAACTGCGAGACCTTCTGCGGCGACTGCTTCTTCTGCCGGCGCGGTTGGGTAAACAACTGCGAGCACGGCGGTTGGCTTCTGGGCTGCACCATCGACGGCTGCCAGGCGGAGTACGTGCGCGTGCCGTACGCGGACAACGCCTTCACGCGCATCCCGGATGGCGTCTCGGACGAGGACGCGCTCTTTCTGGGCGACATCCTGGCAACGGGCTGGTGGGGAGCGCGCCTGGCGGAGATCGAGCCCGGCTCAACCGTCGCGGTAATTGGCGCGGGCCCGGTGGGGCTCACCACCATGATGTGCGCGCGGCTGGCCAACCCGGCGCAGGTCATCGCCCTTGACGTTGACGAGTCGCGCCTTGAGCTCGCGCATGAGCGCGGTCTTGCGGACGTTGTCATCAACCCAGCCGAGAAGAGCCTCGATGAGGTTGAGTCCCTCGTGCGCGCGCGGACCGGCGGGCGCGGCGCGGACTCGGTGATCGAGGCCGCGGGTGGCGACGACACCTTCGAGATGGCCTGGCGCATCGCCCGGCCCAACGCCGTCGTGGTGGTCTCCGCCATGTACGAGCGCGACCAGACGCTGCCGCTGCCGAGCATGTACGGCAAGAACCTCACGTTCAAGACCGGAGGCGTGGATGCGAGCGGCCTCGACGAGGTGATGGCGCTCATTGCCGCGGGCAAGCTGGACACGAGCCTCCTTGTCTCGCGCCGCTACCCGCTGAACGAGATCCTGGATGCCTACCGCGCCTTCGAGGAACGCGAGGACGGATGCCTCAAGGTCGTCATCACGCCGTGGGAGCCGCGGGGCTGACGCTCTTCTCGCCATGCCTCGCACGGTACAATAGATGCAAGCATTCGCAGCGTGTGGCTTTGGAGGTGAGCTCGATGATCCTTGAGAACAAGCTCGGGATTGCCAGTGACGTCGAGCTCGCCCGCGAGGAGGAGCGCCTGACCAAACTCCGGGCCCTCGAGCTGTACGACACGGGACTTCTTGGCACCTTTGAGGTCGGGACCTTTGCCGGGCTCGCCAAGATTCACGCCTATCTGTTCCAGGACGTCTATGAGTTTGCCGGCGAGTTGCGCACGGTGAACATCTCCAAGGGCAGCTTTCGCTTTGCGTCCGTGATGTATCTGGACTCGGCCCTCAGGGCAATCGACAGGATGCCCCAATCCACGTTTGACCAGATTGTCGAGAAGTACGTGGAGATGAGCGTTGCTCACCCCTTCCGGGAGGGCAACGGACGGAGCACTCGCATCTGGCTCGACTGCATGCTCAAACGTGAGCTTGGCGTAGTCGTCGATTGGAGCCGGGTGGATCGAGAAGACTACCTGCTTGCCATGGAGCGGAGTCCCGTGCGCGATAGGGAGATAAAGCTCCTGCTCAAAGAGGCGCTGACGGATGCAGTTGCCGACCGCCAGGTCTACATGAAGGGGATCGACGCCAGCTATCGATACGAGGGGTATGCAACCTACTCCATGGAGGAGCTGGATCGCTAGGCAAGAAGGGCGCGGGCGTCCGGTCGCGTTGCGCGCGCCACGGCGCGCGGGTATGCTAGGTGGCTCTTGCACGCAACCGTTTGGAGCCACAGACACATGGATCTTATCGCCACGCTCGCAAGCGAGCTCGGCCTCAAGCCGGAGGCCGTCGACGCCGCCGTAAAGCTCATCGATGAGGGGAACACCATCCCCTTCATCGCGCGCTACCGCAAGGAGGCCACGGGCGGCATGGATGACGTCGCCCTGCGCGCCCTCGACGAGCGCCTTTCCTATCTGCGCAACCTCGAGAAGCGTAAGCAGGACGTCCTTGTCCTCATCGACGCCCAGGGCAAGCTCACGCCCGAGCTCGAGGCGGAGATTCGTGCCGCCACGCAGCTCCAGCGCGTTGAGGACCTCTACAAGCCCTATCGCAAGAAGCGCATGACGCGCGCGCAGAAGGCGCGCGAGGCGGGCCTGGAGCCGCTTGCCAACATGATCTTCATGCAGGTGGCGACCAAGGGTTCCGCGCTCGACGAGGCGGCGCGCTTTGTGACGCCGGAGGCCGCCGAGGCCGGCTTTGACACACCGGAGAAGGCGCTCGCGGGCGCCGCGGACATCGTGGCCGAGGTCGTTGCGGAGGACGCCGAGAACGTGGCCGACCTGCGTGCCTTCACGGAGGCCACGGCGGACATCGTCTCCGTGGCGACAAACGCCGACGAGAAGACCCCCTACGAGCCCTACTACGACTACGCCGAGCCCGCGGCCAAGATTCCCAACCACCGCGTGCTCGCCATCGACCGCGGCGAGCGCGAGGAGAAGCTCCGCGTGCGCGTCCGCGTGGACGAGGCTGCGGCGGTGGCGCGCCTCGGCGGGCGCTGGCCGCGCCGTCAGGGCGTCTTCGCGCCGGTCCTCGACGCCGCGATCGCCGACGGCTACAAGCGCCTGATGGCGCCCTCGCTCGAGCGCGAGGTTCGCGCCAAGCTCACGGTGCGCGCTCAGACGGACGCCATCAAGGTCTTTGCCAAGAACCTCGAGAGCCTGCTCTCGGCTCGTCCTGTGCGCGGCGCGCGCATCATCTCGCTCGACCCGGGTTACCGCACCGGCTGCAAGGTGGCGGTGCTGGACGAGACGGGCAAGCTGCTCGACCACGGCGTGGTCTATCCCACCAAGCCCCGTCACGACGTCGCGGGCACCAAGCGCGAGCTCGGGCGCCTGGCCGAGAAGTACGCGATCAACACCATCGTCATCGGCAACGGAACGGCCAGCCGCGAGACCGAGGAGGTCGTCTCCGAGTTCATCGCTGAGTCCGCGCCGGAGCTGCGCTACACGATCGTCAACGAGGCGGGTGCCTCGGTCTATTCGGCCTCCGAGCTCGCGAGCCAGGAGTACCCGGACCTCGACGTCACCACGCGCGGCGCCATGAGCCTGGGCCGGCGCCTGCAGGATCCGCTCGCCGAGCTCGTGAAGATCCCGCCCCAGTCCATCGGCGTGGGGCAGTACCAGCACGACCTTGACCAGACGGAGCTCGCGCGCACGCTGGGCTACGTGGTTGAGGACGTGGTCAACCGCGTGGGCGTGGACGTCAACACCGCGAGCGCGAGCCTTCTGGGCTACGTCTCCGGCGTCACGTCCTCCGTGGCCAAGAACATCGTGGCCTACCGAGAAGAGCACGGCGCCTTCGCCGATCGCCGTGAGCTCAAGAAGGTTCCCCAGCTCGGCCCCAAGGCGTTTCAGAACGCGGCGGGCTTCCTGCGCATCACCGGCGGCAAGAACCCGCTCGACGCCACGGCCGTGCACCCGGAGAGCTACGACGTGGCCACGGCGCTGCTCGAGCGCGCGGGCGTGGGCGCGGACGAGCTCACGCGCGGCGGCGTGCCGGACATCGAGAGGCGCGTGGGCAGCGTGGCCGCGCTCGCGGGAGAGCTGGACTGCGGCGTGCTCACGCTGATCGACATCGTGGCCGAGCTCAAGAAGCCGGGCCGCGACCCGCGCGACGACGCCCCGGAGCCCGTGTTCAGCCGCGCCGCGCTCTCGATCGACGACCTTCAGCCTGGCATGGAGCTCACGGGCACCGTGCGCAACGTGGTGGACTTCGGCGCCTTCGTGGACGTGGGCGTCCACCAGGACGGCCTCGTGCACATCTCCAAGCTGGCAAACCGCTTCGTCAAGCACCCGAGCGACGTCGTGGCGGTGGGGGACACGGTGAAGGTCTGGGTCGAGCGTGTGGACCGCGACCGCGGCAAGATCTCGCTTACCATGGTGCAGGGCAAGTAGGCGGCGGCGCGAGGGGCGGGCGCGATGTTCTTCTCGATAGACGACGAGGTGTTCCGGAGGCTGCCCGCACTCTGCGTGGGTGTGGTGCTTGCGGAGGGCATCGACGGCACGGGCGCTCATCCTGCCGTGGACGCGCTGCTCGACGAGGCGGTCCGCGACGCCGAGCGCCGTCTCGAGGGCGTCCATGCCAGCGACGACCCGCGCGTCCAGCCCTACCGCGAGGCCTTCCACGAGCTGGGCATGAGCCCCAGTCGCTATCCCTCCTCAAACATCGCTCTGCTCAGGCGCATTGCCAAGGGCAAGGGCCTCTGGCGCGTGAACCCGGTCGTGGACCTGGGCAACGCCGTCTCCATCAAGTACGGCCTGCCGCTCGGCGCCCATGCGCTGGGCGAGAAGGACGTACTCGAGCTGCGCTTCTCTCGTCCGGACGACGTCTTTGTGGCGCTCGGGGAGTCGGAGCCTGACGCCACGCTCGCGCCCGGGGAGCTCGTCTACGCGGTTGACTGCCTGGTGCACACGCGCCGCTGGACCTGGCGTCAGAGCGAGAACGGCAAGGTGGAGCCCTCGACGACGCGCGTCGCGTTTCCGATCGACGGCTTCACGGGCGCCAACGAGGCCGAGGTCAGGGCTGCGTGCGAGGAGCTCGCGGCGGTGCTGAGGGATGAGTTTGGCGCGCGGGCCGAGGTGTTTCTCGCCAATGCGGGCGCGCCGAGGGCGTAGGGCTACCCCGCCGCCGCGGCGGGCTCCGCGATGAAGCGCAGCGACAGCAGGAAGAGCGCGCTTATCGCCAGGCAGGCGTACTGGCCCACGGCGTCGATGAGGAACTTGCAGATCACGGCGCCCACGCAAAACGATATGACGAGCGCCGCGTAGCGATGCGAGCGGTGCAGCTCGTGGGCGTCCTTCTTGAAGAGGCCGTCGTAGAGGGTCTCGCCAAAGGAGCGCAGGTTGCCGGTGCAGAAGACGCTCGCGTAGGCGGACTTGGTGCCAAACTGGCGGAAGTTCTCGTACGAGACGGCGGCGCAGAACGAGATGGCGCTGTTCACGATCAGGTGCGGGGTCCATGCGGGCAGCAGGGCAATCGCCGCAAACGCCACGGCCTCGAAGATGGCAACCCAGCGTTGCATGCCATGGGTCCTGCCATCGTGGACCTGGAACAGGATGTGGCGGGAGAGCATGACGCCGAGGACAAACGCGCATATGGAGACCAGGTAGCGGGCAACGCCGAGCCATGCGCCCTCGGCGAGGTTCATGCAGAGCAGCACGATGTTGCCCGTCTGGCCGGTGGCAAAGACGTGACCGTGCAGCAGGTAGGAGTACGCATCCATGAAGCCGCCGGCGCAGATGACGGTGAGTCCCAGGCGCACGGGCACCTTGGCCTTGATCGTTGCCGCCGCTTCCGACATGTGCGCTCCTTCTGCTCGACTCCGCGCTGGTCGCGTGTCATGCTAGAGCAAATCTGACGCGGCGGGTGGGCTGCTGGAGGAAAACACAATGGGCACCGACTCAAACCGACTGGGCGACAAGGGCGTTGAGCTGCGACGAGACGCCGAGGGACTTGCGCTCGTGGGTGACGGCATGGTCCTGCGGGCGGACTTTGCGTGCCTGTTGCCGCGGCTGCGACCGGATCGGCTGGGGCGCGAGCTGCTCGTGAGGGCGGCGCGCGTGCGCGGAGCGGAGGCGCCGACGGCGGTCGACGCCACGGCAGGGCTCGGCGAGGACTCGCTGCTCCTGGCGGCGGCGGGCTTTGCGGTCACGATGTTCGAACAGGACCCGGTGATCGCGGCGCTCCTGCGTGACGCGCTCGAGCGGGCGGCAAACGAACCGCAGCTCGCGAGCGTCGTCGCGCGGATGACGCTCATAGAGGGAGACTCGGTGGCGGGCCTGCGCGAGGTGGGCTTCTCGCCCGACGTGGTGTTTCTTGACCCGATGTTTCCCGAGCGCACCAAGAGCGCCGCGGTGAAGAAGAAGTTCCAGCTGCTGCACCACCTCGAGCGTCCCTGTGACAACGAGGGCGAGCTGCTTGCCAGCGCGCTTGCCGCGCGCCCGCGCAAGGTCGTGATCAAGCGGCCGCCCAAGGGGCCGTGGCTCGCGGGCGTCAAGCCGAGCCACTCGCTCGCGGGAAAGGCCGTCCGCTACGACGTCATCGTTCCGCCGCCCAGCTCACGCTAGAATTAGGGCATCGATTCCCCGTTCAAAGGAGCTGGCATGGACCTCCCGAACAAGCGCCCGGACGACATGGAGCGCATCACCACCCCCGAGCTTGCGCAGGCCTTCATCGACGAGCAGGTCGAGGCCGTCCGCGCGCAGGTCGGCGACAAGAAGGTCCTGCTGGCCCTCTCCGGAGGCGTGGACTCCTCCGTGGTGGCCGCGCTGCTCATCAAGGCCATCGGCAAGCAGCTCATCTGCGTGCACGTGAACCACGGCCTCATGCGCAAGGGCGAGTCCGAGCAGGTCGTCGACGTCTTCCAGAACCAGATGGACGCCAACCTCGTCTACGTGGACGCCACAGACCGCTTCCTCGACCTGCTGGCCGGCGTGGCGGAGCCCGAGCGCAAGCGCAAGATCATCGGCGCCGAGTTCATTCGCGTCTTCGAGGAGGAGGCCCGCAAGGTTGCCGACGACGTGGACTTCCTCGCGCAGGGCACCATCTACCCTGACATCGTGGAGTCCGACGGCGTGAAGGCCCACCACAACGTGGGCGGCCTGCCCGACGACCTGCAGTTTGAGCTCGTGGAGCCCGTGCGCCTGCTCTTCAAGGACGAGGTCCGCGTGGTTGGCCGCGCACTCGGTCTGCCCGAGGGCATGGTCGAGCGCCAGCCGTTCCCGGGCCCGGGCCTGGGCGTGCGCTGCCTCGGCGCCATCACGCGTGACCGCCTGGAGGCGCTGCGCGAGGCCGATGCCATCCTGCGCGAGGAGTTCGCGGAGGCGGGCCTGGCCGGCAAGGTCTGGCAGTACTTCGTCGTGGTGCCCGACATGCGCGCGACCGGCGTGCGCGACGGCAAGCGCGCCTATGACTGGCCGGCCATCATCCGCGCCGTCAACACCGTCGACGCCATGACCGCCACGGTGCCCGAGCTCGACTGGGCGCTGCTCAAGAAGATCACCGGCCGTATCCTCACCGAGGTGCCGGGCATCTGCCGCGTGACGTACGACCTCACGCCCAAGCCCGTCGGCACGATCGAGTGGGAGTAAGTGATACTGGAACCCCACCACAATCTACCAGCGGCTTAGCAACAGTGTAGGTACATCAAAGGCAAATATCAAGCCCCTTTTGATGGACAGATGATGTACAATCCCGAATATCGAGTGGGAGTACATCAGAAGCCATTGAAAGGGGATTTTCTCATGGCTAAGGACTTCTACACCGGCACGAGCCTTGTATGGCGTGAGAACAAGAAGAAGTGGCAAGGGAACCTCTACTGGTACGACGAGGACGGCAAGAGACACCAGAAGAGCAGGTTGTTCACTTCTAAGAAGCGTGAGTCCCAAGAGCGTTTCGATGAATGGAAGTACGAACTGAACCGCAAGGCTCGCAGAACCACAAACCCCGTAGAGACGGTGCGGGACACCAACCGCAAGACAGTCGGCGAGCGTTTGCGGGAGTACCTGAAGTACCTTGAGAGCGAGGTTGCTAACGGCAACTACGAACAGTCAACGCTTACGGCTAAGTGGGACTCCGCTAGGCTTTACATATTCCCCGACCCGATAGCCGACATTCCCTATCTCAAACTCTCGAAGAACGAGATTCTGGAGTGGGAGCAGAGACTTAGGGACAAGGGTATATCCAACGGAACTATCGGAATCCCGTACTCCCTCTTGCGTCGAGTCTACAACTACGACATAGAGAACGAGAAGATTGAGGACACGCCGTTCCGGTTCTTGAAGTCCCCCAAGGCGGGCAAGAGGGAGAAGGCTTTCGCTACGGACGAGTCGTTGCGTAGGCTCACAGAAGCCCTTGAGAAGCGATGGAATAGGGAGCGTGGGGACGTACACGCCATGTGCTACTATCTCGCCCTCTACACGGGCATGAGGGGGCAGGAGATTTGCGGCTTGCGTTGGCGGGACGTGTACCTCTCTCAAGACAAGATGGCTATCCGCAACGTCATAGCCCGCAACGGCAACGACCCATACACCAAGAGTCCCAAGACTGAGAACTCCGAACGCATCATCCCGATAGCCCCAAGGCTCAAGGAGAAGTTGGTTGAGTGGAAGCGACGGGTTAGTTGGATGGCGGGCGTAGACGAACCCGAACCGAACTGGTACGTAGTCGGAGACGAGGACAAGTTCCGCAAGCCGCAATGGGTGACGCAGAACTTCGGTAGGTTCTGCCGCCGCAACAACGTGAAGGCGAGCGACGGGACGTATCTAACCATGCACGGACTCAGGCACACGTTCGCAACCGTGGCAGTCCAAGAGAAGGTGGTTGACATTAAGACTCTCGCCGCCATTCTCGGCGATACCGTCACGATGGTTATGGACACCTACGCGGGCGTCGGTGACGATGACTTGAAGTATCAGAGCATGGAGCTTATCGCCAAGGCGTTCGAAGAGAGGACGGCGGGCGATGATTAGCGAGAGCCGAGACGATTTCACGCATTGGATTATCGACTCCTACAACTCGCTCCACGACACCCTGTTCGAGAGCCGCAAGTTCAAGATGGAGTACGTTCTCAGCGGGGAGATGCTTTGCTACCTCTTGGTGAAGCCTTGGTACAAGAGGGTGAACAGCGACGAATACTTCAAGGAGGACGCGGACATACGCCAAGAGGTAGACGAGCAACAGGTTGCGGACGTTAGGGACTATCTGGACAACCCGACTATGGACGTTCAAGCCGCTATGGTTCGCTACTTCCTGCCAACCGAAGAGGACTATCCCGCGTACCTCGACAGCGAGATTGGCAAGTCCCTATTCTCATTAGTTCACAACTACGGGCTACCCGAACGGTTCAGGTTCATCAAGGAGAAGAACCCCGAGAAGATAGAGGGCGATGCACTCCAAGAGACGATAGAGAGGGAACTGGAATACCTCACAACCTCAGAGGGCTTCGAGAACCTTTACTATCACCTCATGGACTACGTTGATAGGCTGAACGAGTGCGGCGAGGACATACCGGAGGACTTTAGGAAGTTCATCAGGCTCTTGGAGTCCAAGGAAGACTATCTGACGTACTGACGTAGGGGGCGGCAACGCCCCCTTCTCTTACCATAGGCACCCGTTTCACGGTTGGGACTTGAAGCCCCGCTGGGTAGAATAGGAATAGAAAAAAGTTTTAGATTTCTGGGCAAGACGCTATAAAAACCATCGCCCAAATTTCAATACATAGTGAACAACCAAACATGCCTTTTCCTTCCTGAAAAGGGGGAGTCCCAAACGGGACTTCCTCTTTTTTTCAGGCAGGGAACTTTGGGCAAATACCGAAAGGAGAAGCAGATATGAACGACAAGCAGAAGGAATACTGGGCGAAGCGTTACGAGAAGCTAATCAGTCTCTCAGTCGAACTTCCAAGAGAGTTGAGAGAGGAACTTCGTGCAGCCGCCAAGCAAGAGGGAATCAGCAGCGGCGAGTTCATCCGCCGTGCTATCAGAGAACGCCTAGCCAACTAGCAAATAACTACTGACAACTGAATATAGGAGGGAAAGAGTAATGATTACCGAATTCGATTTTGAGAACTGCCGTGAGTCTTCGATTCTATATAAGACGGCATATAAGCAGATTGCCCGCAAGTACCAGAGGGGCAAGTATGAGGAAGCGGCTGAGCTTGCCGTAGCCTACTTCCAAGTGATGCTTCAAGGCTACACCACCACGGACGATGAAGACATACAAGATTTAGTGGAACCCTATGCGGCTATGAGCAAGAAGGCAAACGAACGCTATTCCCGCAAGGTTGAAAGAGAGAAGAACAAGCAGATTGAGGACTTACAACTACACGAGATAGCACGGATGCTAGAAGACGGAGAGTCATACGGCACAATCTCTGACTCTCTTGGAATCGCCAAGAGCACAGTTTCATACAGAGTCGAGATTATGCGGGAAAAGTACCCCGAACTACTCGAAAACGTTGTTGACCCGAACACGGTTGGTACCGTTCGAAACGTTCGAACAGTTCGAAACAATGACAATGACAATGACAATGACAATGACAATGTAAATGACAATGAGAATGTGAATGACAAAGAGAATGAGAAAGACAAAGTGAATGTCAAAGAGAAAGAGAATGTTGTTGCGTTTTCGGACAAGCCGAAAACGGGCGTTGCCTTCGGCAACGCTCCAAGAGTCTCTGAGAACTATATCTATTAGAGGGTAGAAAAAAGTTTTAGAAAAGTTGGGCATAACAGGCTAAAAACCATAGCCCAACTTTCATATATAAGTGAATAGCAGTTGCCATTGCTATTTACTCTTTCCTTTCTGTTGGGGAGGGACGGTTTCACCGCCGTCCTTCCTTTTTATTTGGGGGAAAGAGGTAGTACAAATCACTACAGAGAGAGGAAAGAAACAATGATGAACAACACAATCCAAGTCCGCGTGTCTGACTCCATGAAGGCGAAGATTGAAGCGTTCGCCGCCACACACGAGATGAACGTGAGCGAGGCTTGCCGCAACCTAATCTCTATGGAGCTGAGCCGCAAGGAGACGGTATTCGCCGCAAGCGACTTCGTTAAGTTCCTACAGTCCGTAGGCTTCAACGCACTTGACGAAATCGAGCCTGAGACGTTGAACGACGCCGCCAAGTTCTACGAGTCCTACCGCGAGGGGCTTGCAAAGGAACCCGATTACTGGCGTGCTCTTGGGGAACGTGAACTGCACCTCAAGAACGACTTCGAGCGTAGCAAGCGTGAGAACCCGAGCGTCAAGCACTCCTACGCCGCCCGTGTGGCTCACTGCCTAAAGGGCTAAACACGATAAATCACATACCGGATTTTTCAAATAGAGAAGCAGTCATATCTGCTGTTTCTCTTGGAAGAGGGCAGGGGCTAACACCTCTGCCCTTTTTCATAAACAGGAAAAGGAAAAGGAGAAACATTGAAATGGGATTCATACAGGACAAGAGACGCGGCAAGGTGGGCGAGAGAGTCGTAAAGGGCTATTTCGAAGCCATAGGAGCCGATATAAGGGACTTATCGGAGGAATCCGAGTACCAAGCCCAAGACGTCGATTTGATAGCCGCAGACGGGCTTACATACGAGGTTAAGACGGACTACAGGTTCAGCGAAACCGGAAACCTCGCCTTGGAGGACTCGATAACCAACGCCCACGGCAAGTTCAAGAGTTGGCTTTGGACTAGCAAGGCTGACTACTTCTGCTTCGTTGACCCGAACCAAGAGAGCAAGTTCGTAGCAATCAAGGCTTCAGATTTGCGGCACTTGGTTGAGTTCGAGAACTTCCGCAAAGTCACCAAGGATGATGAATACAAGTTCATAACCCTCTACCTCTTGCCCTATTGGAAGTACCAAGAGTGCTTCGAGATATACGAATACTAGTTAGGAGGTGCGGCGAATGGCACGAACGCCGACTAAGAAAGAAGCAAGGGAGTTCGCTGAAATCTACCTATTTGAAACGGGCTTAAACGCGAGCAAAGCCGCAGAACTCCTATACCAGCGTGAGGGAAGGGAAACCAACGGCAAGGTTTGGCGGCAACTGGGCTACCAACTCCTACACCATCCCAAGACGCAAGAGCAACTTGAACAGTTGCGACAGGAACACCAAGAGATGTTCGAGATTAACCGAGACAAGGTAATCGACAAGCTGAACCAGATGATTGAGTCCGACGAATACTCTCCCAAGGTTCAACTCGAAGCAATAGACAAGCTCGCCCGCATCGGCGGTTTCTACAACGACTCTCTTGAAATGAAGGGCAACCAGACAATTAGTGTGGCTCTTGTCGATTAGAGCCGCCTATGCAAGTGAACATAAGCCGCAAGGTGTTCAACCCCCATTTCTTACCACTCTTGGAGGACGAGCACTTTGTTTTGTTATTACTTGGCGGTGCATCGAGCGGAAAAAGCTACTTCTCCTTTCAACGTGCCGTCTATCGCTGTCTATTGGACAAACGCAAGTACATCATCTTGAGAAAGCACGCGGTAGACGTGCGGCGTTCCTGCTTCGAGGACGTGAAGACGATACTTGCCAAGTGGAACCTCACGCCGCACGTCGTTATAAACACAAGCCTTATGACAATCACCTACCCGAACGGTAGCGTGATGCTTTTCTCGGGTTGCGACGATGTTGAGAAGTTGAAGTCAATCCCCAACATCACCGACGCGATATTCGAAGAAGCGTCCGAGTTCTCGCCGGAGGACTTCGAGCAGTTGAAAATAAGGCTTCGCGGCAAGGGGAGACTAAAGAACCAGATAGTTCTACAGTCCAACCCCATTTCCAAAGCCAACTGGCTATATCTACACTTCTTCGACAAGGGTTGTCTCGAAGAGGACTGTCTTATCGACAGGAGCACTTACAAGGACAACCCATTCTGCAACGAAGAGACAATAAGAGCACTAGAGAGATACAAGGACACCAACCCCGCCTACTACACAATCTACTGTCTCGGTGAGTTCGGTTCTCTATCGCGTCTCGTTTACACGAACTGGCGAACAGAGGAACTTGATACTACCGAGCTATTGGAACAAGGCTATCAGTTGTGCGTGGGGCTTGACTGGGGGTATACGGCTGACGCTACGGCAATAGCGGTTATGCTCGCAGACGAAGAGAACAAGAAGCTATACGTGATAAACGAGTTCTACCAGACGGGTATGCTCAATGACGCCATAGCCAACCAAATCAAGTATATGGGGCTGTCGAAGTCAACAATCATCGCTGACTCAGCCGAACCGAAATCAATAGACGAACTCAAGAGAAACGGCATACGCAGGGTGAAGCCGAGCACCAAGGGGCAAGGCTCAATCAACGCGGGTATCGCAAAGCTTCAAGAGTTTGAAATCATCGTTGACGCTCACTGCGAGAACTTCATCACCGAGCTTCAAAACTACTCCTACAAGAAGGATAAGGCTACGGGCGAGTACGTCAACGAGCCGGAAGACAGGTTCAATCACTTGATGGACGCGGCGAGGTACGGAATCCAGTGCCTAACCGCAAAACATCAACTCAAGACACTACCCAAGTACACGTTATAGAGGGGTGAGAACAATTTACAAGATTCTATTCGACAAGGGTGAAGAACTCACCCCGCAAATCATCGGCAAGGTAATCCGCAAGCACCAAGAGAAGGTGGTACCTGCCCTAGAGCGTGCGAACGGATACTTCGAGGGACGCGGACAGGCGATTATGAACCGCACGAACCCAGACCCGTCCCGCCCCAACAACCGAATCGTAAAGAACTACTGCAAGACAATCGTTGAGAACTTCCAAGGATATCTGACTGGCAACCCCGTCTCCTACTCCGGGATTGACGAAGCGGACGTGTCCGCCATTCAGGACATTCTCAACGACAACGACGTAATCAACACGGACTCCGAGTTCCTACAGGAAGCGTTGATTAACGGAATAGCCTTCGAACTATGCTACGTGAACGAGGACAACGAGAAGCGTTTCAAGAACATCGACGCCCGCTCAGTCGTTCCCGTCTACTCTAACGACTTGGACGAGGAACTTCTATACGCAATCTACTACACGCCCGTACAGAACTGGCAGGACGATACCGCACCCGAGGTTTGGGACGTTGACGTTTACACCGAGTCGGAAATCTACCATTACGAGTCAACGAACACCTTCAACGACTTCACCCTCTTGGAGGTAGAGCCGCACTACTTCAACGAGGTACCCTTCGTTATCTTCGACCTGAACAAGTCCAACACGCCGATATTCGAACCCATCGTCTCGCTTCAGGACGCCTACAACGCACTCCTATCCGACGAGGTTAACGACTTCGCGGCGTTCGTTGACGCCTACATGGTTCTCAAGAACCTCGACGCGACGAGCGAGGACTTGGCTGAGATGAAGGCGAACCGCACAATCATCATCGACGGCGAGAGCGACGTTTCATATCTAACCAAGAACATCTCTGACACCCAAATCCAGAACCTCTTGGACAACATCAACACGAGTATCCACACCGTTAGCAACTCGCCGGACTTCAGTTCCGAGGAGTTCAACAGCGGCGTTAGTTCCGGCATCGCACTTCAGTTCAAGCTAGTCGGGTTCAACAACATCGCATCCAACATCGAAGCGAGATTCCGCAAGGCACTACAGAAGCGAATCTCCCTTATCAACACCATCCTTGAGCTAGTCGATACGGACGTATGCCCCGTTGAGATTTCCTTCAAGCACAACTTACCTACCAGCATCCTCGACACGGTGAACATGGTGAACAGCCTACGCGGGCTTGTTAGCGACGAAACGCTACTCGCACAAATCCCGTTCATCAAGGACGTTGCCGCCGAAGTCGAGCGTATCGAGCGACAGAACGAACCTTACCTCGACCCATACAGCCCAACCGAGCAGGTGAGCGAGAATGGCGAAGAGGAATAGCTATTGGGAGAACAGAATCCAAGAGGAACGAGAGAACTCCTACAAGCGGCTCAACAAGGACACCGAGAGGGAACTTGCCGCCGTCTACCACGAGCAAGCAACCGCACTACGCAACTCGATACTTGAGGTGTTCGCCAAGATAGAAGCACAGAAGTCCACGGGCGAGCCGATACAGGCGAACGACCTGTACCGCAACCGCCGCTACTGGCAACTCTTGGAAGAGATTAACGAGCGTCTAAAGATTCTCGGACGCGAGCAGATACGGATAACCGAACCCGCCATAGTCAAGGCTTACCAAGAGACGCTGGATATCGTGGACTCCAACATCGTAGCCACAACATCCGGCGTGAACACAGCGTTGATGAACGCCCACGCCATAGACGGCGAGCAGATAGTCAATCAGGTTTGGTGCTTGGACGGCAAGAACTTCTCAGATAGAGTCTGGCAGGACAAGCAGAGACTAATGCCGCAAATCAAGAAGGCGTTGTCCGACGCACTGGTACAGGGCAAGAGTCCTTGGGAGATTGCCAAGGCTATGAGCGACAGACTTGAGGTAAGCCGCGAGAACGCCTTCAGGTTAGTCCGCACGGAAACCGCACACGCCCAAGTCTACGCACAGACCCAACGATACAAGGAGTACGGGTTCACCAAGGGGAAGTTCCTCGCAAGCCCGACTTGCTGCCACGAGTGCCAAGAGCACGACGGCGAGATATACACGTTGGAGGAATTGGAGAAACTTCTGCCCGTACACCCGCGTTGCACCTGCACGTACACGCTTGTAGGTGATTAGATGCTCGAACTGATATCTACCTACACGCTTGGCGAGTTCATAGGCTTCTGCTCGATACTGGCGGGCGTTATCGCCGCACTCGTTAAGTTCCTCAGTTATCTGAACGAGCAATTCAAGTTCGTAGAGACTAAGAAGACGAAGATAGACAAACTAAACTCCAAACTCGATTCCCTCTTGGAGAAGGTGGAGAGGAACGAGGAAGACACTCAGGTACTCAAGGAAGCGAGCCTTTCCCGCATCAAGGGGAAGATAGTCGATAGGCACAAGGAGTACATGGCTCTTGGGTGCATCGACTACCGTACGCTCGACTACCTACAGGCTCAGTTCCGAGCCTACGAGAAGATGGGCGGGAACTCATACGTCCACGAACTCATGCGGGACTTGGAGGGGCTACCTCTAAAGGATTAGGGCTAAACCCGATAAAAGACAGCCCGCGAAATTCAAATAACAATGAACAGCGAGAGGGGGAGCGGAACGCTTCAACTCTCTTTTCTTATGCAGGGGCGGTGTATCGCCGCAACTCGAATCGAAAGGAAACAGAACTATGGAAAACGAAGCCGTGAACCAGAACCAACAGACTCAGGCGAACGAGACTCAGGAATCCACACCCCGCACCTACACGGAAGAGGAAGTCCGCGAACTCCTACAGAAGGAGGGCGATAAGCGAGTCTCAGAAGCGATGAAGAAGGCTGAGCGTAAGAGCCAAGCGAAAATCAAGGAAGCCGCCAAGCTCGCACAGATGAACGAGGAGCAGAAGTTCCAGTACGAGTTGGAGCAACGCGAGAAGGCAATCGAAGCCAAGGAAAAGGAACTCGCGTTGGCAGAGAACAAAGCTACCGCTTCTCAGATTCTCGCAGACAGGGGAATCTCCGCTCAGCTCGTGGACATGGTAGTTGCGGAGGACGCGGACGAGATGATGGAGAACATCAACCGTCTCGACAACGCATTCAAGGCTTCAGTCAAGGCGGAGGTTGAGAAGCGTCTTGCAACCAAGACTCCCAAGAAGAACCTACCGCTTGACACGCACATCACCAAAGAGCAGTTCCGAGCAATGCCGCTATCGCAGCAAGCGGAACTCTACAAGACGAATCCCGACTTGTACAAGCAACTATCGGGACGCGGCTGAATAACCAACCCTACAACTGAATAAGGAGAATCAAACATGGCTGAACCTACCGCCGGAACCATTGATTTATATTCCAACTTCGTAGTCGAGAACAAAATCACCGACACCGTAAACTCTCTTCTCGACGTCAACTCCCTAATGACTCTCGACACCACCCTCACCACCGACGCGGGTCTTACCAAGAAAGTCCACAAGTACACCTACAGCGGCACAGTCGAGCAGCTTGCCAAGGGTGCCAAGAACTCCAAGTACGGCTCCATTGACATGGAAGAGACTGATTACACAGTCAAGCGTTACCAGCAGTCCTACAAGTTCAACGACATTGACGTTATGACTGACCCAACCATCCAAGATGTTTTCGCCGATGGTGCCGCAAAGGCTATGGCTAACGAAATCCGCACCGAGTACTTCACCGAACTCGCCAAGATTTCCAACCACGTTGACGTTACTACCGCCCTCACCTATGACGCCGTTGTTGACGCCCTACAGGAAATCGGCGTAGAGAACGAAGACAACCTCTTCCTAATCATGGGCGGTGACGGCAAGGCCGCTATCCGCAAGGACGCAGACTTCATCGCTTCTCGCCAAGGGGACATTCTCTATACCGGACAGTTCGGTAGCGTATGCGGCGTTCCCTGCGTCTTCTCCAAGCTCGTACCTGCCAACACCGTCTACGCAACCAAGAAGGACGCCGTTAAGTTCTTCGTGAAGCGTGAGGGCACCGTCGAGCAGGACAGAGACATCGAAACCAAAGACAACCTCGTTGTCTACGAACGCCACGGCCTAATCGCACTCGTTGACGATACCGAGTCCTGCATCATCAACTTCAATCACGAAGCTGCTTAGTGATACAACCGCATAGAGAGGGGCTATAGATGCTAAGTAAACTCAAAATCCTATACCCCGCACTCTCTGACGAACTTCTATCCCTTCTCTTGGAGAATGCAATCACCTTCGTCTGCGACTACTGCCACATCGACGAGGTTGATTCATCTCTCAACGCGACGCTCTTCAAAATCATCCAAGAGGACTTGAGCAAGATTGACTCTCAGGGCTTGAGTTCGGAATCGGCGGGCGGCGTTAGCGTCTCATACACGAGCGACTACAGCCCCGCTATCTACGCATCACTCAACAAGCACAAGCGTATACGCACCGCTTAGGGGTGAGTGCCTATGTTCCGTTCACGAATGACTGAGCACGAAATCCAAGAGCCAATCAAGAAGAGAGACGGCTTGGGGTTCGCTTTCGATGATTACGACGAACCCCGAGCCGTTGCGATGTACGTAACCACGCCAACCCAGTCCGTCTTCAACCAGAACGAACTCTACGCGACCCGCTACGACGCGGTTGGGTTCTCTCTTGAGGACTTGCCGAAAGGCACCCTGATTGACGAAGAGTTTACGGTTGAAACCTCGACGCCGCACAAGGGCTTCGAATGGGTTCTCGAACTGAAGCGAATCGGAAACGCCAATGCCTAGCAACCACGAGGTATCACAGAACCTTAGCGAGTTCATACACAAAGACTTACCGAACTACCTCAAACGGGCAATGGCGGAAGCGTGTGCGGAGGTTCAGGGTGCGGCGAGGGAGAAGTGCCCGTCCGACACGGGCAACCTAAGACGCTCAATCGACTTCGAGGTTGAGGACGATGGGCGAGAGGGGGTTGTCTTCTCGAACGTCGAGTACGCCCCATACGTGGAAGTCGGCACGGGCATCCACTCAAGCAAGGGCAACGGACGCAAGACGCCTTGGAGATACGAGGGTTCGCACGGTTGGGTGACTACGAGCGGCAACGAGCCGCAGCCCTTCTTGGAACCAGCCGCGAGAGAGAAGCAATCAGACATTACAAAGAAGTTCGAGGGGTTGTTTTAGATGATACTTGAAAGCCTATTGGGGGCTATCCAACAGGCTACAGGAATAGCCCCGCAAGCATATATGACAGAGAGGGCGGGAAAGCCCGCTATCACATATTCCTTCTACCGTGCCACGGACAACGGTGCGGTAGCCACATACCGCCTGCAAACGCGGGTCTTCGGAAAGACTCAGGAGCAGGCAATCGAGGTTGAGCAGAAGATAACCGACTCCTTGGTGACTCTCGGGGACTCCACCAAGTTCGGCTGCTCCATTTCCTCGAACGGGGGCGGTGCGTTGATTGACGCTGAAACCAACACCCCGCAAGTCCTCACCTACTTCGACGTGGTAGCCAAGCACTAGGCTCCACGACTTCACAACTGAATAACGTAAAGGAGTTGAATAGATGGCTATCAACAAGAAGATTGTTCTTGGTAGCGGCAAACTCTACGCAACCGAGTTCACCGATACCATTCCAGAGGACAGCACCTTAGAGACTGACGATAACATCCTCGGACTCATTTCCGGTGGTGCCACTCTCACCTACGAGCCTGAGTTCTACACCGCATCCGATGACTTAGGCATCGCCGTAAAGAAGATGATTACAAACGAGAACGTAACCCTTCAAAGCGGCATCATGACTTGGAACGGCAAGACTCTACAGAAACTCGTGAACACCGGACGTGTTGACGAGGACACCGCTGGCAAGCGTATCGTCAAAATCGGCGGCGTCGGCAACTACGACGGCAAGAAGTACGTCCTCCGCTTCGTACACGAGGACGCTGCCGAGGGCGATATCCGCATCACCATCGTAGGCTCCAACGAAGCCGGTTTCGAAATCGCCTTCACCAAGGACGAGGAAACCGTAATCGACGCCGAGTTCACCGCCTTCCCGATTGACGATGATGGAACCTTAATCATCTACGAGGAAGAGGACGCAACCGTAACCGGTGCTGCTTAGTAAAACCGACAGGGGCAGGGGAATCAGTCCCTTGCCCCTTTTTCTTTTAGGAGCGGACATTGATAAACACACAAGACAAGATTTACCAGTGGAGCGTAGACGTTCCGGTTTACGTTGACTCCGATGAAACAGTCCAGTTCGCTCAAGTGGGTTCAAGCGAGACTATGAACGTAGAGACTGAGCCGCAAGGTGAGGTTTATACCTGCAACATCCCCAACGTCCTGCTCCAAGAAGCAAAGGACATATTCATCTACCACGGGAACGAGAGCGAACGAGTCTCAATCATCTACCGTGCGAAGCCGGACGATTACGTTTACACGGAAACAGAGGTTAAGGACTACGACGCCTTAGCCGCACAACTCGAAGAACTCCAAGAGCAAGTTGATTCAATCCCAACTGACGAGTACCAACTACCCGTTGCTTCTGCTGACTCTCTTGGGGGAATCAAGGTTGGCGAGAACCTAACCATTTCCTCAGACGGCACTCTTGGAGCACCCTACGCCGAGAAGGGCGATAAGGGAGACAAGGGAGACAAGGGAGACAAGGGAGACAAAGGCGAACCCGGAGAACCCGGACAGGATGGAGCACCCGGAAAAGATGGAGTAGACGGACAGGACGGGCAAGACGGCTACACACCGCAACGGGGCGTTGACTACTGGACTGACTCAGACGTAGCCGCCATTCACTCCTACATAGACGAGCAACTTGGGGTGATTGAGAATGGCACTTACTGACAAGCTAACCGCAATCGGTGATGCTATCCGCTCCAAGACTGGCGGAACCGACTTGCTCACGCTGGACGAAATGCCCCAAGAGATACAGTCGATTCAGACGGGCGGGGGCGGCGATGCTAGCACGGAAGACTACGACGATATTGTTGCGACTGATGCAGACAACTCACCGGCAATCACTCATTACAAGCAGACGAATCCAAACTTGAACTACATAAAGAACTATGGGTTCTATGGCTGCAAGAGGCTCGAAAGTATCGACGTTCCGAACATCATTCAATTTGGAACATACTCGTTTACGTATTGCTCAGCATTGAAGATAGTGGTGGCACCAAAAATAGAGGTAGTAAATACTAGTGCCTTTCAGGACAGCGGACTTGAGAGATTAGACTGTTTGCCATATAGGGAGAACGAACCAATAGTGTTCAATTCTGCGTGTTTTCGCAGAAGCAATTTGGAAACGCTTATTATTCGACACGCAACTCAAGTAGCGAAATGCGGTTCGTCAACAGTTTTCGGCTCTACACCAATAGAGGATGGAACCGGCTACATCTACGTTCCCCAAACACTCATTGAAGACTACAAGGTTGCTACCAACTGGGCTACCTACGCTTCACAGTTCAGAGCGATAGAGGACTACCCCGAGATTTGCGGGGAGGTGTCCTAATGGTTGTCCAGACTATCAAGATTATCAACGGCAATCCCTTCATCTACCACTACTCGGACGCGGGATTCTACATCGAGCGAGAAGGCATTCTCTACGCCGACGCAATAGATTTGCCACAGTTCGAGTACAGATACAACGAGACTGACGAGCCACTTGAGCCTGAGACGGCACAGGAGATTATGGCTCTTGCTAATAACGACTAAACAAAGGAGAAACAGAATGCTTGATTTGACTGCTGCTTTCAGCGAACTCTATCAGGTTCGTCTATTCGACGGCACCGAACTAAACCTCAGCCGCCCGACTCAGGCTCTTCAAGAGTCCATCATGCGGCTTCAGGAGATGGGCAACGACGCCAAGAACTCCTCCAAGATTATGAAGGAGACTATGGCTATCTTCTGCCGTGTCCTCAACCGCAACACTCAGGGAATCACCTTCACCCAAGAGCAGCTTGAGGACGATTACGACTATTCGGTTGCCCTCTTGGTAATCGGCGATTACCTACAGTTCTACGCTAAAGAGGTGGCGGCTAAAGTCTCTTTCCGCACTACCCAATAGCAGACAAGCAAAAAGAAGATAACGAACCCTACCTCGCTGTTGGGTTAGAGAGATACAGTCTCATATTTCACTACTTCGGAGTGTCCATTTCTGAACAGATGGAAATGGACACTCTCACTTTTAACGAGCTGCTACGCGATTCATATGTCATGCGGCTCAAGGAGACTGACGAAGGTAGGGAATACCTCGAAAACTGTTGGCGTTTCGCACAACAGGAACCTGATAGAGCCGCACTTAGAAAACAGTTCAAAGACTAACTAAGGCGGTGAACACTTGTTAGATTTAGGCACACTACGAATCGGCATCGAAGCCGACTCCACAGCCGCTAAGTCCGAGATTGAGGGCGTCAAGAAGACAACTCAGGACACGGAGAACCAAACCGAGCAATCGACAAAATCAATGTCGGACTCTTGGAACTCCTTTTCCTCAAGCGTTAAGACAGCCGCCGCAGTAGGCTTTGCGGCTATCACAGCAGCCGTGGCGAGCCTTGTTAGCGTCGCGAACGAGACTCAAGAGGACATGGGCAAACTCGATACCGCGTTCCAGCAAGCGGGTTGGAGTGCCGAGGAAGCCGGAAACACTTACAAAGGTTTCGTCGGACTCTTGGGGGAAACCGACACAGCCGTTGAAGCGTCCAACCACTTGGCTCAACTCTGCACGAGCGAAGAGGAACTGAGCCAATGGACTAACATCGCGGCTGGCGTCTTCGCTACGTTCGGCGATTCCCTTCCATTGGAGGGATTGACAGAAGCGGCCAACGAAACCGCGAAAACCGGAACCGTGGTTGGTTCGCTTGCAGACGCCCTCAACTGGGCTGGCGTATCGGAGGACGAGTTCAACGCGAAACTCGCCGCTTGCAACTCCGAAGCCGAGCGAAGCCAACTCATTACCGACACGCTGAACGGACTCTATAGCGAGACTGGACAGGCTTATCGCGACAACAACGCCGAACTAATCGCGTACCGTGAAGCACAGGACGCCATGAACCAAGCACTTTCGGACTTGGGCATGGCGTTAATGCCAATCGTCACGGACTTAACCAACTTCGGAACAACGCTTCTCACCAACTGCCAACCCGCTATCCAGTGGTTCAAAGACAACCTGCCCGCTATCAAGGACACTTTCGTACAGTGGGCACCGGCTATCGCGGCTGTAGTTGGCGGCATCATGGGATTCCAAGCCGCACAGGCGGTAATCGGAATCATCACCGGAATCCAAACCGCTATCACGGCGTTCAAGACTGCCACAGAAGCGACAACGATTGCTCAGGCGGCACTCAACGCGGTTATGAACGCAAACCCGTTCGTACTTATCGCAACCCTTATCGCCGCACTCGTGGCCGCATTAATCACGCTTTGGACTACCAACGAGGGGTTCAGAAACGCCGTTATCGGGGCTTGGAACGCTATCAGCTCAACCGCTAGCCAAGTATGGGGAGCGATAGTTAATTTCTTCACCGTCACGATTCCGAACGCAATCCAGTCGATGCTCACTTGGTTCAGCCAACTACCGGGCAACATCGCTAGCTTCTTGAGTTCAGTCCTTTCCAACGTTGGCTCTTGGGTTAGCAGCATGGTTTCGAACGCCCAACGTGCAGGCTCGCAGTTCCTATCGAACGTCGTGAACTTCTTCACCCAACTGCCGGGGCGTGTCGCTTCTTTCCTTTCAAGCGTAATCTCACGTGTCGCTTCTTGGGTGGGGCAGATGGCTTCTAACGCGGCGAACGCCGCTTCACGTTTCGGCTCAAGCCTTATCAACGGGCTTGCGAGCCTACCGGGTCGCGTCGTTTCAATCGGCTCAAACATCATCCAAGGCTTAGTGAACGGCATCACCGGAGCCGCCGGAATGGTAATCGACGCTATCGGCGGCGTCGTGAACGACGCTATCGGGTGGGCAAAGGGCTTACTCGGCATCGCTTCACCATCCAAGGTGTTCAAGGAAATCGGTGACTTCACCATGCAGGGCATGGAAGAGGGAATCAACGGCGGGCTGAAGGGCGTACTAAAGACAGTCAAGAACGCCGCCACGGACGTTGTAGACGCATTCAACGTCGATATGCCGGACGTTGAAGCCAACTACCGAGCCTACAGCAACGCACGCCTTGGAGGGGCTTACAGCGGCTCACAGGGCGGCACAACGAACAACAGCACATCCACGACAACCGTTGTCGTGAACAACTACTCGCCTAAGACGCTGAACGAAAAGGACTCCGCACGAGAGTTCAAGCGTTCGGTTCGTCAACTCGCACTCGCATAGATTGGAGGGACATGAGAAAGCGTAGATACACCATCACGAACCTTGACGGCACAGTTGCTATCAACTTCGACAACAAGACTTACACCAAGAGCCTATTGGACTTGGGTTCAATCGAAGCGAACCTTTCCTCCTACGTGGGGGCGGGACAGGCGGGGCAGACAATCACCTCCCGGAACTACGGAACGCGAGACGTGGTAATCGAGGGATACGTCCTTGCAGACACCGAAGAAGAGATGAAGAGCCGAAAAGCGACTCTTCAAAAGGTAATCGTTCCTACGACTGACTTCTACCTCGTGATTGACGATAAGTATAGACTCCGCATCACCGCAACCAGCACTCTCCAATACGAAACCGACTGGTACCTCAATTGCGAGATGCTTACCAAGTTTACGATTGAGGGGACTTGCTCAAACCCGTTCTTCGAGACTATCCAAGAGCAGCAGGCAAGTATCACGGGTTGGATTAAAGACTTCCACTTCCCGTTCTCGAACCCCGTGGGGCAACGCTTCACGTTCGGACACAGGAGCACTTCCAAGATTGTCGATTTACGCAACGAGTCCGAAGTCGAGACGGGAATGATTATCACGTTCAAGGCTGTTGCGGGAACCATCGTCAACCCGTCCCTTATGAACGTCAACACGGGCGAGGAACTTACCATCGAAGCGACTCTCGACAGCGGCGAGGAAGTAATCATCAACACAGGATACGGTACCAAGTCCTGCCGCAACACGACGCTTGACGAGAACTGGCTACAGTACGTATCTCTTGAATCAACGTGGCTCCAAATGCCCGTTGGCATCTCAAGTTTCCGCTACGACTACGACGAAGAGTCAACCGGAACGCTCGAATGCAACGTCTACTACACACCTCAGTTAATCGAGGTGTAGCGGATGAACATCTACATCTACAAAGTCGAGGGCATCACGCCTACAGAGTGCGTCGGCGTCCTCGACTCCTACGCTTCGATTAACTTCACCAAGTCCTTCAAGGGGTGCGGCACTTGGACAATCAAGGGCAACTTCACCCAAGAGATAGAGAGGATGCTGAAGGTTGGCTACCTAATCTACGTGAACCCTCAGATTTGCGGCATATGCTACTCGATAGAGTACGACACGGACGAGGAAGGCACGACAACCTACACGGCATACGGCAACGAGTTAAAAGGGATACTCGCATATCGAATCGTCTGGGACACCTACAACCGCAAAGTCAACTTGCGTGATTACGTGAACGACTTGGTTGAGAGGAACACCCAAGGCAACCGAGCACTCTTCTCACGCATGGACAAGCCGCAAATCTCGACGCAGACTATCGACAAGCAAATCTCCTATGACAACCTCTTGGAGTCGCTTGAGGACATAGTGGAGACGGCTACCTCCACCGATGGCAACCCTATCGGGTTCGACGTGTACTGCGAGAACGCCGAGCGTTTCGTCTTCACCCTCTTGGAGGGGGAGGACAGGACGATAACGAGTCCCGAACCCCTTCTCTTCTCACGCGACCTGAACAACGTCTCCACTCTCACCTACTCGGAATCCGATAAGGAACTCGTGAACGTCGTTAAGGCGGGCGGACAGGGCGAGGGTGCCGAACGTGTCCTTACCGTTGTCGGCAACGAATCGCTCAGCGGGCTTGCACGACGCGAGGGCTTCGCCGATTGCCGCAACCTTCAATCGACCTACAAGGACGAGAACGGCGAGACTCAGACTATCAGCACAGAGGATTATCTTGCGATGCTCCAAGAGGAAGGGGAAGCATCGCTCACGCCCACAACCCTATCGGTGGACGCGGAAGCCGTTGTCACGGTTCAGCAAGCGTTGGACGCCCTTGGGGCGAAAGTGACGCTACGCGACAGGGCGTTCAACGTACAGACAACCGATTACGTCTCAGAAGTCAACGTGATTGACGAGGGGGACGGGATGCTCGTGACGCTCACCATCGGCGAGGGGCTAACGGCACAGCGACTAATCCTATAGACGAAAGGACAACCGAATATGGCTGAACACTACTCTTTCTTTGACGCTCAGGGCGTGGAAGGAAGTTACGATAGAACTTACTCAAGTGCCGACGTTGCCGCCTACTTCGCTTCTTTCATCGGCAACGGCGTATACGCAAGCCCCGCAAACCAACTGAAGGTTAGTCCGGCTAACGGCAAGATGGCGGTAAACGTCGCAGTCGGCAAGGCTTGGATTAACGGCTACTTCTATGAACTGAGCGATTCCGCAAAGGAACTAACAATCGCGACGGGCGATGCTAACAACCCGCGAATCGACAAGGTGGTTTGCTCGCTCAACCTATCCAACCGACTAATCGAGTTGAAGGTAATTCAGGGTGCGGCTTCTGCCAACCCGCAACCGCCTACGCACTCACGCGAGGACGAGGTATTCGACTTGGTTCTCGCCGAGGTTGCCGTCGCGGCTGGTGCCGTCGAACTCAGCGACGAGGATATCACCGACAAGCGACCCGACAACACCGTTTGCGGCTTCGTGACGGGCGTAGTCGAGCAGATAGACACAACCGGACTCTTCTCCCAATACGACGCCGAGTTCAACACTTGGTTCGAGGGCATCCAAGGAATCTTGGACGAGGACACGGCGGGCAACCTAGCGAACCAAATCACCGCTATCCAAGAGCAGATGGAAGAGACGGTAACGGTTGCCAAGGGCGGCACTGGTGCGACTACCGCTTCTCAGGCACTAACCAACCTTGGAGCAGCCCCCGCAAGCCACACTCACACCATGAGCGAGGTTAGCGGCACACTCCCCATTGCTCAGGGCGGAACGGGAGCCACAACCGCCTACGCGGCTCTTCAAGCCCTTGGAATCAAGATGGGAACTTCCGCCGCCCCTTCCACGGGAACCGCAAACACCATCTACATCCAACTACTCTAAGGCGGTGGTTGGATGGCAGACGCTTACGGCTCTTGGGCGGG
Organism: uncultured Olsenella sp.; assembly: GCA_949287905.1. Taxonomy (GTDB): domain Bacteria; phylum Actinomycetota; class Coriobacteriia; order Coriobacteriales; family Atopobiaceae; genus Thermophilibacter. The sequence continues at coordinate 121,928 of CASEHX010000026.1, forward strand.
TTCGTATGGCAAGTGGCGTTGCCACATCCACTACGGCATAGAGAGCGAGACAGAGACTTCCGCCGTAGTCTACTGCCAAACCCGCTTCAACACTAACGCTTGGGGCTTCGATGTTTTCGGTACCGACAAGGCAACCGTAAACGGACAGACGGCCTCACAATCTACAGTTACTCACTACTCCGCTTCTGGGCAAACCGTAGACAAAACGATGATTACCAAGAGAGTCACGATTACAAAGAACGGCTCCTCTCAGAAGATTCCGGTTAGCGGCTCAATCCAAATCACGGGCGGCTACCAGAACGGAACCTCCTCCGCTAGCGGAACGGTTACGGTAAGTGCGAGAACCTACCATGCACACGGCAACCCAACCATTACAGCGAGCAAGACAACCGCCAACTACGGCGAGTCCGTCACTATCTCTTGGGGCAAGAGTTCCACTCAGGGCAACGCTAGCTTCTCTCGCTTCGAGCTTTGGCAGGGCAACACCAAACTCTACAGCGGCAGTGCAATCTCCAAGAGCGTCAAACCATCTGACGTGACGGGTGCCAAGGGCGGAACCGCTACCTACACCGTCAAGGAGATTCACGAGTGGTACGGTTCGGAGAAGACAACCTCTAACAGTGTCACTATCACGGTTAGGAGCGGCGTCGTTTCCGCCTACGACAGTTCCGGCAAGAAGCACACCGGATTGGTAACCGCCTACGACTCTAGCGGCAAGTCTCACTACGTACTAATCACCGCATACGATTCCAGCGGCAAAGCCCATAGCGTAGTCTAAGGGGGTGCGGCTTATGGAGACTAGTCTTTTCTGGGACGCCCAAGAGAACTCAGAGGGCGTTCTAGACAGGGTTTACAACTCAGACGATTTCGCCGCAATGTTTATGGGCTTCTGGGGAGACGGGCTTATCCCAAACACCTCAACCGCACTCTTGGTTGAGCCTATCGAGAACTCCTTTGCGGTAGTCGTGAACCCCGGCGATGCTTTCATCAAGGGACGCTTCTACCAGAACACGGAGGACAAGCAGTTCACTCTATCCAACGGCAATTCCCAAGAGCGGGTGGACTACATAGCACTACGCTTCGACTCGGAGAAGCGAAGCGTCTACCTCAAATACTTGGAGGGTGCGGAAGGGGAGGGCAACCCGCTCTTCGCACGCTCAACCGGACTCTTCGACTTGCTATTGGCGAAGATAACCGTTCCCGCCAACGCCCAGTACCTCACGGACGAGATGGTTGAGGACTTGCGTGGAACGAGTGATTGCCCTTGGATAAACCTACGCTTCGACTTGGACGCTATCACTTCGAGTTTTCAAGCGTGGTACGACAACGTTAGGCAACTCTTGGACGAAGACGTTGCCGTACAACTCCAAGAGCAGATAGACGAGAACGCGGATAACATCACAACGCTCAACTCGACTATCGCCAACTTGGTAGTCCAGAACCAACAGCTCCAAAAGCAGCTGGATAATGAGCGTAAGTACGACAACGTAATCAAGGACGGCAACATCTACCTAAACACACGTCCGTATGACCCAACCATTGATACGGACATCCCATAAAACGAAACGGGCACCTACCTTAGCGGCGGGTGCCCGTTTTTTCGTTGGTTGAATACAGCAGCTAGACAGTTTCGGTTCCTTCGGTTCCAACTTCGTCAAAGGAGAACTCAACAGAGTCCGGGCTGTCAACTCTCATTACAAAGCAGCCGTTGTCAGCCGAGTTGTTCATATTGAAACCGCCATAATAGGTTTCATAGATTGGTGCGGTTTCAACAACGCCAAACAGCTTCAGTTGCCAACCATCGCTCCAAGCAGAGCCGTTCATGTCCACAACGTCTCCGTCGTTGACAATCTGATACTTATCAAAGTCACCGAAAACAAGGGTTTCGGAAGTTACGTTGTTGCCGCTATCGTCGGTTTCAAGCTCTACCGTTTGAAGCGTTGGGTTCCCTTCGAAGAGGTAGTAGGGGTTGCTATAGTCGTGATATTCCGACTTGTACTTCTCATCCTCTTCGGTGAAAAGCTCGACAATCTCATCATCGGACATTTTGCTAAGCTCACCAAGCTCGGCGGTAACGTTGCTGCGGAACGTCATGACGCCGGATTCGAAGACATAGAGTTGAGCCTGTGCATCCTTAGCCACTTTATCCACGACGAAGAACAAACGCCGTCCATCGTCGTTTACGAGTGAGAGTGGAGTGATAACTTCTGAGACAGCTTGCTCGGAGGCGGGGGAGTCTGACTCTTCGGTGGAGGCATTGTTACATCCGCTCAGACTTGCCGCACCCAACATCCCAATGGAGCAAGCGAGCATGAATGTTCGTCTTGATACCGCACTATCCATCTTAGTCTCCCGTCATCCTACTCGACAATGAAAGCATCTACGAGACGCGATTCAACCTGTACATATTGGAACTTGCCGCACACCGTAATCTCTTGCTCCTTGGACAGGCTTGCCAGTTCGTCTTCGGACAACTCAACACAGAGGGTGTTGCAGAACTGTCCAAGGATAAGCTGCCCCACACGAACATAGGTGGGGTTGATATCCCCGACAATCGCAGTGCAATGGAAAATCTTACCGTCGTATTCCTGCTTTGCCTTCGCTTCGTTCTCGCTATCCATTTCGTGAAATGCTTCTAAGTCGAGTTCCTCCGCTTGTTCAAGCATCTCTTCTTGCGATGGCTCTTGGGATTCAGATTCAGCATTGCCACCAGTTGAAGGATTACCGCCGCAAGCCGAAAGTCCGAGAGCACCGGCGAATCCAAGAGAGCCAAGAATAAAGTTTCTTCGGGTTAGGTTCGTCACAGCTCGCTCCTTTCGTGGTTGGTTTGCTAAAGGTTTTTAGCCGCAGAATTCCCCGCAATCAGCAGCAGGATGGGGGGCACTATCATAAATGGAACTACCATTATCCAAGTTGTCTCACGGGTCATAAAAAGGAGTCCTGCAAATACAAAAGAGACGGCTGAGAGAATCATGCTGGCGGTATTCAAGCCTTTGCTTTTGCGTTGTCTGTTGACTGTCTGTAGGACGGAAGATATGAGAGGCAGGAGTCCGCCCGCCATAATGATTATGGCAGGCGTCGAAATTTCGAGTAGTTTATCTATGGAGCCTGAGCCATTCATTATGTAGTCAAAATTGCTGATAAGAGTAACGAGGGACAGCAGGACTATCAGAACAGAAATGACGCAGCCAACCAATACCAGAGAAAAGTGTGTCGAAGATGGTTTCAGCGAGCACCCGCAGTTAGGGCACGCCTTCGCGTTATTTGAGACTTCCTTGCCGCACTCAGGACATTTAATAAGTGCCATACCTGCTCCTTCCAAAAGCAGCCCGATAGAGACTGTGGAAGAAGCCCCGCGCATCAAACAGTGAGGGGGAGTCTCCGCCCACAGTTGCCACACTGCCCTTGGTGTTCACGGTATACGTGAGTCACATCAGGGAGGGAGAAGACTCCCCCTGACTAGAGACTCACGGAAACTATGTTGTGAACACCACCCGTTAGGGCGGCAGTGTGGCAACTTGGATTCTAGCAGAGAGCACCGCTATTGACACTGAGCCAAGAGCTAAGAAAAAGGGACGTCCCGCAAGGGGACGCCCCCAATCCTAGGTAGTAATTCTTGCCCGTTTCCCTAGTTAGTTAATGCGGCTGAACAGCTCAATCTGTTCGTCGGAGAACGAGCTGACGAGCTGCTGGACGTGCTCAAGCCAATCCCCCGCATCGCCTTCGTCCTCGCACGCATACAGGTCAAGCAGGGCGGCGTACTGGTTGAAGTTCAGGCTCTTAATGAAGTCCTTCACGCTGGCACCAGTCCACAGCTCGACGCTACGCTCACCCGCTTCGAGGTTGTTTGCCGTCTCCGCCACATAGTAGAGCGTCTTGACCTGCTCAACAGCCGTGTTGATGTTCATGATGTTTTCCTTTCTGCTAGGGCTGCTGTGTTGACTAGCACTATAGACGGGACAAAACAAAGTGGGAAATGCAATGCAGTGGACTACGAAGAAAAGTTTTCGCCCTTCCCCCAAGCCGCGTTGATTTGGTTTTCAAGTTCGTCCATCTTGCCGTTGAGTTCCAAATAAGAGGTTTCGTCAATCACGCTCATGTAAACGTCGAACCACTCTCTAACGAGTTCCTGAGTCTCTTGGTTGTCCAAAAGAGACAGAGCCTTCTTCAAGAGCGTGTAGCGAGTGCCGAACGACTCAATGTCTTGTTCCAGCCCCTTTCGGCACTCTTGGAGGGTATGATTGAACCGTCCGTAATCGTTGACACTCATTTTGCGGTTTCCTTTCTCTCTTGGAATGATGTACAAACCTGATGTACAGATTCCAACCGATATGAAAACCGCTGGTAGGCGTAGTAGAGTGTTTATCGAGTGGGAATAAGTAATTTGACTAAATTTACGAGTGCCCCGTCGCTTCCGAGTGGCGGGGCACCCGCTTTACCAGCGAGAAGAACGGGGGCTCGATGGACCTCACGGAAGTGCGGCGGCGCATGGCCGACGGTCGGCTTTACGTCTGCAACAGCCCAGAACTCTTTGCGGAGCAGGGGCGCCGGCGTGACGTGCTGGACGCCTACAACGCGCTACCGTTCGGCAGCTTGGAGGAGCGTGACGCGCTGCTGCGCCGGCTTGCGGCCGAGGTGGGCGAGGGCTGCATGATCGAGCCTCCGTTCCACGCCAACTGGAGCGGGGCCAACCTGCATCTTGGCAACAACGTGTACGCCAACATGGGGCTCACGTTGGTGGACGACGCTGACATCTTCATCGAGGATGATGTGATGATCGGTCCCAACGTCACCATCTGCACGGCGTCGCACCCCGTCTCACCGCGCCTGCGTGCCAAGGGCCTGCAGTACAACAAGCCCGTCCGCATCTGCGCGGGAGCGTGGATCGGTGCCGGCTGCGTGGTGCTGCCGGGCGTGACGGTTGGCGCGGGCTCGGTGATCGGCGCGGGCAGCGTGGTCACGCGCGACATCCCCGCCGGCGTGGTGGCCGTGGGCAACCCGTGTCGCGTGCTGCGCGAGATAGGCGATAAGGACGAGCGCTTCTACGACCACGACAGGCCGATCGAGGAGTTCTGGCTCGATGCGTGACGACGACCTGCGGCGTGATCTGGCCGTTGCCGGAAGCTCGCTCGAGCGTCCCGAGGGGACGCGTCATGCCGACGCGGGCGCACATGATCCCACGGCCACTCCCTACGCCGTGCTCGAGGAGCTTCTCGGCGGGTTGGACCTTGGCGCGGACTCCCATCTGCTCGACGTGGGCTGCGGCGCCGGACGCGTGCTCGCGTACTTTGTGGACGCGGCGCTGCCTGGCCGCGTGACGGGCGTCGAGCTGGACCCGGCGCTCGCGGCGGAGGCCGCCGCGTGGTCCGCGCGCTATCCCAGCGTGAGGGTGGTCGCGGGCAGCGTGCTCGACCTCCCGCTTGCTGGCTATACGCATGTCTACCTGTTCAACCCGTTTGACTCGCCGGTGCTCGCGGCGTTTCTCGACAAACTGGAGCGCGAGGCCGTGGGTCCCGTGACGCTCGTGCACATGTCGGACAACGGCGAGTGGCCGGCCTATGTCGGTCGAGCGCGCTGGACCACCCTGCGCGAGGGCACCTTTGAGCTGCCGGGCGAGGAGGGCGACTGCCCGCAGCACTTCACGATTCGACGCCTCGACATCACGTAAGGGACCGATTTCACATCAGTTGCCGTTTTTTCGCTTGCGTCACGGCGAGGGTGCTATACAATCCTCCCAACTGGAAACGTTTCCAATCTGGAGAGGGAAACGGGAGAGCGAGAAAGGAACGCCCATGAGCACGTGGCTCGACGACGCGGTCTTCTACGAGATTTACCCGCAGAGCTTCAACGACACCAACGACGACGGCATCGGTGACCTCCCGGGCATCATCGATAAGCTCGACTACGTGCGCGAGCTGGGCGCGAACGCCCTCTGGCTCAACCCGTGCTTTGCGTCCCCCTTTGGCGACGCCGGCTACGACGTGGCGGACTACTGCCAGGTTGCCCCGCGCTACGGCACCAACGAGGACCTCGAGCGGCTCTTTGCCGAGGCACACGCCCGCAACATGCACGTTCTTCTCGACCTCGTGCCCGGACACACCTCCATCGAGCATCCCTGGTTCAAGGAGTCCTGCCGCGCTGAGCCCAACGAGTTCTCGGGCCGCTACGTCTGGACCGATGACGTCTGGACCCCGGTGGGCGACGTCCCGGGCGTGAATGGCGTGCTGCGCGGCATCGCCGAGCGCAACGGTGCCGTGGCCGTGAACTTCTTTGCCTTCCAGCCGGCGCTCAACTACGGCTTCTACCACGTGACCGAGCCCTGGCAGAGCGCGATGGACTCGCCGGAGGCCCTCGCCACGCGCCAGGCGATGAAGGACGTCATGGCGTTCTGGCTGGACCGCGGTTGCGACGGCTTCCGCGTGGACATGGCCGGCTCGCTCGTGAAGGACGACCCCGAGCAGGAGGGCACGATCGCCCTCTGGCAGGACATGCGCGCCTTCCTGGACGAGCGCTACCCCGACGCCGTCCTCATCTCCGAGTGGGGCGAGCCGGACAAGACCATCCGCGCAGGCTTCCACATGGACTTCCTGCTGCAGTTTGGCACGTCGCACTATATGGATCTCTTCCGCTGCGAGCACCCGTGGTTCGCGCGAGAGGGCGCGGGCGACGCGAGCGAGTTCGTGGCCACGTATCGCCGCAACATGGAGCTCACGGACGGTAAGGGCCTCATGTGCATCCCGTCCGGCAACCATGACATGGACCGCATGCGCAAGTTCCTGGACCCGGAGGAGATGAAGCTGGCCTTTGCCTTCATCCTGTCCATGCCGGGCTGTCCCTTCGTCTACGCCGGAGACGAGATCGGCATGCGCCACCTGGACGTTACCTCCGTCGAGGGTGGCTACCAGCGTACGGGCGCGCGCTCGCCGATCCAGTGGGACGCGGCCGAGCCCAACTTCGGCTTTTCCGGCGCGCCCGCCGATGCGCTCTACATCCCGCAGGACGCGGATGACGACGCGCCTACGGTGGCGGCCCAGATGGCCAGCGACTCCTCGCTCTGGCGCGAGGTCCAGCGGCTCATCGCGCTGCGCCGCTCCGCGCCGGCGCTCGGCGTGAACGCGTCCGTGGACTTCGTCTACTGCGAGAAGGACGCGTATCCGCTCGTCTACCTGCGCTCCGTTCGCGAGGAGGGCGGCCAGCGCGTGCTGGTGGCGCTCAACCCCGCCGCGCGCGAGGTCGAGGTCCCGTGCGACTTTGAGGCCGCGCGCGTGCTCTACGCGCTGGGCGACGAAGCACGGCTTGCCGGTGGCGTGCTGCGCGTGCCCGCCGCGTCCGTCACGTTCTTCGAGCTTGCGTAGCGCACAGAGCGAACCTGCCTCCAAAGGTTGGGTACTTTTGATGGCACCTTTCAAGTACTACTTGAAAGGTGCCATTTTTCTACCAGCGCTTTCTCGGGCTGTTTCTGTGCTGCTAGAAAGAGGGGTCTCAGAAAAGTACCCAACCTTTTGCGCCGGCTATGCCCCGAGGCCATGCGGAGACCCTCCCTCCGCCGGAGCTTTCAAACGCATGTTAAGGGTTAAGAGGTTTTTCTCGACTGGTATGCTTAGCTGCGGATATCCGGTCCTGTCAACGCCGCGCAAGGGGGACCCATGCTCAAGGACAACGCCATTTGGATGGGAGTGGGCGCCGAGCCCGAGAACAAGCCCGTCAGCCTGCTGCTCAACCAGGCAAACCGCCACGGACTCATTGCCGGTGCGTCCGGCACGGGCAAGACCGTGACGCTCAAGGTCATGGCCGAGGGCTTCTCCAAGGCTGGCGTCCCCGTCTTCATGGCCGACGTCAAGGGCGACATCACCGGCATGTGCGCCCCCGGCAAGGACTCCGAGGACATGCAGGAGCGCATTGCGCGCTTCGGCCTCGAGGGCTTCGCCTACGAGGGCTGCCCGTGCCGCTTCTGGGACATGCTCGGCGACCAGGGCATCCCGGCGCGCATCACGATCTCTGACATGGGCCCCTCGCTCCTCTCGCGCCTGCTCGAGCTCACCGAGGTCCAGGAGGGCGTGCTCGACATCGTCTTCCGCATCGCTGACGACAAGAACCTCCTGCTCATAGACCTCAAGGACCTGCGCTCGATGCTCAACTACGTGGCGGAGAGCGCCAAGGAGTACGAGACCACCTACGGCAAGGTCTCCAGCCAGTCCGTGGGCGCCATCCTGCGCAAGCTCATCTCGATCGAGGACGAGGGCGGCGACGTCTTCTTTGGCGAGCCGGCGCTCGACCTCGCCGACTGGTTCGCATGCGCCCCGAACGGCCAGGGCTATGTGAACGTCCTCAACGCTGCCAAGCTCATTCAGAGCCCGCAGATCTACGCGATGTTCCTGCTGTGGATGCTCTCGGAGCTCTTTGACACGCTGCCGGAGGCCGGAGATCTCGAGAAGCCCAAGTTCGTCTTCTTCTTTGACGAGGCGCACCTGCTCTTCAACGACATGCCGGGCGAGCTGCTCGACAAGATCGTGCAGGTGGTCAAGCTCATCCGCTCCAAGGGCGTGGGCGTCTACTTCATCACGCAGAGCCCGAGCGACATCCCCGACGAGGTGCTCGCGCAGCTGTCCAACCGCGTGCAGCATGGCCTGCGCGCCTACACGCCCGCCGAGCAGAAGGCCGTGCGCGCCGCCGCGCAGTCCTTCCGTGAGAACCCGGCGTTCAAGAGCGAGGACGCAATCCTGGAGCTCGGCACCGGCGAGGCACTGGTGAGCTTCCTCAACGAGGACGGTCAGCCCGAGGTCGTGGAGCGCGCGAAGATCCTGCCGCCGCAGTGCCTCATGGCCGCCGCACCCGAGTCTGACCTCAAGGCCGCGCTCGACGCCCAGGCCGACCTCATGGCCAAGTACGGCAAGGCCGTGGACCGCGAGAGCGCCTTCGAGCAGCTCTCCGAGGAGGCCGAGAAGGACGCGGAGGCGGAGCGTCTTGCCGAGGAGCGCGCGGCGCTCGAGAAGGAGCGCGCCGAGCTCGAGAAGCTCAAGGCCAAGGAGGCCGCCAAGGCCGAACGCGAGGCGGAGCGCGCAGCAGCAAAGGCCGAGCGCGAGGCAGAGAAGGCGGCGGAGCGCGAGGCCCGGGCCGCCGAGAAGCAGCAAGAGCAGCTCATGAAGGGAATCGGCAAGATCGCCGGTCAGATCTTCGGCACCTTCGGCCGCGAGGCCACGCGCCAGATCACCCGCAACCTCTTCGGCGGCCGTCGCCGCTAGGCTCGATCTTCTCGCGCGGTCGTCCACTCACGGAGCAGGGCGCGGTAGCCGTTTGCGTAGCGGCTGCCGCGCTGCCAGATGAGGGCAAAGTCGTGCTCGATGGCAAAGTCCGCGGGCGTGACGTCCACGAGCCTGCCGTCCGCGAGCTCCGATTCCACCGCGACGCGATAGAGGAAGCTCACGCCCGCGCTCGCGGCGACGCATGCCTTGATGGCGGGAATGCTCGCAAGCTCGACGATGCCAGAAAAGTCGCTCACGGCGAGGTCTCTCGCTGCGAGGTTGTGCTCGAGTATCTCCCGAGTCCCCGAGCCGCTCTCACGCAGGATGAGGCGCTGACCGAGAAGGTCCGCGATGCTCGCGGGGCGGTCGCCGGCGGCGGCCACCGCCACGAACCGCTCGCGCGAGAAGGTCGCGCTGTCAAAGGTCGCTCGGTCAAACGACCCCTCCACAAGCGCGAAGTCAATCTCTCCCAGGTCGAGAAGGCTCACGAGCTCCGCGGTGTTTCCCGTCCGCATGATGACGCGCGCGTCGGGGTGACGGGCCAGGTGCGCCGAAAGCACGCGAGGAGCCACGAAGTCGGCGATCGTGCGCGTGCAGCCAAGGCGCAGCGGCGGCCGTGCGTCCTTCTCGGCGGCAAGCGCCTCGAGCTCGGCGCGCAGCCTGGCCTCGTCGTTCTCCTCGACGTCAAGAGCGCGATAGAGGAGGCGTCCTGCCGCGGTGGGCTCCACGCCGCGTCCGGTCTTCGAGAAGAGGGTGCAGCCGTAGTGCGCCTCGAGCTGCCGGACGTGCTGCGACACGGCCGGCTGGGTCACGTGCAGCTCCTCAGCCGCGCGCGTGAAGCTTCCGGTACGGCAGACCGCCAGGAACGTGTGCGTGCGGTAGTCGAGCATCTGCGTCCTTCTCGCTAAAACAAATGCTTATGACAACATAAGCAATAGGTTCTTTTTAATTATAACCGCAGGGAGTAGCCTTTCTAGAGAACGTAAGACAACGAAGGGACTCCGGCCTATGGAACTCGTCAAGGACTTTGGAAAGACGTGGAGAGGCGTGCTGTTTGCGCTGGTTATTGCCGTGCCGGCATGGCTTCTGGGCAAGCAGTTCGAGGTGGTGGGCGGCCCGGTCTTTGCCATCCTGCTTGGCATGGTGCTGGCTCTGCTGGTGCCGGCTGAGAAGGGCGAGCCCCTGCAGGCGGGAGTCAAGTTCACGTCAAAGAAGGTGCTTCAGTATGCGGTGATCCTGCTGGGCTTTGGCCTCAACCTGGCACAGATCGCGCAGGTGGGCATGACGTCGCTGCCCATCATCGTCTCGACCATCGCCACGTCGCTCGTGGTGTCCTACGTGCTCTGCCGAGCGCTCAACATCCCGGGCAAGATCTCCACGCTCGTGGGCGTCGGGTCTTCCATTTGCGGCGGGTCGGCCATTGCGGCCACGGCGCCCGTGATCGAGGCGGAAGACGAAGAGGTCGCCCAGGCCATCAGCGTGATCTTCCTCTTCAACGTGATTGCCGCGCTCGTGTTTCCCACGCTCGGCGGAATGCTCGGCCTCACGAACGAGGGCTTTGGCCTCTTCGCGGGCACCGCGGTGAACGACACCTCGTCGGTTACCGCTGCGGCGGCCGCCTGGGACGGCATGCACCCCGGCGCCAACACGCTCGACGACGCCACCATCGTGAAGCTCACGCGCACGCTGGCCATCATCCCCATCACGCTGGGACTGGCGTTCTGGCAGCTGCGCTCGCGCCGCCGCGCGGGCGGGGAGGCGAGAAGCGCTTTCAGCCTGCGCCGGGCGTTCCCGACGTTCATCGTCTTCTTCGTGCTGGCGAGCGTGGTGACCACAGTCTTCTCGCTGCCCGCGGCTGTGACCGCGCCCATCAAGGAGCTCTCCAAGTTTTTCATCGTCATGGCGATGGCGGCGATCGGCTTCAACACCAACGTCGTCAAGCTCGTGCGCACGGGCGGCAAGCCCATCCTCATGGGGCTTGTCTGTTGGGTCGCCATCGCGTGCGTGAGCCTGGGCATGCAGCGCGTGCTGGGCATCTGGTAGTCGGCCGACTCCGCCTGTGATGCGAGGTTGGCCGGATTGCGGGGGCTGCCAGCAGGTCATGCAGGCCTGATGGCCTCTTTCGGCCGGAGTTCTATGTCGCCGGCATCGTATGGTCACATCCGCTTGGTCCACGCGCGCAGCTCGTCGGCTCCGGGGTTTCCGTTGAGCAGGCGGCCCTCCGTGACCGTTGCGCCAGGCGCGAGCGTCGCCATGCGCTGCGGCGCCTTGCCCAGGCCGGAGCCGCCGCTCGTGGCAAAAGGCACGACGGTCTTGCCGGAGAGGTCATGCGCCTCGAGGAAGGTGTCGATGATGCGCGGCTCCACGTACCACCAGATGGGGAAGCCCACGAAGACGGTGTCATAGGCGCTCATGTCGGGGGCGTCGCCCGCGACGGCGGGACGGCACTTCTCGTCGGCCATCTCGCGGGAGCTGCGGCTGCTCCTGTCATTCCAGTTGAGGTCAGCGGAGGTGTAGGGGGTTTCCGGGGCAATCTCAAAGAGGTCGGCTCCGACGGCTTCGGCCAGCCTGCGGGCGGCGCGCGCCGTGGTACCCGTGACGGAGAAGTAGGCAACAAGGGCTCTCATCGCGATTCCTTTCTATAGGCAACATAACGTCACTTATAAGGATACCCGGAGACGCCCCGGCGTAATCTTCCCGTGCCGCGGAGACCCCGCCCTAATTCATGACGAGCAGCAGGGCGTTGCTCACCAGCGAGAGGATAGGGGCCACAAAGCAGAGCACGGTGCCAGTGATGGAGCACAGCATGCCGATGGCCGTGGTGAGGTCCTTGCGATAGTCCGCCTTCTTGGCCTTTCGCGCGAGCACGATGCCCGCGATGCCCACAAAGCCGCCGATCACCTGGAGCCAGATGAAAGGGGTGAAGGCGGTGGCAAGCGAGAGCACGCCGAGTACGATGGACAGGATGTCCATGGAGAACCTCCGATGGTCGTGTGTGGTTTTTATCCTATCATACCGAAGTGAGAACGATTTCAGGATACAATCAGCGCGTCCAGCAAATGGTCAGGATACATGGACGAGAGGAGCCTCATCACATGGCCATTTTCGACAAGTTCACCAAGAAGGAAGAGACCGTCGAGATTCCCGAGAGCATCCAGATCGATGCCCAGCACGGCATTGGCTACGCGCCCGTCTCCGGTCGCGTCATCCGCATGACTGACGTCCCCGACAAGGTCTTCAGCACCGAGGTCCTTGGCAAGGGCTGCGCCCTCTGGCCTGACGGCGACGTCGTCTACGCCCCCGCCAACGGCTGGGTCGGAACCGCCATGGGTCACGCCGTCACCATCAAGTCTGACGGTGGCGCCGAGGTCCTCATCCACGTTGGCGTGAACACCGTCAACCTCAAGGGCAAGGGCTTCACCAACCTCGTCTCCGACGGCGACCGCGTCGTTGCCGGCCAGCCGATCATCGTGATGGACCGCAAGGTCATCACCGAGGCGGGTTACCAGGACTGCGTCGTCTTCGCCATCTCCAACTCCGCCGACCTCGCGGACGTCGAGCTTACCGCCGACTTCAGCGAGAAGGTCGAGGCGGGCGACCCGATCCTCAAGGTGACGTTCTAGTTTTCTCGCGCATCGCTCTGAGCGGGGCGGCGGCCGTGTGGCTGCCGCCCCTTTCTTGCGCTTATCCCTCGTAGTCGTGGAGCACGGCCTCGATGTTGTTGCCCTCGGGGTCCAGTACGAAGCAGGCATAGTAGCCGGGCTCGTAGTCGCGCGGGCCGGGCGCGCCGTTGTCCGTGCCGCCCTGGAGCGCAGCCTCGTAGAACGCCTGCACGTCGTCCGTGGTCCTGGCGAGCCAGGCGTAGTGGCTCGGCGCGGGCGTCACACCCTCCTTTGCGGGGGAGATCCAGACGGAGTCGCCGTCCTCGTCGTTCACGAACTGCGTGCCGCCGGGGTACTCCACACCCTTGTGGTAGCCGAGCGTCGCCATGACGCGCTCGTAGTAGGGGACCATGACCTCGGGGTCGGACACGCGGATGATCAGGTGGTCGAGCATCGGGGGGCTCCCTTCGCGCGGACTTGTCATGGTCTCATTGTGCTGGCGTGGCCGCGGCGCTGGCGGCGCCCTTCGGCCGACGGCTCGGGTCGCTTCGCGTGCGTTCGTGCGAGAATCTACGAGAGGAGGCCACATGATCTACGTCATTGATTCGCCGGAGCATCCGCTTAACGTGACGGCCGCCGCCGAGGGGCTTCGTGCGAGCGTGGTGAGCGTACCGGTGGCCGACTGGGGTGATGCGCTCACGCCGTGGCCCGCTCCCGCGCTGCGTCCGGGCGAGAAGGACTTTGGCGGGCAGGCTGACGAGACGCTTGCTTTGCTTGCCGAGGCGCTTGACGCGGCGCCCGGCCCTCATGCCGTCTGCGGCTACTCGCTTGGCGGGCTCTTCGCGCTCTACGCGTTCGTGCGGGAGCCGCGCCTTGCCGCGTGCGCATGCCTCTCGGGCTCGGTCTGGTATGAGGGCTGGGTCAATTGGCTACGCGAAAACGCGCCGGACTGTGCCGGGCGCTACGCGTACTTCTCGGTGGGGAGGAAGGAGAAGCGCGCTGGCCTGCCGTTCCGCCACGTGGAGGAGGACCTTGCCGCCTGTGTGGAGATCCTCCGCGCGCATGGCTGCAGGGTGGGTGTGACGCTCGGTCCCGGCAGCCACATGCAGCACGTGACCGAGCGCCTTTCTGCGGGGCTTGCCGCACTTGACTCCGTCTTGACCGCTGGCTGATTCAGATAGATTGGTGATATCAAGAAAGCGGTCCGTACTTTGACGGCGCGCGAAAAAGTACCCAACATTTGGAGCTCAAAACGGGAAATCCCAGTTGGCGTTTTCCAGAACCCCGAAGCTTGGGTACTTATTCGCGGGTGCGGCAAGTATCCGAGCGAGAGTTGCCCGCACGTTATCCTAGAGCCGCATGTAGAGCAGCGGATAGGGGCGCCCCTCCTCGTCGAGCTCGGTGCGGTGGTACGTCTTGAAGCCCAGATGCTCGTAGAAGCCCACGGCCTGCGGATTCTGCTCGTTGACGGTGAGCTCGGTCACGCCGAGGTGCGCGATGCCGTGTTCGAGGAGCTGACGACCGAGGCCCTGCCCACGCACTTCCGGGTCGAGAAAAAGCATCTCGAGGCGGCCGTCCTGCACGCCCATGAAAGCAACGGGCGTGCCGTCCCTCTTGGCCACAACGAGCGTGTTCACGCCCGCGAGCGCCTGCGGGACGAACGGCTTGATCTCGGCGACCTCCGCCTCGGAGAGAAAGGTATGGGTGGCGCGCACGGAGCGCTCCCACACGCCCACGAGCCGCCTCATGAGCTCGGGCGTTCGGTCGGAAACGATGCGCAGGTCTGCCATGACGTCTCACATTCCCTGGAATCCGGTCTGGCGCAGCGCCTCGTAGAGCACGACGGCGGCTGCGTTGGAGAGGTTGAGCGCGCTGATGCGGTAGTCCTCCGGGTTCACGAAGTTGCCGCAGACGTCCTGGGAGAGAAGCGCGGCGTGGTCGTCCCTCTCGCCGGGCGAGCCCCAGCTCTCCGCGTTGTCGAGCGATGCCGCGTCCGGCAGCATGGGAATGCGCTCGCAGCAGCTCGCGTGCGCGGCGAGCAGCTCCTCCGGCAGACCCACGCTCTCGCAGCCAAAGACGAGAAAGTCGCCATCGGCGTAGCGTGCCTCGGCGTGGGTGCGCCGCGCTTTCTTGGTGAGGAGGTGAAGTCGCGGGTCAGCCGCGGCAAGCACGTTCTTCTCGACGAACTCGGCCCAGTCAGTGTAGACCGTGACGTCCAGGCTCTCCCAGTAGCCGAGTCCCGCTCGATGCAGGCTCTTCTCGTCCAGCGAGAAGCCGAGCGGCCCCACGAGGTGCAGGCGTGAACCCGTGACCACGCAGGTGCGCCCGATGTTTCCCGTGTTGGCCGGAATCTCCGGCGCCACGAGCACGACGTTGAACATGCCCGTCCCCTCTCGCCGACAGCGCGGGCTCGCTATAATTGCCTGTGCAGCATACCCCAATCCGAAGGGAATCTCATGATCAAGGAGCTGGTCAAGGACGACGCCGTCCTCTCCGTGCCGTGCGAGCCCGCCACCGCCGAGGACGCCCCCGTGGCTCAGGACCTCGTTGACACCCTCGCGTCCATCGAGGACGCCGTCTGCCTCGCCGCCAACCAGATCGGCGTGACCAAGGCCATCGTCGCCTACCAGGACGACGACGGCACCGCCCACGTCATGTACAACCCCAAGATCCTCATGGCGCTCGGCAGCGCCAAGGTCGAGGAGACCTGTCTCTCCCGTGAGGAGCCTGCCCGCGTGACGCGCTTCGCCAAGATCAAGGTGTCCTTCGACGAGCTCGTGGACGGCCAGCTCAAGGCCCGTCGCCGCGACTACATTGGCTGGACCGCGCAGATGATCCAGCACATGGTGGACCACTGCAAGGGCAAGCTGGTCTAGCATGGCCGCCCGCGGTGGCGCGGCGCCCGACCACATCGAGGTGCGCGGCGCCCGCGTGCACAACCTCAAGGGTGTCGACGTTGACATCCCGCTGAACGAGCTCGTTGGCGTGGCCGGGGTCTCCGGCTCCGGCAAGAGCTCGCTTGCGTTGGGCGTGCTCTACGCCGAGGGCAGCCGTCGGTACCTGGAGTCGCTCTCCACGTACACGCGCCGTCGCATGACGCAGGCGAGCCACGCCGCCGTGGACGACGTCCGCTACGTGCCGGCTGCGCTGGCGCTCCACCAGCGCCCGGCGGTGCCGGGCGTGCGCAGCACCTTCGGCACCATGTCCGAGCTGCTCAACAGCCTGCGCCTGCTCTTCTCGCGCGTGGCCAGCCACCGCTGCCCGCACTGCGGTGCCTACGCCCCGCCCTCCACGGCGGTGGCAACGGACCAGCCCATCACCTGCCCCGCCTGTGGCGAGAAGTTCTTTGGCCCCGGCGCCGAGGACCTTGCGTTCAACAGCACCGGCGCATGCCCCACCTGCGAGGGCACGGGCGTGGTGCGCACGGTCAACGAGGCGTCGCTCGTGCCGGACGAGTCCATCTCCATCGACGACGGCGCGGTGCTGCCGTGGGGCAGCCTCATGTGGGACCTCATGAAGCAGATCTGCGGCGCCATGGGCGTGCGCACCAACGTGCCGTTTAGCGAGCTCACGCCCGAGGAGCGCGACATCGTCTTCCACGGGCCCGCCGTCAAGAAGCACATCCTCTACAAGTCCAAGAAGGGCGACGACTTTGCCGAGCTGGACTTCACCTACTTCAACGCGGTCTATACCGTGGAGAACGCGCTCGCCAAGGTCAAGGACGAGAAGGGCCTCAAGCGCGTGAGCCGCTTTCTCACGGAGGGGCCCTGCCCCGACTGTGGCGGCACGCGGCTCTCCGATGCGGCGCGCGCCCCGCGCGTGGCGGGAATCGGTCTTGCCGACGCCACGGCCATGACGCTCGGCGAGCTGGTGACGTGGGTCGCCGCGGTGCCCGCCGGGCTGCCGGACGACGTGCGGCCCATGGCGGAGAGCATCTGCGAGTCCTTCCGGCACACGGCGCGGCGCCTGCTGGACCTGGGGCTTGGCTATCTCTCGCTCGACCGCGCGGCGGCAACGCTCTCCACGGGCGAGCGTCAGCGCGTGCAGCTGGCCCGTGCCGTGCGCAACCGCACGACGGGCGTGCTCTACGTGCTCGACGAGCCGTCAATCGGCTTGCACCCCGCCAACGTGGACGGGCTTCTCGGCGTCATGCGCGACCTCCTGGCAGACGGCAACTCCGTCGTGATGGTCGATCACGACGCGCGCATCCTCGCCGAGGCGGACCACCTCATCGAGCTGGGCCCCGGCGCGGGTGCGGACGGCGGGCGCGTGATCTGCCAGGGGAGCGTCGCCGAGGTGGCGGCGGACCTTGCCTCGCGCGTCGGCGGCTTCCTCACGGGCGAGAAGGACGTGCTCTCGCGGCCGCGTGCCGGCGCGGAGGAGATGTTCGACCTGGGCACCATCTCGATGGAGACGTCGGCGCTGCACACGGTGCGCCCGCTTCACGTGGAGGTGCCGCGCGGGCGGCTCGTGGTGGTGACGGGCGTCTCGGGCTCGGGCAAGACGACGCTCGTGCTGGAGACGCTGGTGCCTGCGCTTTCCGCTGCGGCGGCGGGGGAGCGGCCGCCCGCGCACGTGCGGTGGGTGGATGCCGAGGGCGTGCGGCGCGCCAACCTCATCGACGCAACGCCGATCGGCATCAACGTGCGCTCCACCGTCGCCACCTACGCGGGCATCCACGACGAGCTGCGGCGCGCGTATGCGCGCACCGACGAGGCGCGCGCCGCCGGCTACAAGGCGGGGGACTTCTCGTACAACACCGGGCGCCTGCGCTGCCCCACCTGCGACGGCACGGGCGAGGTCTCCCTCGACGTGCAGTTTCTGCCGGACGTGGACATTCCCTGCCCGGACTGCCGCGGCTCGCGCTACGCCGCCGCGGCGGACGCCGTTCACCGCCCGCGCAGGGGCGAGCCTGCGGGCACGGGCCTCACGATGCCGCAGCTCATGGCCCTCTCCGTGGACGAGGCACTCGACGCCTGTTCTGACCTGCGTCGCGTTGCCGCGCGGCTCCAGGTTCTGCACGATCTGGGGCTGGGGTACCTCACGCTCGGCGAGGCCACGCCGGCGCTCTCCGGCGGCGAGGCGCAGCGCCTCAAGCTCGCGAGCGAGATGGGCCGCGCGCAGGACGACGCCGTCTTCGTCTTTGACGAGCCCACGATCGGCCTGCACCCGCTCGACGTGCAGACGCTGCTCGCGGTGTTCCAGCGGCTCGTGGAGGCGGGTGCCACCGTCATCGTGATCGAGCACGACCTCGACGTGATCCGCAACGCGGACTACGTGATCGACATGGGTCCCGGCGGCGGCGAGGAGGGCGGCCGCATCGTCTGTGCGGGCACGCCCGAGGAGGTAGCCGTCTGCCCGGAGAGCGTGACGGGTCGCTACCTGTAAAAAAGGGCGAGGCGACGCCGGGGCGGATGTCCTCGAGGGTGCGGCCGTCGTGCGTGCAGGCTAGCAGCGATGGGCGCTGGGGCAGATGTCCTCGAGGACGCAGCCGTCGCAGTGCGGGCCGCGCGCCACGCAGGTGTCGCGGCCATGCTTGATCCACTGGTGGTTCACCGGTCCCCAGAGCTCGCGCGGCAGCAGGCGAAGCAGGTCCTGCTCGGTCTTGAGCGGCTCCTTCTCGTGCGTCTTGGGCGAGAGGGCCAGCCGGTGCGCGATGCGGTTGACGTGCGTGTCCACCGCGATGCCCTCGACGATGCCAAACCCCACGTTCATCACGATGTTGGCCGTCTTGCGCCCCACGCCGGGCAGGCGCGTGAGCTCATCCATCGTGTGCGGGACCTCGCCGCCGAACTCGGACACGATCATCTGCGCGCACTCCACGCAGTGCCGAGCCTTGGACTTGTAGAACCCCAGGCTGTGGATGTACTCCGCGACCTCCTCCGGTGACGCCGCGGCCATTGCCTCCGGCGTGGGGAAGCGCTCGAAAAGCGCGGGCGTCACCTTGTTGACCTGCGCATCTGTGGTCTGCGCAGAGAGCAGGACCGCAATCGTCAGGCGAAACGGGTTCGCGTGGTCGAGGAAGCACTCGACGGGGCCGTACTTCTCGTCAAGCCGTCGGCACACCTCGACGGCGCGCTCGACCTTGGCCTTCTTGGTCTCTCTCGGCATCTTGCCTCCTCTGCGGTCTCCTCAGACGATGATAGGACGCTCGACGCGGCGAGAAAAGCGACGCAGTCCGCCCTTCGCGGCGGTGTGCCCAAGAACCCATGCCCAAGAACCCATGCCCAAGAACCCATGCCCAAGAACCCATGCCCAAGAACCCCCATCTTCTCGTGGAGTTCAATTTCGTTTTGTGCTAGAGTGACAAAAATTGAACTCACGAACGAGAAGTTCAATTTTGACTCGAAATTGAACCGAGGAGAGAGATGACGCAGCTGACGTTTGCCGAGCGGCTTCGCCAGGTCATGGCGGAGCGGGGCCTCAAGCAGGCCGACCTCGTGCATGCTGCCGCCGATTGCGGCAAGAAGCTCGGAAAGAGCCAGGTCAGCCAGTATGTGAGCGGCAAAGTGGAGCCTCGCGCCAACGTCGTGGCACTGCTCGCCGCCATCCTCGACGTGGAAGAGGGCTGGCTTGCCACGGGCGAGGGCGCGCACGCCGTGAGGGTCGCTGCGCCGTACCCGGAGCGAGCTTCCGCGCGGCCTGAGACCGCATCCGCCGCGCCCGTTTCCACCTCTACGAAAAGGAGCTCCACCATGCGAGAGTTCAAGAAGTCTTCCAAGCTCGACAACGTCCTCTACGACGTCCGCGGTCCCGTGGCCGACGAGGCGGCCCGCATGGAGGACGAGGGTCTGCGCATCCTCAAGCTCAACATCGGCAACCCCGCGCCGTTTGGCTTCCGTGCCCCCGACGAGGTCGTTCACGACATGCGTCACCAGCTCACCGACTGCGAGGGCTACTCGGACTCCCGAGGCCTCTTCTCGGCGCGCAAGGCGATCATGCAGTACGCCCAGCTCAAGCGCCTCCCCAACGTCAGCATGGACGGCATCTACACCGGCAACGGCGTCTCTGAGCTCATTCAGCTCTGCATGAACGTGCTCCTCAACACCGGTGACGAGATTCTCATCCCGGCCCCGGACTATCCGCTCTGGACTGCCTGCGCCACCCTCGCCGGCGGTACGGCGGTCCACTATCTCTGCGACGAGGAGGCGGACTGGTGCCCCGATCTCGCGGACATGGAGTCCAAGATCACGAGTAACACCAAGGCCATCGTCATCATCAACCCCAACAACCCCACGGGCGCCGTCTACCCGCGCGAGGTGCTCGAGCAGATCGTCGAGATCGCGCGTCGCCACCAGCTCATGATCTTCTCGGATGAGATCTACGACCGCCTGTGCATGGACGGCTACCAGCACATCTCCATTGCTTCGCTCGCGCCCGACCTGCCGTGCGTCACCTTCTCCGGTCTGTCCAAGTCCCACATGGTGGCGGGTTACCGCATTGGCTGGATGATCCTCTCCGGCAACAAGCGCTGCATGAAGGACTTCATCTACGGCATCAACATGCTCTCCAACATGCGTCTGTGCTCCAACGTGCCGGCGCAGTCCATCGTTCAGACGGCGCTCGGCGGCTACCAGAGCGTAGAGCGCTACGTGGAGCCGGGCGGCCGCATCTACGACCAGCGCAACTTCGTCTACGAGGCTCTCAACGACATCGACGGCATCACGGCCGTCAAGCCCAAGGCGGCGTTCTACATCTTCCCCAAGATCGACGTCAAAAAGTTCAACATCACCGACGACGAGCAGTTTGCTCTCGACCTGCTGCACGAGAAGCACATCCTCATCACGCGCGGCGGCGGCTTCAACTGGCCGGAGCCCGACCACTTCCGCATTGTCTACCTGCCGCGCATGGGCGTGCTGCGCGAGGCCATGACCGACCTCGCGGACTTCTTCGCCCACTATCGTCAGGGCTAGCGGAGCGGGGCCGGCCGATGCGCGCGTTCGTAGCGCTGGAGCTTCCGGAGGCCTTTGCCGACGAGGTCGCGGCCTTGTCGCATCGGCTGGCCGCCGTCTGCGAGGGGCGCTTTGTCGAGGAGGGAAACCATCATCTCACGCTGGCCTTCCTTGGCGAGATTGACGATGCCGAGGTGCGACGGGCGATGGACGCGCTCGACGAGGCATGCGCGGGAGCGGGGCCCATCGAGCTGGCGACGGACGGGCTGGGCACGTTTGGGCGCGGGCGAGCGGCCACGCTCTGGCTGGGCGTTCGTCCCGTCGACGAGCTCTCGCTCCTCGCGGCGCGTCTACGAGCCGGACTTGCCATGCGCGACCTTGCCTACGACGAGAAGCCGTTCCTTCCCCACGTGACGCTCGCGCGCCGTGCCCGCGTTCCTCGTGGCGAGTTGGGTGACCTGGCGTTTCCGCTTCCGGACGAGGCCCGTCGCGTCACGCTGTTCCGCAGCATCCTGTCGCCCGAGGGCGCAAGTTACAAGCCGCTGTACACAGTCGACCTCTGAGAGGCAGTAAATCGACGGTCCGGTGTCACTTTTTGCCCCGTTTGTGTGGATGAGTGCATGCAGAGGCGGTCGGCCGACCGATTTTCCCGACGTTTTCCCAGTTGAATTTTGGTCAGACAAGGGCGGTATGCTGCCTCGGGCAGAATAAGGCACACAAACGGGGTAAAAAGTGACACCGGACAGCCAAAATACTGCCTCGCCCAAATCTCCCGGTCCGGCGGATGCTCAGCTTGGGCGAGCGGCGCTCGAACCGGGTGCCGAATCATCCCGAATCCGCCGGCGAGAGGCCTCGCGACGAAGCTCAGGCGTTGATCTCGGAGAGGAACGCCGTCCCGTAGCGCTCCGCCTTCTTGGCGCCGACCCCCGAGACGCCAAGGAACTCCTCAATCGAGGCGGGGCGCTTGGCACACATGTCCACCAGCGCCGCGTTTGAGAACACGATGTATGCGGGGACGTTCTGCTCGCGGGCGAGGTCGGCTCTCAGCGCGGCGAGCCGTCCGTAGAGCTCCTGACCCGCGGCGTCCAGCTCGGAGACGTCCGTGGCGGCGTGGGCCTTTTTTGGCGCCGCGGGCGCGCGCTCTGGGCGAGGCTTTCCCTTGGCAACCTTCAGCATGAACGGTCCATCCCAGAGAGCCTCCCTGCGAAGAAAAGCGCCCGACTCGCCCGCAAGCCCGATCGTGGGGTAGTCCCCGCCCGTGCGCGCGAGCACCCCGCGAAAGACAAGCTCGTCAAGGACCGCTCGGACGCGAGCGGCGGGCACGTCCGCCATGATGCCGTAGGTGGAGAGCGTGTCAAAGCCACGCTGTCGCACCCGCTCCGCACGAGACCCGCGCAGCACGTCCACGATCATGGCGGCCCCCGCCGAGCGCCCGCGTCGAGTGATGCGCGCCACGCAGCTCACCACCTTGAGGGCGTCGGTCGTGGCATCCACCTCCTCGAAGTCCGTGAGGCAGTTGCCACAGTTGCCGCAGTACGCCGGAGCCTCCTCGCCAAAATAGTGCAGGATGTGGGCGCGCAGGCACTCGGTGGTGGTGGCATAGAAGACCATCTGGCGCAGGCGCTCGGCGTCGCGCTCCGCGAGAAGCTCGCGCTGCTCCGCCGTGAGGTCCTCGCGCGGCTCGCTGCGCGAGAGCAGGAACTCGGCCGTGTGCACGTCGCCGGGGGAGTAGAGCAGCAGGCAGTCCGCCTTTGTGCCGTCGCGTCCGGCGCGCCCCGCCTCCTGGTAGTAGTTCTCCAGCGAGAGCGGCAGGTTGTAGTGGACCACGTAGCTCACGTTGGACTTGTCGATGCCCATGCCAAACGCGTTGGTGGCCACCATCACGCGGGCGCGGTCGTAGAGGAAGTCGTCCTGGTTGCGCCCGCGCTCCTCGGCGGAAAGCCCGGCGTGGTAGCGCGTGGCGAGAAGCCCCTCGTTGCGCAGCAGCTCGCAGACCTCCTCGACGGCGCGGCGGCTCGAGCAGTAGACGATGCCGGAGCGCTCGGCCCGTTCGCGGACAAAGGAGACGAGCATGCGGTCCTTTTCGGCGCCGCCTCGCGGGCGGGCCACGGCGAAGGAGAGGTTGGGCCGATCAAAGCTCGCCACGACCTCAAAGGGGTCGTGCAGGCCAAGTGCGGAGACGATGTCCCTGCGCACGGCGCGCGTGGCGGTGGCCGTGAGCGCCATCACGGGCGGACGCGCGGGAAGGGCGTCCAGAAACTCAATGATCCGCTGGTAGCTGGGCCTAAAGTCGTTTCCCCACTGCGAGATGCAGTGCGCCTCGTCCACGGCGAGCAGGCTCACGCCGCGCGTGGTCACGATGTCGGCGAACGTTGGGTCGTCGAGGCGCTCCGGGGCAACGTAGAGCAGTCGCACGACGCCCGCGGCAACGCCGCGCAGCACCTCTGCGCGCTCGGCGCCGGAGAGCGCGGAGTTGAGGTAGGAGGCGGCCACGCCCATCTGGTTGAGCACCCCCACCTGGTCCGCCATGAGGGAGATGAGCGGCGAGACCACAAGCGCGATGCCGCCCGCGCGCTCGGCGAGCGCGAGCGCGGGCACTTGGTAGCAGATGGACTTTCCCGCCGAGGTGGGCATGACCGCCAGGACGTCTCTCCCGGCGAGCGCGGCGTCGACGATCTCCGCCTGGTGCGGCCGAAAGCTCTCGTAGCCAAAGACGCCGTGCAGGATGTCGAGTGGCGTTGACATGGCGCGGACGGGATGCACCTCCCCGGGCGAGCGATGGTCTGACGGTCCTTCGCCTTCCATTGTGCGCCATTTTGGGCCCTCGGCGCGGGACGCATTATGGGCCTTCGGCGCGGCAAGCATTTTGGGCCCTCGGCGCGATGCCTTTCGCCGGACCTTACCAAGTGCTTACACCGGCCGCCGTCGCGCCCCTTAGGCTGTAGCTTTGCCAACTTTTGTTGCTACCCCGGAATTTGGGGCGGCGTCTCGTATTCCTGTAGTCGAGGAGGGCGTGGTGAGACGGGAAAGGGAGCTGGCGGGCAGGGTGCTTGCCGCCAAACGGGACCAGCGTTTGGCCGACGATCTCGTGCGCGACTACCTTCCGTTCATCAAGTCGGAGACCGCCAAGTTTCTGGGGCGCTCTCCGCAGCAGGGAAGAGACGACGAACTGGGGATTGCCATGTTCGCGTTCCACGAGGCGGTGATGGCGTACGACCGGGCGCGAGGCGCCTTCATCCCGCTTGCGGCAACGAGTATCCGCAACAGGCTCATAGACTTTGCCCGCAGGGAGCGGAGGCACGCGGACGTCCTGTCGCTCGACGAGCGGAGGTCCACCTCGGACGACGAGGATGAGCGCACCATCGTCGAGACCATCGCCTCGGAGCGCGACGAGATCGGGGAGCGACAGACGAGGGAGGCGTCCAGGCGCGAGATCGCCGAGTTCGTCGCTCGCCTCTCCGACTTCGGGCTGACCCTGCTCGACGTCTCGGAGAACTGCCCCAAGCAGGAGCGGACGCTCGCAGCGTGCCAAAGGGTCCTCTGTCATGCGCGACAGGCCCCCGAGCTGCTCGAGCGCCTGGAGAAGACGGGAAAGCTTCCCGTGGCGGAGCTTGCTGCTGGGTCCGGGGTGGAGAGAAAGACGATCGAGCGGCACCGCCGATACCTCGTGGCCGCCCTTCTCGCCTTTACCAACGGCTTCGAGATCATTCGCGGACATCTGCGAAGGATCGTGCCGGAAGGAGGTGGTGCCCGATGACGTATCTGGTCATGGAGTGCCATCCCGCCTACGCGCTGGTCCTTGACGAGCGGGGGAGCCTGACTCGCGTGCCCAATCTCGGGTACGAGGTGGGGCAGACGCTGAGGGACGTGGTGGTCTTTGACGACGAGGTGCTCACGTTCGACGCGGCGCCGCGAAAGGGCCGGCGCACCCGGCTCGTCGCGCTGCTCGCCGCCGCATGCCTGTGCACCGCCTTTGTCGGCGGGTTTGCGCTTTGGCAGACACCGATCGGAACGGTGCGCATGAGCATCAACCCCGAGGTGGAGATCGACGTCAACAGGTTCGATCGCGTCGTTGGGCTTGAGGGCGAGAATGACGACGGCAAGGAGCTCGTCGAGGGATTCGTGTACTACGGTCGCACGGTCGACGAGGTCTCCGACGACCTGGCGGACCGAGCGGAGGGCCAGGGCTACCTGGACGAGGGCGGTCGCATTGAAATCTCCGTGGAGTCCGACGACGAGGGCTGGAAGACCGCGACGGAGGACAGGCTCGTCGTGGAGCTCGAGGTGCATCTCGACCATCGGGTCGTCGTGACCAGGTCGGACGGCGCCTCCCAAGGTGCCACTCCGGAGACGCCATCGGCCCAGGGGACGACGCCTACGCCCGCCCCCGAGGCGGCCCCTCCTTCCGACGACGGGGACGATGTGGACGATGACTGGGATGACGACGCAGACGACGATGGCGACGACGCAGACGACGATGGCGACGGCTGGGTCGGCAACGCGGATGACGACTGGGACGACGACTCGGACGACGACGATGACGACGACTGGGCCGATGACGATGATGGCGACGACGACGATGATGGTGGCGACGACGACGATGGCGACGACGACGATGACTAGCCGTCAGAAAAAAATTTCCCGCCGACCCCGGTTTTGGGGAAAAGCCCGCGCAACCTCTCACTGCAAGGCAAGACGAAGGCTCAATACCCCCAAGGAGGACACCATGAAGACCACGAGCCTGAAGAGCATCCTCGCCACCGCCACGATGGGCGTCGCCCTCGCAGCCGTTCTCGCGGGATGTGGGGCAACCCCCGCCACCACCGCCGACAACCAGCCTGCGGGGAACGTCGGCGAGAGCTCGACCGTTCGAACCGCCGGCACCCTGCTTCTGAGCGTCAACCCCGAGATCGAGATCGACTATGACGACGACGGCCTGGTCGTCGAGGTCGAGGGCGTAAACGACGAGGGCCGGGGCGTGGTCGGCAGCTACTCGGGCTACGAGGGCAAGGAGTGCCGCGCCGTCGTCGCCGAGCTCGTCGGGGAGATCTACGAGGCCGGCCACTTCAACCAGACGATCGACGGACACGACAGAAACGTCGTGGTCAAGCTCGAGCAGGGCTCCGGCTATCCCGGCGAGGACTTCCTTCGCGGCATCGAGGATGACGTCCGCAGCACCGTGGGCACCTTCGGACTCGAGTCCGACGCCCTCGCCGTGGCGCCCGAGCAGCTGGACGAGCGCGGCTACATCGGCCTCGACGCTGCCAAGGACATCGTCCTCTCCCAGCTCGGTCTCTCCGAGGCGTCCTTCAACGACCACGAGTACGAGCTCGACGACGGCGTCTACGAGCTTGAGTTCAGCGCCGGCGGGGTGGAGTACGAGTACGAGGTCGACGCGCGCACGGGGAAGGTCCTCGAGGCCGACATCGACGGGAACGACGACTGGGACGATCGCGACGACTGGGACGACTGGCACGAGGACCGCTACGATCGCGATGACGACGACTGGGATGACGACCGCGACGACTGGGACGATGCGGACGACCGCGACGACTGGGACGATGCGGACGACCGCGACGACTGGGACGATGCGGACGACCGCGACGGCTGGGACGACGACCGTGATGACCTCGACGACGACCGTGACGACTGGGACGATGCGGACGACCGCGACGACGACTGGGATGACGACCGCGACGACGACCGCGACGACGATGACGACTGGGACGACGATCGCGACTAAGTCCTAGGAGCCATAGCTCTCACGGAGGGCGGGACGCCTTCGGGCGTCTCGCCCTTCTCGCCGTAAACGTTATAAGCGCTCGGTGATTCCCTTCACGCCGGCGCGCGCGGCCGCCGCTGCGAGCTTCTTGAGCGCCGGCAGCAGGATGTCTCGCGACTCCTGGTCGATGTTGCGGGCGGCCTCGCCAAGGAGCGCCGGCGCATTTGGCCCGCTGAAGATGACCTCCCCCGCGCTGCTCGCGCCCGACGCCTCGATTGCCTTGAACAGGGCGTCGACGACCTGCGGGAGCTCCTCCTCGTCGAGCGAGGCGAGCCATTCGGTCATGAGCTCGTGCGTGAACGCCGCCTGTCCGGACAGGCCCTCCGCCTTGGCAAAGCCGTCGCCCTCGACCTCCCACGTGAAGACGTTGTGCTGGTTGACGCCGCGTGCTGAGCTTCTCACCACGCTCGTGGGCGCCGGGGTCTCCATCAGCATGCCCACGACCGACTCCTCCGGGACCGTCCGTTGGATGACGTCGCGGATGGGCTCGAAGTCCCCCTCGGCGAGAAACCCGTGCTTGAATCCCGGCCCGTCGTGATCGAACACCCCCGCGAGGCGAGCCTGGACCTCCTTCGGCGCGCGCAGCGCCGCGTAGGTGGCAAGGTTGCCGCCCTTGGAGTGGCCGCCGACGTACAGGCGCCTAGGCAGGTGACGAGCGACCGAGACGAGGTACTCGGCGGCGAGGCGCTGCGCCGGTACGGGCGGGTTCACGGCCATCTCGAAGTTCTCGCGCCAGCCGGTGAAGGTGTCGTCCGTCCCGCGAAACCCGATGTAGGCAAAGTTGTTGCTCGCCGCCGTGGGCGAGCGCCACACAAACGTTATCGCCGCGAACTGGGTGCTGTGCTCCTCGTCAAAGACCGAGGCGTAGTCCCGCAGCTCGAGGTCGCGGAAGCGCGGGCTTGCCGAGAGCGCCGCCAGCTCCCGCTTGACGTCGTCCGGCGCGAGTCCGCAGAACAGGCTGGCATAGTTCTCCGCCTTGAGGAGATCGGAGAAGCGTGCGGGCTTGGTGACCAGCGCGTGGAGCCTATCGACGATCCAGTTTGCATGACGGTGCGCCATTGGCACGATGCCCTCGCCGCGGACCATGCAGAACTGGGAGAGCGCGGCGGAGTCCACGGGCCCGAGCGGACGCTCGTCGAAGGTCTCAAGGCTCGTGTCGAGGTAGTCGAAGAGGTTCACGTGTCTCCCGGTTCCAGGTGGATGGGCTGCCGTACGTTCCATGGTCGTGCACTTTGGCGAACCATGCAAACCTCCCTCGGGTCGCCCTGCCGCGGGCCGAAAAGTGACGGGTTTGTATGGTCGCTCGTTGTACGGGGCGTCTGAATGTTGACAGGGTAACATCTTCGCCGATACTGTAGGGGACATCGACGAGAACGAGGGAGGATGTCGTGGGAGAGTCTCGCTTCGAGGACTTCGTTGGCATCATCAGTGCTCTCAACAAGGAGATCCAGCGCATCAAGACCGCCGAGGCGCACCGCCTGGGCTTTCGCGGGTCCGACGTCATGTGCCTCTACTACCTCGTCAAGCATCCCGAGGGGCTCACCGCCTCCGAGCTCGCGCGCATGATCGACGTGAGCCGTGCCGCCATGTCGCGCACCATCGCCCACCTCGCCGAGGACGGCTTCGTGGAGGTGGGCACCGAGGAGGACGAGGGCGCCAAGTACCGCGCCCCCGTGCGGCTCACCGAGAAGGGCCTTGAGGCGGCGCGCCCGCTCGACGACATTATTCGCCGAGTCCTCGACGAGGCTGGCGGAGAGCTCGCCCTGCGCCAGCGCCTTCAGATGTACGATTCGCTCAATCACATTCTCGAGAAGCTCAGGACCATTGGTCGCGGGTAGCTCTCGTCCACGGAGAAAGGAAGCGTCATGGCCGTCCGCATCATCACCGACTCGGGTGTCGACTTTCCCGGCGAGGTTGACCCTCGCGTCACGGTGATTCCGCTGAGCATCACGTTTGGGACCACGACCTACGCCGACGGCGTGGACATCACCAACGACCGCTTCTACGAGATGCTCATCGAGAGCGACGAGCTCCCCAAGACGAGCCAGGCCACGCCCTTCGTCTTCCAGCAGGCTTACGAGGACGTTCGCGCCGCGGGTGACGAGGCCGTGGTGATCACGCTTTCCTCCAAGCTCTCGGGCACCCATCAGAGCGCCGTCACCGCCGCCTCGGACTTCCCCGAGGTTCACGTGGTGGACAGCAAGAGCGTCACCATCGGCGAGAGCCTGCTCGTGCTCTACGCGCTGCGCCTGGCCGACGAGGGTCTCGGCGCGGCGGAGATCGCCGAGAGGGTTGCGGCGTCGGTCGACCGCGTCTGCCTGCTCGCGCTTCTCGACACGCTGGAGTACCTGCGTCGCGGCGGCCGCATTCCCAAGAGCGTGGGCATGATCGGCGAGGTGCTCTCCATCAAGCCCGTCGTGGGCGTGGAGGACGGCGAGGTCGTGATGCTCGGCAAGGCGCGCGGCTCGAAGAACGGTCGCAACCAGCTGCACCAGCAGGTCGAGAAGCACGGCATCGACTTCTCCATGCCGATCCTGCTGGGTTACACCGGTCTCTCCGACAAGCTGTTGCGCAAGTACCTCGAGGACAACCGCGTCATCTGGGAGGACAGGGTCACCGAGGACCGGCTGCCCATCGCCTCCGTTGGCGCGACCATCGGCACGCACGTGGGCCCGGGCGCCATCGCCCTCGCCTTCTTCAGCGAGCGCTAGACCTCCGAGAAACCTACGGCCTGCCAGGGGGCGGGTGCGCCCCCACAGGTGAAACCTGCCAAGAGCGAGCGGCTTTTGGCGGACGCCCCATTCGACGGTCGTTACAGCACCATCCGCATGAGCAGGTTGATGAGCTGGTCGATGGGCATGGGGTGCTCCTCGGCGGTCCATGTGCGGATGATCGCAAGGATGCCGGAGAGGTAGAACTCGCGCACCACGCGCCGCGCCTGCTCGTCTAGCTCCGCCTCCGGAAGGAAGAAGCGGTCGACGAGCGGGCTGATGATCTCCTTGAGCCGGTCCGAGAACGCCGGGTCCCCGTGAGGGCCGAGAAGGACGCGCGTGTAGTCGCGGGAGCGCTGCGCCAGGCGCAGAATGAGGCTCATGTGTTGCGAGAACTCGAGTTTCTCGCCCTTGAGCAGGCGCTCGTTCACCAGGCGCTCGATGTTGCCGAGCACCGTCGCCTCGATCTCCTCCAGCAGCTCGTAGACGTCGTGATAGTAGAGGTAGAAGGTCGCGCGGTTGTAGCCAGCGCGGTCGGTGATCTCTCGCACGGAGATCTTCTCGACGGGCTTCTCGGCGTAGAGCTCCCAGAACGCCTGACGAAGGTTGGCGCGCGTCTGCTCGGTGACCTGCGGCTGCTTTCTCATGGCGTCCTCCAGTCCCGCGAATGATTCAAAAGGGGACTGTCCCCTTTTGAATCATTCAGCTTCGTTGGCACGGCGAGAAGTGCTCGACACTTGGCGCACGGCTGTCGAGCGCGTGTTCTTCTCGCCCCGCGGGCCAAGTATACTTCAATTTAGACAACACGCTGTCGAGTAATCGGGGGCTTCGTTCACGGGAGCAGCGATGGCCTACATCGAGTTCAAAGACGTCGTGCGCAGTTACGGGTCCGGGTCTGCAAAGATCAACGCGCTCGACGGGGCGAGCTTTGTCGTGGAGAAGGGCGAGCTCGCCGTGATCCTGGGTGCCTCGGGCGCGGGCAAGACCACGGCGCTCAACATCCTGGGTGGCATGGACAGCGCCACCTCGGGGCTTGTCTCCGTTGACGGTCGCGACATCTCCAACGCAAACGAGAACGACCTCGTGCTGTATCGCCGCGCGGACGTGGGCTTTGTCTTCCAGTTCTACAACCTCGTGCCCAACCTCACCGCGCTCGAGAACGTTGAGCTGGCAACCCAGATCTGCCCGGACTCCCTGGACCCAACGGACACCCTGACCAAGGTGGGCCTCGCGGAGCGCCTGAACAACTTCCCGGCGCAGCTCTCCGGCGGCGAGCAGCAGCGCGTCTCCATCGCGCGCGCCCTGGCGAAGAACCCCAAGCTGCTCCTTTGCGACGAGCCCACCGGCGCCCTCGACTACCAGACGGGCAAGCAGATCCTGCAGCTCCTCCAGGACACCTCTCGCCGCGAGGGCATCACGATCGTGATCGTCACGCATAACGCGGCGCTCGCGGACATGGCTGACCGGCTCATTCGCTTCAAGAGCGGCAAGGTCACGTCCATGACGACAAACCCGGCGCCCAAACCCATCTCCGAGATCGAGTGGTAGACCATGGGTGCCGGCCTGAAAGCGCGCTCGGCGTTTGCCAAGGGGGTCCTGCGCACCGTGCGCGGGAGCCTCAGGCGCTTTCTGGCGATAGTCACCATCACGGCGCTCGGCGTCACCATGCTCGTTGGCCTGAGGGCCGCCTGTGTGGACCTGCGCAACTCGGCCGATTCGTTCTTTGACGAGCAGGGTCTCTTCGACGTGCGCGTGCAGTCAACGCTGGGCCTCACGGACGAGGACGTGGCGGCGCTCGCCAAGCTGGACGGCGTCGAGGCCGTCGAGGGAGGCTGGGTCGAGACGGCGTACACGACGGTGGGCTCGGCATCGGAGAAGGTCGACGTGAAGGCGCTCTCGGACTCGGGGCTGAACGCGCCCGTCGTGCTGGAGGGCCACCTGCCCGAACGAGACGACCAGATCGCGGTGACCAAGCGCTTCCTCGAGGACTCGGGGCTCTATGTCGGCGACACCGTGACCTTCCGCGGTCAGGATGACGGCGAGGAGGACTCGACGGAGGTCTTCGAGCGCAAGGAGTACACGATCATCGCCGTCGTTCTCGACCCGATGGAGATCAACGCGGGCGAGGGGACCATGTCCTTCCGTTCGAGCGGTGGCTCGCAGTACTCGTTCTTCGTGCTCGACGACAACGTCATTGACCAGAGCGTCTATACGGTCGCCTACCTCACGGTCGAGGGGGCGGACGCGCCGCTGTGCTACTCGCCGGAGTACGAGGACGTGGTCGACGAGGTGTTCCAGAGCGTGGAGGACGCCCGTTCCGAGCGCGAGCGGGCGCGCGGCGAGGGCCTGAGGGCGGACGCCACCGCCGAGGTCGACGAGGCAGAGGCGGAGGCGCTCGAGGAGCTCTCCGATGCCGAGGCGGAGCTCGATGACGCCCAGGCGCAGATAGACGACGGTCGTGCGGAGCTCGATGACGCCGAGCGCGAGCTCACGGACCAGGAGGCGGACGCCCATCGACAGCTCGATGACGCCCAGGCGCAGATAGATGACGGCTACGCGCAGCTCGAGGCGGCCGAGGCGCAGCTCGAGGAGGCACAGGCGGGCTACGACCAGCTCGTCTCCGCGCAGTCGCAGATCGCCGACGCCGAGGCACAGCTCGCGTCCGGGCGCGCCCAGATCGAGTCGAGCGTCTCCATGCTCTCGTCCCTGGCGGGGTCTGCGTGGCCGGAGGACGCGTGGTCGCGCCTCGTGAACGCGAGCGGCGCCTCCGAGGCGGACGCGGCTGCCGCCGAGGTGAGTGCGCAGATCGACCCCTTCGTGGACCGAAGCGTGGCGGTATTGGACGCTGTGGCAGCCTACCTCTCCTCGCCCGAGTTCGAGGAGCTGATGGGCCGGCTCGAGGAGGGCTACGACAGGCTGCCCGAGGAGGCCCGCCAGCGCATCGAGGAGATCATAAGCGGGGGAGACCCGGTCATCGCCGATGCGATCCGTCGCATGCTCGACCTCCCGCCCGACCAGATAGCCGACCAGATCAGCTCCCTCTCGGCGCAGCTGCCCCAGCTCAAGGAGCTTGCTCCGGGAATGGCCGAGGTCGTCAAGGGAGAGCTTGAGATCGCCTCGAGGAGCGCCCAGGTGGAGGATGGGCTTGCGCAGATCGCGTCGGGTCTTGGCTGCAGCGTCGATGGCATCCCCGCCGCCCTCGAGGCGGCTCGGGGCGAGATCTCCTCCGGGCGCGCCGAGCTCGATGCGGGGGCGACGCAGCTCTCGAGCGAGCGTGCGAGCGCCCTCGCGCAGATAGCGGACGGATGGAGCCAGATCGAGTCCGGCCGAGCCGAGCTCGACGAGGGCCAGGCCGAGCTCGACGAGGGCCGCGCCACCTTCGAGCAGGAGCGCGACGACGCCCTCGAGCAGATCGCCGACGCCCGCGACCAGATCGACGACATCCCCGACGCCACGTGGTACGTGCAGGATCGCTCGAGTCTCTCGAGCTACGCGAGCGTGGACTCCGACGCCTCCTCGA
This sequence comes from uncultured Olsenella sp., assembly GCA_949287905.1. Taxonomy (GTDB): domain Bacteria; phylum Actinomycetota; class Coriobacteriia; order Coriobacteriales; family Atopobiaceae; genus Thermophilibacter. The sequence continues at coordinate 154,677 of CASEHX010000026.1, forward strand.
TCGAGGCGCTCGGCGCCGTCCTGCCCGTCGTCTTCTTCGTGGTCGCCGTGCTCGTGAGCCTCACCACCATGACGCGCATGGTGGAGGAGGAGCGCGGGCTCATAGGCATCTACAAGGCGCTCGGCTACGGGCGCGGGCGCATTCTCTCCAAGTACGCGCTCTATGCGCTCTCCGCCTGTCTCGTGGGGTGGATCATCGGCTCGGTCCTGGGTTTTGTGGTGCTGCCCGCGATCATCTTCCGGATCTTCGCGACGATGTACGCGCTGCCCGGCTTCAGCTTTGGCTTTGACGCTGTGTACGCGCTCGTCTCGCTCGTGCTCTTCATTGCGGGCATCGTGGGTGCGACGGTCGTCACCTGTCGCCACGAGATGCGCGAGACCCCGGCCTCCCTCATCAGGCCCAAGGCCCCCAAGGCCGGATCGCGCATCCTCCTTGAGCGCATCAGGCCGCTCTGGGGGAGGATGAGCTTCCTGCACAAGGTTACCGCTCGCAACCTCTTCCGCTACAAGCAGCGCTTCTTCATGACGACCCTCGGTATCGCGGGCTGCGTGGCGCTTCTCGTCACGGGCTTTGGAATCCGCGACACGGTGATCTCGCTCTCGCCGCGGCAGTACGGGGGTGCGGGCGTGATCCGCTACGACCTCATGGCCGTGGCGAGCGCAGATGACCTGGACGCCGTTGCTGATGAGCTGCTCGCCGACGACGAGGTCACCGACCTCGTGCGGATCTACATCGACAACCTCTCCGTGAGCTACGGAGACGACAAGGAGACCGTGCAGCTCATGGTGGTGCCCGAGGGCGAGAGCATCGACGACTACGTGCGTCTGGCGGAGGAGTCCGGCGAGAAGATCTCTCTCGAGGACGAGGGGGTCGTGATCACCAAGAACGCGGAGCAGGTCATGGGCTTCTCGACGGGCGAGGGGCTGCGGCTGCAGGACTCCACGCTCGCGGAGGGCGAGGCGGCGCCGGGGGCGATCGCGCTGAACTATCTGGGCAACACGATCTTCATGACCGAGGACGCCTACGAGGCGGCGTTTGACAGGGACTTTGAGGCAAACGGGCTTCTCGCCCACCTGAGCGGCTCGGCCGACGAGCAGGTGGCCTTCTCCGAGCGCCTCTCCGAGGACGGCCGCTTCCTCTCGGTTCTTTCCACGCAGAAGCTGGTGAACGACTTCTCCAGTGCCTTCACCCTGATAAACACCGTTGTGTACGTGGTCATCATCCTTGCGGCGGCGCTCTCGTTCACGGTGGTGTTCACGCTCTCCAACACCAACATCTCCGAGCGCGAGCGCGAGCTGGCAACGCTCAAGGTCCTGGGCTTCAAACCGCCCGAGGTGCACGGCTACATCAACAAGGAGACGCTCATCCTGACCGCGATCGGCGTGGTCATCGGCTTGCCGCTGGGATACGCGCTCGCCCGCAGCCTCACGTGGATTCTTCGGATGCCGTCGCTCTACTTCGACGTGGTGGTGGACCCGCTCACCTACGTGATCTCCGCGGCGATGGCCTTTGCGTTCACGGTGATCGTGAACCTCATCACCAACCGCGCGCTCAACAGGATCGACATGGTGGGCGCCCTCAAGTCCGCGGAGTGACGCGACCAAGACGACATGTGACAAAGTGCTACGACCCCTTTGTCACATGTCGTGTGACAAAGGGGTCGTAGCACTTTGTCACAGAAGGCCGTCAGGCCTCGCGCTGGGCGAGAAACGCGCGGGTCCGGGCCTCGCGTGGGTGGTTGATGACCTCGTCCGCCGGGCCCTGCTCCACGATCACGCCGCCATCCATGAAGACTACGCGGTCCGCGACCTCGCGTGCGAAGCCCATCTCGTGCGTGACGATCACGAGCGTCATGTTCTCTGCCGCGAGCTGCTTGATGACGCGCAGGACCTCGGCGGTGAGCTCGGGGTCGAGTGCGCTCGTGGGCTCGTCGAAGTAGACGATGTCCGGGTGCATGGCGAGGGCGCGGGCGATGCTCGCGCGCTGCTGCTGACCGCCGGAGAGCTGACAGGGCACCTTGTCCTCGTTGCCGGCGAGCCCCATCTTGGCCAGGAGGGCGCGGGCCTCCGCCTCCGCCTCGGTCCGGTCGCGCTTCTGAACGCACACGGGCGCGTCCATGACGTTGCGCAGCACCGAGAAGTGTGGGAACAGGTTGTAGTTCTGGAACACCAGGCCAAAGCGGGCACGCGCCGCGGCGAGGACGCTCTTGTCGCCATACGAGCCGTTCTTGGCCACGGCAACGTCCTCGTAGGAGAGGTCGCCGCCGTCCAGGCGCTCGAGGAGCGTGAGGCAGCGCAGCAGCGTGGACTTGCCGCCGCCGGACGGGCCGATGATAGCAACGACCTCGCCCGGGGCCACGGAGAGCGAGATGTCGTGCAGGACCTCCACGTCGCCAAAGCTCTTGCGCGCGTGCGCGAGGGAGACGACGGGGCGCGCGTTCTTCTCGGCGGCGCTTGCGCCCATGCCTTCGCTAGTCATGGTAGTAGCTCAGCTTTCTCTCGATGCGCCCGGCAATGAAGTCGATGAGCAGGTTGAAGATCCAGTAGAACGCGGCGGCGATGGCAAAGGGCAGCATGGACACCTGGCTCGCCACGAGCTGCTTGGCCACGGTGAACATCTCGATGACGCCGATGGAGAAGGCGAGTGAGGTGTCCTTGACCAGCGTGATGACCTCATTGGTCATGGACGGCATGATGCGCTTGACCACCTGGGGCAGCACGATGCGGCAGAACGTCTGCGCACGCGAGTAGCCCAGGACCTGGGCGGCCTCGTGCTGACCGCGCGGGATGGACTGGATGCCGGAGCGGTAGATCTCCGCGAAGTAGGCCGCGTAGTTGATGATGAATGCCACGATTGTGGCGTACCACTTGCTGTCTGTGGTGAGGCGGATGCCAAAGACGTAGTACGGCACAAAGTAGATGGCGAACATCTGCAGCATGAGCGGGGTGCCGCGCATGATGGAGATGTACAGGCGGGCGAGAAGCGCGAGCGGCTTGAAGCGGCTCATGCGCGCAAAGGCCACAAGCATGCCGAGCGGCAGCGACCCCAGCAGCGTGAAGGCAAAGATCTGGAGGCTGACGAGGAAGCCCTCGCCGAGCATGGCTGTCATGGTGAGCGTGTCCACGCTGCTCCTTTCTGGCGATGTGTCGAGAGGGGCCCGTCAAAAGGGGCTGGGCCCCCTTTGGTATGTCAAATGGGGTCGGGCCCGTTTGACGCACCGCCCCTTTACTCACGAAGCGCCGCTGCGCGACGGCAGCGGCGCCCGGGAGGAATTCGTGAGGTGCGTTACTCCAGGCACCAGTTGTCGTAGGAGATGCCGTCCTCGGCGTACTTCTCGCAGAGCTCGGCGACAAAGCCGTCCTCGTCCATGGCTCGCAGGGTCTCCGTGACCTTCTCGGCGGAGGCGTCGTCACCCTTCTTGAAGCCGACGGCGTAGTGCTCCTCGGAGAGGAACTCGTCGAGCTGGACGTAGGCGTCGGGCTTGGCCGCGAGCTGGTAGGCGGCGATGGAGAGGTCGCAGGCGACGGCGTCCACGGCGCCGGATTCGAGCTGCATGAAGGCGGTGTTGTAGTCGCCGATGGTCTCGAGGCTGGCGAAGGTGGCGGCGAGGTCCGCCTGCGTGGCGTCCTCGCCGGCGAGGACGTTGTAGGCGGCGGAGTCGACCTGCGTGATCACGGCCTTTCCAGCGAGGTCGTCAAAGCTCGCGATGCCCGAGTCGGCGCGCACGACGATGACCTGGCCGTTGAGCATGTACGGCTCGGAGAAGGTGTAGTCGTCCTCGCGGCCCTCCATGGTGAAGCCGTTCCAGATGCAGTTGATGGCGCCGCTGTCGAGCATGGTGTCCTTGGCGTCCCAGTCGATGGGCTCGAGCTGGACCTCCCAGTCGTTGCGGGCGGCGACCTCCTGGGCGAGCTCGAGGTCAAAGCCAGTGTACTCGCCGTCGTCGCCAACGTAGCCGTAGGGCGGGTAGGAGGAGTCAAAGCCAACGATGAGGGTGCCGGTGTCGACGGCTCCGGTTCCGGCCTCGGCGGCGGGCTCGTCCGTGTTGCCGGTGGTGTCCGCGGGGGTGCCGCCACAGCCTGCGAGTGTTGCCACGGAGAGGGCTGCCGCGGTGAGCGAGGTGATGACGAACGACCTTCTGTTGAGCATGGGAACTTCCTTCCGAGAATGCTTGTCGGCTGAGCCGGTACTTTACTCTGCTAAAGCACGGTCGAATATACGCTTTAGTCTGGTGGAGTGCAAGACGGGCATGCCCCGGTTTTCAGGGTGGTAACAGAGGACCTGTGGTATAGTTTCGCCGCACGAGGGAGTAGTGGCACGCCGTGCGGCGTGCGGCACGTCAACATGCTGGCGGAGACGCCTGGCGCGCCTTAATCAACGAGACTCGCGACAAGGGCGGAGGGTCCTTGTCGCGGGTCTTTTCTTTTGGTGTGGGAGAGGGGACGACATGGGTATCGTGGAGCTGCTGCTCATAGCCGTGGGGCTTTCGATGGATGCGTTTGCGGTGTCAATCTGTCGGGGTCTTGGGATGAGGGCGCTCAACCTGCGAACCGCGGCGGTGCTGGCGCTCTTCTTCGGGGGCTTTCAGGCGCTCATGCCGCTTCTCGGCTGGGCGCTGGGCACGCAGTTCATGTGGCTGATCGCGCCGGTCGATCATTGGGTGGCCTTCGTGCTCCTGGCCTTCATCGGCGGAAAGATGCTCTGGGAGGCCTTTCACGAGGATGACGACGCCTGTGACTGCGAGGACACGAGTGGCGTCGACCTGCGTGAGTTTGTGGTCCTGGCGGTGGCGACCTCGATTGACGCGCTTGCCGCGGGCATCTCATTTGCGGCGCTTTCCGTGGACATCGCTCCGACGGTGGCGCTCATCGGCGTCATCACCTTTGCGCTCTCGTTTGCGGGCGTGGCGGTCGGCCACTTCTTTGGGGCGCGCTACGAGAAGCCGGCGAGCGTCGTGGGCGGCGTGGTTCTAATTTTGATTGGCCTTAAGGTGCTCCTGGAGCACCTGGGGGTGCTCGTTCTGTAGTCTGAGGCAGCCGATGGGCTTTCCGGTGGCAGAAATCGCCTCGTTTGTGTGGCTAAAGCGAGGCCGAGGAACTAAATCCCGCTCGTCGGCTCATATTTGCCCAGTTCGAACATACATAAAGAATCAAAAGACATGCCCTAGCCTGAGGTGAGCCACACAAACGAGGCAAAAAGTGACACTGGAAGGGCGAAATACTGCCTCGAGGCCGCGGCATACCCTAGAGGCACGCCTCGGCGATGCGACGGCGAAGCTCGTCGATGCCCAAGCCCGTCTCTGACGACGTGACGATCAGCTGGTCGCGCGAGATTCCCAGTTGACGTGCGATGGTCGCCGCCTGCTGGGCCTGCTTTGAGCGTCCGAGCTTGTCGGCCTTGGTGAGCGCCACCACAAAGGGCAGCTCGCTCTCCTGGAGAAAGCCGACCATCTCGTGGTCCAGGCGCTGCGCGTCATGGCGGATGTCCACGAGCGCGATCACGAGGTTGAAGCTGCGCTCCTGGGCAAAGTAGCCAGAGATGAGGTCGGCCCAGCGCTGCTTCTCCTTCTGCGAGACCTTGGCAAAGCCGTATCCCGGCAGGTCAACAAAGCGAATGCCGTCAACCTCAAAGAAGTTGATGTTGGCGGTCTTTCCGGGGGTGGCGGACACCTTCACGAGACCCTTGCGCCCGAAGAGCTTGTTGAGCAGCGAGGACTTGCCCACGTTAGAGCGTCCGGCCACGGCGACCTCGGGCGTGGTGGATGCGGGAAGCTGCGCCACGGTACCGTACGAGGCCTCAAAGCGCGCGGTCTGATAGTTGATGCCTGCCATGTTGTCTCCCTGAGAGTCGCGGACCCACATTGTATAGGGCGCTCGTGCAAAAGTCAGGGCCTTGCCGGTGTTTTCCCAGTTGGGCATTTCCGAAAGCATGACTTTTGCACGAGCGCGCAAGGGTGGGTCGCGGATGAGGGGCGCCCGGGGACGGGCGGAGGCGCGAGAAGGACACTAGCCCGTGAGGCCTCCCACCACCGAGGCGAGCGCGATCACCACGCCGACGATCGACTCGCCGCCGAGTACGCCGGACGCCACGACGACGCCCTTCTCCTCGGAGTCCTCCACGCCGCGCGCCGCGCAGACGCGCTCGTAAACCCACCGCACGCCCGCGCCGAGCGCCGCGGTGAGCGACATGTAGAACGGCAGGTAGACGCCCAGACCAAACATCATCGCGGGCAGCCCGGCCCAGTAGAGCACGATGCCGCCCAGAAGCCCGATCACAAAGCCCGGCACGCTCGGGATGCCGGAGACCATCGTCGCCACCACGCTCGCCTGCGCGGAGACGAACATCTGCCCCGACCCAAAGGCGCCCGGCCCGTACGCGGAGAACAGCGTGACCAGCACGGCCACGGCAACCACGGTGCCCAGCAGCGCGCCGATGGCCTGGCCCACCCACATGGCGCGCGGGCTCGTGCCGATGATGGCGCCGGTCTTGAAGTCGCTCATGACGTCGCCGGCCAGACCGCACGCCACGGCCACCACGCCGGCAACGTAGAAGAGCTGCACCTGGCTCGCGTTGGAGAACGCCGCCACGGCCAGAAGCACGATGAGGCCGAAGATCTCCATCGGGTCGATGCCCGTCTGGCCCACGGACTGAGCGCTCATGATCGTGGTCACGAAGGCGAGAAGCACCACGACCACGGCAACGACCGGTCCCAGCCCGAGCCCGATGCACACGAGCAGCGCCGCGGCGGCCACCATGAGGGCGAGCGTCCCGCGCTCGAGGCGGCTCCAGCCGGAGGTCGCCGCCGCGCCCGCCCCCTCGTCCTTTTCGCCCGGCGTGCGGCGTCCGCGCAGCATTCGCGCCGCGTGGGGCAGGATGTCCTTGAGCACCACGCCCACGCCGGAGCCCATCATGATGCCCATGCCCAGGCTGGAGACGATGCCCTGGGCAGTCGCCACGTCCCAGAGGCCCGCGGCGCTCCCGCCCGTGATGATGCCGAAGTTGCCCACGAGCGCGCCGAGGAACCAGAACGCCACGGCAAAGCCGCCCACGAGAAAGCCCACGGAGAGCATCTGCGGGGAGTTGTAGATCGCAAAGCTCACGCCGGGAATGGGGAGCTGCGCCACGAGCGCGGGCATCCAGCCCAGGGCGTCGCGGGCCACGCACCACAGGCCCGCCAGGCCCATGGAGCCAAAGAGCCGCCTGCCGGTGACGCCGCCGGTCTTGGTGGCCATGAGGGTCTCGGCCGCGGCGGTGCCGATGGGGTACTCGAGGTCGGACTCGTCGACAAAGCGCCTGCGGATCGCCGCGGTGCACACGAGACCGAGCAGCGTGCCGGAGAGCGCCACGACGAGCATCTCGACCCAGCCGACCTCGTCGGCGAGGCCGAGCATCCAGATGCCGGGGATGGTGAAGGCAAGGCCGCCGGCCACCATGGAGCCGGCCGACATCACGATCTGCGTGACGTTGGCCTCGTTGAGGCTGCGGCGCCCGAAGGCCCGCAGCAGAAACAGCGCGACGATGGAGGTGAAGATGGTCGGCCACGGTAGCGCGCCCATCTTGAGGGCGGTGTAGACCGAGGACGCCGTGATGATGACGCAGCCGACGCACCCGATGACAATGCCAACGGGGCTCAGCTGCCCGCGCCACGAGGCGCGCGAGCCACTCTTGCTCATATGTGCTCCTTCGAATATCCGCTCCCCCTCATGGGGAGTCGGGTTTCTGCGGACTGATACAGTATAGAGGTGCCAAAAGGGGACTGGCCCTTTCTGACCGATTTTTTTGGAGGGCAGATGACGGTGTCACAGGGCGAGAAGGACCGGGGCGAGAAGAGCCTGCTTGCCGTTGACGTTGGCAACACCACGACCCGCCTGGGGGTCTTCTCCGGCGGCGAGCTCGCCGGAACGTGGGAACTCACCACGCCCGAGCGACTGACCGTGGACGAGGCTCGTCTCGCCGTGACCCAGGCGCTCCCGCTCATGTGTGACGCCTCTCCCGCAGACGCCATCCTGGCGTGCGTGGTTCCCTCGCTCGCCGACGTGTGGCGCCGTGCGCTCGCCGCCTGCTGTCCCGGTCGAACCTACGTGGTGGGGCCCGGCCTCAAAAGCGGCGTTCGCATGCGCTACGACGACCCCTCCGAGGTGGGCGCCGACCGCGTGGCCGACGTGGTGGCGGCCCGCGCGGACTACGGTGCCCCGGTGGTGGTCGTCGACCTGGGCACCACGACGAACTTCGAGGTCGTTGACGCGGACGGCGCCTTTGCGGGCGGCATCATCGCGCCGGGCGTGGCGCTGGGAGCGCGTTCGCTCGCCGCGGCCGCGGCACGCCTTCCCATGATCGAGCTGCGGGCGCCCTCCTCCGTGATCGGGCGCAACACGCGCGCGGCAATGCAGTCGGGCGTGGTCCTCGGAGAGGTGGCGCGCATCGACGGCCTTCTCGACGCCATCGCCGGGGAGCTGGGGGTCGATGCCCCGGTCGTCGTCACCGGCGAGGGTGCCGCGGCCATGGTCGCGCTCCTGCGTCACGAGGCCCGCGCTGACGACACGCTCACGCTCCGCGGCCTCTGGGACATCTGGCGACTCAACGCCCGCGCGTAGCGCGTCGCATCTGTCCCTCGCGGTCGCGCCGTCCCTACTCCTCGTAGTACGCCACGTCGTCGCCGCACATCTTCGTGTGCGCGGCGTCCAGGGCACGGATGAGCGGCTTGATGGACTCGAGGTCCGAGCTCACGTCCGTCAGGATCACCATGGCGTAGGGGCCCGTCTCGGAGTCGATCACGCCGGCGTCGTTGGTGGCGGGGATGTCGTACTCGTCGAGGGGGTACCAGCCGGGCTTGCTCCACACGTCGCAGGTGTCGCGCAGCTCCTCGCCGATGGGGGAGCTGGTGGTGCGGGAGAGATAGCCCGCAAGCTCGCTTGCGCCCGCCGAGTCGGACGTCATGAAGCGCCAGAACTCCTCCCAGACGGCGGCAAGCGCGTTGGCCGAGACGTCGGGGTAGAGCTGCTGCGCGCGGTAGGGGTCGAGGCTGATGCCGCCCACGCGGCCGAGCCACGCCTCAAACCCCGAGAGCCCATAGGCGAAGTAGAGGTTGCGGTAGGAGTCGTTGGACGAGTTGACGAGCGCGTCCTCGACGGTGGCGGACATTCCCCCCGACCCGCCGTTCGCCTCGTAGAGATAGAGGCAGTACGCCGCCTTGATGCTGCTCGCGGGGTACATGAGCTCGTCTGCGTTGAGCCAGAGGCCGCGGCGCGTCTCGAGGTCCACGAGCGCCACGCAGACGGTGTTGCCGCTGGCGGAGAGCTTTGCAACCGCACTCTCCACGTCGGCGAGCTCCTGCGTCTGGAGAAACGCGTCGGGCGCTGTGACGGTGAAGCCGCCCTCCGTGGTCGTGGTGAAGACGGGGGCCTCGGCCATGGTGACGGGGGTTCCGGCGGGCTCCTCGACGGAGTTCTCGGGAGCGGCCTCCTCGCCGCTCTTGTCGCCCTCGCCCTCGGCTTCGGCCATCTTGTCGCTGGTCGTTCGCTCGACGTTCTCGGCCTGCTCCGGCATGGGTAGGCTGCCGCCCGTCAGTACCCTGGCAGCGGCGACGCCCGCGGCAAGAAGCGCGAGGACGGCGAGAATGACGACCACCCGTTTCTTCATGTGACCTCCCATCAACACCATTGTGGCACGAAAAACGTGACAAAGGGGTCGTAGCCGAACGTCACACGTGACAAAGGGGTCGTAGCCGAGTGTCACATTGCCAGGGGGCACGCCGCGCGTAACGCCATGTAGATGTTGTGCGAGCCTCAGTTTCTGCACAGGTTGTGCAATACTACGCACGCTGTGAAGGAACGTGGAAAGGCATCCATGCAGGAATGCGTTCTCAGCACCGATAGGCGCAGCGTCCGCACCCGCCGGGCCCTGCGCGCCGCGCTCGCGCGAGAGATCGACGCCACCGGCGACCTCTCCCGCGTCACCGTGACCGCGGTCACCGAGCGCGCCGGCGTCACGCGCCGCACGTTCTACTCCCACTTCAAGGACATCCCCGACCTCGTGCGCCAGATCGAGGAGGACACCCTCGTCGACCTGCGGGTCCCGCTCACCCGTCTTGCCGCATGCCATCTGGACGAGCTGCGCGCCGCGCTCGACCACGGGCGCCCCGCTCCTGGCGCCGAGGAGCTCCTGCGCTGCGTGCGCGAGCGCGGGGACTACCTTCGCCCGCTCCTGGGCGAGGGCGGCGACCCGGCCTTCGCCGAGCGCATCAAGGCGCTCGTGTACGAGGTCGTGGGCGTGCGCGCCCTCGAGGGCCTGGACCTGCGCGCCCTGGGCCCGCTCTTTGACTACTACCTCACCTTCTGCATCTCCGCCGAGGTCGGCGTGCTCTTGCGCTGGCTCGACGGCGGCATGGAGGAGAGCATCCATACGATGGCCTGCCTCATGACCGCGCTCATGTTCGTGCGTCCGGGCGACCTCTACGACAACCCCATCGACCTCGATATTCCCAGTTTCGCCGTTGCTGCGATGTGCCCCGAGGAGGACAACTGATGACCAAGACCGCAGACTCCATCCAGGCCGAGAAGAGCGCGCGCAAGCCACTCGAGCTCAAGGAGGACGGCGCCGAGCTCTCCCCGGTGCACGCGACCGACTTCTCCCACGCGCACCTGCGCCTGGGCATCGACGTGGGCTCCACCACCGTCAAGCTCGCCGTCATCGACGACAACGACAACCTCGTCTACGCCAACTACGAGCGTCACCACACGGACATCCGCGCCACGGCAAAGGAGCTCTTCGCCCGCGCCCGCAAGGTGATCGGCGCCGCCCCCATGCGCGTCTCCATCACCGGCTCGGGCGGCATGCTGCTCGCCAACTGGCTGGGCCTGGAGTTCGTCCAGGAGGTCATCGCCTCCAAGCGCGCCGTCGAGACACTCATCCCGCAGACCGACTGCGCCATCGAGCTGGGCGGCGAGGACGCCAAGATCATCTACTTTGACAACGGCATCGAGCAGCGCATGAACGGCACCTGCGCCGGCGGCACGGGCGCCTTCATCGACCAGATGGCGAGCCTGCTCCACACTGACGCCGCGGGCCTCAACGAGCTCGCCAAGGACGCCACCCAGATTCACCCCATCGCCTCCCGCTGCGGCGTCTTCGCCAAGTCCGACGTCCAGCCGCTGCTCAACGAGGGCGCCAAGCCGGCCGACATCGCCGCCTCCATCTTCCAGGCCGTGGCAAACCAGACGGTCTCGGGCCTCGCGTGCGGTCACCCCATCCGCGGCTACGTGGCGTTTCTCGGCGGTCCGCTCCAGTACCTCTCGGAGCTCCGCAAGCGTTTCTACCTCACGCTGGACCTCGACGAGGAGCACCGCATCGTCCCCGAGAACGCGCACCTCTTCGTCGCCACGGGCGCGGCGCTTGCCGGGGAGTCCGAGAAGTACGTGACCTTTGACGAGGCCATCAAGCTCCTCGAGGAGCTCAAGGACACCCAGGGCTCCGAGGTCGCCCGCCTCGAGCCGCTCTTCGATAGCGAGAAGGACTATCAGGAGTTCAAGGAGCGCCACGACAAGCAGGTGGTTCCCAAGGGCGACCTGGCAACCTACCGCGGCCGCGTCTTCATCGGCATCGACGCCGGCTCCACCACGATGAAGTGCGCCGTGGTGGGCGAGGGCGGCGAGCTGCTCTACACCTGGTACGGCAACAACAACGGCGACGTCATCGGCACCGCGCGCCACATCATGGACGGCATCTACGACCGTCTGCCCAAGGGCTGCACCATCGGCCACGTGACCACCACCGGCTACGGCGAGCAGATCCTCATCGAGGCCCTGCGCGCGGACTCCGGAGAGATCGAGACCGTCGCGCACCTGCGCGGCGCCAAGGCCTTTGTCCCGGACGTGCAGTTCATCCTGGACATCGGCGGCCAGGACATGAAGTGCCTCCAGGTCAAGGACGGCGTCATCGAGCACATCATGCTCAACGAGGCGTGCTCCTCGGGCTGCGGCTCCTTCATCGAGAGCTTCGCCGTGTCCATGAACATGACGGTGCAGGAGTTCGCGCAGGCGGCCGTCACCGCCAAGAGCCCCGTGGACCTGGGCTCCCGCTGCACCGTCTTCATGAACTCCCGCGTCAAGCAGGCGCAGAAGGAGGGCGCGACCATCGGCGACGTGGCCGCGGGCCTCTCTTACTCCGTCATCAAGAACGCCCTCTTCAAGGTCATCAAGCTGCGCGACTTCGACGAGATCGGCCAGTGGTGCGTGGTCCAGGGCGGCACCTTCATGTCCGACGCCACCCTGCGCGCCTTCGAGAAGCTCACCGGTCGCGACGTCATCCGCCCGGACATCGCGGGCTGCATGGGCGCCTACGGCGCTGCCCTTCTCGCCCGCGACCGCGCCGGCGCGTACGGCACCTCCCAGCTGCTCAGCCGCGAGGAGATCGACAACCTGCAGGTCAAGCACACCAACGTCCACTGCGGGCGCTGCTCCAACAACTGCCTGCTCACGATCAACGACTTTGGTGGCGGCCGTCGCTTCATCACGGGCAACCGCTGCGAGAAGGGCGCCGGCGGCAGCCGCGCCAAGAAGAACGACGCCCCCAACCTCTTTGAGTTCAAGAACAAGCTGCTCTTCGACCGTCCGGTGCTGGACCCCGAGGATGCCCCGCGCGGCACGGTGGGCATCCCGCGCTCGCTCAACATGTACGAGAACTACCCGTTCTGGCACGCGTTCTTCACCAAGCTGGGCTTCTCAGTGGTGCTCTCCGACCAGACCTCGGCCAAGACCTACGACGCCGGCATCGAGTCCATGCCGTCCGAGAGCGTGTGCTACCCGGCCAAGCTCTCCCACGGCCACATCATGAACCTCCTCGAGAAGGACCCCGACTTCATCTGGATGCCCTGCATCCGCTGGGAGCGCCAGGAGGACGAGGGCGCCACGAACCACTACAACTGCCCGATCGTCATGAGCTACCCGCAGGCCCTCGGCCTCAACGTGGACGAGCTGGGGGAGGGCACCAAGGTCGAGTTCCTCTCGCCGTTCATCCCGTACGACAAGAAGAAGGAGCTCAAGCGCCGCCTCTACGAGCTCGTGAGCGTGCAGCGCGAGAAGGACGCCGCCGAGGGTCGCGGCCGCGTGCGCGGGTCCCACATCACCCGCAGGGAGATCGACGAGGCCGTCAACGCCGCCTGGGACGCGGACGTCCAGTTCAAGGACGCCATGCACCGCGCCGGCGACGAGGCCCTGCGCTGGATCGAGGCGCACGACGCCCACGGCATCGTGCTTGCCGGCCGCCCCTACCACAACGACCCGGAGATCAACCACGCGATCCCCGAGCTCGTGCACTCCTTCGGCTTTGCCGTGCTCACCGAGGACTCCGTCGCGCACAAGATGAAGCCCGAGCGCCCCATCCGCGTCATCGACCAGTGGATGTTCCACAGCCGCCTCTATCGCGCGGCGCGCTTCGTGGCGTCCCGCAACGACCTCGACCTCATCCAGCTCTTCTCGTTTGGCTGCGGCCTTGACGCCCTGACCACCGACCAGGTCCAGGAGATCCTCGAGGCCTCCGGCAAGATCTACACCGTCCTCAAGATCGACCAGGTCTCCAACCTGGGTGCGGCGCGCATCCGCATCCGCTCCCTCATGGCCGCCCTCACCGAGCAGCGCGAGGGCCTGCGCCGTGCCGCCAGCCGCGGCGAGATCCGCGAGGTTGAGCCCGTCGACGTCCGTCTTGCCGACGGCACGCTCGAGCGCGCCCGCAAGACGCAGGAGGGTCGCGTGCCGGTCTATCGCGAGGCAGCCAGCGCCGCCTTCGAGAAGGTCCGCTACACCGAGGACATGCAGAAGGCGGGCTATACGATCCTCGTCCCGCAGATGGCGCCGATCCACTTTGAGCTCATCGAGGAGCTGTTCAAGAGCTCCGGCTACAACGTGGTGCTGCTGCCCTCCGTTGACCAGGGCGCCGTGGAGGCCGGCCTCAAGTACGTGAACAACGACATCTGCTATCCCTCGATCCTGGTCACGGGCCAGATCATGGAGGCGGTGCTCTCCGGCAAGTACGACCTCTCGCGCCTGGCCGTCATCATCACCCAGACCGGCGGCGGCTGCCGAGCCACCAACTACATCGCCCTCATCCGCAAGGCCCTCAAGGACTCCGGCCACCCCGAGATCCCGGTGATCAGCCTCACCGCGGCCTCCGGCCTGGACGAGAAGAACCCCGGCTTCAACGTCTTCAAGGACCCCGGCCTGCTCATCAAGGCCGTGTACTCGCTGCTCTACGGCGACCTCATCATGCAGCTGCTCTACCGCGTGCGCCCCTACGAGGCCGAGCCCGGTGCGGCCGACGCGCTCTACGACCGCATGATGGCGGACGCCAAGGGCGTGGTCGTCGCCGGCGGTCGCAGCCGCTTCTACGACCTCTGCCAGCGCACGATCGACGCCTTCGAGGCGCTGCCGCTCGTGAACGACCGCTCCAAGCCGCGCGTGGGCGTCGTGGGCGAGATCCTGGTCAAGTTCCACCCCACGGCCAACAACCAGGTGGTCAAGGTCATCGAGCAGGAGGGCTGCGAGGCCAACGTGCCCGGCCTCGTCGACTTCTTCCTCTTTGGCATGACCAACGCCATCAACACCAACGCCGAGCTCGGCACCAAGGCCACGAGCCGCCTCTCGCACATGGCGGGCATCAAGTTCATCGAGGCCTTCCGCGAGCCCATCAACAAGATGCTCGAGAAGACCACGCGCTTCCAGCCCTACCCGGACATCTTCGAGCTGGCCGGCAAGGCCGAGCAGGTGCTGTCGCTGTGCAACACGATGGGCGAGGGCTGGCTGCTCACGGCCGAGATGTGCGACCTCATCGAGACCGGCACGCCCAACATCGTGTGCTGCTCGCCGTTCGCGTGCCTGCCCAACCACGTGGTGGGCAAGTCCGTCATCAAGCGCCTGCGCCAGATGCACCCGGAGAGCAACATCGTGGCCGTCGACTACGACCCCGGCGCCTCCGAGGTCAACCAGCTCAACCGCATCAAGCTCATGATCTCCGTGGCCAAGGAGAACTTCCGCAACAACCGCGGCGGCTTCAAGCTGGAGAACCCCGACGACCCCACGCTCGGCGAGGACTACGGCATCCCGCTCTCCGCCGAGCAGCGCGCCCGTCTGGCCGACCTCAAGGCCCGTGCCAGCGTCGACTAGCGAGAAGGGATGGGGACGGAGCGCTGACAGGGCCTCCGTCCCCGTTGCATCTTCCGGCGACGCTTGTGCGCAGGCCCAACGGTTATGCGCACTCGTGACGGGTATGCGCACCTTGCGAGAAGAGCGTTCTTCTCGCCAAGCGAATTACCTGGGGATTTGCTGCGAGTGCCGTTGCGCATAGCCGCCGGCGTTGCGCATAGCCGCCAGCAGTGCACATAACCGGCGGCACCGCGCACAGCCGCTAGCAGTGCGCGCAGCCGTCAGCATCCGACTGGCACGGCGTCAGGGCACCGCGCGGCGAGAAAAGCCCGTGCTCCCGCCGTCACGCGTCTATCTCGAAGTCGTCTCCGAGGGAGTTGACCACCTTCGCGCTCGTGTCGCTCAGCCAGGCGATGGGGTCGTCGAGCTCCGCGAGCACGGGGTTCTTCTCGGCAAGCTCGTCCGTGTAGTCCTTGAGGGGGTAGACGGCGAAGGTGCTGCCGTCGGTGTGCATCACGAGCGGGGTCCAGACAACGTTCTCGACGCTCACCTCGCCGTCCTCCTCCTCGCGAACAAAGTCGCAGCTCAGCATTCCCTCGAGCTGGTTTTTTGCACTCGGGGCGTCATGGTTGACCACAAAGTTGCCGAGCGAGTAGGCCACGAGCGTGCGGTTGCCCTCCTCGCCCTCGAGCCAGGTCATGGGCCCAATCACGTGCGGGTGCGAGCCAAGAACCACGTCTACTCCCAGATCTGCCAGGTACTGGGCGTACTCCGTCTGGTACTCGTCCGCCTCCATGAGGTTCTCGGTGCCCCAGTGCATGGCAACGAGCACGACGTCCGCCAACTCCTGGGCGCGGGCCACGTCGTCTGCGATGCGATCCTTATCGATGAAGCTGACGGCGTAGGAGGGCAGGTCCTCGCGCTCGTATCCGTTGACGCCGTAGGTGTAGTCGAGAAGGGCAAACGTGATGTCGTTCTTCTCGATGAGGGCTATCTCGGCGGCCTCCTCCTTGTTGGTCGCCGTTCCGGTGAAGACGACCGGCTGCTCGTTCCATACCTCGCGCGAGTGGTCGTTGGCGCCGAAGTAGCCCCAGTCGTAGGAGTGGTTTGACGCGGAGGCCACGAGGTCAAAGCCCGTGTCCACGATGGC
Source organism: uncultured Olsenella sp. (assembly GCA_949287905.1). GTDB lineage: Bacteria > Actinomycetota > Coriobacteriia > Coriobacteriales > Atopobiaceae > Thermophilibacter. Next base: position 170,961 of record CASEHX010000026.1, read on the forward strand.
GTCCGCCATCTGGTCGGTGGTGTTGAACGAGGGGTAGCCCCGCGGTCCTATGTCGTCTCCGCCGAGGTGGGTCTCCTGGTTCACGTAGGCGAGGTCGGCGGCCTCGATGATGGGCTTGACCTGCGCGTAGACGGGCCGGTAGTCGTAGTCGCCGTCACCGGTCTCGCCCGCCTGGGCGTCCGCGTAGGCGGCGATCTTCATCTCGGGAAGGTTGTCGCCCACGGCCACGAAGTGGACCTCGGTGGGACCCGAGGGCTCCGGGGCGGGCGCGGCGGGCTCGCCGGAGGCGAGAAGGGCCCTCAGTGCGAAGGCGCCCACGACCGCGACGAGAAGGACGGCCGCTGCGACAGCCAGCGTCTTGGGGCGGGGCGCGCTGCGGCGGCGGGTTCTTTTCGTGGGCTGCTTGGGGCTTCGCTGGCCCTGCGGCTGCGGGGACGTCTTCCGCGGGGACGTCGTGCGCGCGGCGGCCGCGGTGCGGGCTGGGGAGGCTGTCCGTGCGGTGCCCGAGGATCGCGTTGCTGCCGGGGTTCCGCCCGCGGCGCCGGCGGCCCGGGATCGCGCGTCCGTCGAACGCGCGGCGGATGAGGCGCGCGGGCGCGTGGTCGAGGAGCTCGCCCGAGCGGAAGACGCTCCGCGCGTGCGCGGTTCTCTCCCGGTGCCGCTCGTCCTTCTCGCGGGAGTCGCCTTGCCCCGCGGATGCGGTCGACGGTCTTCCCTGCGCTGGCCGCTGTTTTCCGACATGGCGCCCCCCATCCTCGATGCCGCCATTGTAGTCCATCAAAAGCTGTCATTTGGGGACGGGGTCGTTTCTGCAGGCGAGGCAAGTCGAAAGCTTGCGCCGCCGCTGATGGGCGTCACCGCGTCTTTTGCGCCGGTCCCTTTTGCCGGGCCTGCCGCTGGTCGAGGGGCCGGGTGCGCCTGGCGAGAAGCCCCAAGAATCCGAGGGCTCCGGTGATACGCTGAAATGCGCTTTCAACTACGCAAGACAGCCTGAATGCATCTGAAGCCATAGAAAGGCGGAACCATGAAGAGAGGGAAGACCCCGCGCATCGTTGTTGGGGCTCTGGCCGTGCTGCTGGCGGTGCCCGTGGTGGGCATGTGGGCCCTGCCGGGCGCGCACGTCTCCACCGCCGAGGAGGTCGGGGCCGCCGGCGCGCGACAGGCCGAGGAGATCGTGACCAGGGTCCAGGCCGAGGACGCCGAGCTCAGCCTGCAAATGGGCACCAACATGGCAACGCAGTTCGTCAAGGAGGCGGAGTCGGCCTCAAACGGCGGCGCGCACATCAAGACCTCTGCGATCGGCGCCACCGTGACGCTCGAGTTTGAGGGCACGGGCGTGCGCTTCTTCACGAAGTGCGGCAACGGCGCCGGCAAGCTCTCCGTCGTCGTTGACGACGGCGAGCCCCAGACGATCGACGAGTACATCAACTCGTCAACCGCCACCTTCCAGACCCAGCTCTTCGAGGCAACCGGTCTCAGCGAGACCAACGAGCCGCACACGATCGTGCTCACCACGGTGGCGGGGGAGAAGGGCAACTTCAACTTCGACTACTTCGAGGTCATCAGCGTTGACGAGAGCTCCGTGGACGACACCGTCCAGTCCCCGGGTAACACGACCTACTACCTCGATTCCTCCGCCCCGGCGGACGGCGACGGCCTGAGCGCCGAGGCCGCGTTCGACTCGCTCGAGGACGTCAACAACGTCACGTTTGCCCCGGGCGACAAGATCATGATCAAGGCGGGCTCCGAGTTCCGCGGCCAGCTCTACCCCAAGGGCAGCGGCTCCGCCGACGCCCCTATCGTCATCGACATGTACGGCGAGGGCGAGAAGCCCCTCATCGACGGCGATGGTCGCTACTCCGACGCGCCCACCTTCCGCGACGAGGGCCCGTTCGGCGAGGGCGGCTCGGCCGTCTACCTGTGCAACCAGCAGTACTGGGAGATCAACAACCTCCGTGTGACCAACTGGAGCGACGACGGTGTGGACAAGGAGCGCAGCGGCATCCGCGTGGAGGCCTACGGCGGCGGCACCTACCACCACATCCACATCAAGAACTGCGAGATCTTCGACATCCGCGGCTACAACGGCCAGGACTCCATCTGGGACGTGGTGCCGCAGGGCGGCGGGACCACGTTCTACGGCGCCCGCACGACGCACCGCACCGGCGGCATCAACGTCGTCAGCTACACGGAGCGCGACCTGAGCCAGGCGACGAGCTCCTCCACGGCCGGCGCGGTTCTCGACGAGACGCCCACGATCTTCGACGACGTCCTGATCGAGGGGAACAAGATCGAGAACTGCCACTCCAACGGCATCACCACCACCAACATCCGCGGCGAGCTGGACGATGACAGCTATCGCCACACCAACGTCGTCATCAGGAACAACGAGATCAAAAACGTCCAGCGTGCGGGCATCGTGCCGCTCTACACCTCGGGCGTCCTGGTTGAGAGGAACCTCGTCGACACCTTCCAGCAGTCCTACGCGGGCTATGGGTGCGGCATCTGGTGCGACCGCGCGAACGACATGCTTTTCCAGTACAACGAGGTGTGCAACGGCAAGAACACCATGGACGGCATGGCGTTCAACCTGGACGACATGACGAGAAACGGCGTCATCCAGTACAACTACTCCCACAACAACGTGGGCGGCGGCATCATGCTGCACGTGAGGACCAACTCCTACAACCGCAACAACACCGTGCGCTACAACCTGAGCGTGAACGACACGGCGGGCTATGCGGCCCACCAGGCGATTCTCGTGTGCGTGGGCGAGGACGCCACCACCAAGATCGAGGACGCCAAGGTCTACAACAACACCTTCGTCAACACCAACGTGGTGCACCCCGTCTACAAGGGCGACGAGATCCTCTTTGAGAACAACATCTTCTACCTCCCCAACGAGGGCATGGCCTCGAAGGCGGACGCCTACGACCTCGGCCCCAACACGTCCTTCAAGAACAATGTGTTCGCCGGCGCCCACTCGCCGAGCGAGCCGCAGAACACGGGCGCCAACAGCGGCAACGTCTCCGTTGACGAGTCGCCGCTCGCGGGCACCTTCTATGGGATCGAGTCGCTGGAAGACGCCATGGAGATGGCAAAGCTCGTCCACGGCTCCCCGGCGCTCGAGATGGGCGACGCGAGCATCGTCACCGAGGCGGGCGTGCAGGAGGACTTCCATGGCAACGCCGCGGTTCTCGACGGGAAGGTCAACGCGGGCGTCTACAACGGGGCGTCCGTTGACGTGGTGCCCGACGAGGGCAACCCCGACCTGCGCCCCGGCGAGGGCAGCGACGACGAGCCCAACGAGGCGGACTACGACGTCGAGTACATCGAGGCCGAGGACGAGCGCGTAAAGAAGAGCGACGGGTACAACCTCGTGACCGGGTCCCAGGGGCACGGCGGCACCCACATCTACTACAGCCAGACGGGGACCTACGTTGAGTACACGTTCACCGGCAAGGCGATCTCCATCTACACCAAGACCGGCCCCGGCGCGGGCACGATCGACATCTTCGTAGATGGCGAGCAGGTGGGCGTTGACGACCAGTACACCGCCGCCCAGCAGTTCAACAAGCGTGCCTTCACCGTGGTGTTTGACGAGGAGGGCGAGCACACGGTCCGTCTTGAGAACAACGGCCTCAAGAACCCCTCCGCTACGGGCAACTCCTTCAACTTCGACTGCTTCAAGGTGTTCCGCGAGAAGGAGGTCGTGAAGGACTCCAACGCCAACCTTGCCTCCCTCGCCTACGCGCTGAATGACGGCGCGGCAGTTGCCATCGAGGGCTTCTCGGCGGACGTGACCAGCTATGAGGTCGAGCTTGCCGAGGGCACGACGGGCAAGGTTGCCCTGAGCGGCGCTGCGGAGAGCGACGCTGCGAGCGTGGAGGCGGCCGCGGCCGAGCTCGTGGATGGCGCTGCGACGGCAACTCTGACGGTCACGGCCGAGGACGGGACCCAGAAGACGTACACCGTGACGTTCACGGTGGCGGAGCCCGAGGTGCCGGACCCGGAGCCCGAGCCCGCGACGGTGACGTTTATGACCAACGGTGGGAGCGAGGTCGGCTCTCTGACGGTTGACGAGGACGGGCGCGTTGCCAAGCCGGCGGACCCCACGAGGGACGGCTACGAGTTCGGCGGCTGGTTCACGGACGAGGCCTGCACGCAGGCGTTTGACTTCGAGACTGCCGTGGTCACTGAGGACCTCACGCTCTTTGCCAAGTGGACGAAGGTCGACGAGGGCGGCGAGACCCCCGAGGGTCCCGACGAGAAGCCCGGCGAGGATGACGAGAAGCCCGGCGACGATCAGAAGCCCGGTGACGACCAGCAGCCCGGTGACGACGGCCAGAAGCCCGGCAGCGATGATCAGCAGCCCGGTGACGACGGCCAGAAGCCTGGCGACCCCGACGAGGGCAAGGATGACGTGACGACTGGCGAGAAGCCCGATGGCAACTCGTCTGGCGGCGGCTCTGCGATTCCCGCCACCGGAGATCCCGCACAGACCTCCGCGCTGATTCTGACCAGTGCCCTGGGCACGGCCGCCGTCGGCGCCGCCATTGCCAGAAAGCAGTAGCCCGACAATAGGAGACCTGCGCTTCCGCAGATAAAGCCCGTCAAAAGCTCACGATGCTTTTGGCGGGCTTTGCCGTGCCCTATGGGTCTGCCCCCATTTGGGCATTCATCCAAAACCAGCTGAATGGTATTGCGATAGACTGGCAGGCGAGAAACCCTTCCGAGGAGGCAGCATGTCCGACGTTCTTGAGCGCTTCATGCGCTACGTTCAGGTTGATTCCCAGTCCGACCCCGACAACATGGACGTCACCCCGTCTACGCCGCGCCAGCATGACATGGCGAGCTACCTTGGTGACGAGCTGCGCGAGATCGGCTGCGTGGATGTTGCCGTGGACGAGCACGCCTACGTCACGGGCACCCTGCCCGCCTCCGCCGGTGCCGAGAAGTGCCCGGCGCTTCTGCTCTGCGCCCATATCGACTCCTCGCCCGACGCCCCCGCCGCCGGCGTGCACCCGCACGTGGTCCACTACGAGGGCGGCCCGCTCGTTGCCGGCGTCGTTGACGGCGAGCCGGTGCAGACCACGCCTGACCAGGTGCCCGATCTCGCGCAGTTTGTTGGTCAGGACATCGTCTGCTCCGACGGCACCACGCTCCTCTCGGCAGACGACAAGGCCGGCGTGGCGGAGATCTGCGCGCTTCTCGCCCGGCTCGTGGCCAACCCCGAGCTGCCGCACCCTGCGATCAAGGTGGCCTTTGTCCCCGACGAGGAGATCGGTCACGGCGCGGAGCTGCTCGACCTCGACGCCCTTGGCGCGCGCTGGGGCTACACCGTGGACGGCGAGGCCCTTGGCGAGTTCAACTACGAGTGCTTCTCGGCCTGCGAGGCCACGGTCGTCGTGCGCGGCGTGATGGTCCACCCGGGCAGCGCCAAGGACGTGATGGTCAACGCCATCACGGTCGCCTCCGAGTTCCAGCAGCTCGTCCCCGCTTTCGAGCGCCCCGAGCACACGGAGGGCCGCGAGGGTTTCTATCACCCCACCGACATCGAGGGCACCGCCTCCGACGTCACGCTCTCCTACATCCTGCGCGACTTCGAGGCCGCCGACTTCGACGCCCGCAAGGAGACCTTCCGTCGCATCGCCGCCTTCCTCAACGATCGCTATGGCGAGGGCACGGTCACGGTGAGCTTCCGCGAGCAGTACCGCAACATGGCCGAGAAGTTCGGTGAGGCCGAGAAGTGCCTCATCGACTACGCCCTCGAGGCCAACCGCGAGGTGGGCATCGAGCCGGTCCTCGTGCCGGCGCGCGGCGGCACCGACGGCGCCCAGCTCACCTTCCGCGGGCTGCCCTGTCCCAACATCGCCACTGGTGGCTACAACGCCCACTCCGTGCGCGAGTTCGTGCCCGTGCGCAGCCTTGAGCTCACGGTCGACCTGCTCGAGCGACTCGTGGCCAAGTTTGCCGTTGCGGGGGAGTAGCCGATGGCGGAGGCGCTGCTCGTTGCGATCGCGATAGTCATCCCTGCCGTTGCCCTCGTGCTCGAGCACGTTGGCAACGTGCGCATCTCCGAGCGGCACCACAGCCATCACGACACCTACGTCGTGCCGGTCTCGTTCACGCGCCTCATCGTGCTTGCCATGACGTTCATGGCAACGCTCGGGCTGCTGCTGGCCTGGCTCTGCGACATAGGCGTGCTCCAAGCCGAGGTCTCACTGGTGCTGAGCTTCTTTGATGCGTTTCTCGTCACCTCCCTCGCGATTCGGTGCGTCTTCTGCCGCTATCGAGTCTCCACCTTCAGCGACTGCATGGTGGTCACTCCGCTCCTTGGCCCCAGGGTCTGGGTTCACTACGACCGGATCGACCGTCTCGAGTGGTCTGGTCTGCGCAAGGAGTCGGGCTTCAGAAACCTTGTGGTCTGGGTCGGCGGGCGCCGCGTGGTGACGCTTCTCGGCATCGTGGACGTGGAGCAGATCATCATGACCATCGATCGCTTTGACCTGCTGCCGCAGACCGCCTGACGAGGACTTCTCCGCCGCCGTTGTTGCCGCGCCCGACGCGGCTCTCAGCTGATGCGTCTGGCGAACCACCTCCCTCGCTCCCACCAGATGATTCTTCGCGTCTCCGAGCGGTTGCGTCGCCGGAAGGTGACCTCCCATGCGAGCACCTTGGTGCCGCGCTCCCAGCGCCCGAGATCGCGCAGGGGTGAGGACGAGACGACCTTGAAGCGTCTGCCGTCAGGCCACACGACCTCGAGCGGGCGCGTCTCTCCCTCCTCGCTGGTCTCGCACACCACGCGGAGGTAGGTGCGCTCGCTCCTGAGCGGCACCCCGTTGGTGCCCGCAAGGGTGTGCGGCCCCGTCTGGCGCGGCGTGGCATCGTCCCAGCCTTCTCCGTGCCCGCCCGTGGTCTCCCAGCTCGAGCAGTCGACGCCCGCTGCCTCCCAGTTCACGACGGCATCGCTCCCCGCGCCCTGTTCATCGGCACCGCTCTTCTCGTCCGACGGCTCCCCGTGCGCGGGCCTCCCACCGCCCTTCTCGGCCTCCCGCTCTGCCTCTCGCACCATCTCCGCGTAGCCGCTGAGTGCCGCAAAGGGCAAGAACTGCGCGGCGCGCGACGTGCTGGCCTCACTCATGGTGGCCACCCACCTGCTCGGCACGTGCGAGGCCCGTGGCGCAGGGCCGCAGGTCAACCCCGCGGAAGACGGCCGTGTTCCCAAAGCGGTCCCTCGCCCGAGCCTCCGCCCGGGCGAGGGCACGCTCCGCGTCTGCCCGCCTGCCGGGACCGAAGAGCGGCGCCTGGACGGATGCGGCCCCCACGAGTCCGGTGAGGGCGATGCCCACGCGCCGGACGGGGCGGGCGGGATCGACCACCTCGCGCCACACGCGGGAGACGGCGTCCCAGAGGGCCTCCCGGGAGTCGGTGGGGGCGGGGAGGCGCCGCGCCGCGGACGCCCCGGGCGCGCCCGCCAGATCGTCCCAGGCGTACCCGCACCACACGGAGACTCCGCTCGCGGCCTCCCCACGCCCGACGAGCTGGAGCGCCGAGGCGTCCGTCATCTCGCGCAGCACCACGAGCGCCTCGTCGAAGGCGTAGTCTCTCATGAGCACCTGACCGTTTGAGATGGAGTGCCCCTTGGGCTCGTAGGACTTTATCTGCGAGAGGGTGCAGGACTCGCGCCCCCAGGCGTGGTCGATGAGGGTGTTTGCCGTGACGCCAAACTCCGAGCGCAGCTCGTTCGGGGGGATGCGCGTGACGCCGTGAAGGTCTCGAGCGCCCCATTTGAGCAGTCGGCGGGCCGTTCCGGACGCGATGCCCCAGATGTCCGTTATCGGCCGATGGTGCCAGACGCGCCTTTTGAACGCCTCCTCGTCGAGAACGCCCGTGTGGTCGCTCTCGTGCTTGGCGATGAGGTCGAGCGCGACCTTGGAGAGAAAGAGGTTGGTGCCCAGTCCCGCGGTGGCGCAGATCTTGGTCTCGCGCTCCACGTCCGCCATGAGGGCCCACGAGAGCTCCCGCGGCGTCATGTCGTAGAGCCGGAGATAGGGGGCCGTGTCTATGAAGCACTCGTCAACGGAATAGACGTGCAGGTCCTCTTGAGAAACGCGCCGCAGGTAGATGGCCACAATCTGCGACGACACCTCCATGTAGCGGCGCATGCGCGGGCGCACCATGAGGTAGCGCAGGTTGGACGGGATGTCCCGCACGCGCGGGCGGGGCGGGCAGCCGTGCGCCTTGAGGGCGGGGGAGACGGCGAGGCAGATGGTGCCCGGGCCGCGCGACGGGTCCGCCACGACGAGGTGCGTGGAGAACGGGTCCAACCCGCGGTCGGCGCACTCCACCGAGGCGTAGAAGCTCTTGAGGTCGATCGCAAGGTAGCGGTACTCCTCTTCCGGTGTGGCCATGTCCCCTCCAATACAAACGCGTGTTCGTTCTGTGAACCATCATGCTCCAACCACCGGACAGAAATTCCGGAACACGTGTTTGCACAAAGCCGCCACTTCTTGTTCGGGTGCGGACGCGCCGTGCGGTGCCGATCGTGAGACGAGCGGCGATTTCGCAAGGTTCTTCTCGTCCCATCTACCTGCGCGTATATGAATCTCTGCAGCTAGGATGGCCTTTCAAAAACCGCGCTCGTCTCATGCAAGCGGCTATACTCAGGTCGCATTCCCTTTGCGAGAGGAGCTCCCATGAGATTCGTGCTGACTGGCGACACCGACTGCCCCATCGCCCGCATCGCGCTTGCGCAGGGTGAGGCCGTGCGAACCGAGAGCGGGAGCATGGTGTACTCGCGCGGCGTTGAGCTCGAGGGCGGGCTCAACACCAAGAAGAGGGGTCTCGGCGGCGTGTTCAGCGCCATCGGCCGCTCCATCACGAGCGGCGAGTCCATGTTCGTCACCACGGCAACCGGGACCGCGCCCGACGGCGAGATAGCCGTGGCACCTCCCATTCCCGGCAAGATCATGGAGCTCAAGATCGACGACGCGCATCAGTATCGCCTGAACACGGGTGCGTTTCTCGCCTGCGACGAGTCCGTGGACTATACGATGGTGAACCAGGGCATCACGAAGGCGCTCTTTGGCGGCACGGGCGGGCTCTTTGTGATGGAGATCAACGGTGTCGGGTCGCTCCTAGTCTCGGCCTTTGGCGACGTTCTTGCGCTGGACGTCACGCCCGACGCGCCCCTCACGGTGGACAACGAGCATGTGGTGGCGTGGGACGCGAGCCTGGACTACCACATCGAGGTCGCGAGCGGCCTGTTTGGCTTCACCACGGGGGAGGGCCTGGTCAACTCGTTCACCGGGGCGGGCCGCGTGTACATCCAGACGCGCAGCCTGGCCAACCTCGCCCAGGCGATGCACCCCTACCTGCCCACGACGTCCAACTAGCGGCGGGCGAGAGGTGTCGCCGGTTGGCGTCCGGCGAGAGGGGCCGTCGGTCAACGGCGGTCGAGAAGCAGGGTTATAGGACAAAAAGTGTGCTTTTCAGTCTAGCCAGAAGGGGTACGGGTCCTTGTGGTGGAGATCCTCCCAGACGACCCGGTCGCCCCACTCCGGGCCCCCGTCGTCGCGCTTGGGCCCCGCCGAGTAGGTCCTGTA
>CASEHX010000027.1 GCA_949287905.1 uncultured Olsenella sp.
CTCCCCGCGGCGCGCCGCGGCACGCGCCCCGCCCCGCCGCCCGCGCGCCGTCACGCCCGCGAGCGAGCCACCAGCGTGCGCACCAGATCCACCGCCAGCACCACGATCACCACACCAACGATCGCCAGCCCGGCAACCTTGAGCCAGAACTCAACCGTGGACGAGGGCGAATCCTCGGCCGGCGCCGGCAGCAGCGCCGCAATCGCACGCTCGAGCACGCCGGGGCTCTCCTGCGCGTCCGCGTTGTCAACGCGCTCGCAGTACACGAGATAGCGGTCCGAGGAAACGCCGTAGGGGTGGCACGTGAGCAGCGTCAGCATGTCGCGTCCCTCCTGGATCTCCAGGGACTCCACGTCGCTCGGGTCCACCACGGCAATGCCCACAACCTGGTACGTGAGGCGCTCCCACGGCGTGGTGACGGTCACCGTATCGCCCTCCTTCATCTCCTCGATGTCGCGGAACATCTGGAAGCCAGACCAGATGCCCCCGCGGTGCGCGGCGATGGCACAGTTCGTGGACTCCCCGCCAATGGGCATGGACGTACCGGCAATGACCGTGGCCCCACGAGAGAGGTTGTCCGCCGTCGCCCCCAGGTAGAGCGGAAGCGTGACGCTCATGCTCGGAACCTCGATGGTGCCAATGAGTCCGTCCGGCACGCCAAGGGCAGAGATCCCGCCGCCCTCCGTGGCAAAGGGGTCGTTGATCAGGTCGCCCTCGCCCTCGAGAACGCGCTCGTTGTACTCGACGAGCGCCTCGTAGATAGGGTCGCCCTCCTTGGGGCGAAACTCCTGGCCGGAATCCCCCTCTCCCTCGGAGGCCTCCGTCTCGTCCCAGGCGGACTGCCCGGCGCCGTACTCGCGCACCTGCCTGATCACGTCCTCCTGCGCCATGACGGCGGAGATGGCCGGATACACGAGCATTGCCGCACCAATGATCAAAAGAACGAGCGCGATGGAGACGGACACCAGGTGGTGTCCTCCCGCGGACCCGCCCCTCTTGGCGGCGGGACGCTCCGGCTCGGCGAGGTGGCTAGCCACGGTGCTCCCTCCCCTCGCGAGACGTGCGACCATCGGGCTTCCTGCCGTCAAGCGCAGAGATGAACCCAATGTCGGCCGTGTCCGAAGGCTTCGCCTGGCGAGAAGAACCACCGGCCCTGCGGCCTCGAGTCACGACGACGTTCCCCTCAAAGTGCTTGCCCGCGGGCGCGTCCTCCTCACGCTTCCTGCGACGCAGCCAAGACACAAGCAGCCACAGCCCGATGATGCCCGCCGCAAGGGCAAGGCCGAGAAGAACGGAGGGCAGCAGCGCCTTGTCGGGCGGTGCGGTATAGCCGGAGGGGAAGTCCGCGTCGCCCTTGTCGAGCCACTCCGCGGGCAGCTCGCAGCGCTCCGCGTGGACGAGCAGGCGGTGGGAGTTGATGCCGTAGGGCGTGCAGGTGACGAGCGTGCAGAGGTCTCGCCCACGCTCGATGACGAGGGAGTCCGTCTCGTCGGGCAGGACCACCTCAATCGACGTCACCTCGTAGGCGTGGTCCTCACCGAGGACCGAGATGACGAAGTAGTCCCCGACCTCGAGCTGGTCCAGGTTGTCGAAGATCTTCATCGTGGGAAGGCCGGTGTGGCCGGAGAGCACGCAGTGGGAGGAGTCGCCCCCGATGGGCAGCGACGTTCCCTGGAGGTGGCCGACGCCGTGGGAGAGGACCGAGTCGTCGGTAGTGTGGTAGACAGGCAGCTCGAGCTGAATCTTGGGGATGCTGATGGTACCCATAACGCCATCGCCCGAGAGGTTGAGCGACTCGTTATAGTCCTCGTCGTTGGGGCGCTCGGCATCCGGGTCGAAGGGGTCGGTGACCACGGCGCGCCCGTCAAGGAGGCGCTTGTTGTACTCGTAGGCGCGCTCGCGTTCCGCCTCGAGCGTGGCCTCGTCGGCCTCCGATACGACCGCACTGAACGACTCAATTACCTGTCGTTCTCTTCCTTTATTCACTGCGTCACTTATTAGAGGGTACGCTATGAGCAGAGCTCCGGCCAGCAGCGCCAAAAATGCGACGAAAACCCGTGGTTTTGATCCAGTCGCCGACCGTTTTCCCCCTCGTGTCCCCATACCGTACACCCTCTCTTGGTGAAGCTCGCCCGAAGGCCAGCCTTATAAAGCACCCATCAACTTTGGCTTTTCTAAAATACAGATGGCCCGGCCCCATTGGGGCCGGGCCGGTTAGTTCCTCAGCTAGGGTCGAGACAAGCCGCTAGCTTCTAGTTCTCCTTGCGAGAACGAACAATAAAGGCAGCCGCACCAGCAACGAGCACGACACCAGCAGCGGTCAGCGCAACGGTGCCCATGCCGCCGGTCTCGGGCAGATCAATACCCTGGTCCTCATCGCCCTTATCGTTCTTCACGACGAGGTGGGTAACCTCATCAGCACCGAGACCGTTGTAGGTCTCAACAAGAGTCGGGTCCTTCAGGAGATATCCAGAGGGAGCCTTGGTCTCGACGAGGTAGTAGGTCGCGTCAGGATCGAGAAGAATGTTCTCGTCGTCGGTCGACCAGACACCGCCGTTGGCAGTAGTGAAGTGCTTGACTACGGTATCGGCGTTCTCTACACCAGTCATCTGAAGTCCATCGGTAGAATTGCTCTCGATGTAGAGATCGAACTCGGCGCCGTCGAGCATAGTGGCGCCCTTAATTGCCTCAGCGTCAAAACCCTCAACCGTATAGCTGTCGGCATCAACCTTGTAGACCTTCAGACCGGCGAACTGAACGTCAACCTCGTCGGTGCCGTTGTTGCTCGCATGAGCGGCGTTCTCCGCACCGCCGGCAACAGTGCCGGAATCGGTCACCTTAGCCTGATACTGAATGTAGAACTCAGAGGTACCGTTTTCAGTGATGAGCTGAGCGGGGTTGTCAAGCGTAACCGAGAACGTAGCGCCCTCATCCGCGCACGGATCATCGGGCTGAAGGGTAGCAATTGCGGTCTGGCCACCCTTAGCGAAAAGCTGGACATCACCAACAAGCTCCATGTTGGTCATGGTATCGGAGACCCAGAAGTACGGCATGTTCTCGGTCAGGGTAAAGGCAACCTGGAACGTCAGGGCCTCACCAGGCGCAGCGGTGATAACATCGTCGCCATCCTCATCGCCCACGACGGTCTTGTCGAGAGACGCATCGGAAGCCTTGACGGTGACATCGCCATTGACGATAACCCAATCGTTGGAGCCCTCAGCGCGATCAACGCCAACGCCGACAACGATGCTCTCGTACTTGACCGTACCAGTCGAATCAGAGACCTGGACGTAATAGATACCAGGAGTGAAGTTGCCGAGCGTGACGCCATTGCCATCCTGGTCGGTCACCTCAGAAGCAACAGTCTCAGCAGCAAGGCTGGCAGTCTGAGAAACAATCTTCTCAGCGTTCTGGGCGTTAGTGGTGGTTACCCAGTTGTCAACGTCGGTCTGATTAACGCCCGCGACGGCGATAACGTCCGTTACGTTGGTGACGGGATCACGCAGGACGTCGGCGACCTTCTTCACGGTGAAGGTGTTGTCCTCAGCGGTAACCGGATACGCAACAGTGCCCTCAATGTGAATCGTACCCCTGGTCGTAAAGGGCTCAGTTGCGGCAGCCTGAGCCACGCCCGGGACGATGGCGAGAGCAGCAACGAGCGCCACGAAAGCGACAAGCAGCCCCCTCAGCCTGTTCTTGATGTGAGCCATTTTTCTTCTCCTTTCGCCGACCCAATGTCGACATTGCCCACAAACCAACACTTACTTACTCGTTTATCAACACCGTCCGGATGTGCCCGGACGTGAGTTGCCTCTCCTCCAGGCTCCGCCTTGCGACGGAGCCGGGGTCAAGCTAGTTCCAGAGGTGACCAAATCTCTTGCTCAGGTAGGTCCCGGCGAGAACGATCGCAGCGAAGCCGGTCGACATCATGACAAGCGTTCCGTTGGAGCCGGAGGACGGCAGGTCGGGGTTTGGCTTGTTAGCGACCTCAATCAGAAGGTTGCCAGCTTCGTCAAAGCCGAGCTGCTTAACAATTGGGCTCTCGTTCTCGCCTTGAGGAATAGAAATCGTGGCCTTGCCGTCATTGCTGATCGTCAGGGTGATCCCGTACCCAAGCAGCTGGTATCCGGAAGGAACCTTGACCTCATTGATGTAGTAGGTGCCGGGTATGAGGAACGTCTGATAAGTCTTGCCCTCGTTGTCAGGAAGGCTCATGAACACAGCCTTGCCGTCCTCATCGGTCTCAAGTCTGCCGATGGCCTGCTTCTCGCCCTGCTCATTCTCAGCAGAGATCTCAAACACGGCGCCAGAGAGCGGGCGCTTCGGGTCGGCATAGGGCAGATCATCATCCCCGAGAGCGATATCACCGTTCTCGTTGTAAGCCAGCTCACCCTTGAATATGCCAAGGCCGTAGCCAACGAACATGTTTTTCACCGTGACATTGTTGTTCATGGGGTCAATATCGCCATCGATATGGTCGACAAGGGCCTCTCTCGTAGTCGGCTTATCCGATCCAGAACCACTCACCTCGACAAGCTTAAATCCTCCGGGAATGCTCTCCTCTGGCTCAGTAACCGTGTACTTGGCGCCGACCGGAAGACCCGTGATAGTAATGGTCTCGCCCGCCTTAAGGGTCACAGTAGCGATGCCGCTCTCGTTGAACATAACCGACTGCTGACCCTCGACGCCAGTCGCAGAGAACGGGCCGGCTATGGGCTTATCGTCCTTGTCTTTCAGTACGATCTGGATGGTGAACTCAACGTCCTTCGGAGCATAGCCAGCAAGGCCATTGTTCTCGAGAACCTTGCTGATTGACAGGCTTGCCTTGCTCACGGTGTTGGTGAACTCGAGGTTGTACTGGGGATCGTCCTGAAGAGCCCTGCCCTGTGCCTGCGAGTTAACGTGAGCGAATTCCCCACGAGAGAAGGCACCGACCTTTTCTGGCGCGGGGAAGCTTTCCTCACTGCCGCTGCGCTCCGCAACCCAGAGCTCGACCTCGAGCGACTTAGCGCCATCCACACTCGTTGCTATAACGGGTTTGAACTGGACAAGGTACTGGGTGTCGTCATAAAGATAGTCATTAGGGTCGACTTTCCCGCCGGCGTTATATGAGGCATCCTCGGAGATAACGTACTCGTACACATTGCCAACGTCTCCAGCGGAGAAATGCATTGAGCCGAAAATGGAGAACTTGTTTCCAGTGTTGGTAACGGCCCACGGGTTAACTGCTTCGCCCTCTTGGGTAGTGGAACCCGCCTTGATGGCTGCGTCGGCCGCTTCGACTGTATCTGTCTTCTGCGCAGTGACAGAGAATTTGAACATGTCGTCTTTAAGCTGGCCGCCCTCGAGCGTCTTCTCGATGCCTACGGGGAACGTGACGTTCATCGACTGAATGTAGGCATTCTTGAAGTCGACCGTCATCAGGGGGTAGCTTTCAGAGCAGTCACAGTTTTCGGAGGTAATGTCCACGGGCTCGCCAGACTGTTCCCATTTTTTCTCGTCGGCGTTCCACTTAAGCTTGGTCATAGTGACCTGTAGCTTGCCGTCCTTCTCGCTCACCGCAAGCTCAACTCGATACTTGGCCTCATCGAAGATGAAGTCACTCTCGTTGAACCCAGAATCCTGCTTGAAAGAATCGGTCAACTCGCCGGTTTCGGCGTACTCATAGACGTAAGTCTTACCGATGTCGTCAGTCGTAAAGGTAATTTCGTTGCCCATGCGGGCGAGTCCAGTCTCGCCCGGGCGAGCTGACCCCACATTGCTATACGCATAGACGTCACCGACAAGCTTCAGGCCAGCCTTTTCGGCAGCCTGCTGGGCGCTGACAGCAGTATCGCCCTTACCAGAAGCCTGCGGTTCAATAGTGAACTCGAACATGTCCTTTTCTAGCCAACTACCATTCTCAGTCTTGGTGACCTTAAGGACATCCTTGATGGTCAGGCCATAGTGGTTGGTCAGCGTAATCGTGTCGACGTCGTTGCCCTCGGTCGCATCGTGCTCGTCAAGGTAGACAATGCCATCGCTTGCCTCGGTGCCATCAGCGGCATCATTCGTCGTGGCGGTCACGCTCGACCACTTGCTGGAATCGGTATCGCCCTTGTTGTCCCCGTCCTCGAAGGACTCGACGACGGTGTAGTTCTTGTCGGTGTCGAGCCAGAAGACGTACTCGCCGTTCTCGAAGTCGGAGTACTTCACGCTGCCGATGGCGGGCTCGACCCTGTTTCCGCTCTCGTCCACCTCGTAGAGGGTGTACGTGGCCTCGAAGCCCTCGGGTGCCGTGTTGCCCTCAGTGCCGTCGAAGTTCTTGATGACCTTCAGCGGGCGCGTGAACTTGGCGGTATTGGTGACCGTCACATCGACGCTTCCGTATCCGGGCATCTCCGCTTCTGCATAACCTCCTGTTGTTGAGGAGTCCTCGATTGGCTGGCCTGAGCCATCCACCACTTCGTAGGCAATCGTGTAGTTTTCGGATATCTCCACGCCGATAGGCGTGTCCGAAGTTCCAATCTCGCTTACCCGGACCTTTGTTCCGACGTCTATGCCGTCAAATAGTGCCGTCTGGTTGTACAGCAGATCAAAGCATCCGTTAGAGTCGGTTGTGCCGCCGCCTTCTTGCTCGAAGAAGGTGTAGTTCTGATTGGCATAAGGCACCCAGCAGTTGGCATCCTCGTCGAAGACTTCGACCTTCATCTTGTAGGTAACGTCACCAATCTGAGGGTCGTAGTAGTGCTCCACATCCTTGCTCACCGCAAGCTGACCGTCGGGGATGGTTTTGAGGTTGAAGTCAATCTTGAGGTTTGAAGCGCCCTTGCCACGCTCCATATAGAAGATCTGAATGCGGTGGGACGTGCCATCGGCAAAGGTATTGCCGTCCCACTTGGTAGAACCAGTGCGACTGGCCTCCTCGTACATCTTCTTGATACTGGTGTAGTTCCTTTGAACCGGCTGGTTCTTGATCGTAGTGGTATACATAACCTCACCGGTCTGGAAGTTGATGTATCCACTTTGGGCATCATGAATACCGCCGAGATCGAGAACGAGCACGCCGTCGATGTAGACCCACATGTCATCATCGCCAGTGAACTCAAAAATCATCGGATTCTCGTCACCGTTATTCGCGACAACTAATCCGTCCTTCGGCTGATAGA
Source organism: uncultured Olsenella sp. (assembly GCA_949287905.1). Taxonomy (GTDB): domain Bacteria; phylum Actinomycetota; class Coriobacteriia; order Coriobacteriales; family Atopobiaceae; genus Thermophilibacter. The sequence goes on from CASEHX010000027.1 coordinate 7,149, forward strand.
AATCAGCCCAGACGTACATGCCGAAGTAGTAGTCCTTCGTCCCCTTGAGGGCATAGAGGTTCTCGCCATACCTAGGATCGCCCTGGTTTAGGGCCTGACCCTCATCGCCATACAGGTTTTGATTCCATACCGTATTGATATTGAGATCATTGTAGGGCATAAAGTTGCCACGCTGATAGAAGTACTGTTTCTCGTTGCTCGCGGTTCCCAGTTGCTCATAGACGGTAAAGTTCCCGTCATAATCGTCAACGAGCGTGGCAAAGTTCTCAAATCCACTGTAGTGGAACGTACCGTCGTAGTTGTAGTTTTCTTGCAAAAAGAGGTGGTTCTTTGCATAGCTTGAGTCAACAGAGTATGCGTTTTCGGTATTGCCGAGACCGAAGAAATCCTTGAACGACCTGCCCTTGGGCGTCCCATCTACACCTGTAAGCGACGGCCAACCGTTGTTGTCTACAGTTGAAGTGGCAATGTCGAGGGTTGTCTGCCCCGTATGCTCAGTGCCGTCGTCATAATCGGCGCCGGTGAATGCGGGGCCCTCGTAATTGAACATGTACATGTGGACGCCCTCGGCGGTGCTGTCAACGGTGTCGACAGTCGTTAGCTTGTCTCCCGGCTTTCCGGGAGCCTTGGCACTTACCGAAGCCTCTTCGTCCTTTGATTCGTTCCACGTGACCGTGAACGTGGAGAAGCTCTCCACCGTGAACTCGGCGTCGACGGCGGCGTCGTCCTGGATGGCTACGGCGCCCTCGGTGGCGTCGGCGTCGTCGGCCACGGCCTCGACGTCTGCCACGGTGCCGTCCTCGGCCTCGGCGAGGTGGTGGACGGCGAGGTCCTCGGCGCCCTCGGGCACGGCGCCCTCGGGGAGCTCAAAGCGGACGTCAACCGGCTCGGCAGGCTCGACCTCGTTGCCGTCGGCGTCAGTGAAGTAGACATCGAGCGCGAGGAAGCCATCATAGGAGACGTCGGCCTTCTCGAGCTCGTCGGCCACAGCCTGGTTGTCCTTCTCGGACTCCACAGGCTCGGCGTGGAGCTTTGCGTCCTCAGGCAGCGCACCTTCTGGGGCGTCGACAAATACCTTTACGCCGCTCTCAGTGGCGGTCTCGTAGCCCATCGCAGAGGTGCCATCAGCGGTCGCAGCGTTGGCGCTCACGCCGAACAGGGCAAGGACAACCGCGGCCGTCGTGCCGAGCACCGCGAGCGTCCCCCTCATGACCGATCTCTTCTTGCCGTCCATATCGTTCCTCCGAACCTTCGGCGAGCGTGGTTCTTCTCGCCCTGTCGTACCTCTCGATGGGACTCTCGTACTCAGCCCCGCATATGCGCTGCCGGCCTTTCGGCCGGCGAGTCCTCTTTAGTGCAGCTAACCCGCCTCGACCTCTCGGCCAAGGTGGGCTGTCTCTTCCGGTTTGGTCATCCTTCCGCTCGCAAGGCGATAGACGTTTGCGAGCTGAGCGCCGTTCTCCGCGAAGGACGGCTGGGCCTCCAGAACCTGGTACTGGCGCAGACGAGAGATCAGGCGGGAGACCGTCTTCTCGTTGCGACCAATAGCCGATGCAATCTGGGACTTGGAGCACGCGTGTCCCTCGTTGCGACCCACGAAGGTGAGGATCTGCACCTCCGTTGGGGTCAGTCGAACGGGGCCGTCTGGGGTGAAGCAAAGACGCATGTAGGACGGAATCGTGGCGGCACGCATCTGCCTGATGTCGCTTCCAGCGACGCCCGACGCTGCCACACCCGTCTTTCTTGGCGTCCTGCTCATCTCATTCAGCCTCGTTTCAACCATCAGTATGTTGAGTGTACGCTTATAGCCTGACGTTTGCAAAGCCTGAAACCGTAGGCTGCACATATGGGCACCGAGGTTAGACAGGCGTTTGGCAGGCGGGTGCGTGAGCTCCGCATTGAGCGCGGCTACTCCCTGCGGAAGTTCGCTCTCACCATAGGAGCGGACAAGTCTTATCTTGTGGACATCGAATACGGGCGCAAATCGCCCACGTTGGACACCATTTGGCGGATTGCCTCTGGCCTGGACGTGACGATGTCCTATCTCTTGTTCGAAGTTGACTCCCCGCAGGTAAGCTGCGAATACGACGGTAGCGGGGCCAAAGCGGCGGCGCTTACGACTACGGGTTAGGCGGTTTGGGCGCCGTTGGCGGTTTGGGCGCGTGGGCGGCTGCGGTTGGTTTGGGCGTTTTGGCGTGTGCGGCCAAGGCGTGCCGGGCGTTGGCGTGTCTGGTGCATGTTTTATGTTTGTGCGGGCGTGTTTCTGGGTCGGCGGTTGGGTCCTGCGGGGCTTCTGGCCGGGGTCTGGGGCTTGCGTTGGGGAAAATGTGCCGTTCCGATTAGTCTCTGAGACTTAACGTTTATTCCATGCCGGCTGAAAGGGCGGACCGGTGACACGCGGACGCGGGGCGCCGGGTTTTCAGGTGTCCGCATGTAGGCTGAGGGCGATTGGGACGCCGCCGCGGTGGGCGGCACAGCGGGCCCCGACCCGCCCTCACGTAAAGCGGGCCGCCGAGCAGATGCCCGACGACCCGATGTTACGAAGGGACTGTCCCTTCGTAACGTTGCCTGCGGTGAGCGAATGATTCAAAAGGGGACAGACCCCTTTTGAATCCGATTTCAGCTACCCTGCAAATAAAATGTACGCGGCCTTCTCTATCGCTGCATCCCTCATGAACGCAGACTTTTTAACCCCGACAGCCTCAGCGGCCCGGGCGATCAATTTGGCGCTTGATTCCGGGCATTTGAAAGAGAGATTTGCGTTCGGCTCGTCGGAGAGGCGCGGGCGGCCTGCCCGTATGGTCACAAGATGTCCGCCCCATGTGCCGTCCTCCCATGCCTTCGCACGCCGCTCTATCTCATCGTCCGCCAGAACATAACCATTGGGAAGCTCATACTCTGCCATGTCTATCGTCTCCTCTCGTTTCTCCCAATCTCTTTCTTGACGCTTTTCGAAACCGGCGTGTTCGCATGGTAGATGAGTCAGCCGTCACGCATCATCGTCCCCACCATCTCGATTTCACGACCCCTTGCATCCCTCCCTATCCAGAGATACTCGGGGAAGTTCGGGCTCTCAGGCCGCAACGCCTCGTAATACGAATGCCGCCATGCATATATCACGTCCCCTTCAGATAGCTGCGGATGTCCATCTATGACGCGACGGTGCACTATCACTTCATTCATCTGGGACCCTCAATCGATACATACCCTTTTTTTACTACTATATTCTACTACTAAATCTAGTGTTTGCTAGCATCGCTACCGCTCCGCGGCAATAACGTGCAATGACATCAAGACCTTCGGGGCTTACCGGGACGCCCTCAACATCCGCTTCACCGTCCAAGCGTTATCTCTCCGTCGAGCAAGACATCGTAGGAGGCCCCGCGAAGTTGCCCTTCTTTGAACGGAGCAATCAGTGGCGCGCTTCCGTCCTGAATCTCAAGGATGTCTTTATCGGAAAGAATCACTTGAAATCACCTTCTCCGTTGCGCCCGGTCGATTCTATTGACGGTAACGCGACTGGCCCGCATGGACTCAAAATGTTCGTAGCCGTTCAAGCTTGCACGCCAAGCGGTAAAGCTACGCCTTGTGCGGCGCCTTGTGCGGTGTCTTGCCCCCGGTATTAAACGTGGGTTGAGCTTGCGCCGACGAGCGCTTCCGGCTGATGCCGTCCCCCGGCCCGCCCTCACGTAAAGCGGACCGCCGAGCAGATGCCCGACGGCCCGAATGATTCAAAAGGGGACTGTCCCCTTTTGAATCACCTGCGGTGAGCGCGGTAGTAGGCGATGAGGGCCTGGGTGCTCGCGTCCTGCGCGGCGAGGGCCTCGTCGTCGTGGAAGGCGGGCGTGATCTGCTTGGCAAGCTGCTTGCCCAGCTCAACGCCCCACTGGTCGTAGCTGTCCAGGCCCCAGACCGTGCCCTCGACGAAGGTGATGTGCTCGTAGAGCGCGATGAGCTCGCCCAGCGCGTGCGGCGTCAGCTCCACGCCAAAGATCGACGTGGTGGGACGGTTGCCCGTAAAGCAGCGCGCCGGCACCATCCACTCGGCCGTGCCCTCGGCGCGGACCTCGTCGGCCGTCTTGCCAAAGGCGAGGGCCTTGGTCTGCGCGAGGAAGTTGCCCAGGAAGAGCTCGTGGACGTCCTGCTCGCCGTCCTTCACGGGGTTGGGCGTGTTCACAAAGGCGATGAAGTCCGCGGGGATCATGCGGGTGCCCTGGTGGATGAGCTGGTAGAAGGCGTGCTGGCCGTTGGTGCCCGGCTCGCCCCAGAAGATCTCTCCGGTGGCGCAGGTCACGGGGCTGCCGTCCCAGCGCACGCCCTTGCCGTTGGACTCCATCGTGAGCTGCTGGAGGTAGGCGGCAAAGCGGTGCAGGTACTGGTTGTAGGGCAGCACGGCGTGGCTCTCGGCGCCGTAGAAGTTCACGTACCAGACGTTGAGCAGGCCAAGGAGCGCCACCACGTTCTTCTCGAGCGGGGTCTTCTGGAAGTACTCGTCCAGGTCGTGGAAGCCGGCGAGGAACTGCTCAAAGCGCTCCGGTCCAAAGGCAACGATGAGGGAGAGGCCCACGGCGGAGTCCACGGAGTAGCGGCCGCCGACCCAGCTCCAGAAGCCGAAGGCGTTCTCGGGGTCGATGCCAAAGTCCGCCACGAGGTTGAGCGCGGTGGAGACGGCCACGAAGTGCTTGCGGATGGCCTCGGCGTCCTTCTCGGCCGAGCCGTCGATCGCGCCCTGCGCGCGCAGGGTCTCGAGCAGCCAGGTCTTGGCCTCGCGGGCGTTGGTGAGGGTCTCCAGCGTGGTGAACGTCTTGGAGACAACAATGACGAGCGTGGTCTCGGGGTCAAGGCCCTTGACCTTCTCGGCCATGTCGTTGGGGTCGATGTTAGAGACGTAGCGGCAGTCGATGCCGGCGTCGGCCATGGGCTTGAGGGCCTCGTAGACCATGACGGGGCCGAGGTCGGAGCCGCCGATGCCGATGGACATCACGTGTTCGATGCGCTTGCCCGTGACGCCCTTCCATTCGCCGGAGCGCACGCGCTCGGCAAAGGCGTACATGCGGTCCAGCTCGGCGCGGACGTCCGCCACGCAGTCCTGCTCGCCGTCGAAGACGGTGCCGGCCTCGGACGCCGGGCGGCGCAGCGCCGTGTGCAGGACGGCACGGTCCTCGGTGGTGTTGATGTGAACGCCGGAGTACATGGCGTCGCGACGCTCCTCCAGGCCCACGGCGCGGGCGAGGTCGCAGAGCAGCTGGACGGTCTTGTCGTCGATCAGGTTCTTGGAGAGGTCAAAGTGGAGGTCGTCCAGGTCAAACGAGAGCTTGGAGACGCGCTCGGGGTCTGCAGCAAAGGCCTCCTTGAGCGAGAAGCCCGACGAGACCATCTCGTCGTGATGAGCCTGGAGCGCGGCCCAGGCGGGCGTGGTGGTTGCGTCGACGGGCGCGGGGATGGTGGACATGGGCGGCTCCTTCCGAGGATGCGGCAGATGCGTTAAGCATAGCGCTGATTGGTGGCCGCGGGCCCCGTTTGCGGGCCAACTTGCCGCACAGGATTAATATGGCTCGCCGAGCGGCGAGGTGAGGCCGCGGGAGGGGCGGGGACGCGCTTCCGGCACGACGCGGGGGGGCGGGGCGCGCTTCCGGCACGACGCGGCAAGCCGCCGCCGCGGCAAGCCACTTGCGGCGTGGCGGGCCCCTAGTAGGGCTCGCCGAGCGGCGGGATCTGCTTGAGGCGTGCCCACATGACCTGCTTCTCGCGCGGGTCCGCGAGCGCCGCGGCAAAGCCGCCGAGGTTGAGCACGCGCATGCCGCAGATGCGCGCGACCGTGCCCGGGGCGAGCATAGCCTCCTCCAGGGACTCCACGGCAAAGAGGTCGTCCGCGTACGCCTCGCGCGCGAGCGCGGCAGCCGCCTCGTCGCAGCAGATGAGCGTGGCGGGATCGAGCGCGCAGATCGCCTCGCGGAAGAGGTCGGCGTCGAGCGGGGAGCCGGCCGCGTCCACGGCAAGCAGCCACTCCCAGTCCTCGGGGGCGTAGCCCAGCCGCTCGAGGGACGCCCTGAGCGCCTTGCCGTCGGCGCCGGAGAACGCGGGGGCGCCGTCCTTCTCGGCGTCCGAGAGATCGCCCTTGACGAGAAGAACCGCCGAGAAGGCGTTGCCTCCCATGAGCGCGCCGCGCGCCACCAGGGAGTCTATCTCTGCCGTGGCCTTGTCCACGCACGCGCGCCGCCGCGCGTCCCGCTCGCTCGCCATCTGCGCAACCTCCCTAAAAACGTGACAGTCGGCTACGACCTCTTTGTCACCTTTGTCGCAAAACGTGACACTCGGCTACGACCCCTTTGTCACAAAACGTGACAGTGGGCTACGACCCCTTTGTCACAAACGTCGCGGCGACATTCTGGGTATAAGCCCCAAAAGGTACCCGTCGCGTTTAGTGCCCGTCACGTACAGTCTATCAGGGAGGCTCTCATGGCAAAGCCGATCACCAGCGCAGACTTTGACAGCATCATCGCCAGCTCCGACAAGCCCGTTCTCGTTGACTTCTGGGCGTCGTGGTGCGGCCCGTGCCGCGCGCTCGGCCCCGTCGTCGAGCAGATCGGCGAGGAGATGGCCGACCGCCTGGCCGTCTACAAGTGCAACGTGGACGAGGAGGAGGCGCTCGCCACGCGCTTCCGCATCATGTCCATCCCCACGCTCATCCTCTTCAAGGGCGGCCAGCCCGTCCACACCATGATCGGCAACATGCCCAAGCCCTCGCTCGTGGCAGAGATCGAGGCGCACCTCTAGGCATGAGCCGGCGCACAGACCTTGCCCGGGGCGCCCGCGAAGTTGGGAGCGGCGCCCTGGGCCTTCTCAGGAACAACGTTCGCGTGGTGGCGACCCTTGCCGCCGCGCTCGTTTTTGTCTGGCTGCTCGGCGAGGTTGCCGGCGGAGAGATTCTGCGGCTGGACACCCTTGCCTACGAGGTCATCGTTGAGGGCCTGCGCTCGGACACGCTCACGCCGTTCATGGAGGCGTTCACCTCGCTCGCCTCGATCGTGGTTCTCGCCGTGCTGGCTGCCGTCATCGCGGCGCTTGCCCCGGGCAAGGCGCCGGGCTGGTGCGTCTCGGTCAACCTGGTCTGCGTGGTTCTTCTCAACACCGCGCTCAAGTACCTCGTGCAGCGACCGCGACCGGACGGGTTCCGCCTCATCTCCGAGAGCGGCTACAGCTTTCCTTCCGGCCACTCCATGGTGGCGATGGCCTTCTTTGGCCTGCTCATCTGGATGGTCTGGCGCTACCACCGCCATGACGTCATGCGCGCGGTGTGGTGCGTCGTGTTTGGCCTCGTGATCGTGATGGTGGGCGTGAGCCGCATCTACCTGGGCGTCCACTACGCCTCGGACGTGCTTGCGGGCTTTTGCGTGAGCCTCATCTGGCTGGTCTTCTACACGCGCGTGGTGGCGCCGGCGTTTGTGGCCGTGGACGCGCCGCACACGGGCGCGGGCGCGGACAGCACAGACGCGGGCGCGGGTGCGTGCAACGCGGGCGGCACCGGCGCGAGCAGCACGGACGCGAGCGCGGGCAGCACGGGCGCGGGAACGGTCAGCACTGACGCGGGCCCGAACAGCACGGACGCGGGAACGGACAACACGGACGCGAGCCCGAACAGCACGGACGCGGACGTCGCCGTGGACGCGCCGCACGTGAGCGCGGACAACGTGAGCAGCACATGCAGCACTGGCACGGGCAACGCGCGCAGCACGGGCACGCGCACGGCCGCAAAATAACACGCAGAATCGGACTTATTCTAAAAACCTTCCTGCGCATATATGTTGTTGAAGGTAATTCTGCGTGTTATTCCAAGATCGGGGCGAGAAAAACGATCACGTGCCGGGACGCGGCTGCGGGCTGGGTCGATCACGTGTCGGGACGCGGCTGCGGGCCGGGTCGGTCGCGCGCCGGGACGCGGCTGCAGGCGGGTTACTTGCGTGTCGGGACGCGATTGCGGGCAGGGTCGATCGTGAGCGGCGTGTGGTCGCAACCCCACGTGCTTCTCGGGGTGAAATACCGCATACCCCCGAGCCGCGGCGCTTCTCGAGGTCAAATAACACGCAGAATCGTCAATGCGTGTTATTTTTACCTGCGGATATAGATAGTTGTGCTTGATTCTGCGTGTTATTTGGGCGGGGTAACGAACCGAGAAGGGCGCGCGAGAAGAACGTTGGAACCGCGCGTGAAGGGCGACAGCGCACGCCGAGAAGAACGTCGGAACCGCGCGAGAAGAACGTCGGAACCGCGCGTGAAGGGCGGCCGCGCACGCCGAGAAGCGCACCGGAACCGCGCGTGAAGGGCGGCCGCGCACGCCGAGAAGCGCACCGGAACCGCGCGAGAAGCGCACGCCGATAAGAGCGTGCATCCGCAAGGGCCGTCGCATGCCACAAGGGACCCGGAACCGCGGACCGAGAAGCGGCGCGAGCGAGAAGAACGCGCGCCCCAGCAACGCGCCGCGAGAAGACCGCGCGCCCGCTACCCCAGCGTGATGATCTTCGCGTCCACCACGTGCCCGTCCTCCACGAGCACGCGACCCATGCTCGGGCGCGACCGCCGTGGGTAGGTGGGGCTGCCGGGGTTAATCACGAGCACGCCGGTCCACTCGTCGCGCTCCAGCAGCGGCGTGTGCGTGTGGCCAAACACCGCCACGTCGCACATCTGCAGGTTGAGGCGCCGCCGATAGTGCGTGGCCTGCCACCTGAGCCCGCCGCCGAGAAACACGATGCGGTCCTTAACCATGGGGCCGTAGTCGTAGGACCAGTCGTTGTTGCCCAGGCAGAGCTTGACCGGCGCGATGTCGCAGAGCGTGTGGTAGTCGGACACGGAGCAGATGTCACCCGCGTGCACAATCATGTCCGCACCCTTGAGCTCCTCGAGGAGCTCGGGCGACAAATGCCCATGCGTATCCGAGATGATGTCGAAGCGCTTTACCGTCAACGCACGTCCCTAGAGCCCGAGCGCGCGCTTGAGCGCGACCACGCGGCGGCGCGAGACGGAGATCTTCTTGCCCTCGATGCCGTTGACGCCCAGCTGCAGGATACCGGAGGAGATGACCTCCACGTCCTCCACGTACTCGAGGTTCACGATATAGCCGCGGTGCACGCGGAAGAACCCGTGCGGAGCCAGCTTCTGCTCGAGCTTGGCGAGGGAGATCGTGGAGAGGAAGCGGTCGTCCGCCGTGTAGATGCAGGAGTAGTCGTCCTTGGCCTCGATGTAGCGGATCTGGTCGATGGGCACCAGCACCTTGCGGCCGCTCTTGACCACGGGGATGCGCTCCACGGAGGAGTGGCTCTGGGCCTGCGGCTTGGAGCGGGCCTGCACCTTGTCCAGGGCCTGGTTCAGACGCTCGGGGTCGACGGGCTTCATCAGGTAGTCGATGGCGTCCACCTCAAAGGCCTCGAGCGCGTACTCGCTGTAGGCGGTCACAAAGACGATGGCGGGCGGGTTCTTGAGCTTGTGAAGGGCCTCGGCGAGCTGCATGCCCGAGGTCTTGGGCATCTGGATGTCGAGGAACATGACGTCGGCCTTGGCCTCCATCAGCTTCTCGACGGCCTCACGGGCACTCGACGCCTCCGTGACCGAGTCGACCCTACCGGTCTCCTCGAGGAGGTAGCGCAGCTCGGAGCGTGCCGGCGCCTCGTCGTCAACAATCATCGCGCGCATGTACAGTTCCCTTCGTGTCCGCTCAACGGCCGCATGGCAGCCGGACTATATCTTACTCGCCCTTGCGGCCAAGCTCCACCGCTCTTCTGCGCGCCCCCTCGAGCCTGAGGGTGACGCAGGTGCCCTCCCCCGGCTTGGACACGATCTCCACGCCAGAGCCCACGCCGTAGAAGCGCTCGATGCGCTCGGCAACGTTTCTCAGCGCCATGCCGGTTCCCTGCCCGGAGCCCGAGGGATGCGCCTCAACCGTCGCCGCAAGCAGCCGGTCCGCCACGGACTTGTCCATGCCAAGGCCGTCGTCGGCAACGGCTATAAGAATATCATCTCCGTCGGTGACCACCTGCACGTCAATGTGAAGGGGGCCCTCGTCTCGCATGGCGTGCCTCACGGCGTTCTCAACGATAGGCTGAACCAGGAACGACGGGACGGGAAGCTCCTCGCAGCCCTCCTCGACGTGCTCGGTCTCCACGATGCGGCTCTCACCGAAGCGGGCCTTCTCGATCTTGAGGTAGCGGCGCGTCTGCTCCAGCTCCTGGGACAGCGAGATGAGCGTCTTCTCGGAGCTCTCCAGCGTCCGGCGGTAGAACATCGAGAACTCGCGGAGCAGGTCGCGCGCCTTGGTGGGGTTTGTCCGCGTGAACGACGCGATGGTGTTGAGCGTGTTGAAGAGGAAGTGCGGGTTGATCTGCGCCTGCAGCGCCTTGACCTCGGCGCGCGCCGTGAGCTCGGCCTGGCGGTCGAGCTCGTAGGACGAGAGCTGCGTGGAGAGCAGCGTGCCCAGCCCCTCCGCGATGGCGAGCTGCGTGCGGTCTATCTCCACGTCGCGGCGATAGTAGAGCTTCACCGTTCCCACGGCATGGTCCTGCACGAGCAGCGGCACGATGATGCCAAACGCGTGGCCCTGGCGGCGGTTGCCTATCGAGAAGCGCCTCACGTCCTGACTCTCCTGGTCCACGGAGACAAACGTCTCCATGCGCTTGCTCTCGAGGACCTCGAGGGTGGGCTTGGCGTTCTTGCTCCCCGGGACGAAGGGGGTGTCGATGGTCCCCTCGTAGGCGAGCACCGTCTCCGTGTCCGTGATGGCAATGCCGGCGGCGCTCGTCTCGGGGAGCAGCATCGCGCAGATGGCGCGCGCGTTCTCCGCGGTGAGGCCGCCGTGGAGGTGCCCCAGGGTCGCCGTCGCCACGCGCAGGGTGCGCTCGGTCGCCTCGGAGCGCGTGTCCTCGGGCGCGATGCTGACGGCGCCGCTCAGAATGATGACGGTGGCAAGGGCGCACCCCACGAGCATGGCCACGACGACGGACGGGTCGTCCACCGCCTGGGCGAGGATCGCCGCCAGCGCCACGGCGCAGACGATGAGGATCCCGGTGACCACCCAGCCCGCATGACGGATGTTGAGCAACTTCACTGCTGGTCCTCCCCCACAACGGGAATCGCGCCGGTCTCGCCCAGGGGGTCGGACGGCGCCGTGGAGGACGCCACCGGCGCGACCTCCCCCGTGCGCCGTATCGCCGCAGAGATCATCTGGTCGCACCAGAGCGCCGAGACGATCGTGGGCCAGACCATGGCAAACGAGAGGTAGCGCGAGCTCGTGAGCCGCGCGAACTTCTCGGCCTCGTAGCGCCCCTTGACGAGAAACTTGAGGTACGCCGCCCGGTTGGGCCCCGTCACCAGCCTGCGCAGGGCGGTGAGGAGGATCCGGCGGCGCACGTCGGGAGAGATCCACGGGGCCGGGTAGGGCATGAGCGAGCTGAGCGTGATCGTGTGCAGGTCGCGCCGGGCGTTCATGGCGTCGAGCTTTCGGCTCTCGTAGAGCCAGCGGTGGACGTCGCGGACAAACAGCTCGGGAGTCTCCCCCGCCTCGGCAACGCCCTGGGCCTGGACGGACCACTGGTTGTCAAACCACACGTCGATGCCGTTGGCACGCAGGTCGAGCAGGTAGTCCAGGTCCTCGCCCCGGGCGATGTAGGGGTCGAAGGGGACCTTCGACCATGCCGCAGCGCTCAGGGCGCAGCAGCCGCCGCAGAGGTGGCTGGAGCGCGAGATGCGCGAGGGGGCGGACAGGACGCGATCCATCGCGCGGTTGAACTCGGCCGCCTTGGACCAGTGCTTCTCGCTCCACTCCGAGCTCGGCGGGGCAAAGGGGTCCCCGCCCGCGCTGAGGAAGAAGCCGCTCTTGGCATGCACCCGCAGGTTCTGCCGGGTGAGCGAGCCCAGGCCCCACACCGCCTTGGAGAGGAAGTCCGCGCCGTCTACCACCTCGTCGTCGGCGAGAAACACCACGACGTCGTGGCCCAGGACCGCCGCCACGGCAAGGCCCATGTTCCTGACGGCGCCGCAGCTGTGCAGGGAGACGGTCTCGCCGGCCACGTGGTGGGCCATCCTGCCCACCGCGTGCTCGACGTGGGCCGCCTCCTGGCTGCCGATGACGAGCGGGTTGAGGCCGGGGTGCGCGGCGCAGATCAGCTCGACCCGCGCGCGGGCGTCCTCCTCGCCCTGGGGATCGGACACCAGGAGCACCATGACGCGCAGGATGCCGTCCACGCCGTCCAGGGACGCGAGGCAGGCCTCGAGCGGGGGGTTGGGGTCGTCGAGGGACGTGACGCGGTCGTAGGCGGCGCGGTCATGGGCGGCGCGGTCACGGGCGCCGCGGCCGTCGGCGGAACCGGCCCCGCCCTCGAGGCCCCAGAACGTCGGGATGATAACGACGGGATTCAAGGCTCCCCTAACGTTGGGCACCGGCGCCGGGACGCTGGAGGTCGGCCTCGGCACCGAGCGACTTGGGCAGAGAGGTCCGCGAGAGCGCCCGGAACAGCGGGAGCCCCAGCACGTACATGACGACCGCCTCGCCGATGCCGGTTGCGAGCAGGCCAAACACGTACATGGCGGGATAGGCGCCATCGATGGCGATGTTGGTGAACGGAATGGTGTAGAAGCCAATGCCCTGCAGCATCAGCGGGAGGTAGGCGGGGACGATGAGGGCGTTGGCGATGACGGGCCCGAGGAGCGCGAGCTCGGGACGCCTGCGGTTCTTCCACGTGAACCAGGCGCCGAGGGCCGTGGCGAGGCTGCCGAAGACCACGTCGAGCATGCCGAGCATGCCCGTGCCGGAGAGGACGATGTTGGCGAGGTTGGCGATGACGCAGCCGAGCGCCAGTCCGGGGACGGCGTCGGCCGTGAGCAGCGCGAGCACGCACGCGGCCTCGGAGATGCGGAACTGCACCGGTCCCCAGGCAAGGCTGCCGAGGAAGAGCAGGGTCACGAGGGTGAGGCCCGCATACAGCGCGGCGATCATGCCAACGTGGGCGACGCGCCGGGCGCCGGCCGTGGGGTCGATGGTGTGCTCGAGGCTGGCCTGGTTCTTCATGCTTCTCTCTTTTCTGTCGGAGGGCTTTGCTGGATGCCCGCGCGGGCATGACGAGCCCACGACAAGCGGGATCCCGGTGGAAAGCACTCCAAAAGAAGCATCCCCGTGGGCGCGACAGAACAGATACTAGCAGAGTTGCAGCACGTCAGTCGCAGCGCCGGGGCCGTTACGGGACGTGCTAGTATTGCTGCAGCTTGCACCCGCGCCAAAGGAGACCCATGAACCCGCGTGTGACTCTCGCCCGCCTTGCCGGATCGCTTGCGCACTGGGGGACCGTCAACCTCGCGCACCGCGGGGGCGGCAACATCCCCGGAGCCGTTGCCCTGCGCGTTGACCCCAACGTCGTGGGCGAGCTCTCGGCCAGCCTTGAGCCGCGCATCGTGGTGACGGGAACCAACGGCAAGACCACGACCACCGGCCTCATCGCGGACGCCCTTGCCTCGGGCGGCAGCACCGTGGTGTGCAACCGCGCCGGCAACAACATGGAGTCCGGCATCGCCGCCGCGCTCGTGCTGGCCGGTCCCGACCGCAAGGGCGAGAAGCGCATCGGCTGCTTCGAGTGCGACGAGCTCTACACCGTGCGCGTGCTCCCCGCGATGCGGCCGCGCGCGCTCGTTCTTCTCAACCTCTTCCGCGACCAGCTCGACCGCTACGGCGAGATAGACCACACGCAGGACGTCATAGCAAGGGCGCTGCAGGGCTCGCCCGAGACCGCAATCATCTTTGACGCGGACGACCCCCTCTGCGCCGCTATCGCGGACCGCGTGGACAACCCGGGCGTGCCCTTTGGCATCGACGAGCCCACGGGCATCGAGGCGGACCGCATCTCGGACAGCCGCTTCTGCGCGCGCTGCAACGCGCCGCTTGACTACGAGTACGTCCACTACGGGCAGCTGGGCAAGTACCGCTGCCCCGAGTGCGGCTGGGCGCGCCCCGAGCTCGCGTTTGCCGCGGTGAACGTGCGCATGGGCGAGGAGGGCTTTGAGTTTGACGTCGAGGACCGCCGGGGCGGGATGGCGGTGCGCCAGCACGTGCGCACCCGCTGGAACGGCCTGCACATGGTCTACAACGTCACCGCCGCGTTTGCCGCGTTCGTGATCGGCGGCGGCGAGGCGCGCGCCTTCCAGGAGGTGCTTGACGCCTACGAGCCGGCGAGCGGCCGCGGCAAGGTCTACGAGCTTGACGGCGGGCGCGCTGTTGCCTCCAACCTGGCCAAGAACCCCACGGGCTTTGACCGCATGATCTCTCAGATCAAGGCCGAGAAGGGCAGCGCCGTCGCCTTCTTCCTCAACGACAACGACGCCGACGGCCACGACGTCTCCTGGATCTGGGACGTTGACTTCGAGCGCCTGCGCGACCTGGGCGTGCGCGTGCTGTGCGCCGGCGGAACGCGCCGCGAGGACATGGCGGTGCGCCTCAAGTACGCCGAGCTGGGCGCCGAGCCCGTGCTCATCCGCAACGTGGTTGACGCCCTGCGCTACGTGGCACCCGGCGAGAAGCTCCATGTTGTCGCCAACTACACGGCGTTTCCGCCCGTCGTGGCGGAGCTCGAGCGCCTTGTCGGCACCTGGCACTCCAGCGTGACCGACGACGCCCCGCGCGCCGCCGCACCCACTCCCGCGGCGGTGGCCCTCAGCCGGCCGCTGCGCATCGTGCACCTCTATCCCGACGCCCTCAACCTCTACGGGGACGGCGGCAACATCGCGTCGCTCTCCAAGCGCTGCGCGTGGCGCGGCATCCCCGCACGCGTGGACGAGGTGATGATGGGCGAGAAACTCGACCTCTCGGACGCGGACATCGTGCTTCTTGGCGGCGGGGCCGACCGCGACCAGCTGGCCGTTGCCCGCGAGCTCGGCGCGCAGCGCGAGAAGCTCGCGTCCTACGTTGCGAGCGGCGGCGTCCTTCTCGCCATCTGCGGCGGCTACCAGCTGCTCGGCCACTCCTACATGATGGGCGAGAAGCGCGTGGAGGGCCTGGGCATCCTGGACCTTGAGACCGTTGCCGGGGACACCCGCCTCATCGGCAACGTGGCCATTGACTCGCCGGTGTGCGCCACGCCGATCGTGGGCTTTGAGAACCACGCCGGTCGCACGCTCCTGGGTGCCGGCGAGAAGCCCCTGGGGCGCTCGCTCGTGGAGGGAACGGGCAACAACGGCGAGGACGGCGGCGAGGGCGTGCTGCACGACGGCGTGGTGGGCACGTACCTGCACGGGCCGATCCTGCCCAAGAACCCCGGCGTCACGGACTGGCTGATCGCCCGTGCGCTGGCGCGCCGCGGCGAGGCAGTGGAGCTCGCACCGCTCGACGACGAGCTGGAGACCGCCGCGCACGACGTTGCGATGGGAATCGCCACCCGCGGGTAGGGCCGCGTGCGGGTTGCGCCGCCCTGACGTGCCGCGGGGCGTTTGGCCGGTGCGGCGGGTTTGGTTGCTCTGGACGGGGCTGCGAGCGGGCGTTCTTCTCGCCAAGCGGGTCGCACGCGGGCGTTCTTCTCGCCGTATGGGCGGATATCAGAATTAACGCGCACAGATTGCAGTGCGCGTAAATTTGTCCTGCGGTTATACGAGATTTAAACAATCCGTGCGCGTTAATTTTGATGTTTGTCGGAACACCCTGGCCGGACCCTGCCGCCCTAGCGGAACGCCCCGGCCGGACCCGCACGCCCCTAGCGGGACGCCCCGCCCTTGGGACCGCCGAGCGCCCAGGCGGAGAACGCGGAGGCCAGCGGCACGGCCAGGATGACGGCGATGCTGCCCACCAGGCTCTGGAAGACCTCGAGCGTGAGGTAGTCCGAGTTGAGCAGCTGGAAGGTCTGCGTCCCGTACGTGAGCAGCGAGAGCAGCGTGGTTATCGCCCCACCCGCAAACGCCAGGATGAGCGTGGTGCACATGGTGCCCGTCATGTCCTGGCCCATCTCCATGCCCGCGCGGAAGAGCTCGCGCTGCGTGATGGAGGGGTGGACCTGGCGCATCTCAAAGAGCGCCGACGTGACGCCCATGGTCATGTCAAGAACCGCGCCGAGCGAGGCGATAAGAACGCAGGTGAAGAGCACGTCCCCCACCTGAAAGTCCGCGCGCTGGCGCAGGAAGATGAGATCCTCGGCCGCCTCCATGTTGTAGCCCCCCACATGGAGGACGGCCGAGAAGATCGCGTAGAACAGCGCCGCCACGGCAACGCCGCCCAGGGTGGCGAGAATCGCGACGCGCGTCTTGGCGCTCCACCCGTTGAGCAGCGTCATCGAGCTCACCGTGATCGCCAGGACAACGCCGAGCGTAACGGGGATGACCGGATAGCCGTGATAGAAGGCCGGGAGCATGAAGCACGCGATGAGGAAGATCGCAAACGCCAGGCCAACGAGGCTCCTCGCGCCCTTGAGCCTGCCCACCGCCACCATGAAGGCGGCAAAGACGACGAGAAGGGCGGCGAGGCCAAAGCCCCTGTTGTAGTTGTAGATGCTGAAGTACGGCTCGAGGCCTTCCTGCGACTCCAGGCGAACGATGACACCGGTGCCCTCCTCGCAGAGGATGTTGTGGGTGTCGTTCACCTCGTTGTGGATCTCGACCTCCTGGCCGGCGAGCTCGCCGTCGTTGATGCGCACGCGGAGCTCCTGGGAGCCCCAGAGCCTGCTTGAATCGTACGGGGTTGGCTCGAGGTCCTCGGATATGACCTCGGTCACCGTTCCGCTGGGATAGGTTATGCCGGTCGTGTCCAGCGAGGTGTAGTCGATGGGATGCTGCTGGCCCCATGCGAGCACGAGGGCAACGACCACGGCGATCGCGGCAAGAACGATGAGGTCCGACGATTCAAGCAGGCGCTTCTTCATAGGGGCTAGTTACTTCCTCTTCTGGTGATGATGGCGGAGCGGAGGGCCACGACGGTCATGCCGGCCGCGGCGAGGGCCGCGATGGCAGCCGGGGTGACGGAGGCGTCACCGGTCTGGGCGAGCGGGCCGTTGCCAGCGGAGCCCTGGGAGCCGGTCTGGGTCTGGGAGCCCTGCTGCGGGTCGTTGGTGGTCTGGCCGCCGTTTCCGGAGCCGCCCTGCTGGTTGTTGTCGCCGGGCTTCTGGTCGTCGCCGGGCTTCTGGCCGCCCTGCTGGTCGTCGCCGGGCTTCTGGTCGTCGCCGCCGGGCTGGCCGCCCTGCTGGTCGTCAACGCGCTCGATGGTCACCTGGTCGAGGATGTCGTCCTCGGTCACCTGGGCGTCGTCGGTGTAGTAGGTGGTGAAGGTGATGGCGTCGTCGGTCACCGTGGCGATGGACATGTTCTGGCGCTGCGACTGGTCCTGAACCGCGGAGAACGTGTTCTGCGCGAGGTTCTGGATCTCGTAGTACTTGGAGCCAGAGGCCGAGTTGGCCGTGATGTAGAGCACCTGGCCGCTCTCGGGGTTGGTCAGGGTGTCCTGGACCTCGTCGGTGATGACCGGCTTGGTGCCCTCCATCAGGTACGTGCGGGTGTAGACGTGGTCGTGACCCATGAGGACGGCGTCGACGCCCAGGTCGGAGAAGACCACGGGGAGCTCGGAGCGGCGCTGGAGGATGTCGCTGTCTGCCGTGTGGCTGGCCACCGAGTACACGGAGTGGTGGAAGGTGACGATCTTCCAGTTGGCGTCCGGGTTCTGCGCGATGGCGTCCTCCATGAAGGCCTTGTGCTCGGAGGTGCTCATGTTGTTGGAGTTGAGCGACATGAACAGCACGCCGTTGTAGGTGAACCAGAAGTCGCCGGAACCGTCGCCCGCGTTGTCCGTGGCGCCAAGCTCGGAGACGTTGGGCATGTTGAAGTTGTAGGTGTAGTGCTGGTTGTCGTTGTACGTGTCGTGGTTGCCCACGTTGGTGGCCAGCGTGATGCCGTGGAGCGCCTCGGGCGCGAAGAAGCCCTCGTACTCCTCCTCGATGGTGTTCACGTCACGCGTGTTGACCTGGTCGCCCAGGGAGATCATGAAGTCGGTCTCGGGGAAGGCCGCCGTCATGGTGTCGAGCGTGTTGGTCCAGCCCTCAACGTCGGAGGCGACGTCACCACTGGCGCCGATCTGCGGGTCGCCGGCGAACATGAACGAGAAGGACTCGCCGTCGCCGAGGTTGCCGGTGGAGAACTCATAGGTCTCGGACCAGGCACCATCGTTGCCCACACGGTAGAGGTAGTCGGTGTTGGCGGTGAGGTTGTCGACGGTGGCCTTGAAGGAGTTCCAGCCCTCGAGCTCGGAGCCGTCAACGTCGGCCGCCACGGACACGGCGCCCTCGGTCGGGAACGCGGAGCCGGCCGTCCAGCCCTCGGGCTTCTCGGCAACCTGGACCATGGCGTCCTTGGTGGTGGTGCCGAGCCAGTTGAAGTTGCGGGAGGTCTCGGTGGCGCCGATCTCCAGGGAGACGCGCTCGACCTGCGGCTGAGCGGGCTCGACGGGGTCGTCGGAGCGGACGATGCTCACCTTGTCGAGGACGTCGTCCTCGGTGACCTGGGCGTCGTCGGTGAAGTAGGTGGTGAAGGTGAGGGAGTCCTCGGTGACATCAACAAGCGTCATGTTCTCGCGCTTGGACTGGTCCTGGACCGCCGCGAAGGTGTTCTGCGGGAGGTTCTGGAGGCTGTAGTACTTGGAGCCAGACGCGGAGTTGGCCGTGATGTAGAGGACCTGGCCGTCGGCGGGGTTGACGTGCTCGGACTGGACCTCATCGGTGATGAGCGGCGTGGTGCCGTCCATCAGGTAGGTGCGGGTGTAGACGTGGTCGTGGCCCATGAGGACGGCGTCGATGTCCAGCTCGGTGAAGACGGCGGGCAGCTCGTTGCGACGCTCGAGGATGTCGGTGTCGGCGGTGTGGCTGGCCGTGGAGTACACGGAGTGGTGGAAGGTGACGATCTTCCAGTTGGCGTCGGGGTTGGCCGCGATCGCGTCCTCGAGGAACGCCTTGTGCTCGGCGGTGCTCATGTTGTTGGAGTTGATGGACATGAACAGCACGCCGTTGTAGGTGAACCAGTAGTCGCCCGAGCCGTCGCCGGTGGCGTCGGTGACGCCGTAGGTGCTCACGTTGGGCATATTGTAGTTGTGGGAGTAGTTCTGGTCGGACACGTAGGTCTCGTGGTTGCCCACGTTGACAGCCATGGTGATGCTGTGCAGAACCTCGGGGGCGTAGTAGCCCTCGTACTCCTCGTACTGGGTCTCACCGCTGTGACCAAGGTTGACCTGGTCGCCGAGGGAGATCAGGAAGTCGGTCTCGGGGAACGCGGCCTCCATGGTGTCGAGCGTGTTGATCCAGCCCTCGGTATCCTCGGGGATGTCACCGGCACCAATCTGAGGGTCGCCGGCGAACATGAAGCTGAAGGACTCGCCGTTGCCGATGTTGCCGGTCTGGAAGCCGTAGGCCTCGGACCAGACGCCATTGGTGCCCACGCGGTACACGTAGGAGGTGTTGGCGTCGAGGCCGTCAACGGTGGCCTTGAAGGAGCTGTAGCCCTCGACCTCGGAGCCGCCGACGCTCGCCTTCACGTTTGCAACGTAGTCGGGGTTCGCGGGGAAGGCGTCACCCTGCTGCCAGCCCTCGGGCATGACGGCAACCTGGACCGCGCCGTTCTCGCCGGCGTCGCTGATCCAGTTGAAGTTGCGGGAGGTCTCGGTGGCGCCGATCTGCAGCGAGACGCGGTCGACCTTGGGCTCGGCCTCGGGCTCGGGCGTGCGCTGGATGGTCACCTGGTCGAGGATGTCGGCGTCGGTCACCTGGGCGTCATCGGTGTAGTAGGTGGTGAAGGTGATGGAGTCCTCGGTCACCGTGGCGAGGGACATGTTCTGACGCTTGGACTGGTCCTCGACGGCGGAGAAGCTCTTCTCCACGTTGTCCTTGATGTTGTAGTACTTGGAGCCAGACGCGGAGTTTGCGGTGATGTAGAGGACCTGGCCGTCGGCCGGATCGGTGAGGACGTCCTGCACGCCGCCCTCGGTGACGGGCGTGGTGCCGTCCATGAGGTAGGTGCGGGTGTAGACGTGGTCGTGGCCCATGAGGACGGCGTCGATGTCCAGATCCGAGAAGACCACGGGCAGCGTGGAGCGACGGGCGAGGATGTCACCGTCGGTGGTGTGGCTGGCCGTGGAGTACACGGAGTGGTGGAAGGTGACGATCTTCCAGTTGGCGTCCGGGTTGGCCGCGATGGCCTCCTCGAGGAACGCCTTGTGGACGGCCGTGTTCTGCTCGTTGGAGTTGAGCGACATGAACAGCACGCCGTTGTAGTTGAACCAGTAGTCTCCGGAGCCCTCGCCGGTTGCGGTCTGCACGCCGTAGCCGGTCATGTTGGGCATGTTGTAGTTGTAGGAGTAGTTCTGGTTGTCGACGTAGGCCTCGTGGTTGCCCACGTTGGTGGCCAGCGTGATGCCGTGGAGCGCCTCGGGCGCGAAGAAGCCGACGTACTCCTCCTCCACGACGTCAACGTCGCGGGTGTTGACCTGGTCGCCCAGGGAGATCATGAAGTCGGTCTCGGGGAAGGCGGCGACCATGGTGTCGAGGGTGTTGGTCCAGCCCTCGGTGTCGCTCGCCACGTTGCCGGAGGCGCCGATCTGCGGGTCGCCGGCAAACATGAAGCTGAAGGACTCGCCGTCGCCGATGTTGCCGGTGGCAAAGCCATAGGCGGCAGACCAGTCCTCGCCGTTGCCCACGCGATAAATGTAGGAGGTGTTGGCAGAGAGGCCGCTGACGGTGGCCTTGTAGGAGTTCCAGCCGTCGCGCTCGCTGACGTTCTTCTCGGCCTTGACGCTGGCGACGATGTCCGCGTTCTCGGGGAACGCGTCGCCGTTGGCCCAGCCCTCGGGCGCAAGGGCCACCTGGATGTAACCCTCGAGGTCGGACGTGCTCATCCAGTTGAAGTTGCGCTGGGACGACGTGGCGCCGATCTCCAGGGAGATGCGGTCAAACTGCACGCCGCTCTCGTTCTGAACCTCGATCTCGGCGGCGGGCTGAGCCTCGGCGGCGCCCGCCGTTCTGCCGGTGGCAACCGTCACAACGCCCAGCATGAGCACCAGGGCGCACAGCGCGGCCAGCCACCTCTTCCTTACCTTCATGCTACCCCTCTCTTCGTAGGAACCCCGCGGCAGGGTCGCCGCAGAGTCAGACGTAGAAGTTATAGAGGGGCTGTGGGCGGGTTTCAGAAACGCGCACGCAAGCCAGCGGTAAGGGAGTTTAACGCGAGTGTTAGCCCTCCTGGTGGCGCTTCTCGTTCGCGCGACTTTTGCGGCCTCAAATCTCCGTCGGGCTCTGACGTTTCCCCAGTTGGCAGAAAAACTCACGTGACTTTTGCGGCCTCAAAAGTCACGCGGGAAGAGACGGACGCGCGCTCGGCACACAAAACGGCCCCCGGCATCGCGCCGGGGGCCGCAGCCTACGCAATCAGCTCAGCGAGAAGAACCCGCGCTCGGGGCCTTACGCCTCGGCGTAGAGGTCCTTGAGCTTGAGCAGGTGCGCGTAGCGAGCCATGGCGGCCTCCTCGTTCTGGGCGAAGAGCTCCTTGGCGCGCTCGGGGAAGGAGCGGGTGAGCGAGGTGTAGCGGGCCTCGTTCATGAGGAAGTCCTGGTACCCGCCAGCCGGCTCCTTGGAGTCGAGCGTGAACTTCTTGCCCGTGGGGGCAGCCGGGTTGAAGCGGAAGAGGTTCCAGTAGCCGCACTCCACGGCCTTCTTCATCTCCATCTGGCAGTTCTGCATGCCGCCACCCTTGATGGAGTGCATCTCGCACGGGCTGTAGCCGATGATCAGCGACGGGCCGTCGTAGTTCACGGCCTCGTGGATGGCCTTGAGCGTCTGGTTCATGTTGGCGCCCATGGCAACCTGGGCCACGTAGACGTAGCCGTAGGACATGGCGATCTCGGCGAGGCTCTTCTTCTTGGTCACCTTGCCGGAGGCCGCGAACTGGGCCACCTGGCCGATGTTGGAGGCCTTGGAGGCCTGGCCGCCGGTGTTGGAGTAGACCTCGGTGTCAAAGACGAAGACGTTCACGTTGTTGCCGGAGGCAAGGACGTGATCGAGGCCGCCGAAGCCGATGTCGTACGCCCAGCCGTCGCCGCCGAAGATCCAGAAGGCCTTCTTGGTGAGGTAGGCCTTGTCGGCGAGGACCGCCTTGGCCGTCTCGCAGTCGCTCTTCTCGAGCTCGGCGATGTAGGCGGCAGCGGCGATCTTGCTGCCCTCGGTGTCCTTGCGGTTGGCGAGCCAGGCGGTCGCGGCCTCCTTCAGGGCCTCGGAGGCCTTGTCGCACTGGAGGATCTTCTCGGTCTCGGCAACGATCTTCTCCTGGACGGCGTCGTAGCCAAGAGCGAGACCCAGGCCGTGCTCGGCGTTGTCCTCGAAGAGGGAGTTGTTCCACGCCGGGCCGTGGCCGCACTCGTTGACCGTGAAGGGCGAGGTGGCGGCGGGGTTGCCCCAGATGGAGGAGCAGCCGGTTGCGTTGGAGATGAACATGCGCTCACCGCAGACCTGCGTGACGAGGCGCGCGTACGCGGTCTCGGCGCAGCCGGCGCAGGAGCCGGAGAACTCGAGGTACGGCTTGGCGAACTGGCTGCCCTTGACGTTGGCGGCCACGAGCTCCTTCTTCTCGGAGACCTTGTTCACCGCGTAGTCCCACACCGGAGCCTGGTCGAGCTCGGACTCCTGCGGCACCATCGTGAGGGCGCCCTTCGGGCAGACCTTGACGCAGTTGGTGCAGCCCATGCAGTCGAGCGGGCTGATGGCCATGGTGAAGGTGAGGCCGGAGTTCTTGGGAACCATGACGTCGATGCGGCGCATCTCCTCGGGAGCGGCGGCCTGCTCGTCGGCGTTCATGACGATCGGGCGGATCGTGGCGTGCGGGCACACGAAGGAGCACTGGTTGCACTGGATGCACTTGGACTCGTCCCAGTGCGGAACCATGACGGCGACGCCGCGCTTCTCGTACGCGGAGGCACCGAGCTCCCACTGGCCGTCGGCAACGTCGACGAACTTGGAGACGGGCAGCGAGTCGCCGTCCATGCGGTTGATGGGCTCCATGAGCTCGCGGACCTGCTTGACGATGGCCTCGCGACCCTCAAGGGTGAGCTCGACCTTCTCGTCCTCGGCGGTGGCCCAGTCGGCGGGCACCTCAAACTTGCGGTACGCGGTGGCGCCGGCGTCGATGGCCTTCCAGTTGGCCTCGACGATGTTCTGGCCCTTCTTGGCGTAGGACTTCTCGGCGGCGTCCTTCATGTACTGGATGGCGTCCTCGGCGGGAAGGACCTGAGCCAGCGAGAAGAACGCGGACTGCAGCACCGTGTTGGTGCGCTTGCCCATGCCAACCTTCTCGGCGAGGTCGATGGCGTCGATCAGGTAGACGTTGATGTTGTTCTTGGCGATGTAGCGCTTGGCCACGGCCGGCAGGTGGGAGGCGAACTCCTCGTCGGACCACTGGCAGTTCACCAGGAACGTGCCGCCCGGCTTGACGTCGCGGACCATCGGGAAGCCCTTGATGATGTAGGACGGGTTGTGGCAGGCGACGAAGTTGGCCTTGTTGATGTAGTACGGCGAGCGGATCGGGGAGTCACCAAAGCGCAGGTGGGAGATGGTGACGCCGCCGGTCTTCTTGGAGTCGTACTGGAAGTAGGCCTGGACGTACTTGTCGGTGTGGTCGCCGATGATCTTGATGGAGTTCTTGTTGGCGCCAACGGTGCCGTCGCCGCCGAGGCCCCAGAACTTGCACTCGATCGTGGACGGGTCCGCCGTGTTGGGGGCGTCCGGGTCCATGGGGAGGGAGAGGTTGGTGACGTCGTCCACGATGCCGATGGTGAACTCGCGGGCGGGGGCGTCCTTCTCGAGCTCCTTGTAGACGGCGAAGGCGGCTGCGGGCGGCTCGTCCTTGGAGCCGAGGCCGTAACGGCCGCCGACCACGGTGATGCCCTCCTTGCCGGCCTCGTAGAGGGCGGTGATGACGTCCTGGTAGAGGGGCTCGCCGATGGAGCCGGGCTCCTTGGTGCGGTCGAGCACGGCGATCTTCTTGACCGTGGCGGGCAGGGCGGCCACGAAGTCCTCGACGGACCACGGACGGTACAGGCGGACCTTCACGAGGCCGACCTTCTCGCCGTGGGCGTTGAGGTAGTCGATGACCTCCTCGAGGGTGTCGCAGAAGGAGCCCATGCAGACCACGACGCGGTCGGCGTCATCGGCGCCGTAGTAGTCGAAGAGGTGGTAGCTGGTGCCGAGCTTCTCGTTGATCTTGTCCATGTAGGACTGGACCACGGCGGGCAGCGCGTCGTAGGCCTTGTTGCAGGCCTCGCGGTGCTGGAAGAAGATGTCGCCGTTCTCGTGGGAGCCGCGGGCGTGCGGGTGCTCCGGGTTGAGGGCGTGATCGCGGAACGCCTGGACGGCGTCCATGTCCAGCATGTCCTTGAGGTCGTCGAAGTCCCAGACCGCGACCTTCTGGATCTCGTGCGAGGTGCGGAAGCCGTCGAAGAAGTTCAGGAACGGCACCTTGCCCTCGATGGCCGCGAGGTGAGCCACCGGCGCGAGGTCCATGACCTCCTGGACGTTGCCCTCGGCGAGCATGGCAAAGCCGGTCTGGCGGCAGGCCATGACGTCGGAGTGATCGCCAAAGATGTTGAGGGCGTGGGAGGCCACGGTACGGGCGGACACGTGGAAGACGCCCGGAAGGCCCTCGCCGGCGATCTTGTACATGTTGGGGATCATGAGGAGCAGGCCCTGCGACGCCGTGTAGGTGGTCGTGAGGGCGCCGGCGCCGAGCGAGCCGTGGACGGTGCCCGCGGCGCCCGCCTCGGACTCCATCTCAACGACCTTGACCGGGGTGCCAAAGACGTTCTTCATGCCCTGAGCGGCCCACTGGTCGACGTGGTCGGCCATGGGGCTGGACGGGGTGATCGGGTAGATGCCCGCCACCTCGGTGAACGCATACGAGACGTACGATGCCGCCTCGTTGCCGTCCATGGACTTAAACTTGCGCGCCATATCCTCTCCTTCGTACAGGTCTTCCTGGGCACCCCCATGGCCCCAGGCAGCTCTCACGCACAAGGCGCATGACTCAACGCGGGCATGGCCCACGCACTTAACAGTCTACTCCGCGCGGGCGGGGTTTATACATGTCTTCGGGCCAAATTCGCCGAGCGCGAGGTTTTTCCCACGTACGGAGGGGGCGCGGCAGGAGCGGGGCGTTCTGCGGGGTCGAGAGCGGCGGAACGGACAGCGGAACGACGGCCGGGGGCGCCCGTCTCGGACGGAGGGGCGGCGAGGCTCGGCGCGACCTTATCGCTTCTTTGCGGCCTCGAGCAGCTTGGCGTAGCCGTCCACAAGGCGGCGGGCATGGGGGCCCACAAGGCCGGCGGCAGGCACGATGCCGTGCTCGTCGGAGGCGAGGAAGAGCTCGTCGAGGTTCTTCTCGCCATCCAGGACGCTCGCGGCAAGGAGCGGATCGTGGCACACGGACACGCCCAAGGTCTTGGCAAGGTCTGTGACGAGGCTGTCGATGCCGGAGGGACGCCAGCCCGGCTCCGTGCCACAGACGAGCGCACCGGCGCGCACGGCCCAGAGCGTCTCGGGGGCAACACCGGTCGCGTGCGCCTCGTGGGCAGCGGCGACGGCTCGTGCGGCGAGGTCCGCGGCGGAGGCGCTGGCGAGAAGATCGTAGGGGCCCACGCTCATGGCGGCGCGGCCCTCGTTGTCCATGACGAGCATGAGCACGCCGTTGGGGTGGGGCGCGGAGCCTTCCGCGAGGGTCCACTCGATGTGCTGCTTTGCCCAGGCCACAAGCTGCGTTGAGACAACCGAGCCGCTCACGCTGCGGGCAGCGAGCGCGCGCAGGTGGCGGTTCTCCAGAGGAAGGGTACGGTTGGCCAGGCGCCAACGACACACGAGCGCGGGCGTGCCGAGCTCGAAGCCGGCGAATGACGGCGCGTCGTTCTTCTCGTCCTGCATGGTGCCTCCCTGGTGGTCGTCCGGCAGCGCGCCCCGGCGGGCGCGGGGCCGGCCGGGGCGCGAATGTTACGAAGGGACTGTCCCTTCGTAACCTAGTGGCGGAAGTGGCGGTTGCCGGTGAAGACCATCGCGATGCCGTGCTCGTTGCAGGCCTCGATGGACTCGTCGTCGCGCTTGGAGCCGCCGGGCTGGATGATGCAGGTCACGCCGTGCTCGGCGAGCACGTCCACGTTGTCGCGGAACGGGAAGAAGGCGTCGGACGCGCAGGCGTAGCCGCCCTTCTCCACACCCATGCGCTCGCAGGCCTCGTCGGCGCGCTCGCAGGCCAGAAGCGCGGAGTCAACGCGGTTGGGCTGGCCCGGGCCCATGCCGATGCCGGCCTTGCCCTTGGAGACGAGAATCGCGTTGGACTTCACGCCCTTGCAGACGCGCCAGGCAAACATGAGCTCGTCCATCTCCTCCGGCGTGGGCTTGCGCTCCGTCGGGCAGGTGAAGGCCTCGGGGTCCTCGGAGACGGAGTCCACGTTCTGCAGCAGCACGCCGCCATCGATGGAGCGCAGCTCGTACTCGGCGTGGCCGCCCACGCCGCCAGTGGCCAGCACGCGCAGGTTGGGGCGCTTGGCCATGCGCTCGACGGCATCGGGGGTGTAGCTCGGGGCGATGATGACCTCGACGAACTGGCCGTTCTCGTCGAAGGCGTGCTCCACCAGCTCGAAGGGCACCTCGCGGTTGCAGGCGATGATGCCGCCGAAGGCGCTCTTGGGGTCGCACGCGAAGGCGCGGTCGTACGCGGTGGTAACGTCGTCCGCCACGGCGGAGCCGCAGGGGTTCTGGTGCTTGAGGATCACGCAGGCCGGGCCGTCGAACTCGCGCACGAGGTTCCAGGCGGCGTCCGCGTCGAGGTAGTTGTTGTAGGAGAGCGGCTTGCCCTGGAGCTGCTCGGCGCCCACGAGCGGGTACTCGGAGGAGCCCAGCTCGGCGAAGTCGTCCGCAAAGCGGTAGACGGCGGCCGTCTGCTGGGGGTTCTCGCCGTAGCGCAGGTCGTCGACCTTCTCCAGGTAGACGCCCAGCTCGTCCGGGGTGGCGGGGGCGTCCTCGGCGTCCTCGAGCTCCTCGGGGAAGTCCTCGTCGTAGCGGTCGGCCAGCCAGTTGGCGATGGCCGCGTCGTAGCAGGCCGTGGTCTCGTAGACCTTGAGCTGCAGGTAGCGGCGCAGCTCGAGCGTGGTGCAGCCGCCCAGGGCACGCATGGTGTCCAGGACCTCGTCGTAGTCGTCCGGGTCGGAGACCACGGTCACGGAGTCGGCGTTCTTGGCCGCGGAGCGCAGCATGGAGGGGCCGCCGATGTCGATGTGCTCGATGGCGTCGTCGAAGGTGACCTCGGGGTTGGCCACGGTCTTCTCGAACTCATAGAGGTTCACGACCACGAGGTCGATCATGCCGATGCCGTGCTCGGCGGCCTGGGCCATGTGGGACTCGTTGTCGCGACGGGCGAGAAGGCCGCCGTGCACCTTGGGGTGCAGCGTCTTCACGCGGCCGTCCATCATCTCGGGGAAGCCCGTGTACTGCTCGATGGGAACGACGTGAACGCCGGCCTCCTCGAGCACGCGCGCGGTGCCGCCGGTGGAGATCACCTCGACGCCGAACTCGTCCTCGAGCGCCTTGACGAAGGCGACGACGCCCGTCTTGTCCGTGACGGAGACGAGCGCTCGCTTGATGGGAGTGTCTGCCATTGCCCCTCCTTGGGTTTGACGACGACATGTTGTACCGTCATCACTACGATACCGCAGCTGGAGGACAACATGACGGAGACTGAAAACTTGACATTTCGCGCGTTCGCGCCGGAGGACTTTGAGCGCGTGGCGGTGCTCCTGGGGCGCACGTGGCTTCCGGAGTTTGACGAGGCGCCCCAGCGCGCGGCGAGCCAGATCGAGCTGGCGCACTACCTCGCGCAGACCACGTGGTCGCTTCTTGCCGAGCGCGGGGGCGAGATTCTGGGCGCGGTTCTTCTCGCCGAGCGCGGGGCTGCGGCAACGGGCGATGCGGGCTGGGCGGAGCTCGAGGCCCGCCTGACGAGGGCGGCCGAGAAGGACCCGGGGCTCGCGGAGGCGGTGCGTACCGAGATGGACGGCGTGCGCGAGGAGGCGGAGCTGGAGCGCGACTACCTTGCGGGCGGGTCGCTCGGCGCGGACGCCGCGGTCAAGCTGCTCATTGTCTCCCCGGATGCGAAGGGGCTGGGCCTTGGCGGAAGGCTCTTCTCGGCGGCGCTCGAGCGCCTGCGCGAGACGGGCGCGGCGGGCTATCACCTGCTCACGGACGACAGCTGCGACTTTGGCTTCTACGAGCACAAGGGGCTCACGCAGGCGATGCGCCGTCGCTCGCGCGCGTACTGGCCGGGCGTTGACCCCGAGAAGGACGAGTTCTACGTCTACGTGTACGAGCAGGAACTGTGACAAAGGGGTCAGACCCCTTTGTCACATTTTGGGAGGCCGCGTGATGGGCGAGAAGAACCAGGGGGTGCGCGGGCGGTTTGCACCGACGCCGTCCGGCCGGATGCATCTGGGCAACGTCTTTGCCGCCCTCGTGGCATGGCTCTCGGCACGGTCCGCAGGCGGCGAGATGGTGCTGCGCATCGAGGACCTGGACCCGCGCGCCGCAAGTCGCGAGCGGGCCGAGGCGCTGATCGAGGATCTCCGCTGGCTGGGACTCGACTGGGACGAGGGCCCGTACTGGCAGAGCGAGCGCGGCGAGGTCTACAGAGACGCGCTGGCGCAGCTGGAGGCCGCGGGACTCACCTATCCCTGCTTCTGCTCGCGCGCAGAGCTCCATGCCGCGAGTGCGCCGCACGCCTCCGATGGCACGCCGGTCTATGCCGGGACGTGCCGCAACCTCCCGGCAGACGAGGTGGCGCGGCGCGCGGCGCTACGACCCCCGGCAACGCGGCTCCGCGTGCCCGGCGCAGCTGACCCCGCGGGGACCATTGAGTTTCTCGACCTCCACTACGGGGCGCACCGCGAGGTGCTCGCCCACGAGTGCGGAGACTTTCTGGTGCGCCGCAGCGACGGCGTGGTTGCCTACCAGCTCGCCGTGGTAGTGGACGACGCCCTCATGGGCGTGACGCAGGTCGTGCGCGGCCGCGACCTCTTGGGCTCGTGCGCGCGACAGATCTACCTGGCCGGGCTTCTCGGCTTTGAGGCGCCGCAGTACGGACACGTGCCACTGCTCGTTGCCCCGGACGGGCGTCGCCTCGCCAAGCGCGAGAAGGACCTCGACCTTGGCGCCCTGCGTGGGCGCGGCGTGAGCGCCGAGCGCATTGTGGGCGCCCTCGCCGCGGCCGCTGGCCTGGCCGACCCCGGGCGCGAGGCCACGCCCGCCGAGCTCGTGGGCGCCTTCTCCTGGAGCCGCCTGCACCGCGAGGACATCGTCGTGGACGATGCCTTTCTCGCCCAGCTGTCCTGAGCCCCGCGTCTCCGGCGCCGAAACACGACAGCCGAACCCCGCGCTTCCCACATCCGGCGCAACGACCGAATCCCGCGTCTCCGGCGCGATAGCCAATATCCACGCCTTGCGCACGCAGCGCGACAGCCGCAATGGCGGTTGAGACTTCTTCATTTGTGGGGTATCATGCTCTAGCACCTATTGGAGAGCTGACCGAGAGGCCGAAGGTGCTCGCCTGCTAAGCGAGTATAGGATGCAAATCCTATCTGGGGTTCGAATCCCCAGCTCTCCGCCAGATCGCCCAGGCTCGCTTCGCGTTGCGGAGCGAGCTTTTTTCTTGTCAGCCCTCCCCGCTGACCCCCTTCCCACACAACTCCAACATTTTTCTCGTTCGTGCTTGACGCGCCCATGACAGCGTGGCAATATATCCAACTGCACGCGGCGTTACCTCAGCTGGATAGAGGACCTGACTACGAATCAGGGCGTCATAGGTTCGAATCCTATACGCCGCACCACGCAAGAACGAGAGGCTCCTTCGGGAGCCTCTCTTTTTGTCTCAAGGTCGCGCCCCCAGAACGCCCGCGCCCCTCAGAAGCCGACACCCCCTAGGACGCAGGCCTAAACTGGACTCCGCTCTTGTCGCCAAGCCCGACAAACGAGTAGCCAATCCCCGCCACATCGCACAGATCCATCAGGTCGATAAGGGCAAACTCCCCGCTTGCCAGGTACTCCTCAAGGGAGGAGCGCCCGGTCTCTACGAGAACCCCGGTGAGCTTTTCCTGCTCAACCTCGGTAAACGTCACGCGCAGGCCGTGGACCTCATCCCCATAGGCAATGAGGGCGGAGGGGCCGGAGACGTCCTCGCGTATCTCAAGCGAGCCATCCGTCCTCTCCACCGTACCCACTGTACGGACGTCTCCCGCACGCTCGAAGCGCGCAACCTCATGCCGCCGCATACCCGCTCCTCTCTCCGGTACTCTGTTGTAAAAGAATACCAAACGTGTGTTCGGGGAACAAGTGTTCTTTCTCTTGCTGGAGGCGGTGAGCTCGCTTAGCGATGTCCACAAGTGGAGAGCTCCACGCTCGAGGCGCTTACCGATTTCCGTGATCGGAGGGGTCGTCGCTCTGATTGCTTAGGGGCTGCCGCCGTCAGAGCGCCTATCGGCCGTTCTGCTTAGCGATTGTCACCATTGGAGGGCTTCTCGCCTGACGCGCTTAGCGATTGCCACGATTGGAGGGTTCGGCGTGCGACGCGCTTAGCGATTGCCACGATTGGAGGAGAACTGGCCTCGCTTGCTTAGCAATCGCCGCCATCGGAGGGAGCCCGGGTCAAATTGCTTATAGATCACCACGATCGGAGGGTTCTTCTCGGCCAGGCTGACATCCGAGCCTCCAATGGCTCGAATCATTAAGCGTCTTTGAAGGCAAACGCTCCAATCACGGCGTTCTTTAAGCGCGTCGCACGCCGAGCCCTCCAACGGGGCCAAACGTTAAGCGCGTCGCACGCCGAGCCCTCCGATCGCGGTAGTTGTTAAGCGACCAGATTCGAGCGCCCTCTAATCGTGGCAATCGCTAAGCAGTCAGATTCGAGCGCCCTCCAATCGCGGCGATTGCTAAGCCGTCAGAGCCGGCCAGCCTCCAGTCGATGCGATCGCAAGCCGTCGAGGCCGGCAGCGCCCCCAACCGCGCCAAACGTTAAGCGCCCCGCGCCCGCGCCCCGCGCCCGCGCCCGCGCACAAGAATGCGGCCCCGGCCAAAACCGGAGCCGCACACAGGGCGCTCTTCTCTCCCAGAGCTAGGCCTCCGGGCGGATGACCTCCACGCCGCCCATGTAGGGGCGCAGCGCCTCCGGAACGGTCACGCTGCCGTCGGCGTTCTGGTAGTTCTCCAGAATCGCCGCCATCGTGCGGCCCACGGCCAGGCCGGAACCGTTGAGCGTGTGCACGAGACGCGTGCCCTTGAACTCCGCCGGGTCCTTGTAGCGGATGTTGGCGCGACGCGCCTGGAAGTCCCAGCAGTTGGAGCAGGAGGAAATCTCCTTGTAGGCGTTGTAGCTGGGCAGCCACACCTCGATGTCGTAGCACTTGGTGGCCGAGAAACCAATGTCGCCGGTGCAGAGGGTGACCACGTGGTAGGGCAGGCCCAGCGCCTGGAGCACGGCCTCGGCCTCGGCGACCATGCTCTCGAGCTGGTTCATCGAGTCCTCGGGCTTGGCAAACTTGACCATCTCCACCTTGTCGAACTGGTGCACGCGGATGATGCCGCGCGTGTCGCGACCGGCAGAGCCCGCCTCCTCGCGGAAGCACGGGGTGAACGCCGTGTACCACAGCGGCAGCTGGCTCGCGTCCAGGATCTCGTCGCGGTGCAGGTTGGTGAGCATGACCTCGGCCGTGGGGATGAGGTACAGGTCGGGGTTCACGTGGTAGAGATCGTCCTCGAACTTGGGCAGCTGGCCCGTGCCAAAGAGGGTCTCGCGGTTGGTGATGACGGGGAGCCACCACTCCTTGAAGCCGGCCTTGACGTGCATGTCGATCATGAAGCTGATGAGGGCGCGCTCCATGCGGGCGCCAAGGCCGCCCAGCACGTAGAAGCGGGTTCCGGCGATCTTGACGCCGCGGTCAAAGTCGATGGTGCCCGTGGCGGGGCCAAGGTCCCAGTGCGCCTTGGGCTCAAAGCCGTCAGCGGAGAAGTCGCGCGGGGTGCCCCAGCGGCGCACCTCGGGGTTGTCCGAGTCGTCCTTGCCGTATGGCACGGACTCGTGCGGGATGTTGGGGATGGCCGCCACCAGGTCAAAGAGCTCCTGCTCGACCTCGGCGCGCTTGTCGTCGAGCTCGGCGATGCGCTCCTTGTTGGCGGCGACCTTGGCCTTTGCGGCCTCTGCCTCGTCCTTCTTGCCCTCGCGCATGAGCTGGCCGATCTCCTTGGAGACGGCGTTGCGCTCGGCCTGGAGCGTCTCGACCTCCACGATCACGGAACGACGCGCCTCGTCCAGCTCGAAGAACTTCTCGCGGTCCCAATGGGCGTTCTGGCGGGACTCGCACGCCTTGTCGACGGCGTCGGGGTTCTCGCGAACGAACTTGATGTCGAGCATGCTGGCTCCTAGCTTTGAATGCGTGCACTGCGCCGGCGCTTCCGCGACGGCCCTCCAAGTATATACTTGTGCGCGTGAATCGACGCGCCAGGGAGGCAGCATGCAGGGGATCTCGGACTTCTTTACGTGGCTCTTCAGCGACAAGGTCGGTGTTCTCTGCCTCATTGTGGGCGGAATCGTCATCTGCCTGATCATCGCCATCCTCATGGAGCGCAAGACCAAGAAGCGCTACTTCAACCACGAGAAGTCCGAGAGCGACTGGGACCTCTTCGGCAGCGGCGAGGACGACGAGTAGCCCGGCGCGGCAACGGCGACAGGGCGGCACGGCGCGCTCCCGGCGCGGCAACGGCACGGCCCGCTCCCGGCGGCGCAGCACGACGGCATGACGGCCCGGCAACAGGGCGGCAACGGCGTGTTCCCGGCAACGGCCCGGCAACGGCGCGCTCCCGGCGACAGGGCGGCCCGGCGGCGGCGCTCCCCGCAAGAGGGCGGCCCGGCAAAATAACATACACTGGCGAGCGAT
The DNA here is from genome assembly GCA_949287905.1 of uncultured Olsenella sp. Taxonomy (GTDB): domain Bacteria; phylum Actinomycetota; class Coriobacteriia; order Coriobacteriales; family Atopobiaceae; genus Thermophilibacter. The sequence continues at coordinate 40,144 of CASEHX010000027.1, forward strand.
ACGATTAAACGTTTTTCTCGCCACCTGCATTTATTATTATTTTAAGCGGCTCAGTGTATGCTATTTCCGCGAGACCGAGAAGAACGCCGAGAAGAACCTCGCGTCGATACCGAGAAGAACCTCGCATCGTCACCGCCCAAACACCCCAACGCACATGAAAAAGGCCCCGGCGCTGCCGCCGGGGCCTGATCAGTTATGGTGCGGGCGAAAGGACTTGAACCTTCATGGAGTTGCCCCCATACGGACCTGAACCGTACGCGTCTGCCAATTCCGCCACGCCCGCGTGCTGGGATATCGTAACGCATCCGCCGCTCGCTGCCAAGTGTTTTCTCGGATCAGCCGCCTAGAGGTAGAATAGGAGGACACGGCCAAACGCAGCTGAATCGACGAGGAGGTGCCGTGAGCGAAACCCGTAACAAGGCTCGGGCGGTCACGCCTATCCAGCTTCCGCAGGCAACTCACGACGAGATTCTCCTCCGTCGCTACCGCGTGCTCGAGCGCCGGGGGCACGGCGGCTTTGGCACGGTCTGCACCTGCTGGGACACGCGCCTCCAGCGGCGCGTTGCGATAAAGCGCCTCCCCCTTGCGGTGGAGTGGGGGACCACGGCCGAGGAGGCGCTCGCCGAGGCGCGCACGGCCTGCATGCTCAACCATCCCAACATCGTGACGGTCTACGACTTTGAGACAGACGGGGCCTTTGCCTATCTGGTGATGGAGCACGTCGACGGCCTCAACCTCGAGGAGCTTCTCGCCCGCGTTGAGGGCGGCCGCCTCACGCCGGAGGAGTGCGCCCTCATTCTCCGCAGCGTTGCGAGCGCCCTCTCCTTTGCGCACGAGAACCGCGTGCTGCACCTCGACATCAAGCCCACCAACATCATGGTCGATCGCCAGGGCACCGTTAAGCTGGCCGACTTTGGCATGTCCACGCTCGCCTCGGCCGCGGGATACGGCGGGGCGCGGGGCGGGACCGTGGGCTACATGCCGCCGGAGCAGATCATGGGCGAGATGGTGGACGAGCGGACGGACGTCTTCGCCCTCGCCACCGTTGTCTGGCAGGCACTCACCGGTACCAGCCCCTTCCTGGCGAGAAGCGCCGAGGACTCGCAGAAGAAGATCGAGCGCGGCCCGGAGCGCCTCCAGAAGTCCTGCCCGGGCCTTGACCCCGCCGTTGAGCAGGAGCTTCTCGCCGCGCTCTCGCCCTCGCCCGGACTGCGCCCGGCGGACGTCCTGGAGCTCTCGGACAGCCTCGTCCCCCTGCTCGGGGACACCGCCGACGGCGCGCGCTCCCTGAGGGACCTGGTTGTCCAGGCGGAGGACGACGAGGACGAATCGAACGACATCAGACGCCCCGAGGAACCCCTCGCGCGCCTGGGCCTTCCCGAGGGGAGCCTCGCGCGGGCCGTCACCGCCCTTGCGTGCTTCCTGGCGCTTCGCCTGCTCATGCCCTTCGTCCTGCCCGAGAACGCCTCCGCGGCGACGGCCGGGATACCGCTCGCCTGCGCCTTCGTCTCCGCCGTATGGCCGCCGCTCGCGTCGCTGCTCGTGGGCGGGGCGCTCGCGGCCGCTCTCGCCCTCCAGCCGGCGGGCGAGAGCCCCCTCCTGACGGCGGGTGCCGTCGCGCTGGCAATCGTCATCGTGGCGTGGTGGGTCCTCGTGGGAAGGAAGGACCGGCTCGCGTCGCTGTGCCTGCTGCTCCCCTGCTGCCTGCCCACCCCGGTCTCCGCGAGCGCGCCCTCCGCATACGCCCTCGACCCGGTTCCCGCCGCCGTCACGACCGCCGTGGCGTACCTGACGGGAAGCGTCTACCGCATAGCCGTGGCCAGCGCGTTTGAGCCCGCCCTGATCGCCGACTCGCTCGTCTCGGCGGCGACGAGCGTCTCGTTCTGGCTGCTGCTCGCGGGTGCCGTCATCGGCTCGGCGCTCGCCTCCTCGATCGCCCTGCGCGGCTCCGTTGCCGCCGGGCTCGCCGGGCAGGTCCTTGCGTTTCTCTACGTTCTCGCAGCCTGCATTTTGGCTGCTAGCGTGAAAAATAGCGGGATATGGGGCGCGGTCGATTGGTCGACGGTCGTGCTTGCGTTACTCTTAGGTGTGCTTATGTGCGTAGCAACTGTCCTGAGGGGTCCCCTCTTCGAGGACCAAGAGGGAGAGGATCTAGATGAGTTTTCTGAGTGACTTTGAGGCGCGCATCGGCTCCGTCTTTGGGGCCGCGCCACAGGGCTACACCGAGCCCTTTTCTTTCAAGAAGCTCGCCAAGCGCGCGGCGCGCGAGATGGAGAACGAGACGTACGAGATCGACGGCGTGGACACCGCGCCGGCCCTCTACACCATTCTCGTCTCTGCCGCCGACGACTCGCTCATGAGGCCTCTGTACGAGCAGATCACCTACGAGACCTCGGCGTTTGTCACCGCCCAGGCGCAGAAGAAGGGGTATGCCTTCGTGGGCAACCCGCTCGTGCGCTTCATGGTCGACCCGGGGCTCAAGTCTGGCAAGTTCGCGGTCTTTGCCGAGAACATCGACGCCGGGACGCTCTCCCGCCTCCGCGAGGAGGAGCGCGCGTTCCTCGCCGGCAACTCGAGCGCCGGAGGCGCCGCCGCACAGGTCCACCCCCGCGGCACGAGCGAGCCCACGCCCCGGACCCCCGTCCCCGCCCCGCGCGTTCCCGAGGACGACGGCCTCGACGTCATGCCGCCCGACATGCTCGACGCAGACGAGCCGGGCATTCCCGTGGCCGGCTCCTCCGAGTCGACTCCCATGCCCGTCGCGCTCGTCACGCCCGCGCCCGTCGTGTCTCCCGGCGAGACCCCCGGCTCCGTCCCCGTGCCGCAGACGCAGGGGCGCAACGTCCCGCTCGTCGACCCGCGCCGCGGGATCGGCAGCTTCCCCGCATCCGGCATTGCCGCCGGCGCGGCGGACGGCCCGCGCGTTGCCAGCTGCCTGCTCATCGACCGCACGAGCGGCCGCACCTACACGGCCACGGCCCCTGCCACGGTCATCGGGCGCGAGAGCTCCCAGGCAGGGATCGTCCTGCGCGACCCCAACATCTCTCGTCGCCACGCCGAGCTCAGCTTTGACGGCCGCGACTGGTGCATCACCGACCTCGGCTCCACCAACGGCACGCTCGTGAATGACGTCGACGTGCGCTCCTGCACGCTCCGCGACGGCGACCTCATCACGCTCGGCCTCCTCAACCTTGAGTTCCGGGAGAACCCGCGATGATCGATCTTGTGCTTTTTGCGGGGCGAGTCCTTCTTGTCATCGTCCTCTACCTCTTTCTCTTCGCCGTCATGCGCACGGGCGTGGGCCTCGTGCGCGGCCAGCGCAGAGACGCCGCCATCTGGGCAATCGACATCGAGAAGGGCACGCGCTCGCTCCGCGGGCTTCACGTTGACATCCTCGGGCCGGTCGTCATAGGCCGCTCCCCGTCCTCCGACGTCGTCATCGACGAGCCCTACGTCTCCTCCACGCACGCGCGCCTCGCGCTGCAGGGCCCCGCCCTCGTGCTCGAGGACCTCGGCTCCACCAACGGCACGCTCGTGAACGGTCACGTCATCGAGCAGCCCGTCACGCTTCGCGAAGGGGACGAGGTGCAGGTGGGCGACACCATCATGCGAGTGAGCCGCGGATGACGACCGCCGAGCTCCAGACGACCCAGGCCGCTGAGCCGACAAACGCCCCCGGACGCGCGGAGATGCCCGTCGAGGGGCGCGCCGGCGCGGACGCGGTCTCTGGGTCCAACGAGTTCATATCCTGGGCAGCCCGAAGCGACGTAGGCCTGGTTCGCGGCCACAACGAGGACTCCTTCCTCCTGCAGGCCCCGCTCTTCGTCGTCTCCGACGGCATGGGCGGCCACGCGGCAGGCGAGGTCGCCAGCTCCATCGCCGTGGAGACCATCGGCCAGCAGGCCCCGGGGACCGCGGACGACGTCCTTCTCGGCGCGGCGGTGGAATCCGCAAACGCGAACGTGATGTCGGCGGCCGAGCAGGGCATCGGCAAGCCCGGCATGGGCTGCACGGCAACCGCCGTCATCATCGAGAAGAGCCGCATGGCCGTGGCCCACGTCGGAGACTCCCGGGCCTACGTGCTTCGCCAGGGAACCCTCGTGCGGGTGACCCACGACCACTCCTACGTCGAGGAGCTCGTCGACTCCGGGCAGATAACGGCAGACGAGGCGCGGACCCACCCCTCGCGCTCGGTCATCACGCGCGCGCTCGGCTCCGACCCAGACATGTACGCCGACCACTTCTCGCTCGAGGTGGGAGACGGCGACCGCATCATCCTGTGCTCCGACGGCCTCTCCGGAATGATCGGCGACGGCCAGATCGAGTCCCTCGCGGTCTCGAGCGCAACGCCCCAGCAGGCCGCCGACAACCTCGTCGCCGCCGCGCTCACCGCCGGCGGGGCGGACAACGTCACCGTGGTCGTGATCGACGTCCTCGACGACGGCGTCGCCGAGGCGGCGCGCAAGAGGCTCCTTCGCCGCGCGGGGAGCATCTCCGCGATCATCCTCGGCGCCCTGGCCGCCGTGGTTCTCGTTGCCATGCTGTTCGTGCGCAGCGAGTGGTACCTCGGCGTCAACGGGACCACCGTCGGGCTCTACCGGGGCATCAACGGGGACTTCCTGGGCGTTCCCATGAGCGAGCTCGTGGGAACCAGCGCCGTGGAGCTCTCTGACCTGCCCATCTCCGTTCAGGACCAGCTCGAGGCCGGCATCCGGGTAGACAGCGAGGAGGCGGGCCGCGCCGCGATCGACTCCTACCACGAGCAGATCAACGCCGAGAAGGACCGTGCGGCGGAGATAGCCGAGACGGCCCGCTCGGAGACGGACGAGGGCCAAGGCGGCAGTGCCGCCCAGGAGACGACGGAGACGAACGGAGGTGAGCAGCAGTGAGAAGACGTAAGTACATGGGCGCCCAGACGCGCGCCGAGATGGAGGCCGTGGCCGCCGCAGTGCCCGCACCCGCCCGGGAGGCGAAGCGCGACGGCCACGGGCGCAGGAACACCGAGCTCTTCCTGCTCTGCCTCGCCGCGATCCCCGTGATACTCCTGTACGCCATGTACACGCTCAACTCGAACGTCCCGCTCAGCGTGTCGACGCTCGGGGTCCCCATCGGCCTGTTCGTGGCCTTTGCGGCGGCCCACGTGGCGATTCGCTTCCTGGCTCCCGGGGCGGACCCCGCGATACTGCCCATCGTGCTCACGCTCTCCGGCGTGGGCGTGACCTTCCTGACGAGGCTCTCTCCGGACGAGGCGGTCAGCCAGGTCGTCTGGCTGTTCCTCTCCGTGGCGGCAATGGTCGCCGTCCTGGCGCTCGTCAAGGACCTCGACGGGCTCGCCGACTACAAGTACACGCTCGGCATAGCCGGCGTCGTCCTTCTCGTGCTCCCCATGATCCTCGGAACCGAGGTCAACGGCTCCAAGCTGTGGATCGTCATCGGCGGCTTCAGCTTCCAGCCCGGCGAGTTCGCCAAGATTCTCATCACCCTGTTCCTCGCCTTCTACCTCGCCACAAACCGCGAGGCGCTCTCGGCCTCGATGCGCCAGGTGGGCCCCTTCAGGGTCCCCCGCATGAGGATGCTGCTCCCGCTCCTGGTCATGTGGGGCATCAGCCTGCTCGTCGTGGTCTTTGAGCGCGACCTGGGCAGCGCCCTGCTCTTCTTCGCGTTCTTCGTGATCATGATCTACGTGGCCACGGGCCGGGTGAGCTACGTCGTAGTGAGCCTTCTGCTGCTCGCCGCCGGCGGCGTGGCCTGCTACTTCCTCTTCGGGCACGTCCAGAACCGCGTGAACATCTGGATCGACCCGTGGTCCGCGGCCACGAGCGGCGGCTACCAGATCGTCCAGGGCCTCTACTCCCTTGCCGACGGCGGTCTCGTGGGAACGGGGATCGGAAAGGGCATGCCCACCGTCATCCCGTTCGTTCAGAGCGACTTCATCTTTGCGGCGATCGGCGAGGAGATGGGTCTTCTCGGCGCGTCCGCGATCCTCATCCTGTTCCTGCTCTTCTGCGTGCGCGGACTCGTGACCGCGGCGCGCGCGAAGTCCGACTGCTCGGCCTTTGCGGCGGTCGGCCTCACCTGCTCCATCTCGTTCCAGGCCTTCGTCATCGTCGGAGGCGTCACCAAGCTCCTCCCGCTCACCGGCGTCACCCTCCCCTTCATGAGCCAGGGCGGCACGTCGCTTCTCGCGAGCTTTGTCGTCGTGGCCCTTCTCCTGCGCGCGGGAGACGAGGGCACGGGCCGAGAAGCGCAGATGAGCAGCGCCACCGAGCGCAAGAGCACCCGCCGCGACCCCGTCCTCAACCTCGCCGGACAGGCTCAGGGCGGCCACGTGGCGGCCGTCGTCCACGGCAGCCACGCGCGCGGGAGCTTTGGCCTCGTCACGGAGGAGTCCGGCGTCCTCGGCCGCGTTGCCCTGGGGAAGCGCCTGACCTCGCTCATCTCGGTCTTCGCCCTTCTCTTTGCCGCGCTCGTGGCCAACCTCACCTACATCCAGCAGATTGATGCCGCACGCATCCAGAGCCTCCCGTCCAACAACCACACGATCGCCAAGAGCGCCTACGTGCAGCGCGGCGCCATCATCTCCTCGGACGGGGTCACCCTCGCCGAGAGCGTGCAGCAGCCGGACGGCTCCTATGTCCGCAGCTACCCGCAGGGGACGCTCGCGCGCCACACCGTGGGCTACATCTCCACCGAGTACGGCTCGGACGGCATCGAGGCGTCCATGAACGAGACCCTCACCGGCCACAAGGACTTCTCCAACTGGAGGAGCGCCCTGTACTCGCTCGCCGGGGTCTCGCAGCCGGGCTCCACCGTGCAGCTGACCATCAACTCGCAGATCCAGCGCGCCGCCGAGCGCGCCCTGGAGGGCAGGACGGGAGCGATCGTCGTTCTTGACCCCAGCACCGGCGCCGTTCTCGCAAAGGCGTCTAACCCCACCTACGACGTGGAGAACCTCGGAGAGATCATCTCGAGCGGAACCAACGGCGAGCTCGTGGACCGCTCGACCGACGCGCTCTATCCGCCCGGATCAACCTTCAAGGCCCTCACCCTCTCGGCGGCCCTCGACACGGGCGCGGCCTCGCTCGACGAGGTCATCGACGCCTCCGCGAAGATCGAGATCGGCGGCGGCGAGGTGACCAACATCAATGACGCCGACTACGGCGAGGTCTCGCTCCTCGACGCCTTCGCCGTCTCCTCGAACACCGCCTTCGCGCAGGTGGGCGACGCGGTCGGCCCCAACGCGCTCGTGAGCTACGCCAACGCCTTTGGCTACGGGCAGAACATCGGCATGGACTTTGAGTGCCAGACCTCCCTCATGCCCGACCCCGCCGAGATGACGAGCTGGGAGACCGCATGGGCGGCCTGCGGGCAGCCCGTTGGCCAGCACGAGAGCCCGGCTGGCCCCCAGACCACGGTCATGCAGAACGCCCTTCTCGCCCAGACGATCGCCAACGACGGCATCGCCATGAACCCCTACGTGGTCGAGCACGTCCTCTCCCCCGAGGGCGTCGAGACCTTTTCCACCACGCCGCGCTCCCTCGGGCAGGCCATCTCCGGAGAGACCTCCGAGCAGGTGAAGCAGGCGATGCTCGAGGTCGTGGAGAACGGCACGGGCGTGAGCGCCCAGGTCTACGGAACCCGCGTTGCCGGCAAGACCGGCACGGCGGAGGCCGGCGGCGACAACGTGAACTCGCTTTTCATCGGCTTTGCGCCGTACGACGAGCCAACGCTCGTCATCTCCGTGTGCGTCGAGGGCAACGGGGCCAACGTCGAGGGCCAGGCGGCGGCGATCGCCGGCCAGGTCCTTGAGGACAGCCTCCAGATCCAGGCATCGGGGGCGGCCAAGTGATGAGGATGACGACAACAGCGTCGGACAGCGCAAGGGCGCACGGATCCGACGGACAGCACATTGATTTGCGAACATGCTTCGCGTGGAGTGGGGAGTGAGTATGTCAGCGATGCTTCTCGGCGGACGGTATCAGGTACAGGACAGAATCGGCACGGGCGGCATGGCCACGGTCTACCGCGGCCTGGACGAGGTGCTTGGCCGCACCGTGGCGATCAAGACCATGCTCCCGCAGTACGCCAACGACCCGTCCTTCGCCGCGCGCTTCAAGCAGGAGGCGCAGGCCGCGGCGGCGCTGCAGAGCCCCTACATCGTCTCCGTCTATGACTGGGGCAAGGACGCCGACACCTACTACATCGTCATGGAGTACCTGCGCGGCACCGACCTCAAGAGCGGCATCCGCAAGCACGGGGCGCTCGACTGCAAGAAGGTCGCGCAGATCGGCTCCCAGATCGCGCAGGCGCTCTCGGTGGCGCACAAGCACGACATCATCCACCGCGACATCAAGCCGCAGAACATCATGGTGCAGCCCGACGGCAACATCAAGGTGATGGACTTCGGCATCGCGCGCGCCAAGAACAGCCACCTCACGCAGGACAACTCCGTCCTCGGCACCGCCCACTACGTCTCACCCGAGCAGACGCAGGGCAAGGAGCTCGGCCCCACGACGGACATCTACTCCCTCGGCATCGTCATGTACGAGGCGTCCACCGGGCAGGTTCCCTTCCAGGGAGACGACGCCATCACGGTTGCGCTCAAGCAGGTGAACGAGCAGCCCAAGCCGCCCAGCCAGCTCAACCCCTCCGTTGACCCGCAGCTCGAGGCCATCATCCTCAAGTGCATGCAGAAGAACCCCGCCGACCGCTTCCAGACGGCCGACGAGCTCTTCCGCACGCTGCGCGACTACCTCGCCGGACGCATGCAGGCCGTGACCGCCGCGGCCGCCGTCGCCCCCGTCCCCGTGACCGGGAAGCTCGACCGCACGACCCCGGTCAAGGGCTCCGGCACCGCGTCGCTCCCGCGCATCGAGCGCTCCACGCGCTATCGCGGGCAGAGCGCGACCCAGCAGGCGGCCGAGGAGGAGGCCGAGCGCCAGCGCAAGCACCGTCGCCACGTCATCATCGGCGTCATCGGCGCCATCGCGGCGATTGTCGTCGCCATCGTCGGGTTTGTCTCGCTGTTTGGTTCGGGAGAGACCCTGAGTACGGTCCCCAACCTCTCCGACCTCACGGTCGAGCAGGCAGAGGAGGCAATCATCGAGGCCGGCTTCGTTCCTGGCGAGCCCAAGTACATCTACAGCGAGCACGTTGAGAAGGACCGCGTCTGCGAGCAGGATCCCGCGGCTCACCGCGAGGTCCCCGAGGGCACCACGATCAACTTCAAGGTCTCCAAGGGCCCGACCCCCGCGAAGGAGGTCGAGGTTCCCGACCTGACCAACAAGACGCAGGAGGAGGCCGACGAGCTGCTCGAGCAGTACGGTCTCTACGGCCGCCGCGGCGACGACCGCGAGAGCGACAAGGTCGAGGCCGGCAAGGTCTGCGAGCAGGACACCGAGGCGGGCGCCGTGGCCAAGGCCGGCGACACCATCACGTACCACATCTCGTCCGGCAGCGGCCAGGTCGCCGTTCCCGAGATCGGGAACTCGACGGAGGACGAGTACTCCGACCTTCTCACGGACGCCGGCCTCATCCCCTATATCGTGAGGACCAGCTCCGAGGTGACCGAGGGGTACGTGATCGAGACCGACCCCGCTGCCGGCACCTCGGTGGACAAGGGGACCACGATCACCGTCTACGTCTCCGATGGCCCCGAGGCGCCCCAGGAGGTGAGCGTTCCCGGCGTTGTGGGTGATACCGCTGGAAACGCCAAGGCCCGCTTGACGAGCGCCGGCTTCAAGGTCATCGTCAGCGGACCGGCTGACGGCATCGTCCTGTACCAGTCCGTCACGGGCACCGCGCCCTACGGCGCCACCATCACGCTCACGACCGAGGCGGTCCAGACCGATCCCGAGCCCAGCACCGATCCCGGCAACCAGGGCTCCGGCACTGGCGGCCAGGGCTCCGACACCGGCTCCGAGACGGGATCTGGGTCAGAGTCCGGGTCCGGCACCGGAACGGGCTCCGAGGGAGACACGCTGTAGCCGCCGGACGCAGCGACAAGCACGTGGACTCGACGGGCGCTCGCCTCAAGTGGCGGGCGCCCGTTTTTCTCGCCCGTTCTGCCATACCTCCGCCTCGCGTCGTAACTCTGGCTTTTGCACGAGCGGCTGGCGTTTCTCGGCACTGCCCTTGTCGCGAGCAACACGTCTAGCTGCGCGTATGTGCAATTTAATCTTTCCCCAAGGCAAGTCGCTCGTGCAAAAGCCAGAGTTCCGCGCACGGGTTCGCTCGTCTCAGCGTTGGGACGGCACCGCTTTGCGAGAGGCGTCTCGTCTCAGTGCCGGAGCAGCCTCCGCTCAACGGGATGGGGCTCGTCTCAGTGCCGGAGCAGCCTCCGCTTAACGAAATGGGGCTCGTCTCAGCGTGGGGGGCGCTATTACTTTGCGAAACGGGGCTCGTCTCAGCCTTGCCGCCCTGTCTCACTGAGACGAGCCCTGATTCGTCAAGGCGGCACCTCCCCGAGGCTGAGACGAGCCCTGGTTCGTAAAAGCTCTCCTTCCTGAAGCTGAGACGAGCGGCGTTTTAGAAAGCGAGAAGAACCTCAGGCTGAGACAAGCCCCTTTCACAAAGCCTCCCGGCCGCCTGGCTGAAACGGACCTAGGTTTGCAAGGCGGGGGCAGCCACGCGCCGAGACGAGCGTCACGTCCAAGCGGACGAGAAGCCCCGAGATACGAAAGCAGGCCAGCAGCCATATGGCCACTGACCTGCGTCTTTTCTGGTGCCCCCGGGCCGATTCGAACGGCCGACACCCGCTTTAGGAGAGCGGTGCTCTATCCCCTGAGCTACGAAGGCGTACGTGACATTCTAGCACCTAGGCCGCCGGCAACAAAGCCACCGGGCACTAGTCCTTCTTGGATCCGCGCTCCTGCTCGAAGAGCTCCAGCAGGCGCTTGTCGCTCATGCTGTTCACGCGGGCGCGGGCGACCTTCCTGTGGGGACGGCGCTTGGCGAAGTCGTAGACCAGGGCGCTGATGATGAAGATGTAGGCAAGCACCAGGGTGACAACGCAGAGCACGCCCTGCCAGGAGGCAAGGTCCACGTTCTGCCCAAAGACGTAGGTCTCCACAAGGGAGGCGACGGCAAAGAACGTGCCGGTGCCCACGATGATCCAGAAGGTCTTCTCGCAGGCGCGGTACTCGGCGTTCTGGCGAAGAACGAGGTCGTACGCGCGGGTGCGCAGCGTGTTCTCTGAGCGCTCGCGCTCGCGGCGCTCGCGCTTCTCCTGCTTGGTCTCCGGAGCCGCCTGGGCGCTGGGGTTGTAGGACGAGGAGACGGTGCGGACGGACGCCGCAGCCTCGCGGGCGGGACGCGCCTTTGACGCAGAGCTCTTGGAGAAGCCCTTCTTCTCGTCGTCAGCGACCGCGGCCGCCTCCTTCTTGGGACGCCCGACGGCGTTGCCCTCGGCCTCGCGACGCGCGCCCTCGATGGTGTCTCGAAGTGACATGGGTCTCCTTAGGCGCGGACGGGCGCGAACTCGGTGCCGGTGATGATCTGGAAGGCCTCCTTGTAGCGCTTGGAGGTGCCCTCGATGACCTCGGCGGGGATGCGCGGCGGCTCGCCGGTCATGTCCCAGTTGGCACGCAGCCAGTCGCGGACATACTGCTTGTCATAGCTCGGCTGGACCTTGCCCTCCTCGTAGGAGTCGGCGGGCCAGAAGCGGCTGGAGTCGGGCGTGAGGCACTCGTCGATCAGCGTGAGCTTGCCGTCGATGAAGCCAAACTCGAACTTGGTGTCGGCGATGATGATGCCCTGCTCGGCGGCATAGTCGGCCGCGGCCTTGTAGATCGAGAGGGAGGCGTCGCGCAGCTGGGCCGCAACGTCCTCGCCCACGATCTCGCAGCAGCGCTCGAAGGAGATGTTCTCGTCGTGGTCGCCGAGCTCGGCCTTGGTGGACGGGGTGAAGATCGGCTCGGGGAGCTTTGAGGCCTCGGTCAGGCCGTCGGGCAGCTTGATGCCGCAGACGGTGCCGTCCTCGTCGTAGGTCTTCTTGCCGGAGCCGGTGAGGTAGCCGCGGACGATGCACTCGATGGGCACGGTCTGGGCCTTCTTGACCAGCATGGAGCGGCCGGCGAGGTAGTCCGCGTAGGGCGCGTACTCCTCGGGGAGGTCCGCCACGTCGCAGGAGATCATGTGGTTGGGGATGAGGTCGGCAAAGCGCTCAAACCAGAACGCGGAGATGCGCGTGAGGATCTCGCCCTTGTGGGGGATCTCATCGGGGAGGATGAAGTCGTACGCGCTGATGCGATCGGACGCAACCATGAGCAGGCTGTCGCCGCAGTCGTAGATGTCGCGCACCTTGCCGTGCGAATCCGGGCGAAGTTCCATCTCAGCCATTCCGGCCACCTTTCCTAGGCGTTTCACTCAACCTCTTAGTATACGTCACTGTAGAGCGGCGCCAAGGGTTATCCTCCCCGCTCAGACAGCTTGCTGGCGCAAGAACTCGCGGATGAGGATAACCCTTGGCGCCGCTCAACAACGGCATCCTTGCTTGGCGCGGCTCAACGTTAGCTCATCCGCGAGTTCTTCGCGCAGCGAAGCTGTCTGATCGGGGAGGTAACGTTGAGCCGCGCCCCGTAGGCCTACCGGTCCTGCTGCTTGCGGGCCGCGCGCTGGGGGATGCGCAGCGTGAAGGTGGTGCCGCGGCCGAGCTCGGACTCCACGAGGATGGTTCCGTTGTGGCGGTCCACGATCTCCTTGGTGATTGCCAGGCCCACGCCAAGGCCGCCAGAGACCCGCTCGCGGCTCACGTCAGAGCGCCAGAATCGGGCGAAGGTCTGGGGGATGTCTTCCTTGGCGATGCCGATGCCCGTGTCCTGGACGGAGATGAGCACGTCGGAGCGGTCCTGCCTGAGCGAGACCTTCACCCATCCGTCGGAGTTCGTGTAGCGCATCGCGTTGCTCATGAGGTTGACGATCGCCTCGCGGAGAAGGTCCGCGTCAACGTCCGCAAAGAGCTCGCCGTGGGGTGTCTCGTCAACAAAGCGCAGGTGAAGGCCTCTCTCGTGGAAGAGCTGGTGCTGGGAGGAAACGAGGCTCTTCACCAGGTAGACCATGTCGGTGCGCTCGATCTTGAGCTCCTTCGTGCCGTTCTCGAGGCGCGACAGCTTGAGCATCGCATCGATAAGGCGAGAAAGGCGGCGCACCTCGGAGGCAACCGTCTCCAGGTGCTCGTCGTCCGCGGGGAGCACCCCGTCCTGCATTGCCTCGACGGTCGCCTGGACCGCCATGAGCGGGGTCCGCAGCTCGTGGGCCACGTCGCCGGTGAGGCGGTGCTCGAGCTTGAGGTCGCGCTCGATCGTCCCCGCCATGTCATCGAACGTCTCTCCGAGCTGTCCGATCTCGTCCGTTCCGGACACCCCGGAGCGCGCGGTGAGGTCGCCGTTTCTTATCTGCTTTGCCGTGGAGGTGATGCGCTGGATAGGCTGGGCCATCCCGCGCGAGACAAAGTAGCCGATCACGCAGGCGAGAAGCGCCGCGACGGCGGCAGCCGTGGCAATGGCCCCGTAGGAGTTGGTCCTGAACGCGGCGTCGCCCTTCGTGAGCAGGGCCTCCGACCCAAGCGCCCAGAGGCGGACCGTGCCGATCACCTCGCCGTCGGGAGCCTTGATCGGGGCGCCGACAAGCGCCGTCTCGGAGACGGGCGCGGTCGCGGAGACCCGCGACGAGTCTATGCGGCTCCCGCTGCCACGGTCGGGCGGGGTCGCCCAGGTGTCGTCATAGAGAATCTCTCCCGTCGAGGTAACGACCTGGACCACGATCTCAGGGGAGAGCGAGGATGCCGAGCTTGCGACGGAGGCGACCTCCTCGTTGAAGGTACCCGTCTCGGCATACTCGGCAGCGATCGCCTCTGCCGTGGAGTCGGCGATCGTCTGCATGTTCTGCCTGGTATAGGCCATGAACTGGCCCTCCCAGACAATCGCGAGGATGACCACCAGAACGAGGGCGGTCATGATCGCCGTGAGGGCAAAGGCAAACGTGAGGCTCGTCACATACGGGCGCCCGCTCTTGGGACGCCGCTTTATCGACTTCCACGACCCGTACGAGGAGTCGTTCTTCTCGCCGGAGTCCTCTCGGTCTCTCCCGCCGGTAACAAAGCGCGCCGACATGGGCGCCTCCTACTTGGCTGAGGATTCCGCCGACTTCTCGGGCGCCTCGAAGCGATACCCAACGCCGTGGACCGTGTAGAGCCAGCGGGGGTTGCGCGGGTCGTCGCCCAGCTTGGCACGCAGGTTCTTGACGTGGGAGTCGATGGTGCGCTCATAGCCCTCAAAGTCGTAGCCCAGGACCTTCTCCACGAGCTCCATGCGCGTGTAGACGCGGCCGGGATAGCGCGCGAGCGTGGTGAGCAGCTTGAACTCGGAGGCGGTGAGGTCGACCTCCTTGCCCTCCACGAGCACCTTGTGGCCGGAGATGTCGATCACCAGGTCGCCGAAGTCGAGCGTCTCGAGCGCGGGCTCGGACTCGGTGTGGGCGCGGCGAAGCAGCGCGCGCACGCGGGCGACGAGCTCGCGCGGCGAGAAGGGCTTGATCAGGTAGTCATCTGCGCCGAGCTCGAGACCGATGATGCGGTCCTCGACCTCGCCCTTGGCCGTGAGCATGATGATGGGGACGTTCGAGGTCTCGCGGATGGCGCGGCAGACGCGCTCGCCGGAGAGCTTGGGGAGCATGAGGTCGAGAATCACGAGGTCAAACGAGTGCTTCTCGAACTCCTCGACGGCGCTCTGGCCGTCTCCGACCCCACGAACGATGTAGCTCTCGCGCTCAAGATAGGCGGCGACGGCGTCACGAATCGCCTTCTCGTCCTCGACCAGCAGAATCTTCTTCTCGTCCGAAGCCATCTTCGGCCTCCTTGATTTCTTCTCGTCGCCTGACTCCTAGGCCCGTAAGTTACCTTAGTGTACCCCACCAGAGGTCGGGTGTTGCGCGCTCACAGGTGGAAGGTACGTACGCCTACGGAAGCGGGGTAGCCGGTGTCCGCGTCCTTGACCGTCGAGAACGTGACGAAGAGGTCGCACTCTCCGCAGCGCGCGGGAAACTCTCCGTAGTCGACGGAGCGATCGGCGGAGCTGAGAATCGCGTAGGTGCGTTCCGCGAGGTCAACCACAAAGTAGAAGGCACTGGCCTTGATGATGAGGCGGTCCCCGGCGCCGCAGCCGCACTCCGAGGGCTCGCGGTTGAGCCTGTAGAAGCCGGAGTCCGCCGTGCCGATGTAGGTCCCCATCTGGCCGAGCAGGCCTCCCGAGCCATAGCTGGCCTCAACCGAAACGAGAAACCTGTCGCCGACGCGCGTTGCCCGGAAGGGTCGCACGCTCTGGGGCATGACGAGCTGGTCGAGGCGCGTGGTGAGGTCGTCGGACAGCGAGTAGGCGGTCACGCCGTAGTAGACGCCCTCGTCCGCACGGACGCGCGGCGTGAGGACCACGGCGTCGCCCGAGAGGGTCGGCGAGGTGGCAAAGCGACCGGGGGAGTCGACGACGGCCTTGGCCTCGGAATCGCCCGAGTGCCAGATATAGCAGTACGAGTGCTCGGTGGTCCGGGAGCCGCTCGCGGAGGGCTGGACCTGCCAGATGACCATGTCATCGGCAACGGCGAAGGGAGCGGGATCGTAGTCGGACGTTCCCTCCCAGAGCGCCGAGGGCTTGCCGGAGAGGGCGCCCTCGGAAAACGCCGCGGCGTAGAGCACCCAGGACCTGTCCGAGAGGTCGAGCTCGACCCATGCGTAGACGCTGTCCGAGCAGCGGACGTCGTATATCACCGTGGTGGTGTTCTCGCCAACGGGCGCCGAGACGACCTCGACGAGCTTGCCCGAGGCCAGGGAGAGCGCCGAGCCCTTCACCATCGGCGTGGCGGAGGAGCCTGCGGTGGTCACGGGAACCCACGCGCCCGCCGCCGGGTGAAGGACGTTGCCGAGCGGAAGGGACCAGGAGGCCTCTTCGATGAGCGCGAGGTCGGCCTCCTCAAAGGACGAGATGATGTCCTCGGCGGAGTCCTCGCCCACGACGACCGGGTCGGACGAGACCTCCTCGTCCGAGTGCGTGCAGCCCGAGAGAACGCCAACCGCCGCCGCGACCACCGATCCGGCGGCGGCCGTCTTGAAGAACGTGCGGCGTGTGAGGCGAGGCATGCGCATGCTAGGCCGAGACGCTCTCGGAGGCCTCGACAAGCGCGCGGGCAAGCTGGTCGGCGCACGAGGTCTGACGCGGGCCGCAGGTGTTGCCTGCGAGGATGCCCGCGATCTCGTCGACGGAGTGACCGGCCACGAGCTTGCTCACGGCCTTGAGGTTGCCGTTGCAGCCGCCCTCGAAGGAGACCTGCTCGATGGTCTTGCCGTCATCGGTAAGGTCAATGTGGATGGCGCGCGAACAGACCCCGCGCGGCGTGTAGTCAAAGTGCATGTTCTTCTCCTTAGTGATTCAATTGGGGACAGACCCCTTTTGAATCATGATCACGATGATTCAAAAGGGGTCTGTCCCCAATTGAATCATTCTCCGCGGTGTCGGTTAGTCGAAGTTGAGCTGCTCCAGGCGGTCGAAGACCACGCCGGCGCGGGTGAGGAAGGCGCGCGGGTCGAAGATGCGGTCCAGCTCGGCGGCCGGGACGGTGCAGCGCGGGTCGGCCTCGAGCTTCTCGCGGAACGTGGTGCCGCCGGCGCACTGCTGGACCTCGCGCCACGTGGCCATGGCGTTCTCCTGCACGATGGCGTAGGCCTGCTCGCGCGTGATGCCCGTCTCAACGAGGGCGAGAAGGACCTTGGAGGAGAAGATCAGGCCGCGCGTCTTGTTGAGGTTGGCGAGCATCTGCGCCGGGTAGAGGATGAGGCCGTCCACGATGCGCGTGAGGCACTGGAACATGTGGTCGAGGGCGATGAAGCTGTCGGCCTGCGCCACGCGCTCGGCGGAGCTGTGGCTGATGTCGCGCTCGTGCCAGAGCGCCACGTTGTCAAAGGCAACCTGGGCGTTGGCCTTCACCACACGGGAGAGGCCGCAGACCTTCTCGACGGTGATGGGGTTGCGCTTGTGCGGCATGGCCGAGCTGCCCTTCTGGCCCTTGCGGAACGGCTCCTCGGCCTCGAGGGTGTCGGTCTTCTGGAGGTTGCGGATCTCCGTGGCGATGCGCTCGCAGGTGGCGGCGGTGGTGGCCAGGACGCCGGCGAGGTAGGCGTGGTGGTCGCGGGAGATGACCTGGGTAGAAAGCGGGTCGTGGACCAGGCCCAGGTGCTCGCAGACGTACTCCTCGACGAACGGGTCGATGGAGGAGTAGGTGCCCACCGCGCCGGAGATGGCGCCGAAGGCCACGTTGGCGCGGGCGTCCTTCAGGCGGTCGTAGTCGCGCTTGAGCTCCCAGGCCCAGCTGCCGAACTTCATGCCAAAGGTCATGGGCTCGGCGTGGATGCCGTGGGTGCGGCCCACGCAGAGGGTGTCGCGTTCCTCGAAGGCGCGGCGCTTGCAGATCTCGCCGAGGCGGCGGCAGTCCTCGATGAGGATGTCGGTGGCCTGGACGAGCTGGTAGCAGAGGGCCGTGTCACCGAGGTCGGAGGACGTCATGCCAAAGTGGACCCAGCGGGACGGCTTGGGCTCGCCCTCGGGGACGTCCTTGTCGATGAACTCGCCCATGTTGGTGAGGAAGGCGATGACGTCGTGGTTGGTCACGGCCTCGATGGCGTCGACCTCGTCCTTGTTGAAGTCCGCGTGCTCGCGGATCCAGGCGGCCTCCTCCTTCGTGATGCCGATCTTGCCCATCTCGGCATGCGCCTCGCAGGCCAGCACCTCGATCTCCTGCCAGATGCGGTACTTGTTCTCCAGGGAGAAGATGTGGCCCATCTCAGGACGGGTGTAGCGATCGATCATGCGGGGCCTCCTCGGCGGTTGCGCGGTTGACCCCACGATTCTACCGCAGGCCGCGCTCATCCTCCTCGAGCGAGGCACGAGCCTCGTCAAGCTGCACGACAACCGCATCGTGGCCGGTGCCGCCGTAGGTCACGCGGGCGTTGGCGATGCCGGCCGGATCCAGGTCCTGCGCGATGTCCGCCTCAAAGAGGGGGCTCGCCGCGGCGAACTCCTCGGCCGTGAGGTCCTCGAGGCCCTTGCCGTGCTTCTCGCAGTAGAGCACGAGCTCGCCCACCACGCGGTGCGCCTCGCGGAAGGGCATGCCCTTCTTGGCCAGGTAGTCGGCCACGTCCGTGGCGGCCGAGAAGCCCGTGCCCGCCTGGGCGAGCATGACGTCGGCGTTGACGGTCCAGGTCTCCACCATGCCCGCAGCGATCTCCATGCAGTCGGAGAGCGTGCGCGCGGCGTCGAGCGGACCCTCCTTGCACTCCTGGAGGTCCTTGTTGTAGGCCAGCGGCAGCGACTTCATGGTGGTGAGCAGCGCCATCAGGTCGCCGTAGACGCGGCCGGTCTTGCCGCGCGTGAGCTCGGCGAAGTCGGGGTTCTTCTTCTGCGGCATGATCGACGAGCCGGTGGAGTACTCGTCCGAGAGCGTGATGAAGCCAAACTCCGTGGAGCTCCACAGCACGATCTCCTCGCACAGGCGCGAGAGGTGCATCATGCTCACGGCGCAGGCGTACTCGAGGTCGAGCAGGTAGTCGCGGTCGGAGACGGCGTCGAGCGAGTTGGGGATGGCACGGGAGAAGCCCAGGAGCTCCGTGGTGCGCTCGCGGTCGAGCGGGTAGGTGGTGCCGGCAAGCGCAGCGGCGCCGAGCGGGTTGGCGTCTGCGGCGTCGCGCGCGGCGGCGAGGCGCACGTAGTCGCGCGCGAACATCCAGAAGTAGGCGAGCAGGTGGTGGGAGAGCAGCACCGGCTGGGCGTGCTGGAGGTGCGTGTAGCCGGGCATCACGACGTCGAGGTTCTGCGCGGCTGCGTCAACGAGGACGCGGCGCAGCTCGACGTTGCCGACCATGAGCTCCTCGCAGAGGTCCTTGGCCAGCAGGCGGATGTCCGTGGCAACCTGGTCGTTGCGGGAGCGGCCGGTGTGCAGGCGCCCGCCGGGCGCGCCGATGCTGCGCGTGAGCGCTCCCTCCACGGCCATGTGGACGTCCTCGTCGTTGACGTCCCAGACGAAGGTGCCCTCCTCGATCTGCTTGGCGATGTCGGCAAGGCCCGCGTCGATCGCGGCCTGGTCCTCGACAGAGATGATGCCCTGCTCGGCGAGCATGCGCGCGTGCGCTCGGCTGCCGGCGATGTCGTGGGCCGCCATGTTCTTGTCGACCTCAAGGCTCGCGCCAAACTCCTGCGTGAACTGGTCCACGCCCTTCTCGAACCTGCCGCCCCACAGCGCCATCGTGGCTCCCTTCCTTGGGTTTTTGCTGCGACTAGATTACCAGAGTAGGGTTTTGCTTCCCGTCATCGTTCATTACCATACACTCGGCGAGCCAACCTTAAAGTTCTTCTCGCGTTTTGCCGTTTTTCGCTCCGCCAGTGTATGCTATTTGCCGCCTAGAACTCGATTATCTCGTCGTATGCGCGAGCCCCAGTCCTGGCGGCACGCAGCCGCACGAGATCCGCCGCGTAGCGCGCACCCTGCGGCCAGGGCAGCAGGGCCCAGATCGCAGTTTGACGGGACAAGCCCACCGCGAGGGACTCAAGCAGCATGAGGTCGAGCGTGTCCGGGGAACGACCATCGATCTTCTCGATAGCCATCATCACCTCGAGCATGACGGCGTCCAAGCCGCCGGGGGCAAACAGGTCCTCGCTGGTCACCGGCAACACAAGCCGGCCTTGAGCCGCCAGCTCGCGATTGCGGCTCAGGTCGTCACGGTACTTCTCACGCACGGCGGCTATGGCGTCGGCAACCTCTTCTGGAGTGGCCGTTGCAATGGACACGAGGTCAAAGTGGTCGTGACTGTCGTAGTTGAGCCCAACCGACGTGCCAACGATCTCAATGTCCGGCACGCGCGACGAACGGGCACCCAACGCCACGAGCCGTTGGTCGTTGACGTGGCGATGGTTGAGCCGAACACGCCCGAGCCCGTAGCCAAACTCCGAGACCTCGGTGGTCGCCATCAGCGCAATAACCGACTCCGGAGCAGACCACGCGTTGTCCGCGGCGCGTGCGAGCGCCCGGCGCGCGGTGACGACGCCTCGGATGCCGGGACACGCGTCCAGGTATGCCCCGATGCGAGCGACGCTGGTGACGGGCTCCACGTCATAGGCGACCGGGCCCAGACGCGGGTCGCGCGGATCGCGCGAGAAGGTGCCGCACAGCTCGTAAGCAAGAAGCGCCAGCGCGTCTTCGACCAGAACGTCCGCAAGCTCGAGAAAGAGCAGCTCGGGACAAGGAATCACGAGGCCGTCCCCCAGATCGACGAAGGAGCTCTCGGGATACCCCTTGGAATGCAGCGTGTTGGTGACAAAGCGTGCCTGGATGCGAGCCTCTCGCGAGGGGACGGCCACGTCGATGGGTCGCTCCGCATTGGGGACGTCATCGAGTGCGAGACGCTCTCTCGGCACAAGGCGCGGCGTCCACCTGAGCGCGGGACTCGGGTCGGGGGCGGGAAGCTCGCAGCGGGCATCGGGCAGCCGCCCGCCCGTGCCGCGCAGACGTCGCAGGGCCCTCAGGGCCGTAAGCTTGCAGACGCACAGACGCATGGCCACCTCCCCGAAAGCGATATGGAAGGACCGCGACGACCCGCTTTGGGCCGCCGCGGTCCTTTTCGGTTCAAATAGCATACACTGGCGCGCTCGAATTTCTCGTTTTACGAGAAGAACTTTCAGGTTCTTCTCGCCAGTGTATGTTGTTGGCAACCACGCGGCGGCAGCCGCCGCCGGCGCCGCCTAGTGAACGGGCTGCAGGCCGCTGCCCGGACCCTGGACCTTGGACCAGGTCTTGGACTGCAGGCCGTGGAGGACGATGAAGCCCTCGGCGGCGGTGTGGTTGAAGGCGTCGCCCTCGTCGTAGGTGGCCAGGTTGTAGTCGTAGAGGCTGTAGGCGGAGCGCACGCCGTCCACGAACAGGCCGCCCTTGCAGAGGATGATGCGCACGTCACCGGTCACGTACTTCTGCGTGTAGGCGTTGTACGCGTCGATGGCGTTGCGGTTCTGGCTGAACCAGAGGCCGCGGTAGACCGTGGAGGCCCACTCGACGTCCATCTTGGCCTTCTGCTTGAGGGTCTCGGCGTCGAGGCAGAGCTGCTCGAGCGTCTGGTGCGCCTGAATGAGCAGGAGGGCGGCCGGGCACTCATAGCACTCGCGGCTCTTGATGCCCACGACGCGGTCCTCGATCATGTCGATGCGGCCGTAGCCGTTGCGGCCGGCGATCTCGTTGGCCTTGATGATGAGGCTGAGCAGGTCCATCTTCTCGCCGTTGATGGCGGTGGGGATGCCCTCCTCGAAGGAGATCACGACCTCCTCCGGCTCTGCCGGGCAGTCCTCGAGGTTGGCCGTCATCGTCCAGATGTCCGCAGGAGGCTTGTTCCAGGTGTCCTCGAGCACGCCGCACTCGATCGCGCGACCCCAGAGGTTGTCGTCGATGGAGTAGGGCTTCTTCTTGGTGGTGGGCACGGGCACGCCGTTGGCCTCGGCCCACTCCATCTCGGAGTCACGCGTGGTGAGGTCCCACTCGCGCACGGGGGCGATGATCTCCAGCTCGGGGTCGAGCGCGCGGATGCAGGTCTCAAAGCGCACCTGGTCGTTGCCCTTGCCGGTGCAGCCGTGGGCGATGTACTTGGCGCCGTACTGGTGCGCGATGTCAACGAGGTGCTTGGAGATCAGCGGGCGGCTGAGCGCGGAGAGGAGCGGGTAGACGCCCTCGTACTTGCCGTTGGCCCAGATGGCCTTGGAGAGGATCTTCTCGGCGTACTCGGCGCGCATGTCGATGGCCTCGGAGGCGATGGCGCCCATGTCGAGGGCCTTCTGCTTGATCCAGGAGAGGTCCTTCTCGTCCTGGCCCACGTTGCCGCAGATGGCGATGACGTCGAGGTTCTTCTCGATCTGCAGCCACTTGACGATGACGGACGTGTCAAGTCCGCCGGAGTACGCGAGTACGACCTTTTCCTTCTCTGCCATGATGCTTCCTTTCGATAACCGCATGAACGATGGGTGAAAAACGACTGCTCAAAACAATGCCCCGACGTCGCGGGGCGCTAGGCATGGTCAGGCAATGGCGACCGGCATGCAGAAGCGACACGCGACATCTAGGGCGTGATTCGTCGGTTCTGGCGTCGGGAGGCGAGGAGGGGCGCAGCGGTCACGCATGCGCTGTGAACGTTCATCAACGTTGGCCTCCTCAGTAGTTGAGCGGGCGCGGGCTATTGGCCCACGGCTGTCTGACGAGGCTGACTATAGGACTATGCGCGACGCGCGGCAAGGCTCCACGTGAAACGATTCCTTATCGAAACATTGCGAGCACACCTCGGTCATGAGCAACGCTCGCGGGACGGACTGCCCGTCCCCTCTTATCTCACTTCAGCAGTACGAGCGCGCCCGAGAGCGGTGCGAGACGGCAGACGAGCTCGCCGTCCCCGGCGCGGCAGACGGTCTCCCCATCCGGTGTGGAGCCTCCGTAGCGCTGCCAGTCCGTGTCGAGAAGGACCTCCACCCCGGACGCCCCCGCGGCATCCGCCGGCAGCGGTACCGCGTACTCATGCGCCACCGCATCCAGGTTGAAGAGCGCGGCGACCCGTTCGCCCCCGCCCCGCCGCAGGATGGCGGTACAGCACGGCATCAGCTGCTCGCAGTCGAGCCACGCAAAGCCGTCCGCGTGGTAGTCGCGCTCCCAGAGCGCCGGGTGCGCGCGGTACGCCGCGCCCAGCTCGCGGCGGAAGCGCAGGAAGGCGTCGTGCACGGGGTACCCCAGCAGGCACCAGTCCTGCTCGCGCTTCTCGTCCCACTCGCGGAGCTGGGCAAACTCATTGCCCATGAAGTCGAGCATCTTGCCCGGATGCGCCGCCATGTAGAGGTAGAGCGCCCGCGCCTGCGGGAACTTGCCCTCGTAGCCGCCGTCCATCTTCTGCGCGATCGTGGCCTTGCCGTGCACCACCTCGTCGTGGCTCAGGGGCAGCAGGTAGCGCTCGTTGGGGAAGTACATCATCGAGAACGTGAGGCGGCCCTCGGCGTGGCGGCGCTCCTCCGGGGGCGCCTGGAAGTACGAGAGCGTGTCGTGCATCCAGCCAAGGTCCCATTTGTAGTCGAACCCCAGGCCGCCCTCGGACGTGGGTCGCGTGACGCCGGGAAAGCCGCTCGAGTCCTCGGCTATGAGCATGCAGCCGGGGTGGCGCTCGTGCAGACCGTCGCAGAGCGCGCGCAGGAAGTCCGCGCCCATGCCGTTGACGCCGCGCCGCTCGTCGCCCTGCCAGTAGACGATGCGGCTCACGGCGTCCAGACGCAGCCCGTCGAAGTGGTACGCGCCCAGCCAGAGGTCCGCGGCAGAGGCGAGCAGGCTCCTTACCTCCCCGCGCGAGTGCATGAAGTTGTGGCTGCCCCACTCGGAGACGCCCACGGCATCGTTGGGGTACTCGTAGAGCGGGGTGCCGTCAAAGTTGGCGAGCGCCCAGGCGTCGGTGGCAAAGTGCACGGGAACAAAGTCCAGGATCGCGCCTATCCCTGCCTGGTGGAGCCGGTCAACCAGGCCCATGAGCTGCTCGGGCGCGCCGTAGCGGCTGGTTGCCGAGAAGGGCGCGCAGCCCTGGTATCCCCAGGACCCGTCGAAGGGGTGCTCCGCCAGCGGGAGAAGCTCCACGTGCGTGCAGCCGAGCTCGATCACGTACGGTATGAGCAGGTCGGCGAGCTCGTCGTAGGTGTACCAGGCATCCGGCTCCGGTCCCGGCTTTTTCCACGAGCCGGCATGGAGCTCGTAGATGCTGAGCGGCCTGTCCTGGCAGGCCGTGCGAGAGGCCATCCACGCATCGTCCGCAAACTCGTGGCACCCGAGGTCGCGCACCACGGAGCGATGCGCGGGCCGCAGCTCCATTCCCAGGCCGTAGGGGTCGCAGTGGTCCTGGAAGCCGCCACCACGCAGGTAGATGCGGTACTCGTAGGCATCCCCCTCATGGACCCCCGGAACGTGCGCCTCCAGGAACGCCCCGTTGAGGCAGCGCGTCATGGGAACCTCGCGCGTCTCGCCGCCGGGCGTGCCGAGAAGGACGCTCGCGCCCGCCGCCGCAGGCGCCAGCACGCGAAAGTCCGCGCCGTCTCCGGAGAGGCGAGCTCCCATCCAGCGCCATGCCTCAAAGTCGCGCCCCGCGTAGAACGCCGCCAGGTCAACGCCCTCCCACGTGCTCATGACTCCCCCGATCCGAAAGACTCAGTTCCTGTACTGGCGTCTAGTATTTGACTAGAATCAATGTATACGGCGACCGGGGAAATGGCCACCAACACCTTTGGTCAATCGTCCATTACTGGACGCTTTTCGCAAGGAGGCAAGAAACGGACCTCAGGACGAGAAGGACCCTGCGGGCCCTGCGCGAGGCGTTTCTCGCCCTGCGCAGGGAGCGGGCACTCGAGCGCATAACGGTCCGCGAGCTCTGTGAGCGCGCAGAGGTCAGCAAGGCCACGTTCTACCTGCACTATCACAGCATCGTCGACCTGTCGTGCGAGCTCCAGGACGACCTTGTGCGCCGCGTGATCGACGAGCTGGCGGCACCCGACTCGTTTCTCGCCGACCCACGGCGCTTTGCGAGCGAGCTCTTCTCGGCGTTCATCGCGCATGCGGGCGAGGTGGACACGCTCTTCTCCCATGGGCAGGAGCACGTCCTCGTGGAGAGCGTCGAGCGCGAGCTGCGCGCCCGCGTCCTTGACAAGCACCCCTCGCTCGCCGACGACCTCCGCTTCAACGTGCTTCTCACCTACCAGGTTCACGGGAGTCACGCCGCCTACATGAGCCACGCCCGGGGCGTGGGCGAGAAGGAGCGTCGGGCCGTCATCGACGCGATCGCGGATGCCGCCGAGGCCGTGGCGCGCATCTGAGGACACGCCATCGGGCGCCCCCCTGGCCGGCAGTGTTGCCGACCGCCCCGCACGGGCGGCGCGCTGTGCTCAAAACAGAAGCAGGTCAGAAGCCCTAGGCCTCCGACCTGCCATGATGCGATGGTGCGCCCTCAGGGGTTCGAACCCTGGACCTTGGGATTAAAAGTCCCCTGCTCTGCCAGCTGAGCTAAGGGCGCGCAGTGACGATTCTAGCACGGCACTCGCGGTCGACGACCCTACTCCCAGGCCCACTGCCCGTTGACGAAGACCGGGACCTCGGTGCCGTCCGCGCAGACGCCCGTGATGGACAGGTCGTCCGTGCCGATCATGAAGTCAACGTGCGCGCTGCTCTGGTTGACACCGTGCTCGGAGAGCTGCTCCTTGCTCATGCTCACGCCGCCGGAGATGCACTCGGGAAAGCCCATCCCCAGCGCGAGGTGGCAGCTCGCGTTCTCGTCATAGAGCGTGTCGTAGAAGAGGGTGTCGCTCTGGCGGATCGGCGTGTTCTTGGAGACGAGCGCGACCTCTCCGAGGCGGCACGACCCCTCGTCGGTCTCGATGATGTGGCGCAGCACCTCGCGGCCCTGCTCCGCGCCGAAGTCGACCACGCGGCCAGATTCAAAGCGCAGCCAGAAGTCGCGCACGACCTGCCCTGCGTGTACGAGCGGGAGGGCGGAGTGAACCGTGCCCTCGGCACGCATGCGGTCCGGCGAGGTGAAGACCTCCTCGGTGGGGATGTTGGGGAAGAACGTCACGCCATCCTGGGTCCTCCCGGCTCCGCCGTCCCACACGTGGCCCTCGGGAAGGCCGATCGTCAGGTTGGTTCCGTTGGAGGCCTCGTAGCGCAGGGCATCGAATCTCTGGCCGTTCAGGAAGCGCTTGGTCTTCTCGAAGGACGCGTTGTGCGTCTCCCACGAGCTCTCTGGGTCGTCGCCGTCGGCGCGGGACACCTCGAGGATGAGCACCCACAGCCGGTAGAGGGCCTCGGCGGGCGAGAGGTCGGGAAACACCTCGTTCGCCCAGGCCTGAACGGGAACGCCGGCGATACACCATGCGTTGCGGCCAAAGTCCATTCCGTCGCGGAAGGAGCGGCACTCCGTGTTGCGGGCCCTGGACGCCGCGGCGGGCTTGGCGGGGTCGATGCCCTTGAGGATGGCGGGATCCTGGCCCTCAAGAAAGAGGAACGCGGCACCGTCCTCGGCGAGCGAGTTGAGCTGCAGGACCTGCCAGGACGGCGTGTGCTCAAAGAACTCGAGCGGGCAGTTCTCGTAGGTGAGCCTGCTCACCGCGTCATCCGACCAGATGACGGTCACGTGACCGGCGCCCGCCCGGTAGGCGGCGGCAACGACGCGGCGGACAAAGTCCGCTCGCTCGACGGGTGCCTGAAGCACGAACTCCTGGCCCCTGCGCAGCGAGACGCCCTTGCGAACGAGAAGGTTCGCATAGAGCTCGATCTGGTCCGAGAGGCCCTCCGTCGCGAGGCGGCACTCCTCGTCAGTCATGGGAATGGCGGACACGAATCATCCTTTCGACCGGGCGCCCGGCGCGGGGGACGCACGGGGGAGCCGCACAAATAAGGGCCCCGGCAGGGGCCCCGGTTGGTTCTGGAGCGGGCAACGGGACTCGAACCCGCGAGTGTCAGCTTGGGAAGCTGATGCCTTACCACTTGGCGATGCCCGCGCTTGTGCGTCTGGATTTCCAACGCGGTGTTGAGTATACCCTCTCGCCGCAAGGGGAGGCAACCGTCCCGCAGCCGATGCGTGAGCTCCTCCATAACCCGCGGTAGAGAGCCTTGTCAAAACCCTCCTGGGTTTCACGGGAAACGTCGGCGCGACCCTCATCCCGCTTCTGGGTTATCTGGCCCTGGACGTTGGCCTCCATCGACCACGATCGAACACCAATCGAATACTGCCTGTTGTCGCTTGGAGGTTGTGTGGCGACGGGTTTCTTTGGGACAAGGACCGTCCCCATGGCTGCGGAGGGCTTCCCCTGCTCCGGTGCCAGAAGAGCCACTGGGCGTCCGGGTCTGTGAAGGCACGCGGCAGCTTTGCCTCAGCCTCCAGCAAGCGGCGGCGAGTAGCGTCTTGTCCGTAGGCGGGATGCGGAGGCCCCATGGCAGCAGGATCAAGAAGACACGCGAGAAGAACCGTCAAGGGAGAGAAGAGAAGACCCAGGGCCGTCCCGAGGTCGCGTCTCGTCGGTGGCGACCGGCCGACTGGCGGCAGCCCTCCTGCCATAGGGCATGCCGGCAGGGCTCGCGTCGGGCTCTTACCATAGTGCCCCGCCTCTCACGGGAAGAGACGGGGCACGGTGGAGCACCATGTGTCGCGAGGAGCTACGACCTGCGAATGACCTCGGTAACGAGGGCCGCGACCGACGAGGCCTGGACGCCGTCGACGTTCTCCGCAACGTCCTCGGGCGTGCCGGAGAGCGCGGGGAGGCCGTTCTCGCCGACACCCATGATCGTGATCGAGCGCAGGGACGAGCGCATCGCGGGAGTGGCGTCGGTGTCCGCCCAGTCGTGAGCCTCGGAGCCGAGCTCAACGTGAAGGTCCGCTGCCGCGGTGTTCAGGAGACGGCTGATGCGGCGATCGGCGCGCCGCGTCTCCTCGAGGCCCTCGTTCTTGAGGGTGACGAGACGACCGGCCCCGATGGAGTCGAGATTGATCACGAAGCAGCCGCGAATCTCCGAGCGGTGGTTGGCAAGGAAGGAACGCATGCCCGCGTGGTCGAGGGAAGAGCCGCCAAGGGCCACGAACCAGATGTCGTGAGCGAGAAGCTCGTCGTCACTGAGGGAGAGGATCTCGTCGCGGAGCTCCTCCTCGGTCGGGACCTCGTCGACGGCGTCCGTCTCCTCGTCCTCGACGTCCTCGGCAAAGTCGGCGTCGGCGTCCTCGTCGTCGTAGATGGCCGAGTCATCGAACTCCTCGTCCTGAGCCTCGTCCTCCTCGTACCACTCGTCGCTCTCTTCGTCCATCTGGTCGACCATGTCATCGACCACGTTGTCGACAACCTGGTCGTCATCGACAACGCCCTCGTCCTCGCCAACAAGGCGCAGGCCGCTGCGGGTCGTGGCACCGCCCCTCCAGACGCCGTCGTCCTTGGAGTCGCCGTCGGGCTCACCGTCGAGGCTCTCCAGGTCCTCGTCCGCGGAGCCAACCTTGCCGCGCAGACGGTCGAGGAACGAGAGGAAGGCGTTCTTCTTGGAACCGTCCTTCTTGGAGCTCCCCTCGGCGGGAGCGCCGATGGTCTCCAGCGGCTCGACGACCGGGGCCTCGTCGGAGGAGGCCTTCTTGGCGTCGCTCGCGTCGACGCGGCGGGCCTTGGGATCGGTTGCGGCGAGCGGGTCGACCTCGTTACCCGAGGGATCGGGGAGGTCGAAGAGGGAGGCGCGACGAGCGAGGTTCGTGAGCTTGGGGATGAAGCTGGCCTTGCCCCAGGTCTTCTCGGGAGAGGGCTCGTCGGACTCGGAGGGCTTGGAGGGGAGCGTCGCGTCGGCCTCGGACTCGCCGGAGGTCTCGCCCTCGTCGGGGAGGGGACCCGTCTTGCCCGTGCTCTCGGCCGCGGCCGCGGTCGCGCCCTCGTCCTCGCGCTCCCCCTCGAGGCTCTCGTGATCCGCGGCGTCAGCGCTCACGGGGGCCGCCGGGGCAACGGCATACTCGATCTCGCACGTCTCGGGGAGGATGCCGAGGGACCTCAGCACCTCCTCGCCGTGGCGCACGCCAATGACCTCGCCCATGTGGGCCACGTCGAAACCAGCGGTGGTGGAGGCGTCGGCCTCGGCCTGCTCCTCGTCGGCCTCGCCCTCGTCGCCCTTGCTCTCGACGACGGGAGCAACGTCGCGGACCTTGGGCGTGGCGCCGCTCGGCCTCACGTTCTCGAGCACGCCGAGCATCGCGGCAACGCCGGACTTGTTGTCGTTGGCACCGTCCGTGCAGGCTCCCCAGCGGGTCGCGATGGTGCCGGCCGCAATCACGACGGCCGGGACGGCAGCCACGATGCCCACGAGCCAGAGCACGACGCGCAGGGCGCTGGGCAGGAAGGCGAAGATCTGGAGCAGGGCGCAGACCGCCACCACGAAGGAGCACGGAACGCTGAGTCGGCTCAGGAGGGTGACGTACGGGGCGACGGGAGAGGTATAGAGGAAGTTCTCTCGGGGGGTGTCGTAGTGGGCGCACACGACGATGGTGCGGCTTCCCTTGGTCACGAGGGGGCCGGTCGCCTTGTGCACGGCAATGACGTTCTGGCTCTGAGCGCGCGGGCCAAAGGCGATCTTGGGCGCATGCCCAAAGACGCGCATGAGCGAGAGGACCGCGGGGATGACGGCGAGGATGAGGCCGATGAGGGTGAGCGCGGTCACGCCGACGCCCACGAACAAGATGCCCAGCAGGCAGAGCACGGCGAGGATCGCCGGGACGAGTCCGGAGAGCTTGGGGTCGTCAAAGTCCTCGATGACCGGCTCAACGTCGTGCTGGGACATGAGATCGGAGATGATCTGGGCCGCCTGGAGCTCCTCCTCGCTGTTGGCGGGGGAGATGCCGATCTTCTCGTTGAGGTAGTCAAGGTAGTCGTGTGTCATGGCCATGCGAAGCATCCTTTTCACGAGTGTCGCAAGCGTCGTCGCGCGTGGTGCATACAATCAAAAGAGTATACGTCTTGTCCTCGCTTTTCGCGTTAGAGACTGAGGAAGACTCAACGAAGGTACCATGAATGGCAGGGAGGGGCCGATGGAGATCACCAGAGACGACGAGAGGGCAAGAAGAATCTGCTCCCTCGCCCTCGAGTTCATGAACGCCCCGTCGCCCATCCCCTCCTCCGACATCGCCCGCACCTACTACCCCGAACTTTCCCCCGACAGCTTTAGGAGGGCCTTCGCCCGAGACCGAGAGATGCTCGCGGCCTGCGGAGTCGTGGTCAGGGACCAAAGGACCGACTCCGGCGAGGCGCTCTGGGAGGCGGACGGGGGGCGCTCCTTCGCTCGAGGCCCGGAGATCGCGCCGACGGACGCAGCGGCGCTCGAGGTCTCGTGCCGCCCCCTCGTCGACGACCCCTCGTTCCCGCTCGCCGACGAGCTCCGCTTTGCCCTCGGCAAGCTCGCGCGTGCCTTCTCGGAGTCCCTCTCCGTCGGCCGCGTTGCCGGGGGCGGGTCAACGCGCGAGCTCAGAGTCCTGCGGCGATGCCTCACGGAGCGCGTTGCGGCAGAGGTGCGCTATGTCGACGCGCACGGCATTGAGTCCGAGCGCAGGATAGTCCCCTATGCGTTCTTCTCCCTCCGGGGCGCGCTCTACCTCGTTGCCGCCCTGCTGGGAGAAGACGGTCTCGTCAGGGAGGGTTCGGAGCGCACCTATCGCGTGGAGCGCTTCTCGAGCGCGGCGCCGCTTCCCGGCTGTCGCTACGACATCCCCCCGGACTTTTCCGTGGATGACTACCGTCGCCTGCCGTTCCAGATGGGTCCGGCCGTGGGAGCGGCGACGTTTGAGGTCGGCCCGGAGCACGAGGAGGCCCTTCGTCGCTCCGCCGGAGGCCAGGGGACCTTTGACGAGGTCAACGGAGCCATCCTGTGGAGCGTGGAGATGAGCGACGTCCGCGCAGCCGCGAGCTGGGCGGTCTCCATGGGCATCGTCCCCCGCGAGCCCTCGGAGCTCGTCGGAGCATGGCGCTCCGTCCTCGAGGGGGTGCTGAGCGATGTCCGCTAGGAAGCGCGGCGCGGGGAGACCGGGTGCGCTCGACGAGGCAAGGGCGCTCGTCACGCTCGTCTCGAGCCTCTCCGAGGCGGGGGACTCCCTCGATCCCGCCGCCGTTGCCGAGCGCCTGGGAGTCAGCCTCGACCAAGCCGAGAAGCTCGTCTCGCTGGTGCTCTCCTCGACGCTCCTGGGAGATGTGGGGCTCCCCCTCATCGAGGAGAATGGTGCGGTCACGCTCGTGGACGAGCGGGGCGTGCGCGGGCGGCCGCTCAGGCTCTCTCGTGACGAGACCCTCGCCCTTGTCGCAGCTCTGGAGCGCATGGGCGTTCCCGGGGACGACCCCCTTCGCAGACAGCTGGAAGAGGCGGAGAGCTGCGAGAAGATCGACGAGCGCCTCGTCCGGCAGCTCATGGCCGGCGAGGAGGGAGACGGGGAGCTCGCCCGCACCCTCGATTCGATCGGAAGGGCGCTCGCGCGGGGGCTCGGCCTGAGCTTTGCATATCAGAAGCCCGGCTCGGCTGCCGAGCGGCGGCGCGTCGTGTGCCTAGGGCTCAGACACGATGACGACGCCTGGTTCCTTGACGCCTACGACCTCGACCGCTGCGGCGAGAGGACGTTCAGGGCAGACAGGATCAGCGACGCCGTCTGCGGGGAGCGGGAGTCCGTTCCGTCCGAGAGGAGGCGTGACGAGGTGAGGGTCGTCTCCATCACCTTTGCCGACCCGAGCTATCTCGAGCTTCTCCCCTGGCACGACCTTCGCGTCACCAGACGGGAAAACGGTACCGTCGAGGCGGAGACCCCCTATTTCGGCGGAGAGTGGTTCGCGCGCATGGTCGCGGCCTGCTCGGGAACGGCGGTCGTCCATGACGATGAGCTCGCCGCCCTCGTGAGGTCCTATGCCCGCCGCACGCTCGAGGGCGAGTGACGCCCGAAGGGGCGCCGTCCCCAGGGCACGCCTCACTCGTGAGAGGCCCGCCAGATGCCGATGTAGCGCCCGACGTTGGAGCGCTCCAGTTCGGACACGCTGCGCGAGGGCAGGGAGTCCACGAAGAGCCTCCCGTAGCGCTTGGAGCAGACCCGTGAGTCGGCGAGCACCAGGACGCCCGTGTCGGCGCCGCTCCTGATGAGGCGGCCCGCCGCCTGCTTGACCGAGATGACCGCCTCGGGAAGCGAGTGCCGCCACCAGGAGCGCTCCTCGCGGATCTCCCTCTCCCGCACGAGGGGGTCGGTGGGGCTCGCAAACGGGAGCTTGGGAATCACGACGCACCGCAGGGTCTCCCCAACGGCGTCAAACCCCTCCCAGAAAGACCTCAGGGCCATCAGCGAGAGCGAGCGCTCCTCGAGGAAGCGCGTGCGCAGGCGGCGCGCGGAGGACCCTCGCTCCTGACAGACGACCTCCAGACCTGCGGCGGCGAGTCGCGGCCGGAGCTCCCCGAAGGCCGCCTCCATCTCGCGGCGATTGGTGAAGAGCGTGAGCACCGAGCCGCCCATCGCCACGTGAACGTCATAGAGGAGGTCCACGAGGGCGGGGAGGTAGCCGCGCTCGCTCGGCGCGGGCATGTCCCTCGTCACGATGACCGACATGTTGGCGTCAAAGTCAAAGCTCGACTCCAGGCGCACGTCGCGATGGGTGCCGTCTCCCAGCTCGGAGAGGCCGACGGCCCTGTCGAAGTGGGCAAAGTCGTCCTTCACCGCCATCGTGGCGGACGTGAAGACAACGCTTTCCGTCTCGGAGAGCCACCGTGCGGCAATCTCCGCGCCCACGTCGATCTTCTCGGCGGTGAGACGCTCCTCGGACACCCGACGAGACGACCTCGAGAGCTGCGCGGCATAGACGTAGCTCGTGTCCGTGCCGGAGCAGATGACCCTCAGGGCGTCGAGAAGGTCCTTGAGGTAGCGGGTCTGCGAGGACAGGCGCTCGGCGACCTGGGGGGCAGTCGTCGCCAGCTCGCTCACCACAGCCGCAAGGTCTCGGCAGGCCGCGTCGAGCGCGTCGTCCGCCGAGGATGCGGCGTCGAGGACGGCCGTCCACTCGCTCGAGGAGCGGACCTCCTCGTCGATCCACAGCGTGACCGCGTCGTAGCCTCCGCCTCCACGGGCGAGGGCGGTGAGCCCGTGCACGGCCGTGAAGAGGTCGGCCGTCACGAGGGACGCCCGCGCGAGCGAGGACGACGCCTTGGCGAGAAGCCCGAGGGGCAGGGAGTCGCCCTCGGTGCCCATAAGATCGACCATAGCCCCGTGGATGGCGCCGGACTTTGTGCCTCCGAGCTGCTCGAACGCATAGCGGGCGCGTTCCCCGGACACCTCGAGCGCCCATTGCCTGCGGGCCTCCGCCTCGAAGACGTGGGCCTCGTCGACGACCCAGTGCCTGACGGGAGGGAGGATCCTACCCTCCGCCTGGACGTCACGGAGCAGGAGCGAGTGATTCGTCACGATGACGTCCGAGCAGCTCGCCCGGCGACGGGCTCCGTGAAGCATGCACCCATCGGGAAAGAACGGGCAGCTCGGACGCATGCACGATCCGGGCGTCGTGGTGAGCATCTGCCGAGGGACGTAGCGCCAGCGGATCCCCAGGGTGTCGAGGTCTCCCTCCTGGGCCTGGCAGGCAAACGCATAGGTGACCGCGATGGCGGTGAGCATGTCGCACGACACCGCGTTCTCCGACCTGCCGTCGCGTGGGACGAGGGAGACGGGGAGCGGTTCCCTCGCGGCGCTCTCCAGCCTGCGCAGGCAGGGATAATGGTCGTAGCCCTTGAGGCTGGAGAAGCTGAGGCCTCCTGGCAGCGCCCGGGAGAGCGCGGGCAGCTCGTGGGAGACGAGCTGGTCGGTGAGTGCGTTGGTCTTGGTGGCGACGCCTATGCTCACACGGTTGCGCTGGGCAAAGAGGACCTCGGGCAGGAGGTACGCCACGGACTTGCCCACGCCCGTGCCCGCCTCTATCGCCCTGTGCGTGGAGGTGGCAAGGGCGTCTCTCACCTCGAGCGCCATGGCCAGCTGCTCGGGACGGCGCTCCATCTGCTCGTACATCCTGGAGACCGTGCCACCCTCCGAGAAGGCGTCCTCTATCTCCTCGACGGTCGGCGCCTCCAGGCTCTCGAGCTCGCGGGCGTCCGCGCGGCGCTCCGTCGCAACGCCCTCGAGGAGCTGCCTTCGCTGCGCCGCGAGGGAGAAGGCGGGCGCGATGTCCGCATCCGGCGCGAGATAGGAGAAGATGGGTCTGAACGCCCAGCTCACCTCCTCGTGCATGCCCGCGAGAAGGGCGAGAAGCCCCTCGGGCAGGTCGGAGAGGGCGAGAAGGATGATCCTCCACATGCCACAGAGCGCGTCCACGTCATCGGAGGCCCTGTGGGTAACCGAGGCGCACCCGAAGGCGGAGGCCATGTCGGCGAGGCGGTGGGTGGTGAGCATCGGCAGCGCTATGCGCGAGAGGGAGAGCGTGTCTATCCAGGTGTCGCTCACGCTGGAGCCTCCGGGGACCCCCTCGATGAACGTCCTGTCGAACGTGGCGTTGTGGGCGAGGACCGGACATCCCCCGACAAACTCCGCGAGCGCCTCGACCGCCTCGGGAGCGCTCGGCGCGAGCGCGACATCCGCGTTCGTTATGCCCGTGAGCCTCTCGATCTGCTCCGGGATCGGGCCGTCCGGGCGCACGAAGGTCTGGAAGCGCTCCACGACCTCGCGGCCCTCGAGCCGCGCGGCCGAGATCTCTATGAGGCTGCAGTCCTTGAACGAGAGGCCCGTCGTCTCGGTATCGAGGACCACCACGTCCTCCTCGAGCGGTCCAAACGACGCCGAGGCGGCGCGCGCGGCGAGCGTGAGGTAGCGCTCCCGCACCTCTCGCGACGCCGTATCAGCAATCAGGTCAGCAACGCTGGTGACGGCCTCCGCCATAACCTAGCCGCGCTTCTCTGCGCCCTCGAGCGCCAGCTCGACGAACTTGGTGCAGAGCTCGGGAAACTCGATGCCACCATGGCGCGCGGAGTCGGGCAGGAGGCTCTCGGCGGTCATGCCGGGGATGGTGTTGGTCTCGAGAATGACGGGCACGCCGTCCTCCGTGACGATGAAGTCGCTTCGGGAGCACCCGCGGCAGCCAAGGGCACGGTGCGCGCGCTCGGCGAGCTCCTGGGCCCGGACGTACACGCCCGGCTCCAGGCGCGCGGGGATGACATGGTGCATCGAGGAGGGCTCGTACTTCACCTTGAGGTCATAGAACTCGGCGCCGGTCACAACCTCCACGATGGGGAGGGCGTGGGGGTTCTCGTTGCCGAGCACCGGCACGGTGATCTCCGTTCCGGTGACGCAGCTCTCAACGAGCACACGCCCGCCGGCGGAGCCCGCGTGGGCGATGGCCGGGTTGATCTGAGCCCTCTCGGTCACCCTCGTGATGCCGAAGCTCGAGCCGTTTGCCGCAGGCTTCACGAACATGGGGAAGCCGACCCTCTCCACGAGCCTGTCGAGCTCGTCGTCCGTAAGCTGGACCCCGCACGGGAGGTCAATGCCCTCGGGAACGGGGATGCCGGCCGCCTTGAAGATCGCCTTCGCCATCTGCTTCTCGGAGGCGGCGGCGGAGGCAGCAACCCCGGAGAAGGTGTAGGGGATGTGCAGTATCTCGAGAAGGCCCTGGATGCACCCGTCCTCCCCGTACATGCCGTGAAGCGCGACGAAGGCAACGTCATAGGCGCCGCCCACGAGGCGGGCAACAAAGTCCCTCGAAGCAAGATCGAGCAGGTCAACCGTCGTAAAGCCGGCATCTACGAGGGCGCGGCGGCACTCCTCGGCGGACTTCATGGAGATCTCCCGCTCGTCCGACCAACCTCCCCCGATGACCACGATGCGCTTGCTCATCAGCTGTTCTCTGTCCATCGATGCCCCTTTGCAACGGCACATATGCGCTAGACTCACCTTCGTACTTCCTCGAAGAGGATACTCCAAAGAGCCCATCCCACGACAGGGGTCCAGATGACGTCTCAAAGTACCACGCTTTCCTCGCACAACGACGCCCCTCGCGACGTTCACGATCTCACCCGCGGCGACCTCCTCGATCTTCTCGCCGAGCTCAAGCAGCCCTCCTTCAGGGCAAAGCAGATCGAGGAGTGGGTGTGGGTGAAGAACGCCCGCTCGTTCGACGAGATGACCAATCTCCCCAAGTCCCTGCGCGAGGAACTCTCCAAGAGGCTCACACTCGGTGTGCTCGAGGAGGTGGCGAGGCAGGGCTCCGTCGACGGCAGCCGCAAGTACCTGCTTCGCCTCACCGACGGCGTGTCCGTCGAGTGCGTGGGCATGCCTTCGGGAAACCGCCTCGCCGTATGCGTCTCCACCCAGGCCGGGTGCGCCATGGGATGCGCGTTCTGCGCGACGGGCGGAGCCGGCCTCACGCGCTCCCTCACGGCAGCCGAGATATACGAGCAGGTCATGCAAGTACGAGACGATTTCAACGCCAGGGTCACGAGCGTCGTCATGATGGGGCAGGGGGAGCCGTTCATGAACTATGACGCAACGCTCGCGGCGCTCAGGAAGCTCAACTCGCCCGAGGGCGCCGGCATCGGCGCACGTCACCTCACGGTCTCCACGTGCGGCGTTATCCCTCAGATCATGCGCTTTGCCAACGAGCCCGAGCAGTTCACCCTCGCGGTGTCCCTCCACTCCGCCGTTCAGAAGACGAGAAACGCCCTCATGCCCGGCGTTCGCAAGTACTCCCTCATCAACCTCTACAACGCGATGGGAGAGTACGTGAACAAGACGGGCCGGCGCCCCACCTACGAGTACGCCCTCATCGGCGGCATCAACGACACGGAGTCCGAGCTCCAGGCGCTCTGCGACTTCTGCGAGGGAACGCTCGCCCATGTGAACCTCATCCAGCTCAACGAGGTCGAGGGCTCCAAGCTTCGTCCCTCGACCCCGGAGCGCGCGCAGGACTTCGTACGCGCGCTCGCCCGCGTGGGCGTTGAGGCAACGGTCCGCGACTCCCGCGGCGCGGACATAGACGCCGCCTGCGGGCAGCTCAAGCAGCGCGTGCTGCGCGGGCGCTAGACCTGCGGCGGCAGGACCAAGACGCTCCCGCGGCCGCATCCGACAAGGCACTCATGGAGTAACACGCAAATTGTTTAAGTCGTATATATCTGCAGATACAAATAACACGCATGTCAACCCATGCGTGTTATTTGTATCGATAAGAACCTTGTGATGAAACGGACGTCAGAACCCGAGCGACTCCCACTGCATCTGGGTGCGCCTCTGGTTTGCCGCAACCTCAGCGCTCTTGTCCCGTTCGTCTCCCAGGACGCTGTTGACCGACGCGACGGAGTTCTTCACCTCGCTCACGCTTGAGCGGAGGGCGTCCTTGGCCTCGTCCGTGAGAAGGACCCTGTAGGCAAGGACCCCGAGTGCCGCTACGGAGCCAGCCGCGACAACCGTTCTCAGAATGCCTTTCATCACTTGGACCACGTCCCCGGGCCGGCGAGGAGGTCAACGATGTGCGCAAGCTGGTCCTCGTCGGCAAACTCGATCTCTATCTTGTTCTTCCCTCGGACCGACCTCACCTTCACGGTGGTGTCGAGGGCAAGCCTCATCTGTCGGGCCGCCCGCTTGTACGACGCCGGAAGCGGCGCCCTCGTTGGCCTCGGAGCGTCATCAGTGACAGAAAACAACGGTGCGAGACTTTCTGTCTGCCGTACCGACAAACGCTCTTCAACCACCTTGTGCGCGAGCCTGATCCTTCCCTCCTCGCCGGGCACCGCGAGTATCGCACGCGCATGACCGGCACTCAGGGCACCACTCTCGACGAGCTCCTGGACCTCAGGGGGAAGGTCGAGCAGACGAATGGTGTTCGTGATTGCCGAGCGAGACTTGGAGAGGGCTCTCGCAAGCTCTTCCTGAGTCAGCCCCTTCTCCTTGATGAGCTTCCTGTAGCCGCGAGCCTCCTCGAGCGGGGTCAGGTCGGAGCGCTGGAGGTTCTCGATGAGCGCGAGCTTGAACACGTCCTCGTCGGATATCTCACGGATGATCACCGGCATCTCTTTGAGGCCAGCCTGCTTAGCGGCCTGGTAGCGCCGCTCGCCGGCGACGATCTCATACGTCGCACCAACCTTGCGCACCAGAATGGGCTGGAGGACGCCGTTCTGCTTGATGGAGTCGGCGAGGTCGGCGAGGTCGCCGGGATCAAAGACCTTTCTCGGCTGTCCCTCGTTCGGCTTGATCTGGTCGATGGGAAGCGTGGAGTCGGGCCTCATTCCGGCCGTCTCGGCATCGGCCTCGCCAACGAGCATGCTAAGGCCCCTGCCGAGACCTGATTTCTTAGCCACGGGCAACGACCTCCTTCGCGAGCTTCATGTATGCGAGCGACCCCTTGCTCACCCGTGCGTACTTCACGACGGGAAGGCCATGGCTCGGCGCCTCCGAGAGCTTGACGTTCCTCGGAATGATCGTCTTGAACATCGTCTTGCCAAAGAACTTCCTGACCTCGTCCACAACCTGCTTCGAGAGCGTCGTGCGGCTGTCGTACATGGTCATGAGGACACCAAATATCTCGAGGTCGGGATTCTTGTGGCGCTTGACCATCTCCATCGACTCAAGAAGCTTCGCAACCCCCTCGAGGGCGTAGTACTCGCACTGGATGGGAATGATGAGCGAGTCAGCCGCGATGAGCGCATTGATGGTGAGAAGGCCGAGCGAGGGGGGACAGTCAATGAAGACGTAGTCAAACTCGTCCCTGATCGAGGCAATCGCTCTCTTGAGGAACATCTCCCGCTGCTCGAGGGAGACGAGCTCCATCTCCGCGGTCG
Source organism: uncultured Olsenella sp. (assembly GCA_949287905.1). Classification (GTDB taxonomy): domain Bacteria; phylum Actinomycetota; class Coriobacteriia; order Coriobacteriales; family Atopobiaceae; genus Thermophilibacter. Next base: position 78,514 of record CASEHX010000027.1, read on the forward strand.
CCAGCTGAATCGTCGCCGGCACGATGAACACGTTGGGCTCGCAGGTCTCGACGATCGCGTCCTCTATTGGATAGCCGTGAAGAATGACGTCATACACGTCGTTCTCGAGGTCTTCCTTCTCTATCCCGTATCCGCTCGTCGAGTTGCCCTGCGGGTCAAAGTCAATCACGAGAATCTTCTTCTTGTTCTCGCCGAGGCATGCCGAGAGATTGATCACGGAGGTCGACTTTCCGACGCCGCCCTTTTGGTTGATGACAGCGATGACTTTGCCGTCTCGCTGCGGAAGGCCCCGTTTCACGTCCTTGTAGCCCATGCGTCCTCCGATTCAGCCTCGTTTGCTTGCCACAGAATCATACGCGATTGGTCCCTCTGGAGCCGTCGGGCAGACCCCACCCAAAACATCTTCGGATGAGAAGGGGCGTTTCACGTGAAACGTCCCGGATGTTGGTTGCACGTGTCAAAGGCCCGTTGCTCAGCATCCGAGAGGATTGGTCCTTGCGAGACCGTTCCGGCGAGGAAGCTTGACCTTGGGCTCCCGTACCTTCTGATAGAGAAGGATCTCCCGGTGGCCCAGATCTCTCGGGAGATCGAAGGTTTCACGTGAAACTAGGGCAAGGCCACAGAGTCTGGCGGCGTTCTCTCCCTCACGAAGCTCGGTCTCGTCCGGACGCCCCTTCTCGATGATCAGTATGCCGTCCCTCTTGAGGAAGGGCGTCGCATACTCGATAAGGACGTTGCATTTGGCGACAGCCCTGGCAACGACATGAGACTGCGAACGGGGAGACTGCTTCGCGAGGTCCTCGAGCCTCCCATGCACTCCCATGCCAGTATCGAGTGAGAGAGCGCTGAGGAACTCGTTGACGGCTGCCACCTTCTTTCCCACGGAGTCCACGAGCGTGGCCCGCGCGCCCGTGAGGACCATGAGGGGCACACCGGGAAAGCCCGCTCCCGTGCCCATGTCCAGGAGACTGCTCTTGCTGGTGAGACCGAGTCCCTTCATGCAGAGGGGCAGCAGGGAATCAACGAGGTGCAGCGTCACGGCATCGTGGGGAGTGGTGATGCGCGTCAGGTTGAGCACCTTGTTCTTCTCGATGACAAGCTCAAGATACGAGACGAGCAGGTCGGCCCTCTCCTCGTCGCATTCGATCTGATAACCGTCAAGTTCCGAGCGCAGCTGAGTTACGAGTTGATCGTGCATCGTTTACTCCAGAATGACAAAAAGCCATGAGTCAGAAGAAATTGTCACAGAGAAAGGGGGAGCTCACAAGAAGCTCCCCCTCATCGATACAAAGGATGGTTGCCTAGCGAACGGCAGTGATCACCACGCGGCGCTCCGGATCCTCTCCCTCGGAGTGGGTGACGACGCCGTCGTCGTCCCTGAGCGTGAGATGCACGATGCGGCGCTCATAGGCGTTCATCGGGGCGAGGGTGACCTTTCCGCCGCGCTCCTTCGCCCGAGCTGCAGAGCTTCTCGCGATGCTCTCGATCTTCTTGCGGCGGCGGGACTTGTATCCCTCGATGTCGACGACCAGAGGATAGTAGAACTTGATGCGACTGCTCATGAGGGAGTTGAGCACCATCTGGAGGGCGTCGAGCGTCCGACCGTGGCGGCCGATGAGGACGGCGAGATCGCCGCCGTTCACGTCGAGAATCAGCTCGCCGTTCTCGCCGTCGTACTCGTCGATGCAGCAGTCATTCTCACCGAACAGGGCGAGGATGCCCTTGAGGTAGCCAACGGCGAGGTCGGCAATGGCGTCCATCTCAGCGTCGGTCAGCTCCTGGCCGCTCTCAAAATGGTCGCGAATCTCAGAGAAGTCGTCAGACGCGCCTTCGGTCTGGTCAAGCTGACCGGTCTCGGGCTCGATCTGCGCCTCTTCCAAATCCTCGGTCATGAAATCCTCCGAAATAGATATAACTTAGAACTGTTTATATGATATCAACAGCTGTTAGTTCTTCTTGTGCTGACGCTGCTTCTTCTCGCGGCGCACCACGTTGACCTCAACGGGGCTGTTTGCGGCAGCCTCCTCAGCCTCGGCCTTGGCCTTGTCCATCACGCCCTTGGTGATGACGCGCTGCTGGACGACCTGCCAGAGCGAGGAGGTCACGTAGTAGAGAAGAACGGCCGCGGGGACGCCCCAGCCAAACATGAGCATCATGACCGCCATGACGGCACCCATGGTCATGGTCTGGGTCTTCTGGGCGGAGTCCTGCATGGAGGAATTCATGACCATCGGGATGAAGGTGAGAACGCCAAAGAGCAGGTTCAGAATGATGTAGGGCGCGGCACCCACCCAGTCTCCGGACTCGACCATGTTCGCGCACGAGGTGGCGATGGACGGGAGGATGTTGAAGAAGCTCGCGTTGGCGTCGAGCTGGGAGATGTCGCGCGCCACCGAGAAGAGGCCGAAGAAGACGGGCATCTGAAGGATGATGGGGAGGCAGCCGCCGAGGGGGTTGAACTTCATGTCGGCGTAGACCTTGCGAAGCTCCTCCGCCTGACGCTGGGGATCATCCGCATAGCGATCCTGAATCTCACGGAGCTTGGGCTGCATGACCTGCATGCGAGCCGTCGACTTCGTGGAATGCGCCATGAGAGGCGTGAGGATGAGACGGATGATGATGGTCAGGACGATGACCGCGAGTCCCCAGTCCCCAACGATGCCCTCGATGCCCGAAAGCACAGACGTTAGAAAGTCAATAAACCATTCCCACATGGTTCCTCCGTGGCCCGAACCCCCTAGGGAACGGGATCATATCCTCCGGCATGAAGGGGATGGCACCTGCAGATCCTGCGAACCGCGAGTGACATGCCCCTGAGAAGACCGTACTTCTCGATGGCCCTGTACGCATACTGCGAACACGTAGGAACATATATGCAGCGCGCGGGCAGGGCCGGCGAAATCCGCTTCTGATAGAAGCGGATGAGAGCGCGTGCGGCCCTCGAGGGAATCTCTCCCAGAGAGCCGAGGACCATCAGCGACACGCCCTCTCGAGCATTCTTTCCAGGGAGACGGCAACCTCTTGCGGAGCGCTGTCATGGGTGGAGGGCGTGGCAAAGAGGATAATGTCGTATCCCCTGACAGGGAGGCCCACAGCTCTGGAAGCCTCCCGCAGCACGCGCTTGCAGCGGTTTCTGTAGACCGCCCCGCCCAGCCTCTTTCCGGCGACAAACGCAACGCGGCCGTCGCTGTCTTCTCCAACGTCAAGCACACGAACGCGGAGGAGAGCGTCGTTCAGACGCCTCCCCCGCGAAAAGACACGCTCGAAGTCTCTCCTGGACTTAATGGTCCTCATGGGAAGCGCTACACGGTGAGGCGCTTACGACCCTTCGCACGACGACGAGCGAGGACGGCACGGCCGCCCTTCGTGGCCATACGGGCACGGAAGCCGTGGGTGGTGGCGCGCTTGCGCTTGTTGGGCTGATACGTACGCTTCATGTCTATTCCTCCCGGTTGGGTATGAACGTCCACATTGAGCAAATAGCCTAGAGATTGTAAGGGGCAAAACGTGGCCCTGTCAATTTTTTGTGATGACAATCTTCACGATTACTTCGCAGGTAGCCACCTGAAAGAGGGCTGTCCCCAAACAAACGGTCGCCCCAAAACATTTCACCTCGCTCCTAAACAATTGGATTCATCTTTCCAATTGGCGAAATAGTTCTTTCTCCATGCTATGATTTTCCAGCACAAACAACTGTTATTTCCGAGTTATCGACAAGTGTTATACAGATGTTGAAAACTTTCATTCAGATAGAATTCTCAGCGAAAAGTTTTCTACAAATGACGAACGGATGTTGAAAGGGGAGCACATGGCCAGAGACTTCTACCCGTTCGTCGAGCAGCAGGACCAGGAGAAACCCTCCCCAGAGTCGATCGAGGTCAACCATCCCGCGAGAATCGCGGTGTATGACGATGCCGCCGCAGCCCCTCGCGTCGTCGTGATAGAGCCCGGCGAGGTCCGCTCCTATCTCGAAGAGATCACCTCAACGGTCAGCCGCCTCTCGAAGGAGCAGGGCGGGACCATTCCCTTCATGGTCATAAGGGAGATCGTGGAGAACTTCATCCACGCATACTTCCAGGCACCCACCATCACGATCCTCGACGGTGGAAACACCATCCGCTTCTCCGATCAGGGTCCGGGAATCAAGGAGAAGCGCCTGGCACTCGAGTTTGGCACGAGCTCCGCCACCGAGGAGATGAAGCGATACATCCGCGGCGTGGGAAGCGGGCTTCCATACGTGCAGCAGTACATGACCGACAAGGGCGGGAGCCTCGAGGTGGAGGACAACATCTCCGGGGGAACCGTCGTCACGATCTCCACGAGGCCGAAGGAGGACGCGCGCGCCGTGTCCGGAGCCTCGGCGGACGAGGGTACCGAGGGGGGCCTCCATGCCTCCCAGCATGAGGGATACGTACAACAACCATGGGTACCCCATCCCTACCAGGCATTTCCGCCGCAGGCCTACCAGCCACAGCCCTACCAGCAGGCGCCCTATCAGCAGGTGCCCCAGAACCAGTGGCCGCCGTTCCCGGCCCAGCAGCAGCCCACGGGCTGGCACGCGCCGGCGGGCGGGTATTCCATGCCCCCCGCATCCCAGGCTCCCCAGGTGACTCCGCAGGTAGACCTCGATGAAAGGTCGGCACAGGTCATGTCCTACCTCTCCGAGCACGAGGCGGCGGGCCCAACGGACCTCGTCCGAGCCTATGGGTCCTCGGGGGCAACCTGGTCGAGGACGCTCTCCGCGCTCGCGGCCCAGGGAATCGTGACGAAGGTCGGCCAGAAGTACCACCTGACGGGCATCGGCAGAACGCTCGTCTAGGAGTTCCCGAGAAGTTGTCAACAATCGCTATACTAGAGCCTCGCAGTTTTCAACAATCGGGAATGTGACCTAGATGGAATTCTCTCTTGAATCAGACGCCGAGGCGCTCTGGCAGGACACCCTCGACCTTCTTTCCACCAAGAACCTGCCCGAATCGATGCTCGCCATGCTCAGGGGATGCACCCCGAAGAGCATGACGGACTCGACCATGACCATCGAGACGCCCATGAGGCTCGTCCTCAAGACCATCTCCAAGAACGCGGAGCTCATAGAGGAGTGCCTCTCCCAGGCGGCCTTTGAGCCCATGACCCTGAGCGTGAACTTCGCGCCGGCGGCCCAGTCAAACCCCCAGCGCCCGGCGTCGACGATGTCTCGCGAGGAGGTGGACAGCTGGACGGCGGCAACCACCTCGCAGAAGACGACATGGGACGGGCCGATCCCAAAGAAGATCGCCGAGGACACCTGGGACGAGGAAGGCGTGGACGCGCTGCGCGAGGCGGCGGCAAAGAGGAGGAGGAACAACCCCCTCGTGGAGGACATCTCCCCGACGACGTCCAAGCTCACCTTTGACCGCTTTGTCCGAGGCGAGGAGAACGACATCGCCTACCAGGCGGCGCTCCAGGTTGCCAACGGCATGAACAGCACCTACAACCCCCTGTTCATCTACGGCAAGAGCGGACTCGGCAAGACGCACCTGCTGCGCGCGATCCAAAACTACATCGCGAGGAACGACCCCTCGCGCCTGTGCGTGTACCGGGACGCGTCCTCCTTCATCACCGACTACACGGAGGCCATGCGCCACTCGGAGCGCTCGGCGGCAGCGGTCCTGAGACAGAACTACGCCGACATCGACGTCCTCATCATCGACGACATCCAGAAGATGACCGGCAAGATGGGCACCGTCGGGTTCTTCTTCGACACCTTCAACGAGCTCATAGCAAACGGCAAGCAGATCGTGCTCGCCGCCGACCGCACCCCCGCTCAGCTCGGCATGGGCAAGGACGGCTTTGACGAGCGCATCACGAGCCGTCTCTCCGCCGGGTTCACCACCCCCATCCAGATTCCGAGCTATGAGCTCAAGCTTCGCCTCATCGAGACCTTCTGCGAGCGCATGCGCGAGGACGCCCTCCGAGAGAACGTGGCGGGGCTCACGGGAACCGTCTCAAAGGAGATAGAGAGCTACATGGCCGAGCGCGCGGGCACCAACATCCGCGTGATCGAGGGCTTCTGCCAGCGCTGCCTCTTCGCCGCCACTGCCGCGGAGAAGCGAGGCGAGCAGCTCCAGAAGGAGGAGATCGAGTCCATAGCGCGCGAGTGCTGGCCGAGCGCGGGCCGAACGGTGTCCATCGAGGACGTCCAGCGGGCCGTGGAGAAGTTCTACGACATCGACCACCTCACCCTCATCGGCAACAAGCGCAACAAGGGGGTCATGGAGGCTCGTCATGTGGGCATATGGCTCTCGCGCGAGCTCTGCGACCGAACGCTCGCGGACATAGGCAAGCACTTCGGGGGCAGGAGCCACGCTACGGTCATGCACAGCATCGGCGTGGTCGACGACGCCCGCAGGGACGACAAGAGCTTCTATGATCGTCTCATGCAACTGAAGGAGAGCATCACCGGCAATGTGTAGGAGAATGTAGAAAACCTCGTGGGAAGGTTGTAGAAAGGGGGAGAAAAGTCGGCACTGGGTGTAGAGAATTCTGAGGGAACCTCCGCTCGTGTTCATCGGTGTCTAATCTCAGGGACTTCTCAGCAAGCTTTCTTTGTGCTTGTGACCTCGCCCGAAGCCAAGTTGTCTTCTTTTCTACAGTCCCTATTACTACTACTGTCTTTATCTCTTATTACTTATTAGAAGAAAGGGCCCAGATGAAGTTCACCGTAAGCCAGTCCTCGCTCATGAAGGCCCTGTCCGTCGTCTCCAAGGGCATGGGAAACAACTCGACGCTCCCCATTCTCTCGGGCATCTACCTCAGGGCTGAGAACGGCTCCGTCGAGCTGCAGACCAACAACCTCTCGATCTCGATTCGCCACGTCGTGGCGGCCAACGTTGAGGAGCCGGGAGAGACCGTGGTCTCCGGCAAGATCCTCATCAACATCGTGAAGACCCTCTCGGACTCCGCCGTCACCTTCGAGGAGTCCGGCCGGATGGTGACCATCTCCTGCGAGAAGTCCACCTTCAGGCTCAACACCCTCAGCGCCAGGGACTGGCCGGCGTGGAGCGAGATCGAGCCCGAGCGCACGATCGAGCTCCCGAGTGCCCTCCTCTCCAAGATGGTCGACAAGGTCTACCGCGTCACCTCCAAGGAGCCCACCCGCCAGTTCCTGCAGGGAATCCAGATCACCGTAGAGAACAACACGATCAGGCTCGTCGCCACGGACTCCTTCCGCCTTGCGGTGTGCGACTCGACCGTCGAGGCTGCCCCCGAGGAGCCGTTCTGTTCGGTCATCATGGGGTCCGTGTTCCACGACGTGCTCTCCATGCCCACGATGGAGGACACGGTGTCCATCTCCACGACGCAGAGCCAGGCGGTGTTCTCGTTCGGCACGACCACGTTCGTGACGAGGCTCCTCGAGGGCAACTTCCCCTCGTATCGCCAGCTCCTGCCCTCCTCCTGCGCCACGGCGGTGACGTTTGGCGCGCAGGAGCTCTCCGCCGCGCTCAAGCGCGTCTCCGCGATCGCGCAGCAGAACGCCTCCATCCGCCTGGATGTGGATGCAGAGGGCTCGCTCGTCAGGCTCTCCTCCTCCTCTCCCGACCAGGGCGAGTCCTCGGAGATCATGGCGTGCAAGGTTGAGGGGCAGACGCTCACGATCGGCTTCAACTACCACTACGTGCTCGACTGCATGAGCGCCGCGTCCGACTTCGGTGAGGTCCGTCTGGAGCTGCAGGGGCCCGCCCAGCCGGGCATCTTCAAGTGCAACGGCAAGATCAACTACCTCTACCTCCTCATGCCGATGCGCCTGGGCTCCTAGAGAATGGGTCTCGTCGTCAAAGAGCTCAGGCTCGCGGACTTCCGCAGCTTTGAGCGACTCGAGCTTCGGCCCTCGGAGGGGGTTACCATTCTCGTGGGGCCCAATGCGGCGGGAAAGACCAATACCGTGGAGGCGCTCCAGCTTCTGACGGCGGGTTCCTCGTTCAGGAAGCCCACGCCGCGCCAGCTCGTCCGCGACGGTGCCGAGTCCGCGCGCATCGACGCCCGTCTCGAGGGAGACGGCCGCGTCGTCGACGTCCGCTGCGACGTGACGACGGCGCCTCCCGCCCGGCGCTTCTCGAGAAACGGAAAGCGCTGTCAGGCATCCGAGGTCCCGGAGAGCCTGATGTCCGTGCTCTTCTCCCCTGACGACCTTGCGCTCGTCAAGCGCGGCGCGTCGGTGAGGAGAGACGAGCTTGACGGCTTTGGTCGTCAGGCCAGCAGCGGCTTCTCGAGGGTCCTCTCCGAGTACCAGAGGGCCGTGGAACAGAGAAACCGCCTCCTCAAGGAGGAGAGGCCGGATCTCTCGCTGCTCGCCGCCTGGGACGCCTCCGTCGCCCTGGGCGGGTCCGCCGTCCTGTCCGCGCGCCTGAGGCTCTTCTCGCGCCTCGCGGACAAGCTTGGGGAGGCCTACGCCTCCATCTCCTCGTGGGAGCCGCTGGAGTGTCGTTACGTGTGCAGCCTGGGGGAAGAGGCTCTCGAGAGCGATAGGGAGTCTTTGAGGGACCTCTTTCTCGAGCGCCTCGCTGCCGGCAGGGAGAACGACCTGAGGCGCCAGCAGACCTGCGTGGGCCCCCATAGGGACGACGTCCAGTTCCTCGTCTCCGGGAGGGATGCCCGCGCCTTTGCGTCGCAGGGTCAGCAGCGCTCCATAGCGCTGGCCCTGAAGATGGCGGAGGTCGAGCTCGCGGAGGAGATCCTGGGGGACCGCCCGGTCCTTCTGCTCGACGACGTCATGAGCGAGCTCGACGAGCGGCGTCGCGCGGCCGTGGTCGACTTCGTGGGCAGGGGTATCCAAACGCTCATAACAACGACCAACCTTGGTTACTTCTCGCACAACATTCTTGAGTCTTCCGAGGTGGTGAGCTTTGGTGAGTGACGAAATAGTCGACAAAGTTCGTCGCCGCGAACAAGGAACCGCCCAAGCCGGGGCCTTGCTGGAAGAGGTCATGGACCGGCTCGCCACGACGGGCGAGAGGGAGTCTCAGAACGCGGTGTTCGTGGTTTGGAACAGGGTTAACGGAGACGTGGAGCGCGCCCACACCACGGGGGTGTACGTGGGGGAGCCCCGCCGCGGCGCGCGGGACCCGGAGCTCACCGTCTACGTCGACTCCCCTTCGTTCAGGACCGACTTCTCGGCGAACCACGAGGTGTATCTGGCTCGCCTTGCGAGTGCCGGCCTCAGGTTCTCGCGCATAGAGTTCAGACTCTCCAAGAGGAAGGCGGCGAGACGCGAGGAGCCCTCGCACCCCTCTCCGCGGAAGGGCCCGCTGCCGGAGCTCTCGGCCGAGGAGGAGAGCAGCGTCGAGGGGCTCTGCTCGTCACTGCCGGAAAGGCTGAGGGAAAGCGTTTCTCAGGCGATGAGAGTCTCTCTCAGAGTGCAAAAGCAAGAACATAGCTAATTTGTTGAGAGCGCCCTCAGAGCGCCTCTCACAGCCTCACAAGCGCTATCATCCTTTAGGTTATGCCGTTTTTGGTAACGGCCACCGTGATAATGACTCCTTTGGGTTGTGTGTGTAACCCTCGGTGAGAGGATGTGAGCGTGGCAAAGAAGAACGATTACGGTGGAGATTCCATCAAGATTCTCGAGGGACTCGAGGCGGTGCGCAAGCGCCCGGGTATGTACATCGGCACGACGTCTGCCTCCGGTCTCCACCACCTGGTGTGGGAGATCGTGGACAACTCCGTTGACGAGGCCATGGCGGGGTTCTGCTCCAAGATCAAGGTGACGGTCCACCCGGACAACTCCATCACGGTTGACGACAACGGCCGCGGCATCCCCGTGGAGAAGCACCCCGTCAAGAAGATTCCCACGCTCGAGGTTGTTCTCACCATCCTGCACGCCGGCGGCAAGTTCGACAACAACGCCTACAAGGTCTCCGGCGGTCTGCACGGCGTTGGCGTCTCCGTCGTCAACGCCCTCTCCAAGAAGCTCGTGGCGCAGGTCAAGCGCGACGGCAAGATCTATGAGATGGTCTTCGAGCGCGGCAAGACCGTGCAGAAGATGAAGGTCGTGGGCACCTCCAAGGCCACCGGAACCTCCATCACGTTCTGGCCGGACGAGGAGATCTTCGAGACCACCACCTACAGCTACGACACCCTGCACGACCACCTGCAGGAGACGGCGTTCCTCAACAAGAACCTCAAGATCGTCCTCGTTGACGAGCGCGAGCTCACGCCGCGCACGGACGAGTTCTGCTACGCCGGCGGCATCATCGACTTCGTGAAGTTCCTCAACAACGAGAAGGACATCCTGCCCGGACTCTCACGCCCGATCTACATCGAGGGTCGTTCCGCCGCGGACGCCCCCGAGTCCCAGATGGGCGAGGTCGAGGTGTCCATGCAGTGGAACACCGGTTACTCGGAGCACACGCTCTCCTTCGCCAACGACATCTACACCGAGGAGGGCGGCATGCACCTCGAGGGCTTCCGAACGGCCCTCACCAAGGTGATCAACGACTACGGCCGCGCCAAGAACATCATCAAGGAGAAGGACGCCAACCTCACCGGCGACGACATCCGCGAGGGTCTCACGGCGGTCATCTCCGTCAAGCTCCCCGACCCGCAGTTCGAGGGTCAGACCAAGGCCAAGCTCGGCAGCTCCTACATGCGCACGCTCGTGAACCGCGTGGTTTCCCAGGGCATGTCCGAGTACCTCGAGGAGCACCCCAACCAGGCCAAGGAGATTCTCAAGAAGGCGAGCCAGGCCGCCAAGGGGCGTCTCGCCGCGCAGAAGGCCCGCCAGGCCACGCGCCGCAAGAGCCTGCTCGAGAGCGCGGCGCTTCCCGGCAAGCTGGCGGACTGCTCGGTGCGCGACCCCGAGATGACCGAGCTCTTCATCGTGGAGGGCGACTCCGCAGGTGGCTCGGCCAAGGACGGCCGCAGGCGTGACATCCAGGCCATCCTGCCCCTGCGAGGCAAGATCCTCAACGTGGAGCGCGTGCAGGACCACCGCGCCTTCTCCTCCGACACGATTCAGGCCCTCATCACCGCCATCGGCACCGGCGTGACCACCGGCTCCGGCGAGGGTGGGGACTTCGACATCTCCAAGGCCCGCTACCACAAGATCATCATCATGACGGACGCCGACGTCGACGGCGCGCACATCCGCATCCTGCTGATGACCTTCTTCTACAAGTACATGCGCCCGCTCATCGACGCCGGCTACGTCTACATCGCCACGCCGCCGATCTTTGGCATCAAGGTGCGCAACAAGATCCACTACGTCTACCCGGACGGCAAGACGCCCGAGGACGAGATCCTCAACCGCTCCATCCGCGAGCTCGGCCTCAACCCCAACGAGGAGGACGAGTCCGACGGCAAGTCCCAGGCAGCCATCAAGGGCTCGGGCCGTCGTCGCAAGGGTTACTCGGTCCAGCGCTACAAGGGTCTCGGCGAGATGGACCCCAAGCAGCTGGCCTCCACGACGATGGACCCCAAGACGCGCATCCTGCAGCGCGTGACCATCGAGGACGCCGCCATGGCCGACCGCGCGGTTCGCGAGCTCATGGGCAACCAGGTGGAGTACCGCCGCACCTACATCGAGAAGCACGCGCACGACGCCCGCTTCCTCGACGCCTAACACCCTGACGGGATGATTCAAAAGGGGACAGACCCCTTTTGAATCATCGAACCCATGATTCAAAAGGGGTCTGTCCCCTTTTGAATCACCCAGAGAAAGGCCATACGTGGCAGACGAGAAGAACAACAACACCGAGGGCATGCCCGAGGACCTGAGGCGCCTGCTCGCCCGCGCCGAGGCAGACGACGGCGCCGACGTCTACGTCGAGGAGGAGTCCGAGGAGGACGAGGACGTCGACGACGAGGAGCTCGAGGAGAGCTTTGGCGCCAACACCCGCGGCGAGGACGCCGGCGAGACCGACATCAACGGCGGCAGCCTCCAGATCAGCGAGTTTGGCTCCGAGATGAAGCAGAGCTTCATCGAGTACTCCATGTCCGTCATCACCGCACGCGCCCTCCCGGACGTGCGCGACGGCCTCAAGCCGGTCCACCGCCGTATCCTCTACGCGATGAACGAGTCCGGCATCTTCCCCAACCGCCCGCACAAGAAGAGTGCGTGGACGGTCGGCGAGGTCATCGGCAAGTATCACCCGCACGGAGACTCCGCCGTCTACGACACCATGGTTCGTCTCGCCCAGTGGTTCTCCATGCGCACGCCGCTGATCGACGGGCACGGCAACTTCGGCAACATCGACGGCGACGGCGCCGCGGCCATGCGTTACACGGAGAGCCGCCTGGCCAAGCCCGCCATGGAGCTCCTGCGCGACCTCCAGAAGGACACCGTCGACTGGCAACCCAACTACGACGAGTCGCTCGCCGAGCCCGAGGTGCTGCCCGCCCGCTTCCCCAACCTGCTGGTGAACGGCTCCTCCGGCATCGCCGTCGGCATGGCCACCAACATCCCGCCGCACAACCTCGCGGAGACCGTGGAGGCCACCTGCGCCTTCATCGACAACCCGGAGATCACGGTCGACGAGCTCATGCAGGTCATGCCCGGTCCGGACTTCCCCACCGGCGCGGTCATCATGGGCACCGACGGCATCCGTCAGGCCTACGAGACCGGCCGCGGGTCCATCACCATCCGCGCCAAGGCACACGTCGAGTCCACCAAGACCGGCCGCAGCCGCCTCGTCTTCACCGAGATCCCCTATCAGGTGAGCAAGGGAACGCTGCAGGAGAAGATCGCCCAGCTCGTCAACGAGAAGCGCATCGAGGGCATCTCCGACATGCGCGACGAGTCCACGCAGAAGGGCATCCGCCTCGTCATCGAGCTCAAGAAGGGCATGGTCCCCGAGGTCGTCCTCAACAACCTCTACAAGTTCACCTCGCTGCAGACCACCTTCGGTGTGAACAACCTCGCACTCGTGGACGGCGTGCCCAAGTGCCTCTCCCTGCCGGAGATCCTTCGTCACTACGTTGACCACCAGGTCGACGTGGTCACCCGCCGCACCCGCCATGACCTCAAGAAGGCACAGGCCCGTGCGCACATCCTCGAGGGCTACCTCATGGCCCTCGACCACATCGACGAGGTCATCCACATCATCCGCTCCTCGCAGACGGACACCGAGGCCTCCCAGCGCCTCATCGAGCGCTTTGGGTTCACGCCCGAGCAGACCCAGGCCATCCTCGAGATGCGCCTGCGCCGCCTCACCGGCCTCGAGCGTGACAAGATCGAGGAGGAGCTGGCCGGCCTTCGTCGTGCCATCGCCTACTACGAGGACCTTCTCGCCCACGAGGAGAAGATCCTGGGCGTGATCAAGGACGAGATGCGAGAGATCGCGCAGAAGTACGGCGACAAGCGCCGCACGGAGATCGGCGGCGCCGTGAAGAGCCTCGACGTGGAGGACCTCATCGCCGACGAGGACATGGTCGTCACGATCACCCACACCGGCTACATCAAGCGCATCCCCGTCGCCACCTACCGCTCCCAGAAGCGCGGCGGCAAGGGCGTCCAGGGTCTCTCGCTCAAGGACAACGACTTCGTCGAGGACCTCTTTGTCGCAAGCACTCACGACTACGTGCTCTTCTTCACCAACTTTGGCAAGGTGTACCGCCTCAAGGTCCACGAGCTGCCCATCGGCAGCCGCCATGCCCGCGGCTCGGCCATCGTGAACGTGCTCAGCCTCGCCGAGGGCGAGCACCCTGCGGCCGTCATCACCTGCCGCGAGTTCCCTGCGGACGAGTACCTGATGTTCGCCACCCGCTCCGGCATGGTCAAGAAGACGGCCATGAGCGAGTACGACAAGAGCCGCAGGGACGGCATCATCGCCATCAACCTGCGCGAGGGCGACGAGCTGGTGAACGTGCGCCGCGTGCGCGAGGGTGACAAGGTCATCCTGGTCTCCACGGACGGCAAGGCCATCCTCTTCGACGAGTCCGAGGCTCGCTCGATGGGTCGCAACACCTCCGGCGTCCGCGGCATCACGCTCAAGGGCGACGCCAAGATGCTCGGCATGGAGATCACCAACGGAAACGGCGACCTGTTCGTCATCACCGAGAACGGCTACGGCAAGCGCACGCCCGTCTCCGAGTACCCGGAGCACAAGCGTGGCGGCCAGGGCGTCTACACGATCGCGATGACCGCCAAGAAGGGCAACCTCGTGGCGTGCCGCGTGGTCGGTCCCCAGCACGAGTTGATGATCGTCTCCAGCGAGGGCGTGGTCATTCGCGTGAAGGCCAATGAGGTTAGTCGACTTGGTCGATCCACCCAGGGCGTCAAGGTCATGAACATGGTCGATGGCGACCACGTGAGCGCCGTCGCCCGCATGGTGGCCCGCAAGAAGAAGGCCCCCAAGCATGACGAGGCACAGGGTGTGCTTGACCTTGCCGCTGCGGGAGCGAAGGACGCCGAAGAGGCGGAGAGCGTCGACCTCGGTGACGAGGAAGTCATAGACGAGGACCTCCTCGACGACGAGGAGTAACGAACAAGGGCCCCTCACGCTGGTGAGGGGCCCTTCTTGTTTGAGTCTGGGCAGTTTGTTCAGTGGCTTTTTCGAACGACCAAACAACCAACCAACGAGAAACAGGCTGAATCAGGCAGGTGTTACTCGCAGTCCTGCTCGCCGTGAGGAACGTTGAAGTCCTCAGGCGAGAGGTTCTCCACAAAGTTGTGGAACTCCTCGAGCTCCTGCTGTCTCTCGTGCTCCTCGACTCCCTTGAAGTCCGGGAGGGCAGCCGTTGAGAGGACGGAGTCCTCGGCGAAGATGGGGGTATCGGTTCTCACCGCGAGCGCGATGGCATCAGAGGGCCGGGAGTCCACGAGAACGTGCGCTCCGTCAGCCGTGAGGATGTCGATCTGAGCGAAGAAGGTCGTGCCCTCGACAGAGGTGATTCGGACCTCGTTGACTCGCGCCCCCAGGGAGTCGATGACGGACCTGAGAAGGTCGTGCGTGAGAGGGCGTCCGGAGGTTCGGCTTCCAACGCCCATGGTGATGGCCGTCGCCTCAACGGTGCCGATGCGAATGGGCAGCTGGAGAGGCTCACAAGACCCAAGGGACTCATGCGTTCTCAGGATGACGAGCGAGGCGATGGGGCCCTCGCCGACAACGACTCCCTCTATGTCCATTCTTCTCAGTGCCACGTAACCTCCTCTTCTCTGCCCGCCTATCCTACCCGATAGACCAGCCTGCTAACAGAAGGATGGGGGCCAGAAACGAATTAGGACAGAATTTGTAAAAAAGTCGTTGACCCGCGGGCGAGGCCTGTGTAATATATCTCCTTGCGTTGGGCCTGTAGCTCAGTTGGTCAGAGCGTCCGGCTGATAACCGGGAGGTCACAAGTTCGAACCTTGTCAGGCCCACCACTTCCTGACAATAGTCGCCCCAGCGTTAGCCGAGTCGCCGCTGGGGCGATTATTATATTCCGACGCGCTGTCGGCCCATACGGGGACGTAGCTCAGCTGGGAGAGCGCGGGCTTTGCAAGCCTGAGGTCGTGGGTTCGAACCCCATCGTCTCCACCAGAGAATTGAACGCCGAGGCCTTTTAGGCCCCGGCGTTTTTCATACCGGGCTCTCCCCAGGGGCCCGGGGCCCTCCGCCTTCGGGACAGACGAGGGATTGGGGTATCATCTCGGCTGTAAAGGCACACGGGAGGAACCATGGCTGATCAGAAGGAATTGTTGGACGGCGTATCGTCAGAGACCGACGAGCTCGCAAGCACGCTCATGGGTGACGCACTGGACCTTCTCGCCGCTGGAGAGCCGTTTGGCGTCCTTCTTGCTGTCCAGACCTCCTCTGGAGAGGTCAAGAGCTACGAGTTTGAGGATGACGGCCCTGAGGCCTGTCTGGAGGCCGCCCGCGCACGTGTGGGCGAGGTGGCTGGCGCAAAGCGGTATGCGCTTGTGTACGAGGGCGCCGTTGAGCTCGAGGACGAGGGCTTTGCCGATGCCCTGCTGCTCGAGTTTGGCGAGCGCGGCTACCGCAGCTATTCCGCCTACTCCCTTGTCGACGGCAAGGGCTCGGGAGACGGCTTCTCCTGGACGGACCCGGCTCCAGCGGGAGAGGTTGACCCCCTGCTGTAGAGACGCCCGTGTGACCCGTGCCCGAGTTCTGGTCATTGCGATGAGCTGGGCGAAGTTCCCGCACGATCTCCGTTTGCGCTGTATAATGCACCGGTTGCCGAATAGTGCGAACAGATGAGACCGAGAGGGACAAATGCGCCAGGAGAACATCAGAAACATCGCGATCATCGCCCACGTTGACCACGGAAAGACCACCTTGGTCGACCAAATGCTCAAGGCGACGGATGCCTTCCGAGAGAACCAGCAGGTACAGGAGCGTGTGCTCGACTCCAACGACCAAGAGCGTGAGCGTGGAATCACCATCTTGGCCAAGAACATCTCCATCGAATACAAGGGCGTGAAGATCAACGTCATCGACACCCCGGGTCACGCGGACTTTGGCGGCGAGGTCGAGCGCGTCCTGCGCATGGCCGATGGCGCCCTCCTCTTGGTCGATGCCGCCGAGGGACCCATGCCCCAGACGCGCTTCGTCCTGCGTCACGCCATCGACGCCGGCCTTGCCATCATGATCGTGGTGAACAAGATCGACCGTGACGGCGCGCGCCCCGAGGAGGTCGTCAACGACTCCCTCGACCTCATGGCAGACCTTGGCGCCACAGACGAACAGCTCGAGTTTGCGATGGAACACGTCATCTACGCCTCCGCCGTGAACGGCTTCGCCCGCCTGGAGCCCGAGGACGGCAATCAGGACATGTTCCCCATGCTCGACATGATCGTCGATGAGCTTCCTGCGCCGGATGTCGACGTGGACGGTCCTTTGGCGATGCAGTGTGTGACCATCGACCACTCCGAATACGTTGGTCGAATCGGCATCGGTCGCATCTACTCGGGCACCATCCACGCCGGAGACAAGATTCTCGTGGTCAAGAACGATGGCAGTCGTGCCATGAGCCAGGTCAAGCAGTTGTTCACCTTCGACTATCTTGGTCGAAAGGAATGTTCGGAAGCGCAGGCAGGAGACATCGCCGCCGTGGTCGGTGTTGACTCGACGGACATTGGCGACGTCTACACCGATCCCGAGAACCCGGTGGAGCTTGAGCCCATCGAGATCGACCCGCCCACGCTCTCCGTTGTCTTTGAGCCGTCGACCTCTCCACTCGTTGGTCGTGAGGGTGACATCGTGGGTGGTCGCCAGCTCAAGGAGCGCCTCATGCAGGAGCGCGAGAACAACGTGACCATGCGCATCGAGGAGCTCCCCGACAAGACGGGCGTGGAGGTCGCCGGCCGCGGCATCCTGCACCTCTCCGTGCTCATGGAGACCATGCGCCGCGAGGGCTTTGAGTTCCAGGTGGGACGTCCGCGCGTGCTCTTCAAGAAGGATGCCAACGGAAACCTCACCGAGCCCGTCGAGCAGGCCGTGGTGGAGTGCCCCGGCGAGTACTCCGGTAAGGTCATCGAGGTCTTTGGCAACGCTGGTGGAACCATGACCAGCATGGACGCCGGCCTCACGCAGACCCACCTCGAGTTCAAGATCCCCACGCGCGGCATCATGGGCCTCAAGAACCGCATCCTCAACGTCACCCACGGCGAGGCCGTCTTCTATCACACGTTCCTCGAGTATGGTCCCTACGCGGGCGAGATTGGCGTGCGTCAGAACGGTGCCATGATCTCCATGAGCACTGAGAAGGCCGTCGCCTACGCGCTCGGCACGCTCCAGGAGCGCGGTGCCCTGTTCGTGGGGCCTGGTGACGAGTGCTACGAGGGCATGCTCGTGGGCGAGCGCTCAAAGCCCGGTGACATGGTCGTCAACATCGCGCGCACGAAGAGCCTTGGCAACCAGCGCTCGAGCACGGCCGACATCGCGGTGCAGCTCACTCCTCCGCGCACCTTTACGCTTGAGGAGGCGCTCGAGTACATCATGGATGACGAGCTGGTGGAGGTCACCCCTAAGAGCATCCGCATGCGCAAGCGCCTGCTCTCAGAGATCGAGCGCCGCAAGTGGGCCGTCCGCAACGGCAAGGTCAAGAAGTAGCGAGAGGCACCTCTTGTAGTCTAGAATAACTCACAGCGTTCTTCTCACGTCCCGCCTATCTGAGTGACGAGTGTCCTCAGGAGGCGGGACGTTCTTTGTGTTGGAAGGCGACGGCTGAAAGCTCCAATCCTATGTGTTTTGACGATAGTTAGGTCACCGAACAAACGACCAAGAATTCGACCAAGATGGATTGCAACAAACAGTATGCGGGGGCTTTCAACGAGAATGATGAATAAAACCAAAGCTCAGGATCAGTAAGCACTAATACCCAAGGTCACACGAGACGTGTTCGAAAGGCTAAACATTGAGATCCGGATTAGAGGCATTTGTCGACAAAGATAACCAGGGTCACGTCGAGCGTCAGCGAAGTGCTCAAATTACCGTTCAGGAGGGATTCGCGTACGCTCGCCTAAAAACCCCTACCGTCCATATACATAAATTTGTGAAGTCAAAATGAGCTGCGACCAGATTTGGTCTATGAACGAACATGAGAAACAACACCTTTTACGTGCAGACTTGTTAGAAGAACAACCCCGTGGTCTCAAGGAATCGATACCACGACAGCTCTCTTTGAAATAGATGAACGTGCACGTAGATACCCTAATTCAGGCTGAATTTCACAAATTGTGGAGCTTCTGTCTCGGATACAGTTACTCCGAATCAGGCTGTTTCGTGGGCACTGCTGTCTATCGGGACGCCAGGGTCCTTGGAGAAAGGGGTTCGAATGCACGAACGTATCAAGCACAGAGGGGGTGTCTGGGCGCTTCTGGCCGTGATGGTCCTGGCCGTGATGGCGTTCGCATTCACCTTTACCTCGCCGAGGGAGGCCTCGGCAGCGGGCACTAACCTGCTGCAGGGTAAGCCCGTAACGGCGTCTGCGGAGTATCAGACGATGCCCGCCAGCAACCTCGTTGACGGCAAAGATGACACTCGCTGGTCTACGGAGTCCAAGGCTCCGCAGTGGGCCTATGTTGACATGGGCTCCGAGCAGACCATCGGAAGCTTCCGCGTACTGTGGGAGAAGGACTCTGTTTACGCTTCTGCGTACAACGTGTACGTCTCCAACAGCACTGACGATTGGGGAACCGCCGTCTACTCCACGACGGATAACTCCGTTCAGGAGAACGAGGTAACTCTCGACGAGCCTGCCACTGGTCGCTACGTCAAGCTCGAGGTCACCACTCAGTTTGGTTATCCGAGCGTTTCCGCCTTCGAGTTCCAGGCCTTTGCTCCCGAGTCCACTGAGCCTACTGATCCCGAGGAGCCCGTTGGCCCCACGCAGGACCCGCAGGAGAACGTGGCTCGCGGCAAGACCGCCGTGGCCGACTCCTCTGAGACCAACACCCTCGGCGCCGACAAGGCCGTCGACGGCGATACCACCAGCAAGAGCTCCCGCTGGGCCTCTGCCGTTGACGCCACCGCCAGCGCCGATGGCGGCCCGCACTGGATCTACGTCGACCTCGGTGCCGAGTACGACGTGAAGAACATCCGCATCTACTGGGAGATGCGCAAGGCAAACGGCTATCACGTCGACCTCGCCACCGGCGACACCGTTCCCGGCGTGGACAGCTCTGACTGGAAGACCGTCTACGATAACGACGGTCGCCCTGATTCCAAGACTCAGACCATCACGCTCGACACGGTGCAGAAGGCCCGCTACGTCCGTCTGTACATCGAGCACAACACCTATGACGACCCCGACGGAGGAACCTCCTGGGGCAACATGTCCATCTACGAGCTCGAGGTCTACGGCGGCGAGCCGCCCATGTCCCCGGCTGAGCTTGCGGACCAGATCACCGTTACCGCCCCCGAGAAGGGCGACGCCAAGCTCGCGGTCTCCATGCCCGAGGTTGACGGCTACACCGTTGAGTACCGTGGCACGGACTACGAGCAGGTCGTCGATGGCGACTTCAACATCAACGCTCCGCTCGTGAACAAGAACGTGAAGCTTGCCTTCAAGATCACCGACAACAAGACCGGTACCTACGAGTTCGTCGAGAAGACCGTCACCATCCCGGGCACCATGGGTGAGACCAACCAGGGCAACGAGGCCCCGGTCATTCTCCCCGAGCTCTCCGAGTGGTATGGCGGCACCGGCTCCTTCACCCTCAACGAGAGCACGCAGATCATCTACACCACTGACGCTCTCAAGGAGGTCGTGGACCTCTTCGCCTCCGACCTCTCCGCCGTCACCGGCATGCAGTTCACCGCTAAGAGCGGCGCCGCCGGCGCGGACAACGCCATCGTCTTCACGCAGGACGACTCCAACGAGATGATCGCCCTTGGCGAGGAGGGCTACAAGCTCTCCGTCACCGGCACTCGCGTGACCGTGACCGCCTCCAACAACGACGCCGAGTGGGACGGCACCACGAGCGCCAACTGGGGCGCTCAGACGCTGCTCCAGGCCTTCGAGCAGGGCAACGGTTCCGTCGCCCAGGGCGAGGCCCGCGACTACCCGCTCTACTCGGTCCGTGGTCTCATCCTTGACGTGGGTCGCAAGACCTTCACGATGGAGAGCCTCTACAAGCTCTGCCGTCAGATGACCTACTACAAGATGAACGACCTCAACATCCACCTCAACGACAACTACATCCCCATCGAGCAGTACGTTGCCGACGGCATCGACCCGGCTGATCCCGAGAAGGGCGCGTACTCCGGCTTCCGCATGGAGTCTGATGTCAAGGCCGGCGAGACCTACGAGTTTGCTGGTGTTGAGCACACTGCTCAGGCTGACCTCACGAGCACGGACCTCTACTACACCAAGGCCGAGTTCAAGGAGTTCGTCAGGTACTTTGGCGTGCTCGGCATGAACATTTCGCCCGAGATTGACCTCCCGGCCCACTCCCTGGCCATCACCAAGGTCTTCGACGACCTCTCCTATGGCGTGATGCGGCACCGCAACCGCGACCACCTCGACATCCTCAACCGCTATGACGAGGTTCTCGCTCTTGCCGAGATGCTGTGGGGCGAGTACACCGGTGAGGGCGGCGCCTTCTCCGACGCCAAGTACATCAACATCGGCGCCGACGAGTTCAACGTGTCCGGCATCGGTGATCACGCGGTCAACGGTGAGAACCTCCAGGATACGGGCACCGCGTATCGTCGCTTTGTGAACGACCTCTCGGAGTACATTCTCCATAACACGGATTCCATCCCGCGCGTCTGGGGCAGCCTCTCCAACTACAGCGGCAACAACTCCATTGTGACGAGCGCGAAGGATGCCCAGGTCCTTCTCTGGAACGCTGGCTACGCCAACATGAAGGAGATGTACGACCTCGGCTACGAGCTCATCTACTGCGATGACGGCCAGTACTACATCGTCCCGGGCGCCACGTACTACTACGACTACCTGAACGCTGGCACCATGTACAACGGCGCCGTCAACACGCAAGGTAGCGTCACCATCCCCGCGGGCGACCCGCAGATGGTCGGCGGCATGTACGCGGCCTGGAACGACATGATCGACCGCCAGGAGCTCGGCATGTCCGAGTACGACATCTACGATCGCATCTACCAGTCCATGGGCCTCTATGGCGCCAAGACCTGGGGCAAGCCGGCCGACGCCATGAGCATGGCCGAGGCGCAGCAGGTCATGGCCGACCTCGGCACCGCCCCCAACGCCAGCCAGGGCTACGAGCAGACCGCCAACGAGGACGGCACCTACGTCCAGCTCGGCCTCGACGACAAGGCCGACGCCTCCGGCATGGATCGCGGCGTGTCCGAGCTCAAGAACGCCACCGTCGAGGACCTCGAGTACACGAGCGCCCTCAAGCTCAACGGCGGCGAGTCCTACGCCAAGCTCGAGAACATCGAGACCCTCGGCCTGGGCTCCGACCTCCGCGTGAAGGTCATGCGCACCTCCGCCTCCGGCGAGGACCAGGTGCTCTTTGAGTCCGCGTACGGCCAGATCAAGGCCGTTCAGGGTGATACCGGCAAGGTCGGCATCTCCCGCGAGGGCTATGACTTCAGCTTCGACTACACCCTCCCCGTGGGCGAGTGGGTCGAGCTCGAGTTCAAGAACGTCCAGAACACCACCGCGCTCTTCGTGAACGGCGAGCTTATTGGGACCATCGGCACCGGCACTCGTGGCCAGGTTCACGCCACCAACATGTTCCCGCTGGCTTACGTTGGATCCGCGACCGACGCCTTCGAGGGCTACGTCAACGACATCTACGTGACCACGTCCAACACGGACAGCGTCTCCACCACGGCGTTCATCTCCACGATGGACCTCTACACGCAGGTCCAGGTTGCCTACTCGATCGACGAGGCGGATCGTCCCGCCAACTTCGACGACGCCATGGCTGCCGCAAAGGCCGTCATCAACGACATCAACCCCACGGCTGACGAGGTCGCCACCGCTCTCGCGCCGGTCAAGGAGATCGTTGACAACGCCGGCTTTGACCCGGCCGACTACACGCTCGTCGACAAGTACCTCGAGTACGTGAACAACCTCGACAAGACCGCGTACACCGACGAGTCCATCGCCGCCCTCGAGAAGGTCGTCGAGTCCATCGACCACGAACTTCTCGCCCCGCAGCAGTCCGTCGTCGACGGCTATGCCGCCTCTCTCCAGGAGGCCATCAACGGCCTCGTGGTCGTCGAGGCAGTGAGCCTTGACTACATCAACAACGCCCTCCTCACCGCAACCGCCTGCTCCGAGCAGTCCACGAGCGGCAGCGAGGGTCCCGCCGCCAACGTCCTCGACGGCAACACCAGCACCATCTGGCACACCAAGTGGGCCGGTGACGAGTGCGCGGACAGCGGTGTCAACAGCCACTGGATCCAGCTGTCCACCAAGGACGGCGAGCCGATCACCATCGCCGGCTTTGAGTACACGCCGCGTACCTCCGGCACCAACGGCCTCATCACCGGCTATGACATCCAGGTCAAGAAGACCGCCGACGGCGAGTGGGAGAGCGTTGCCTCCGGCACCTGGGCAAAGAACAACCAGGTTAAGACCGTCGAGTTCGATGCCGTTGACGCCGTGGCCGTGAGGCTCGTCGCCACCGAGAGCCAGCACGACGGCAACATCACCTTTGGCTCCGCCGCTGAGATCCGTCTCGTGAACGGCAACACCGCTGCCGACACCGAGGGCCTCCAGGCGCTCGTCGACGTGTTTGACTCGATGAACGAGGACGACTTCACTGCGGAGACCTGGGCCGAGTACGCCAAGGCCATCGAGGCCGCAAAGACGCTCCTCGCGGGCACGCCCGACAGCGAGACCGTCGAGCAGGCCAAGATTGCCATCAACAAGGCCTACGCTGCCCTGCGCTTCGTTGAGACCGAGGTTCCTGAGCCCGGCCCCGGCGAGGACGTTGATACCTCCAAGCTCGAGGCCGCCATCAAGGCCGCCGAGGCCCTGACCGAGTCCGACTACACGGCCGAGAGCTGGGCCGCCGTCGAGGAGGCCCTCGCCGACGCGAAGGCTGCCCTCGAGTCCACCGACCAGAAGGTCGTCGACGCCGCAGCCGACGCCCTGAACGCCGCCGTCGCGGCGCTGGAGAAGGCCGAGGAGCCCGGCCCCGGCCCCGAGCCTGAGAAGCCGAGCTACGACGCCCTGAACGCCGCCATCGAGGCCGCCGAGGCCCTGAAGGCCGACGACTACACCGCCGAGTCCTGGGCCAAGGTCGAGGCCGCCCTCGCCGACGCGAGGGACGCCCTCGGGTCCGACAGCCAGGACGCGGTCGACGCCGCCGCCGACGCCCTGAACGCCGCCGTCGCGGCGCTGGAGAAGGCC
>CASEHX010000028.1 GCA_949287905.1 uncultured Olsenella sp.
CCGCCTGCGTGGACGCCGGTCGGGACAGCACACTTTCTGTCCGAGTGCTAAAAACGGGGCGAGAGATATAAACACATGAGAAGCGGCCGCCTGCCTGCGCAGACGGCCGCTTCGATAGCACACTTTTTGTCCTATAACCCGGAAACGGGTTGTAGGTTGTTTTTCGTGGGGAGGTCGAGTAGGGGCGAAAAGTGGCTGAGAAAAGTGCAGGTCAGAAAATGCTACTTTCTTGGTAGTACTTGGGCTTTACGTGAAAAACGACCTACAACTGGAAATGAGCCTTTCGGCGTGACAAAAAAGCCTGTTGTTAGCGCTGTGGTGGGAGCGGGGGATCGACGGGACCACCTTCGTGTTGGAGTCTTCGCATCGATATGGTATACCACGCTCCCATCCCAAGGCTGGCTGCCAGGGCAACCGGCAGTGGAACTGCCTCGAGGCACGAGATGAGTCTAAGTATCGCGAGGGCAAACATGCTCCCAATCATAACGTAGCCGTGAAGGGCAACCTTCTTGGTGAGTCTTGTCCCTCGAGCGTCGTCTCTCGCGGGGTGCTCGCTGATGTAATTAATTATGTCGTAGTAGGTGTTCTTCACATTAAGACGCTTTCGGAGTTGGTAAAAGAGATAGATTATGACGAGGTAGGCCCCGAGCACGGCACAATCGAGGCAGAGCCAGAGCTGAGAGCGGAATACCGGGCTTAGGTCCCAACATCTTCCGGTGATGGAGATCTCCATGAAGAGCCAGCAGACCATGCACGCCACGAAGAGGGCGGTCAGCTGACGGGCTCCTGAGTTTGTGCGGCGCTTGATCTCCGGTACGTCGTCGCCAATGAGGTCGTCCACCGTGGTGCCGAGCTCGCGTGCCATGACCTTGAGGCTCACGATGTCGGGCAGGGTCTTGTTGCGCTCCCAGTTGCTGATGGTCTGGCGGCTCACCTGGCAGAGCTCGGCAAGCTGGTCCTGGTGCATGCCGGCGGCCTCGCGGTGCTCGCGTATGCGTGTCCCAACGTCCATGGTGACCTCCTCCATAGGAGACTGCCCTCTGGCCACATCCTACCCGTCTTATCAAGGACACTGGCGTCTACCTGCGTCAAAATGCTTTGACATGGGGGACTGCTGGCGACATTTCGTCGGCGGGCGGAGCAGGCGAGACCTCTGATACACTGTCGCCGTTCACCGCGGACCCGAGGAGGACCACATGGCGCGCCCGGAGCGCATCGACGCCGTGCTCTTTGACTTTGACGGAACGCTCTGCAACACGGAGGTGGAGAACATCCGCCTCGTGCAGGGCGTGCTGCGCCAGATGGGCGCCGAGGTCTCGCTCGAGGAGCTCGAGGTGCTCACGGGCGGGGAGGACCGCGTGACGGTGCCGCCCATCCTGGAGCGCCACCACGTGGCGGGCACGATCGATGAGTACGAGCGCCTGCGCGACGGCTGCTACCGGACGTATGCCGAGGCGGACCTCGTGCTTGAGCCGGGCTCGCTCGAGCTCGTCGACGGTCTGCGGGCGCGCGGCGTCAAGACCGCGCTCGTCTCGATGACGGTCTCGCGCTGCATCCTCACCGGCGTGACGCGGCTGGGGATCCTGAACCGCTTCGACGCGATCGTCTGCGGAGACATGGTCTCGCGGCGCAAGCCCGCGCCGGACCCCTACCAGTACGCGATGGGGCTTCTCGGCGTCGATCCTGCGCGTTGCGTTGCCGTGGAGGACTCGCCGACGGGCATCGCGTCGGCGAAGGCGGCCGGCTGCCACGTCATCGCCTACACCGGCTGCGACATCGTCCAGGACGTGAGCGCTGCCGACGAGGCCGTCGACTCGTTCGTGGGGCTTGAGCTCTAGGCGAGCGTAGCGGCCAGCGCGAGGAGCTCGTCCACGTCCTTCTCGGCCGTGGCCCAGGAGCAGACGAAGCGAGCCACCACGCTGCCGTCCGGCAGCTCGTAGAAGGTCTCGCAGCCGCACGCGGCCTCGAAGGCATCGCGCTGGGCGGGCATCATGACGAAGAACTGCTGGTTGGACGGCGCCTCGCCGTAGGGCTCAAAGCCGAGCTTGATAAGCCCCTCACGCAGGCGGAAGGCGCAGGCGTTGGCGTTTCTCGCCAGGCGCCAGTAGAGAGGCTCGCCGCCGCCTGCCGGCTGCTCGAACGCGGCCTCAAACTGCACGCCGAGCAGGCGCCCCTTGGCGAGCAGGCCGCCACGCTCCTTCTGCAGGAACGGGAACGCCTCGCGCAGGCGCGGGTCGGAGATGACCATGGCCTCGCCGAAGAGCATGCCGTTCTTGGTGCCGCCGATGTAGAACGCGCCGCAGCGCGCCGCGATGTGCTCGAGCGTGAGGCCACCCGCGGCGGGGGAGGTGAGGCCGCTTCCCAGGCGCGCGCCGTCGAGGAAGACGGGCAGGCCCTTCTCGTCCGCCCAGTCGCAGATGGCGTCAAAGCGCTCGAGGTCCCACACGCCGCCGAGCTCCGTGGTGTTGGAGATGTAGACGCAGCCGGGGCGCGTCATGTGGCGGCCCGTGGAGGTCTGGAAGCGCCAGACGCGCTCGGCGGCCTCGGGCGAGAGGAAGCCGTCGGCGTCGTCGGTGGGCAGCACGGTGCGTCCGCAAGCGGCCACGGCGCCGGTCTCGTGGACGTTGATGTGGGCGTCCTTCGTGCAGACGGCGCCCTCCCAGTCGCGCAGGAGCCCGGTCACGCCGATGACGTTTGCCGAGGTTCCGCCGATGCAGAACTCCACGTCGACGTCATCGCGGCCGCATGCGGCGCGGATGAGCTCGCGGGCGCGCTCGCAGTGGGCGTCGCCCTCGGTGTAGCCCACGGTCTGCTCGTCGTTGGTGGCGGTGAGTGCGGCCAGGATCTCGGGCGCGGCACCCTCGGAGTAGTCGTTGCGGAACATGCGCATGGTGTGCCTCGGTTCAACTTGGTGAAAAACGTATCCCGTACGTTGTATCACGGCTCGAGACGCGTGTGAGGCAGAAAAAACGGGCCGCAGTGTCACTTTTCGCCTCGTTTGTGTGCCTCGTTCTGAAGAGACCGGATTCTGGAGAGGCCGAAAGGAAAGAAACCCCAGATAGAGATTTCTAAACTTATGAGCAATCGCCTCAATGCCCTTATTCATCCACACAAACGAGGCAAAAAGTGACACCGGAGAGCCAAAATACTGCCTCGACTCCTTTTGGGAACGCGTGACGCTCGGCTGGGGCGCACCGCCGCAGCGCAGACGCTCGGCTGGGGCGCACCGCCGCTGCGCAGCCGCTCGGCTGGGGCGCACCGCCGCTGCGCAGCCGCTCGGCGCCGCGCAATGTTACAACCTCCGCAAAGGTGGCGCCCCGCCCCTCGCGCAGGGTTTATCGTTTGCGCAGCACACAATCCCGGCAGGAGGGCAATCATGGCAGTGGAGAAGAAGGACATCGACTGGGGCAGCCTCGGCTTTGCCTACCAGCCCACGGAATACAGCTACGTCTGCAACTACAAGGACGGTGCCTGGGAGGAGGGCGGCCTCACGACCGACCACACCCTCACGCTCTCCGAGTGCGCGGGCATCTTCCACTACTGCCAGGAGGTCTTCGAGGGCCTCAAGGCTTACACCACCAAGGACGGCGACATCGTCTGCTTCCGCCCGGACCTCAACGCCTCCCGCATGGCCGACTCCGCGCGCCGCATCGTGATGCCGCCCTTCCCGGAGGACAAGTTCATCGAGGCCGTCAAGATGGTCGTCAAGGCCAACGAGGCCTGGGTGCCGCCCTTCGGCTCCGGCGCCACGCTCTACGTGCGCCCGTTCATGGTGGCAACCGGCGAGGTCATTGGCGTCGCGCCGGCCACGGAGTACCAGTTCCGCATCCTCGTGACGCCCGTGGGTCCGTACTACTCCGGCGGCGTCAAGCCCGTAGCCGTCAAGGTCCCCGAGTACGACCGCGCCGCCCCGCACGGCACCGGCGCCATCAAGGCCGGCCTCAACTACGCGATGTCGCTCTACCCGAGCGTCCAGGCGCACGCCGAGGGCTTTGCGGACAACATGTTCCTCGATCCGCAGACCCACACCTTCGTGGAGGAGTCCGGCGGCGCCAACTTCCTGTTCGTCGACAAGGACGGCACGCTCGTGGTGCCGCAGTCGGCCACCGACTCCATCCTTCCGTCGATCACGCGCCGCAGCCTCGTGCAGGTGGCGCAGGACCTGCTCGGCATGACCGTGGTGGAGCGCCCGGTCAAGTTTGAGGAGGTCGCGAGCGGCGCCTTCGTCGAGTGCGGCATGTGCGGCACCGCTGCCGTGATCTCCCCGGTGGGCAAGGTCGTCAACGGCGACACCGAGGTCGTCTTCGGCGAGGGCGGCATGGAGCATGTGGGCCCCGTCATGGCCAAGCTGCGCGAGACGCTCACCGGCATCCAGGACGGCGAGATCGAGGGTCCCGAGGGCTGGGTCGTCAAGATCGCCTAGCGAGAAGGACATCGAGTCTGCGCGGGCTGTCGGGACGTGGGTTCCCGGCGGCCCGCGCTTTCGGTTGTGCGCACTCGTGACGGTTATGCGCAGTGCCGCGGCGGGTGGTTCTTCTCGTCACGCCTGTGAGCTGGGATTTTGCAGAGTGGTGCGGCGCGCACAACCGAATGGAGCGCGCACAACCGTCGGCACTGCGCATAACCGTCGGCATTGCGCATAACCGGAGCCCACGCTGGCGAGAAGGGCGGCGCGGACGTCGCTCGCGCTATACTTATCGGCTGTGAAACCGCGAGAAACGCACGGCGAGAAGGGAATCGCACGATGGCACAGAAGGTTCAGGGCACCGAGGACCTCTACGGCGGCTACATGCGCGCCTGGCAGCGCATGCAGGACGTGGCGCGCGAGCTCTTTGGCGCCTACGGCTTTGACATGATCGAGACGCCGGCCATCGAGCAGGTGGACACCTTCGTCCACGGCATCGGCGAGTCAACGGACGTGGTGCGCAAGGAGATGTTCCGCGTGGTCTCCGGCGCGCTCTTCGGCGACCTGCTGGAGAAGGGCTCCGAGGCGCACCTCAAGCCGCGCCAGCGCATGGCCATGCGCCCCGAGGGCACGGCCGGCGTTGTGCGCTCCGTGGTGGAGAACAACCTCGTGCCGCGGGGCGCGGCCCCGGCAAAGCTCTGGTACGCCGAGGCGATGTTCCGCGGCGAGCGCCCGCAGAAGGGGCGTCTGCGCCAGTTCCACCAGGTGGGCGTCGAGTGGCTCGGCGCGAGCGACCCGGCGGCGGACGCCGAGTGCATCATCGTGCTCATGCAGTACTTCGAGCGCCTGGGCTTTGCCCGCGAGAACCTGCGCCTCGTGATCAACTCGATGGGCGACGCCGCGTGCCGCCCCGCCTACCGCGACAAGGTCCGCGCGTTCATCCTGGACCACGCGGACGAGATGTGCCCTGACTGCCTCGAGCGCGCCCAGATCAATCCGCTGCGCGCCTTCGACTGCAAGAACGACCACTGCCGCGAGGTCATGGCCGCGGCACCGCTCGCGCCGGACAACCTCTGCGAGGAGTGCGCGGCCCACTACGCTGCCGTCAAGCGCTACCTGGACGCTGCCGGCGTGGCCTACGTCGAGGATCCCACGCTGGTGCGCGGCCTTGACTACTACACCCGCACGGTCTTCGAGGTTGAGGCCGTGGGCTCGGGCGTGGGTGCCATCGGCGGAGGCGGCCGCTACGACGGCCTCGTTGAGCTCGAGGGCGGCAAGCCCACGCCGGGCCTGGGCTTTGCGGTGGGCTTCGAGCGCATCGCGCTCGCGCTCGCGGCGGCCGGCGTGGAGATGGGCGGCGAGGAGCCGACCTGCGTCTACGTGGCCACGACCGGCGGCGAGGCGGAGCGCGCGGCAGCCTTCGACGCATGCCTTGCGCTGCGCGCCGCGGGCGTCCGCACCGAGGCCGACTACCAGGGCCGCTCGCTCAAGTCCCAGTTCAAGCAGGCCGACAAGCTCCACGCGCGTCTCTGCGTGGTGCTCGGCGGCGACGAGGTGGCCGCCGGCGTGGCAACGCTGCGCGACATGGGCACGCACGAGCAGGTGCAGGTGCCCATGGCCGAGCTCGCCTCCGCGGTGACCGCCCGCCTGCGGTAGGGGAGCCCCTCGGGCATCGCAAGCATGGACGACCTGCACGTCATATACGAGGACGAGGTCCTGCTCGCCTGCGACAAGCCGGCGGGGATCATCGTCCACGGAGACGGCACGGGCGCGCGCACGCTCACGGACGCCGTGGCCGCGCACCTGGCGGCCGCCGGCCGTGCCAAAGCGCGCCCGCAGGCCGTCCAGCGCCTGGACGCGGAGACCACGGGGCTCACGCTCTTCTCGCTTGACCATGCAACGCAGCCGGCGCTGGACGCGCAGGTCGCGGGCCATGGCATGAACAAGACCTATCTCGCGGTGGTGGCGGGGCGCGTCCCCTGGGCACAGAAGACCGTGCGCCAGCCTATCGGCCGCGACCGCCACGACGCACGCCGCATGCGCGTCTGCCGCCCCGACCAGGGTAGTCCGGCCGAGACGCGCTTCCGTCGCGTGGCCGAGAAGGACGGGCGAACGCTGCTTCTCGTCACGCTCGTGACGGGCCGGCGCCACCAGATCCGCGTGCACCTGGCCTCCCTCGGCCACCCGATCGTGGGCGACGCGCTCTACGGCGGGGCGAGAAGCTCCGCGGGGCTGCTTCTCCACGCCTGGCGAGAGGAGCTCGACCATCCGGTGACCGGCGAGCGCCTGCGCCTTGAGACCGCGTGGCCCGCGCGCCTGTGGCCGGAGCGCCCGGCGCAGCTCTGAGCTTTGGCGGCGCCATCTGCGCTTCTCGCCGGAACGAGACCCCGCGGCCGCTCGGCCTGTGCAATACTTAGCAGTTGAGGGGCGCCTCTGAGGGGAGGCGTGCCAAGCGATAGGACGTCCGGGAGAGGGGCAACCATGGCCGACACCATGCGTGGCGTGTACACCAACCTGACCGAGATCCGCCGCAACGTCTTTTCCAACGTGGCAAAGATCGCCTACGACATGAAGGACGACGACGAGAAGACCACCCGCCGCAAGATCCGCGACCTCCCGTACGAGATCATCCCCGGCGACGTGGCCACCTACCGCGAGTCCGTCTTCCTGGAGCGCGCGATCGTGGAGCAGCGCATTCGCCTGGCCATGGGTCTGCCGCTGCAGGGCGTTGACAAGCGCGAGAGCCTCACCGACGGCCTCGCCGACGCCGCCGTCCCCGAGACCTACTACGAGCCGCCCCTGATCAACGTCATCAAGTTTGCCTGCAACGCCTGCGACGACAACGTCTACCGCGTGACCAACGCCTGCCAGAGCTGCCTGGCGCACCCCTGCCGAGAGATCTGCCCCAAGGGCGCCATCTCCTTCCGGCACAAGAAGGCCTACATCGACCAGGAGAAGTGCATCCACTGCGGCATGTGCTTCAACGCCTGCCCCTACCACGCGATCCAGCACCACGTGCGCCCGTGCGCGGACGCCTGCGGCATGCACGCCATCGGCTCCGACGAGCACGGCCGCGCCCAGATCAACTACGAGAAGTGCGTCTCGTGCGGCCAGTGCCTGATCAACTGCCCGTTTGGCGCCATCGCCGACAAGAGCCAGATCTTCCAGGTCATCCAGGCCATCAACCGCGGCGACGAGGTCATCGCCGAGGTGGCGCCGGCCTTCGTGGGCCAGTTCGGCGGCAAGGGCAACGTGGACAAGCTGCGCCAGGCCTTCACGATGCTCGGCTTCTCCGGCATGGAGGAGGTGGCCGTGGGCGCCGACCTCTGCACCGTCCAGGAGGCAGAGGACTTCATGGAGGAGGTGCCCGAGAAGATCCCGTTCATGGGCACGTCCTGCTGCCCGGCGTGGTCGGTCATGGCCAAGACCGAGTTCCCGGACCACGCGGACTGCATCTCGATGGCCCTCACGCCCATGACGCTCACCGCGCGCCTGCTGCGCCAGCAGCACCCCAACGCCAAGATCGTCTTCGTCGGGCCGTGCTCGGCCAAGAAGCTCGAGGCCATGCGCAAGTCCGTGCGCTCCGAGGTGGACTTCGTCCTCACCTTCGAGGAGATGGCCGGCATGATGAAGGGCCGCGGCATCACCGAGTACACCAAGCTCGAGGGCGAGGGCAGCTCGGACTTTGAGGTCGCCTCCGCGGACGGCCGCGGCTTCGCCGTCGCGGGCGGCGTGGCAAACGCGGTGGTCAACGCCATCAAGGTGATGGACCCCGAGCGCGAGGTCAACGTCGTCAACGCCGAGGGCCTGGAGAACTGCCGCAAGATGATGAAGGACGCCGTCAAGGGCAAGTACCCCGGTTACCTCATCGAGGGCATGGCCTGCCCGGGCGGCTGCGTGGCCGGCGCCGGAACGCTCCAGGCGATCAACAAGACCGCCGCGGCCGTCAAGCGCTACGCCAAGAAGTCGCCGCACGCCAACGCAACCGAGAACACGTTCCGCGACAAGATCCCCTCGCTCGAGCGCGAGGAGGACGGCAAGTAGGCCGCGCGCAAGGCAGCGCGTAAAAACGGACAGACTGCGTTTTGGCTTCCTGCGAAAACGCGACGGCCGTGGTCGTTTTGACGCGGTCGTCGGGGGCCCGCGCCGCCAGACCCGGCGATGCGGAAGGCTATCATGGGGAGTCGCAGCTTTAGACCGCCCAAGCGAGAAGGACCCACATGCTCAAGGTAGACCGCGCGATCCTGCACGTCTTTGACTTCGACTCCGGCTCCACGTACCTCTCGGAGCGCCCGCTCGACCTCACGGTCCGCGCCACGCGCTCCTACGTGCAGCGCCACCTGCGAAAGATCTCCTCCAACGCGGAGAGCCGTCACGGCGCGTTTGCCCCGGACTCCGGCTTTGCCGCCGAGCTCCAGCGCTACTTCGCCGGCGAGCGCGAGTTCGTGGAGTTCTCCGTAGAGATCGCCCAGTGGTTCTGGGAGGAGCTGCGCCGCGCGGAGGACCTCGAGCAGTGCGACCTGCTCGTCGCGGACTTCACGGACACCGACGCCGCGGACGCGGCGGGCGAGAAGGACGGCGCGCCCGAGGGCCCCTCCTTCGACGGGCCCGCCGGCCGCAGGTTCTTCTCGGTGCTGCTGCTCCCGCGGCGCCAGGCGTTTGTCCACGAGGTGGTCGGTGACGCCAACGACATCGCGCGCGTGGACGCCACGCTGCCCAACCCGTCGCAGAAGGTGGCGTCCTACGTGCTCGTGGACGCCGAGACCGGCGCGATAGACTTCCACGACAAGGAGCGCGCCGTGGGCAGCGAGCGCGTGAGCATCATCCCCGAGCGCTTCCTGCAGTGCACGAGCGAGGCATCCAGCCACGAGGTGATCGACGAGGTCAACGTCATCGTGCGGGACGTGGCGGAGGAGTTTGGCCTGGAGCCGGCCGTCGAGGTCGGTCGCGTGAAGGCCGCCGTGGCGAGAAGCGCCGACGTGGAGGAGTCCTTCTCGCCCGCCGAGGTGGGACGCACCGTCTTTGCCGAGCGCCCGGACGTGGCCGAGCGCTTTGAGGAGCGCGTGCGCGAGGCCAAGCTCCCCGAGGAGGCACCCGTGCGCCGCGGCGTGGCGAACCGCCTCACCAAGAGCCACAAGATCCGCACGGACACCGGCGTGGAGATCACCTTCCCCTCGGAGCTGGCGGAGCGTCCCGGCTACCTGGACTTCTCGACGGACGCCGAGGGGCGCATCACCATCACGGTGGGAAACGTGGCCAAGATAGAGAACAGGTAGGCCCCGGCGCGCCCTGGCGGGGAGCGGGGGAGCGGCGCCGTTCTGTTTCCGTCTGCCTTGCATACTCGTGTGAGTCTCGTGTCTGGGGCGATTTGCGGCTAGAATGGTCATCTGAGATCTCAAACGAACCTGTCACACACAAGGAGACTCCATGCGTTGCTCTCGCAGAAGCCTTACTGACATCGGTATTTCTCCGCGCACCGTGACCAGGCGCGATGCGCTGCGACTGCTCCTTGGCGCGGGCGTCTGCGCGGCGTTTCTGCCCGAGATCGCGGCCGCTCAGACGACCCAGGAGAAGCTCGACGCGGCAAAGCTCAGCTACGAGCAGGCGCAGGACGAGCTCGAGCGCATCTCGAAGGAGTACGAGTCCATCGCCGGCCAGCTCTCCGAGACCACGGCCGAGATAGCCGACGTCTCCCAGCAGATCGAGGAGAAGCAGGCCCAGATCGACGAGAAGCAGGGCCAGATCGACGAGAAGCAGGCCCAGATTGACGAGAAGCAGGCCCAGATGGAGGGCAAGCAGGAGATTCTGGGCGAGCGCATGAGCTCGAGCTACAAGGCAGGCCCGGCCTCCACGCTCGACCTGCTCCTCAACTCCGCGACCTTCGAGGAGCTCACGAGCAACCTCTACTACCTCGGCAAGGTCAACGAGGCCGATACCGAGATGATCGAGGAGATCCGCAGCCTCAAGGAGCAGCTCGAGGTCGAGCGCGCCGACCTCGAGACGCAGAAGGCCGACCTCGAGACGCAGAAGGCGGACCTGGAGTCGCAGAAGACCGACCTCGAGAACCTCAAGGCAGACCAGGAGGAGCAGCTCGAGGACGCGAGAAAGAAGCAGGCCGAGTCCGCCGAGCTCGTCGCCAACCTCTCCGAGGAGGTCAAGGAGCTCATGGAGCAGCGCGACGCAGAGGAGTACCAGGAGCTCCTCGCCGCGCAGCAGCTCGCCCAGCAGATGCAGCAACAGGGCAGGCCGTCCGCGGGCGGCGGGATCACCGGCTCGGGCCCGCTCTCCAAGGTCATCAGTGCGTGCTACTCCACGCCCTCGCCGGGCACGGGTCTCTGCGCCGCATGGATCACCAACGTGTACTCTCGCGCCGGCATCGGCTCGTTCTACGGCAACGCCGACGACATGTACTACGCGTGGTGCGGGACGTCTCCCTCCAACATCAAGCCGGGCATGATCATCGCCGTCAACTGCTCGCCCTCGAGCCCCGCCGGCCGCATCTACGGCCACATCGGCATCTACGTGGGCAACGGTACGGTCATGGACAACATCGGCTACATCCGCTCCACGAGCCTCTCGTACTGGGTGAGCTACTACAGCGCCCTCGCCACGCCGCTGTGCGGCTGGATCGGCGGCATCGCCCTCTCGTAGGCTCTCATAGGCGCAGGAGACGGGGGCGGGACGTCTCGCCCCGCTCCTTTTGCCCCTCACTGTCTTGTCAGCTGACAAGTTTGCTGTCATACTGGCTGGGTTGCCTACGAGGGGAGCGGACATGCTCACTGACGAGCTGCGCGCCGAGGTCGCGCGCCTCAAGGCCGATCGCGACGCCGTGATCCTGGCCCACTACTACGTCCCGCCCGAGGTCCAGGAGCTGGCCGATCACGTGGGCGACTCCTTCGCCCTCGCCAAGCTCGCGGCCACGCTGCCGTGTCGCACGCTGGTCTTTGCGGGCGTGAGCTTCATGGCGGAGAGCGCCAAGCTCCTCTCGCCGGACAAGACCGTCCTCATGCCGGACCCGTCCGCGGACTGCCCGATGGCGCACATGGTGCGCCGCGAGACGGTGGATGCCGCGCGCGAGCGCTATGGCGACGACCTGGCGGTGGCCTGCTACGTCAACTCCACGGCAGAGGTGAAGTCGTGGTCCGACGTCTGCGTCACCTCCTCTAACGCGGTGCGCATCGTGTGCGCCCTGCCGCAGGCCAACGTGCTCTTCGTGCCCGACCGTCACCTCGGCAGCTACGTGGCGAGCCAGGTGGCCGAGAAGAACGTGATCCTGAACGACGGCTACTGCCCCATCCACCGCGACATCTCCGCCGACGAGGTTCGCGCGCTGAGGGCCGAGTTCCCGGACGCGCCGGTGCTCGCGCACCCCGAGTGCGGCCCGGAGGCGATGGCGCTCGCCGACTTTGCCGGCTCCACCTCGCAGATCATCGAGGCGGCGGTGGCGGGCTCGGCGCGCGACTACATCGTCCTCACCGTGGACGGCGTCCGCGGCGAGCTGGAGCGCCAGACGGCCGGGACCGGCAAGCGCTTCCACTTCCCGGCCACGCGCCCGGCCTGTCCGGACATGGACCGCATCACGGTGGGGCGGCTCGTCGCCTGCCTGCGCAACGGCTCCGGCGAGGTGGGCCTTCCGCCGGCAGAGGTGGCCGAGGGCGCCCGCGCGGCGCTCACGCGCATGCTCGAGCTGGGGAGGTAGCATGTCGGGCGAGAAGGACGGCGTCATCGCGACGGACGGGTCGCGCCCCGCGCGCGTGATCGACTGCGACGTGGTCATCGTCGGCTGCGGGGTGGCCGGCCTCTACTGCGCGCTCAACCTCCCGGAGGCGCTCTCGGTGGTCCTGCTCTCCAAGGAGGCCGTGGACCACTGTGACTCCATGCTTGCCCAGGGTGGCATCTGCGTCCTGCACGACCCGGGCGACTACGAGTCCTTCTTCGAGGACACGCTGCGCGCGGGCCACTATGAGAACCGCCTGGAGAGCGTGGACCTCATGATCCGTGCGAGCCGTCCCATCATCGACGACCTCATCAAGCGCGGCGTGCGCTTCGCCCGTAGGGCGGACGGCGAGCTGGACTACACCCGCGAGGGCGCGCACTCCCGCCCGCGTATCGTCTACCACGAGGACGTCACGGGGGAGGAGATCACCACGCACCTGCTTGCCTGCGTGCGCGACCTGCCCCATGCGCGCATCCTCGAGCACACCTGCATGACGGACATCCTCGAGGGCTTTGAGGGCAGCGGCACGCGCGTGTGTCGCGGCGTCGTGGCCACGGGACCGGACGGCGAGAAGATCGAGATTCACGCGGACGCCACGGTCTTTGCCACCGGTGGGGTGGGCGGGCTCTACTCGCGCTCCACGAACTTCTCGTGCCTCACCGGGGACGGCTGCCGCATAGCCGCCGAGCACGGCGTACTTCTCGAGCACATGGACTACGTGCAGGTCCATCCCACCTCGCTCTGGAGCGAGCGGCCCGGGCGGGCCTTCCTCATCTCCGAGTCCGCGCGCGGGGAGGGGGCGATCCTGCTGAACGACGCCGGCGAGCGCTTCACGGACGAGCTGCAGCCGCGCGACGTTGTCTCCGCGGCGATCTTTGCCGAGATGAGACGGACTGGCGCCGAGCACGTCTGGCTCTCCTTCGAGCGGGTGCCACGCGACGTCATAGAGGGGCACTTCACGCACATCCTGGAGCGCTGCCTCGAGGAGGGCTACGATATCCGAGAGCGCCCGATTCCCGTGGTGCCCGCGCAGCACTACTTCATGGGCGGCATTCACGTGGACTCGGACTCGCAGACCACGCTGCCGCACCTCTTTGCCTGCGGGGAGACCTGCTGCAACGGCGTTCACGGCAAGAACCGCCTTGCCTCCAACAGCCTGCTCGAGGCGCTCGTCTTTGCCCAGCGGGCGGCCGACAGAATCATGCGCGACCGCTTTGCGGAGGACACCGCGGCACAGCTTGCCGCGGCGGCGCGCATGCGCTCCCGCTTTGTGGCGGGCTCGCGCGACGTGACCGACGTGGCGCTGCTCACCGGCGCCAAGTGACAACGTGACAATGGGGTCGTAGCCAACTGTCACATGTGACAATGGGGTCGTAGCCAACTGTCACACTAACCGAGAAGAGAGAGGTACCCAATGACCGACCCGATGATCCAGATGCAGATGGACGACCACATCCGCGCGGCGTTGCGCGAGGACATGCCCTTCGGCGACGTCTCCACCGCCGCCGTGATGCCCGGGCCGCGTCAGGGCCGCGTTCAGCTCATCGCCAAGGCTGACGGCGTGATTGCGGGCCTCGCGGTCTTCTCGCGCGTCTTTGCGCTGCTCGACCCTGCCACAAGCGTCACCGCCGACGTGGCGGACGGCGATCGCGTGGTCGCGGGCCAGCACGTGGCAACCGTCGAGGGAGACGTGCGCGTGCTGCTGGAGGGGGAGCGCACTGCCCTCAACTACCTGCAGCGCATGAGCGGCATCGCCACCTACACGGCGGCCATCGCGGCCGCGCTCGAGGGCACGCCCACCACGCTCGTCTGCACGCGCAAGACCACGCCCGGCATGCGCCTCTTCGAGCGCGAGGCCGTGCGCCTGGGCGGCGGCAGCCTGCACCGCTACGGCCTCTCCGACGGCGTGCTGCTCAAGGACAACCACATCGACGCCGCGGGCGGCGTTGCCGAGGCCGTTGCCATGGCGCGCGCGACGGCACCCTTCGTGGACAAGGTCGAGGTGGAGTGCGAGAGTCTCGAGATGGTCCGCGAGGCGGTGGAGGCAGGTGCCGACATCATCATGCTGGACAACATGTCCCACGACGACATGGCCGCCGCGATCGCCCTCATCGATGGCCGCGCCCAGACCGAGGCCTCGGGCAACGTGGATGCCGCCAACGTGGGGCGCTACGTCGACCTGGGCGTGGACTTCGTCTCCTGCGGCGCGCTCACGCACTCCGCGCCGATCCTCGACCTCTCGCTCAAGCACCTGGAGGTGCTGGGGTGAGTGCCGGCTCCGGGGACGCCCGTCGCGAGAAGATCTTGGGGGAGCTTCGCGGGGCGTCCGCTCCGCTCTCGGGCGGCGCCCTGGCCGAGAAGTGCGGCGTGAGCCGCCAGGTGGTGGTCACCGACATCGCCCTCCTGCGCACGCGGGGCGAGAAGATCGTCTCCACCAACCGCGGCTACGTCCTTCTCGCCAGCGACGCGCCTGCGCAGCCGAGGCGCCTGTTCAAGTGCCGTCACACCGCGGAGCAGACCGCCGACGAGCTCACCTGCGTCGTCGACCTGGGCGGGCGCGTGGAGGACGTCTTCGTGAACCATCGTGTGTACGGCGTGGTGTCCTCGGAGCTGGGAATCTCCAGCCGCCGCGACGTCGAGCGCTTCATGGCCGAACTCGCCTCGGGCGTGTCCGCGCCGCTCATGGAGGTCACGAGTGGCTATCACTTCCATCACGTGAGCGCCGAGAGCGACGAGGTGCTGGACGACGTCGAGCGCGCCCTTGCGTCCCGCGGCTACCTGGCCGAGCTCACCGACTACGAGGCCGCCACTTTCGCCTGACGTGACAAAGGGGTCGTAGCCGACTGTCACATTCTCCTGACGTGACAAAGGGGTCGTAGCCGACTGTCACATTCTCCTGATGTGACAAAGGGGTCGTAGCCGACTGTCACATTATCGTGAATCAGATTGCTGCAATACGGGAATAATCCGCCCACTCTCTTCGGAAGGGGTGGCGTCATGGTCCGTGCACCAAGAAAGCAAGCTGAGTCAAGTATTTATCACGTCATGATAAGAGGAGCTGGTAGGCAGTTCATTTTCTACGACAACGCCGACCGCACTCGGTTTCTCTCGATACTCAGAGAGGCACTTGATTCCTATGAGGGCGTGCTGATCTGCTGGTGCCTTATGGACAACCACGTTCACCTTCTTTTGATGGTGGAGTTCGAAGAGCTTTCCAGGATGATGCAGACGGTCGAGTCGGCATACGCAACGTATTTCAACAAGCGCCACGACCGCGTGGGCCATCTGTTCCAAGGCCGATTTAGAAGCGAGCCCGTGGACACCGAGTCCTACCTGCTTTCAGTTGTGCGCTACATCCATCGCAATCCCGTGAAAGAGGGTCTCAGCCCAACATGCAGGTACCGTTGGAGCAGTTATCAAGAGTACGTTGACGGTCCCAAGGATGACGCACTTGTCTCCCGCGACTGGCTCCTCTCCGTCTTTGGCAGCGTGACGGAGTTTGAGCGCTTTCACAGTCAAGATGACAGAGACGCAGCGCTTCATGTGGGAATCGAGGGAGGCTCGCGGTGCCTGAGCCCTGAACAGGTCCGGGAGATTGCTGACGCGGTGTTGGACGGCGTTCGCGTGGAGGATGTTCCTTCGCTTTCGCGGGCTCGTCGAAATGCCGCCCTGCGGACCCTGCGCGCCGCTCGTCTCTCTGTGAGGCAGATTGAGCGCCTCACGGGCGTCTCTCGAGGAATAATCTCTAGGGTGTGACACTCGGCTACGACCCTTTTGTCACATGTGACAGTTGGCTACGACCCCATTGTCACACGGAGCCGACCCTCCGCCCTCGATTGGGTATACTCCTCTCGGTTGTTGAAAGGGAGGAGCCGCATGCGGGATCTCGAGCCGTCCGTCGGGCGCACGCCCGCTCAGGCGGTGCTGCACATCGTCTCGATCCTCATGGCCGGCATGGGGGCGCTCGTCCTCGTGGGTGGCCTTCTCGTCCTCGTTCCGGGCGTCATCGGCGGAGCGGACTTCTGGGCCTCCGTCACCTTTGGCATCATGATCGTCGTGGCCGCGGGACTGCTCATCCTCACGGCCGTCCTCGGCCTTCTCGCCTCAAACAACTCGGCTCGCGTGGGCCCGTATCGCTTCCTCTGCTATCTCGTTGGCCTTGCCGTACTCGTCGCCATCATCTGGGGCTGGGGCCTGGGGACCTTCATCCTGTTCAATCCCATCGTGCTCACGGTCACGATAGTCTACGTGCTCGTTTGCTCTCGCCTGGCAGACAAGGTCAAGGAGGAGCACGACAAGGGCGTGACGGGCGAGACGTTCCTCCGCTCGAGGCACCAGCGCGTCCTTCACCTCCTCTCGGAGCTCGTCATTCTCAAGGGCGCCCTCACCCTCGTGGTGGTGGCGGTCCTGGGCGCGGCGCTGCTCGTCTACGGGGAGGGAGAGCGGGCAGTCATCTCGGGAATCCCCGTCACCGTTACGGGGGAGGTCTTCGCCCTCGTGGTCTTCGGCGGGCTCGCCGCCGCAGCGAGCATCGGCGTTGGCTGCCTCGGTATTCGCGGTTCAAACCGCCCGCGCAAGATCAGGCCGTTTCTCGTGCTCGCCTGCCTCGGCCTCGCGCTCGACGTCGTCCAGGCCGTCGTCCGCATCTTCCACGGGGGCGTCTTCGCCCTCTCCTTTGACGTTGTTCTCGACACGCTCTTCATGGCGGCGTGCGTCTATCTCTCGGTCTGCGTCGACCGCCAGGATGACGTCGCCGTTGGCGACGTTAACGCCATGAGCGCCGCCGGTGTTCCTGGCGCCGCCGGCCCCGAGGGAGCGCCCGCCACCACCGACGTCCGTATCGATCGAAAGGACTGACCCATGAACGGAACCATGCTCCAGGGCTTCTCCTGGTACCTGCCCGCGGACGGCTCGCACTGGCGCCGCATCGCCGAGCAGGCCGCCGACTTTGCCTACCAGGGCATTACGGCCGTGTGGCTGCCGCCCGCCTACAAGGCCGAGAAGGGCGCCGAGGACGTGGGCTACGGCGTCTACGACACCTACGACCTGGGCGAGTTTGACCAGAAGGGCACCGTGCGCACCAAGTACGGCACGCGCGCGGAGTACGAGGCCGCGGTGCGCGCCCTGCAGGACAACGGCATCCAGGCCCTGGCGGACATCGTGCTCAACCAGCGCCTCGGCGCGGACGGCTGCGAGGACGTGGTCGCGCGCGAGGTGCAGTCCAACAACCGCGAGGTCGTGCTCGGGGACGCGCAGACCATCTCCGCGTGGACGCGCTTCTCGTTCCCCGGTCGCGCGGGCGCGTACTCGGACTTCACCTGGGACTGGACCTGCTTCCACGGCGTGGACTGGGACGACAAGGCCAAGCGCAAGGCCATCTTCCTCTTTGACGGCAAGCACTGGGACGGCGCCGTGGACCGCACGGAGAACGCCAACTACGACTACCTCATGGGCGCGGACGTGGACGTGAACGACCCGCGCGTCTTTGACGAGCTCGTGCGCTGGGGCTGCTGGTACGTGGACGCCTGCGGGCTGGACGGCTTCCGCCTGGACGCGCTCAAGCACATCGACCGCGGCTTCTACCTGCGCTGGCTCGATGCCGTGCGCAAGCACGCGGGGCGCGAGCTCTTCACGGTGGGCGAGTACTGGGGCCGCACGGCAGACGAGCTCACGGCCTACCTCGGCGCCGAGAAGGCCCTCTCGCTCTTCGACGTGCCGCTGCACTACAACCTCTATCGTGCGAGCTGCTCGAACGGTGACGTGGACCTCTCCAAGATCTTCTCGGGCACGCTCGTGGAGCGCGACCCCGTGCACGCCGTGACCTTCGCCGAGAACCACGACACGCAGCCCGGCCAGGCGCTGCAGTCCTTCGTCCAGACGTGGTTCAAGCCCGCCGCCTACGCGCTGATCCTGCTGCGCGAGGCCGGCTACCCCTGCGTCTTCTACGGAGACCTCTACGGCATGCCCAACGACGGCAACATCCCGGCCGTGGCGGAGCTGCCGCTGCTCATGGAGATCCGTCGTCGCTTCGCCTACGGCACGCAGCATGACTTCCTGGACGCGCCGGACGTGATCGGCTGGACGCGCGAGGGCGACGAGGAGCACGAGGGCAGCGGCGTGGCCGTGGTGCTCACCGACCGTGACGGCGGCGAGAAGCGCATGTTCGTGGGCGCGGGACACGCCGGCGAGGCCTGGGCCTGCGTGGTGGGCGAGCAGGACGACGTGGTGGTGGACGCCGAGGGCTGGGCGACGTTTCGCACGCTCGGGGGGCGCCTCTCGGTCTACCTGCCGGAGAAGACCGCCGACGCGCTGGAGAACGACCGCCAGCTCCATCGCATCGCCCGCGAGATCGCCGAGGACACCGAGGAGATGCGCGTGTAGCACCCCAGTCCCGGTATTACGTAACGAGAAGGGCCGCGCGCTCCCGTCTTCTGGGGGCACGCGGCCTTCGTTTGGGACCGGGTGGCATTCGGTTGTGCGCGGTGGCGTCGGTTATGCGCAGTGGCGTCGGTTATGCGCGGTGGCGTCGGTTATGCGCACGTCGCGACGCCACGGTATTCTCGCCCAAGCTGACTACCTGCGGTCTTGTAGCGCGGTCGGGTGCGCATAACCGATGCGGGTGCGCATAACCGATGCGGGTGAGCACAACCGTCACGGGTGCGCACAACCGTAGCGACTGCGCGCAGCCGTCACCTGCACTCGGCCGTCGCGGGTGCGGCGTGGCGGGAAACCTACAGCTCGAGCTCCATGAGGCGCGCGATCGAGACGATGTAGATCTTGAGCGCGCGGCGCATGGCCTCCTCGGAGACGCCCTCGTCGGGGCCGTGCTCGCCGCCGACCCACTCCGGCAGCTCGTCGGCGGGGTCCTGCGGGCCAAAGGCGCAGGCGCGCTGGAAGTGGCGCGCGTAGGTGCCCCCGCCAATCGTGAACGCCTTGCCCTCGCGGCCGGTGTACTCGGCGTAGGTATCGAGAAGGGCGTGGATCTCCGGGCTCTCGGGGCTGATGTAGAAGGGCTTCTCGCCGCGCTCGGCCTCGTAGGTGCAGCCGTGGGCCGCGGCCAGCTCGGTGAGGCGGGCGGTGATCTCCTCGGCGGTGGTGGAGGTGGGGAAGCGCGAGTCAACGGTCTGCGTGAAGCGGCCGTCCACGGTGCGCACGACGCCCGCCACGAGCGTGAGGTCGCCGAACTTGTCGTCGGTGGCGGCGACGCCGGCGGCGCGGCCGTAGGCGTCCTCGGTCAGCGTGACGAGAAGCTCGAGGAAGCTGCGCTCGCCCTCGCCCGCAAGGTCGTTGGCGAGCAGGTAGCGCGCGAGCACGCCGATCGCGTTGACGCTGCCGGCGGGCATCGAGGCGTGGCCGCCGATGCCGGTGGCCGTCACGCGCGCGAGACCGTCTCCGGCGGGCTCGACCGTGATGCGCTCCGCGGCGGGCAGCGAGGCTGCGTTCGCACGTACGAGCGCGGCGGCCTTGCCGGGGATGGCGTTGGAGACGGTGCCGCCGGAAAGCTCCACGATCTTCTCGCCCGCCACGGCGCCCGAGGCGAACTCGCCGCCGTAGAGGCCCTTCTCGCCGCAGATGAGCGGGAACTCGGCGTCGGGGGAGAAGCAGAAGAGCGGCTCGGGGTAGCGCTCGAGGTAGTACGGCACGTCGCCCATGCCGGTCTCCTCGTTGTTGCCGATGATGCAGCGCAGGGTGTAGGGGAGGCCGTGGCCGGCCGCCGCGCGGCGGGCGAAGAAATGGGCCGCGTAGAGCGAGAGCACGAAGGGGCCCTTGTCGTCGGCCACGCCACGGCCGATCAGCATGCCGTCCTTGCGCGTGACGGCGAGCGGCGGGAAGTTCCAGCCCTCGCCGGTGGGCACGATGTCGGTGTGGGCGATCGTGGCGACGTAGCGCTCGGGGCCGGAGGCTCCGGGGACGTCGGCAAAGCCGAGGTAGCCGTCGAGGTCCGTGACCTGGAGGCCCAGGCGCTCGGCCATGCGCTCGGCCTCGACGAGGGCGTCGTTTGCGGCCGGACCCCAGGGCTTGCCGGGCTCGGCGTGCTCGAGGTCCTCCACGGAGTCGTGGCGCACGAGGCGGTCCATGTCCTTGACGACGTCCTCCCAGACCTCGTCCACGTAGGCGTCCACGTCACGCTTGAGCTGCTCGTCGATCATGCGTCCTCCTTGGGATGGCGGTTTCTCTCGCCGACCATCTTAGCGCCGATGGAGGGGGAGACCACGCAAACCCGCCCAAAATGTGACAGTTGGCTACGACCCCTTTGTCACAAATGTGACAGTTGGCTACGACCCCTTTGTCACACCACGAAGAGCAGCGCGGAGAGCGTGATGCACACGCTGCCGGCCAGCGTGAACAGGTGGAAGACAAAGTGCAGGTAGGGGACCTTCTTCACGGCGTAGAAGACCGCGCCCACGGTGTAGCTGAGGCCGCCTGCCAGAAGCAGCCAGAACGCCGGCGGCGCCAGAAGCTCCCAGAGGTCGCCGATGTGGAAGACCACGAGCCAGCCCATGAGCACGTAGACGAGGGCCGTGAGCCAGGCGGGCTGGCGCTCGCGGAGCAGGCACTCGGCGACTATCCCCACC
Organism: uncultured Olsenella sp.; assembly: GCA_949287905.1. Taxonomy (GTDB): domain Bacteria; phylum Actinomycetota; class Coriobacteriia; order Coriobacteriales; family Atopobiaceae; genus Thermophilibacter. Next base: position 20,699 of record CASEHX010000028.1, read on the forward strand.
AGCGCCACCGCCCACACGGCCACGCACAGCCACAGTCCCCCGCGGTCCGCAAGCGTGACCAGCGAGAAGGGCGCGTAGCTGCCCGCGATCAGCAGGTAGATGCCGCAGTGATCGAGCACGCGAAAGACCGCCTTGGCCTTCTCGGGGGCGAGCGCGTGATAGAGCGTGGAGAAGAGGTACTCGATGATGAGCGAGACGCCCATGATGATGGCGGCGGCAAGGCGCACGCCGCCGCCGTGCGAGACCGCCATGACGATGAGCAGGACGAGCGCCGCGATGCCAAGGAGGACTCCCACCCCGTGAGAGACGGAGTTGGCGATCTCCTCGCCGAGGGAGTAGAGCCTCTTGCGCAGGTCGCGCTTTTTTCCGCCGGGGACGGCTGCGTTCGTGCTGGCCATGTTCCCTCCTCAGGTTGAGGGTCGGTCGCGGGGTATAATGGCCCGCGTACTTTGTACGGGAAAGCATACTCCTCTGGTCGGACCGGGAGGAAATTGTGAAGAAACTGACCTTCATCGGAAACCTCGCGGCGTTTCTCCTCGTGTTCGTGGCGTGCGCCGGCTTTCTTGCGTGGTGGCACCTCGGCGGCGGGAGCGCCTCCGTCGCAAGCCCGATCGTCCAGCTCGGGGTCATTCTCGCCGCGCCGTTTCTCGTCTACGCCCTGGGGGCGATCCTCGGGCTCATCTACCTCTGGGTGAGGGGGACGACGTTCCGCCGCGTCACGAAGATCGTCTGCCGGGTGCTGGGAGTCGCCACGCTCGCGTTCATGCTGCTCGCGATCTTCCCGGTGTTCTTCCCCGAGTTCGGAGACGCGCTCCTCGGACCCGTCCAGGTAGTGGTGATCATCGCCATGGCCGCCCCGATCCTCTTTGTGGTGCTCGGCGTCGTCTACGCCATCGGGTGCGCGGGCGTGACGCCCGCGGCCTCGGGCGGGTCGGGCGCCGGCTCCTCTGACGTCACCCGCGTGGACGAGGGCTAGGGGGTCCGATATGAAGAAGACCGCCCTTGTCGTCAACCTCGCCATCTGGGCGCTCGTTGCCGCGGGCTTTGGCGTCCTGCTCGCGGGCGGGGGAGAGGCCCCGATCGGCGGCGTCACGGGAGGCCTCCTCGAGCTCTACGCGCCGGCGTTTCTCGCCTATGCCGTGGGCGCCGTGGCCGGCCTCGTCTTTCTGCTCGTGAGCGCCTTTCGCCTCCGTCGTGACGTGCGCACGGTCTGCCGCGTGGTGACGATCGTCATCCTCGCGGGGATCGCGGCCGCGCTCGTCCCCCCGGCGGCGAGCTCCGGTCAGATGGCGCTCTCCACGCCGCTGCTCATCCTGTCGTATGCGACGGTCGCGCTTCCGCTGCCGCTCGCCCTCGGCGTGGTCTACGCGCTCTCGTGGGCCGAGCCCGAGGAGTACGTGGCCGACGAGACCCTGCGCAGCGAGCGCCGCGCCCGGCTCGAGGCCGCGATGGAGGAGGCGCGCCGCGCCGAGGAGGCCGAGCGGGCCGCAGCCCGCGAGGCGGCCGAGAAGAGCGCGGATGCCGAGAAGGACGCGGATGCCGAGAAGGACGGTGGGGCCGTCGAGAAGGGCGCGGCCACCGGGTCCGCGCGCGAGGAGTAGGTTTCACGGGTCGTCCGGGAACTCCGGGCGACCTTTTGGATTGGGTATTGTTCCTGTGAAGAAAGGTCCCTTATGGAGCTCGTCATCGTCTATCTGCTGGTCAACGTCCTCGTGGGTCTTGCCGCCTGCTTCTTTGGAAAGAAGCTCTTCTACCTGATGCTCGGCCTGCTCGTGTTCCTCGGCGTGTTCAGCCTCGCCACGGCCAACGCGGACAACTCCGCCCTGAGCTTCGTCATCGCCGCGGTGCTCGGCGTCGTTGCCGCCCTGCTCTCCAAGTACGTCTACAAGGCAGGCGTCTTTCTCGTCGGCTTTGTCGCCGGCGCCGCGCTCGGCTTTGTCGTGACGATGCTGATGCCGAGTGAGGCCTCCAACTTCCTCTGGGTCATCGTGCTCGTGGCGGGCCTGCTCGTGGCTCTCGCCGCCGTGCACTGGTCCGACCTCGCCGTCCGTCTGGGCACCGCGTGGACGGGCGCCTCGTTCGCTGTCCCGTCGGCGCTTGCCGCCGCGACGGCCTTCCCCGAGATGAGCGAGCTCGTCGTCTCCGAGAACGCCAACGCGACCTTCTCCGCGCTCTCCAGGTTCATCGAGGGCGACTTCGCCTCGGCCAACGGGACCATGATCCTCGTCTGCACGATCGTGCTCGCCGCCGTCGGTGCCTTCGTGCAGTCCCGTCAGAAGGCGTAGCCCCTCGAGAGAGGGCACCTGAGGCAGGGCCCCGCAGGCTTTTCGCGCCCCCGGTTCGCGCCCCGCGCGACGGGAAGGGCGGAAGCGCCTGCGGGGCCCTGCCTTTGTCACGCGCGTGTAACGCTCCTTGCGTGGCCCTGCGCTCGCTGCTACCGTAGAAAGCTATGAAGAGCGCAGTCGCACATATCGCTATGATGATGGTCATGGAGATGCCCAAGCCCGGGCACTCTGCCGGCCCGTGCGCTCGCCGCACGGACGGGGAGACCGGGCGCCTCCACTAGGCTGCCTCCGGCGGGAGGTGGCCTCCCAGTTCACGTCATCGAGCGGAGCCTCTCGCATGATCCAGATCAAGAACCTCACCAAGACCTACGGCAGCGCGCCCGATGCGCCGCACGCCCTGGATGACGTCTCCATCGACGTCGCCGACGGCGACATCGTGGGCATCATCGGCATGAGCGGCGCGGGCAAGTCCACGCTCGTGCGCTGCATCAACCTGCTCGAGCGCCCCGACTCCGGCCAGATCCTCGTGGACGGCCAGGACGTCACGGGCCTCTCGGGCGCCGCGCTGCGCACCTACCGTCGCCGCGTGGCGATGATCTTCCAGAACTTTGGTCTTCTCGCCCAGAAGACGGTGCTCGCCAACGTCTGCTTCCCCTACAAGGCGGCCACGGGCCGCGTCACGGCGGAGAACCGCGAGCGCGCCCTGGAGCTGCTGGACATGGTGGGCCTGCGCGACCGCGCCGACTCCTACCCCAGCCAGCTCTCCGGCGGCCAGCAGCAGCGCGTGGCCATCGCCCGCGCGCTCGCGTGCGACCCCGAGTACATCCTCTGCGACGAGGCCACGAGCGCCCTCGACCCAGCGAGCACCAACACCGTGCTCAAGCTCCTGCGCCAGATCAACCGCGAGACCGGCGTCACGATCATCGTGATCACGCACTCCATGGGCGTGGTCGAGAAGATCTGCCGCAACGTCGTGGTCCTTGAGCACGGGCACGTCGTGGAGCGGGGGAGCGTGGCGGAGGTCTTTGCCAACCCCCAGTCCCAGGCCGCCAAGGTACTTCTCGAGAGGGTTGATTGGGATGCCTGATGTCGTGAACTCCTTCCTCGCCGAGTACGGCGAGCTTCTCACCGAGGGAACGCTCTCCACCATCGTCATGGTGCTCGTGCCCACGGCCATCTCCTATGTTCTGGGTCTTGCGCTCGGCGTGGTGCTCTACCTCACCGCCCCCGGGTCGCTCCGTCCCATGCCCGCTCTCAACGCCGTGCTCGGATGGGTCGTCAACATCCTTCGGTCCTTCCCGTTCATCGTGCTCATGGTGTTCATCATCCCGTTCACGCGCGTGATCATGGGAACGGCGTCGGGGCTCTCGGGCATCATCCCGCCGCTCGTGCTCGCCACCACGCCCTTCATCGCGCGCATGATCGAGCAGTCGCTCGCCGAGGTCCCGCGCGAGAGCGTTGAGGCGGTCGAGGCCTGCGGGGCGAGCGTCCCGCGAATCGTCTTCTCGGTCCTTCTGCCCGAGGCGCTGCCCTCGATCGTCCGCGGCGTGGCCGTCGTGCTCATCGCCGTTCTCGGCTACACCGCCATGGCCGGTGCCATCGGCGCGGGCGGCCTCGGCGACATCGCCGTGCGCTACGGCTACTACCGTCGCGTGGACGAGGTCATGATCGTCGCCGTCATCGTGCTCGTCGTGATCGTCCAGGTCATCCAGAGCGTCTGCGACCTCGCGGCCCGCAAGGTCGACCATCGCACCCAGAGCTAGCCCCCAACGTCTTGCCCAACCCCCTTCGCTTCCTAAGGAGAATCGCCATGACCAGCATCACCCGCCGCTCGTTCCTCTCCGCCAGCGCCCTTCTCGCCGCCTCTTCCCTCGCCGCCTGCGGGGGCAACGCTCCCGAGGAGGACTCCGCCACCCTCACCGTGGCGGCGAGCCCCAGCCCCCACGCGGAGATCCTGAGCGAGTTTGCCGCCCCGCTGCTCGCCGAGCAGGGCATCACGCTCGAGGTCAAGGAGTACACCGACTACATCCTCCCCAACCAGGACACCACCTCCGGCGAGGTCGACTGCAACTACTTCCAGCACCTCAACTACCTCAACAACTACAACGAGGAGAACGGCACCGACCTCGTGAGCGTGGGCAAGATCCACTTTGAGCCGATGGGCGTCTTTGCCGGCAAGTCCAGCGACCTCGCCTCCATCGCCGACGGCGCCACCATCACCATTCCCAACGACGCCACCAACGAGGGCCGAGCGCTGCTGCTGCTCCAGGAGCAGGGCCTGATCACGCTCTCCGAGGATGCCGGCATCACCGCCACCCCCAACGACATCGTTGACAACCCGCATAACATCAACTTCATCGAGCAGGAGGCGGCGATGCTGCCGTCCACCCTCGCCGACGCCGACTTCTCCGTGATCAACGGCAACTATGCCATCGACGCGGGCCTCACCCTCGCCGACGCCGTCGCCCAGGAGAGCGCCGACTCCGACGTCATCCGCAACGAGTACGCCAACGTCATCGTGACCACGCCGGACAAGGAGTCCGACGAGAAGATCGCGGCGCTCGTGGACGTGCTCACCACGGACGACTTCAAGGCCTACCTCGAGGAGACCTTCGGCGACTCCGTCCAGGCGGCCTTCTAGCGCTTCTGTGTCACCTTGCTTTATCGAGCGCCTTCGCTCCGGCCGGGATCAGAAAGGTCCCGGCCGGAGTGCGTTTTGCCCATCGACGACGACGAGGCGGCGCACCAGGCAAGGCGAGTCCCACCCGAAGCGCCCCTCGCTCCGCGCTTTCCTCGAGGGGCGCTGGCGGACCCGTTGCGTTGAGGGCGCCTGCCCGGGCATGGAGCGCGACGCGCGTGGTGTACGATTGGTCCCAGGTCAATCATCTGGAGGGAGCGTTGGAATGGGCTGCCTGAGCGTCGTCTTCAACATCATCTGGATCCTCACGGGCGGCTGGTTGACGGCGCTCGCGTTCTTTCTCGCGGGCGTGCTCTGCTACATCACGATCATCGGCATCCCCCTCGGCAGGCAGGCGTTCAAGATGGCCCATCTCACGCTCGCGCCGTTTGGCAAGACGATCACGTATGGCGGCGGCGCCCCCTCGCTCATCGCCAACGTCATCTGGGTGGTGCTCGTTGGGCTCTGGACGGCAATCGGCTACGTCATAGAGGGCGCGCTCTTCTGCTGCACCATCGTCGGCATCCCATTTGGCCTGCAGCTCTTCAAGATGGCCAAGCTAGCCCTCTGCCCGTTTGGCGCCACGGTGAACTAGGGCGGAGAAGGGCCATGGCGAGAAGGGCGGCCTGACGAAGGCCTGGCGTGCGTTTGCGAGACCTGGCGTTTCCATGGACAGCGGATGCGGAGGAAGTCATGGCTGAGATGAGCTTCTCGGACTTTGTGTGGACGCGCGAGCCTGCGGCGTGGGTGGCGCGCGACGGTGCGCTCGAGGTGACCACGCTCCCGCACACCGACCTCTGGCAGCGCACCTATTATCACTTCCGTAACGACAACGCGCCCGTCTTTCAGGCGCGCACAGACGAGCGGTACTTCAGCTTCACGGTGCACACGGACTTCTCGCAGAGCAACCACCGCTTTGACCAGTGCGGCATTGTGATGTACTTGGACTCAGAGAACTGGCTCAAGGCGTCCGTGGAGTACGAGAACGAGCGCTTCCAGCACCTGGGGAGTGTGGTCACCGACGGCGGTTGGTCGGACTGGGCCACGACGGAGATCCCCGCCGACGAGCGCGTGATGTGGTATCGGCTCTCCCGCCGCGAGGACGACTTCCGCATCGAGTGCTCTCGCGACGGTGAGACCTTCTCGCAGATGCGCGTCTGCCATCTGGCTGCAGCGACGGGTTCGGTGAGCTTTGGCGTCTACGCGTGCTCTCCCGAGGACTCATCGTTCACGGCGCGCTTTGAGTGCTTTGACTACGGCCCGTGCGCCTGGGCCGCCCACGACGGCCAGCAGCCGGACGAGGGATAGGGGAGAAGGGTGCTCCTTTGCTGGTATCGTTAACTTTTGTGAGAAAGAATTCGAGCTAGGCATATCCAAATTGGACCAGAGCCTAGCTCGAATTTCATTCCAGCAAGTGATTCTATGGCATAGAATAATGTAATTTGCACAGAACAATGTTGAAGCAACAGTTCAAAGCAATACACACATAATTAAAATGACGCTAAGGATGGAGAGTGCGGAGCCAGCTTAGTTTGATGGGCTATACTCAATAATCTCTTCCTCCTTAATATGTTTGACGTGTGAAACTTCGAAAGGATCTCTGGGGAATGACTTGAGTTTATCAATTAACTTATTCATTAAGCCTACTATTACTCTCCTAGAATGACCAATCGCTATATTACTTAGGAAAGATTGATAAAGTGCAGGAACACATTCATTCAGGTTGCAACTTTGCTGAGTGAGCCACCCCACAAAAGGATGAGACTTGTTAAGCAGAACACAACTTCCTAATACTATGCCGAGTTCAGATAGGGGAGCCATATCTAAGAAAATCAGGTTAGGTGGAAACTCGAGGTATTGAGTCTCGGGATTTTCTTCGCTTGGGCTGAGGTTTTTGGCATGCAATTCTCCATTCCAATCTTCAAAGACTGCAGAAACCTTGTATTGGGACTGAAGATGAAATAGGGCGAGCTTGCATAATAAACTAGGATCAGAAATTCCATCAACAGGAATGATTGCGAAACCATTTGCTTCGATCTCTTCATCAAGTTGACGGAATGATTTGCCAGCGATTAAAATATCATTTACCCATGATGGGTTTTTATTAAGAATCTCCTTACAGGTTTTACCAACAACGAATGCATTAGTGCGATATATACTCAAATCGAATGGATGACGACTGCCTTCAAGTGTTAAGCCATTATCCTTGAGCTTATTCTCAATCAATTCAAGCGCAAACCTTGTTTCTACGGGAAGGTCTTTTAGTGAATTTCTTGCAAGGTTCGCTTCTGGTCTATATGAACCGTTAAGTAGCAGGAAGGACAAGTAAGAGGGAACAGAATAACTTCCAAAAGGCCTCCTGTTCCTGCTTAAAATACCTTCGAAAGCCAGCTCATTTTCGTTAGTAGGGAAGGACGGAATACCTAAAACGGATAATAGTGCCCGCTCCTCGACAGACGCTTTTTCTAGGCTTATCGGAGGGGCTGTCTCTAGAGAGAAAAGAGAAGATATGCTTCTCGAATCCCCATCCTTAGAATTTAGGGAAGCATTGATAGAGCATGAGTCAGAGATTGATGTCGCAAAATATGCGCGTTTCCCGCTAATTTCAAATCGAGGCGCTCTCCTAATATCAATGCTAAAATAGCCAGATTGGTCAGCCCCGTTGCGTTTGATGGTTATATATTTCCCATTATTATCACATTCTAGATCGCAAGAGATAATTATGCCGTTGACCTGCTTTGATTCTGTAAACCAATCAAGTGGAATGTACCGTATAACAACAGTCGGCTTATCCTTCCAGTCAAGTTCGGACAGGGAATATCTGATCCGTTCAAAAGCCTCATCTGAGATAGGGTAGCGATACTGTTTCAGCGGTTTGTTTCTGCCATCTGGATTAAGGGCATAAACTTTATCCATGAGTTCGGATTGGATAGGATAGACGCGCTCGTCGCTTTCCCCGCTGTTATAAACTACTCTGACTCTTGGGAAGCAAACGTACTCGTCGAGCAGACTCCTAAACACGTCAGTCTCTCCAAAGGCATACATATCGACCTTTACATAGACTGTCGTTCCTATTTCATGAGTGTTATCCTGATTCGGCGGTAAAGGCTTGTTGATGGATTCATCCCTAATAGGCGTCAGACCATGATGTGTCGCGTCAAGCTGTGACAAGACGTAGTAGCCGTGTAGCCCGGTAACATCGAGCCGGTAGACAGGGTTTGAATCCTTACCCTGGGAATAGCGGCGCGTAACAACCTCAAGCTGATTGTTTGAACCGCCCATGAAGCAGGAAAGAATTCCTATGCCAAAACGACTGATTGGCAAAGCTGTAGGGTCTCCCCCGCATGCAACGATGTCGCTTTTATATTCGTCAGAACAATAGTAGGAGCGTCCAACCTTAAGGAAATAGGATTCAATTGCGTGTTTGTCCATTCCGATTCCGTTATCGGTTATGGAGAACCACGCATACCTATAGTCTTTAGGGTCGTACCACGTCCGCACATCAATCCGACCATCTTCTTCGCTAAATGTGGAATCGAGCTGGACACGCGTAAGGACAGCGTCTATGGCGTTTTGAAGCAACTCTCGGACAAAGACCCCAGGCTTGTCGTAGAGACTTTCTCCAGAGAGTAGCTCGAGAACTCCGTCTTGGTCCATCGTGAGACGGAAATCTCCGGTCTCATAACCCGTAGAGGAAGTCTTCCTCGTGACCATTGTCGGCAGATCGAAGCCGTTCCATTTGGTTACATGCCGGCTCAGGTATCCCCTGCAAACCTTGAGCTCCTCATCGACCCAGCCAAGATAACTGTTGATGTCGTGCTCAATTCCAGGGTTTGTGAATTCTGCCGAGTAAAGAAGTACCCCGTCCTTCAGATGGAAGGAGCCGCTCCCATTCTTGATCCATTCGGTTGTGCTGGTTTTGTCTTCCTCGCTTACGGGATTGTCGAGACCCTTGAACTCAAGGAGCCGCTTGGGTGCCCGGCTAGCGTCATAGTCAAGAATGTCGGACAGGCGGAGTAGAATCGCGCAGAAGGTAAGGTCGAGATCTGGGTCAACTACACGACTGGAACTATCTATTGTCGAGAGATCAAATCCGTGGCTTTTGCATAGTTCAAGCAGTTCGTTCTTGTGCAGAAGTTCTGATGTGAGCTCAAGACTCCAATTCTTGAGCTGCTCCGCCACTCTAGAGGGGTGATTCTCTCGAACATAGCTACGAAGCATCTCGTCTGAAACATTACCTGTTGACTTGAACTCAAGGTAGAACTTCGGATACTTCTCAAAGAATTTCTGCCAACTTTGATCAACCTCAGAGATGGCGAGCTTTCGCAGGGACTTCTTTTGTTCGTCATTCACCGCCATGCCGATATCATGACAGCAGGCTGACATGATCAGCATAGCGAGTTCACGGATAGACGCATCCTTCTTCTTTTTACCAAGCAGTTTTATCATCCAGTTGCATACGTTCTGAATGTGCTTCTCGTTGTGGAGTGTGAAGTTGGGGAAGAACTGATTGATGGTGCCTGCAAGGGCCTCCCCCTCGTCACAAACTTGCTTTACCGCCTCGACGAGGCCGGTTTTGTTTTCTTTTTTTGCGCGCTTGTTAAACAGTCTCCAAAGCTCGCTATCTGCATATCCCATTTTGACCACCTTGCGAGAGTCTTGATGTTCAACTAAAAATTAGGCGGTCAAAGGGACATCGTCAATGAGGTCTTCGGGAAAAGGTGCGAGCGGGTGAGGATGGGCAACGACCACCCTTCGCTATTGGCATGAGTTGGCTATACGGATTGACCGTACCTATCCGGTCTTTTTCGCCTTCTACCGGTACGTCACCGTCTCCGAAAGCGACTTGCGGCTCTCGTGGTTGGGCAGCGGGCCCGTGCCCTCGGCGGCGTAGCCGAGGTCGAGCAGCATGAGGAGCTCCTCGTTCTCGGGCAGGGCCAGGCGCTCCTTGGCAACGTCAGGGTCAAAGCGGTTGAGCCAGCAGCTGTCCACGCCCGCATCGCAGGCGGCCAGGACCATGTGCGTGGCCACGATCGCGGCGTCCTCGATGCCGGAGTCGCGTGCGTCGCCGGGGTAGAGGTAGACGTTCGTGGTGTCGAAGGCCACGGCCAGGACCGTGGGCGCGCCGTAGCGGCAGGGCGTGAGCTCGTCCACGATGGCGAGCGCCTCGGCGCTCTGGAGCACGTAGACGTGCTGCTCCTGCAGGTTCTTGGCGGTGGGGGCAAGCCTGCCCGCCTCGAGGATCTTCTCGAGCGCCTCGGGCTCCACCTGACGGGTCTCGTCGTACTTCTTGCACGAGTAGCGCTTGGCGATGACGTCCCTGAACTCCATGTCCCGTCACTCCTTCTTGATTGCCGACGGTCGGCTTCCCTCTTGCCATGATACGCCGTCAGAAGTCGTTGGGGCGCTATCGCCGCCCTTGTCGCCAATCCCGAGGGCGAACGCGTGGGCATACGTCTTCTGTGCCCTGTCGTTCCAGAGGGGGCCTAGGGCTTTGCGCCCTCCAGAAACGTCCTCACCGCCTCGGTCTCCTGAGGGTCCCCTCGTTTGAGTGCACGCGCCTGCATGAAGGCGGTGTCGAGGATTTCGGTCACGAGCTTTGGGTGAGCGCATAGCACGGAGCTGGGTATCGGGAGCGCAAGGAAGCTCTCCTCGCGCAGGGCCCAGTTGACGCCCGCCAGGTTATAGAGCACCGATTGGTCCCGCTTGGCGCCGGTCACGAGATAGGGCGTTCCGTCGACCACCGCCTTTCCGGTGAGGGCGGCGTAGGGCAGGGCGATGACACTGCTGCCGTTGTCGCAGGCGATGCCGGCCTTGCCGAGGGTTATGGTGAGCATGGGAGAGTGCTTCTTCCCGGCAAGGAAATCACGAAGCGGCTCGACGGTGCGACGACAGCGCATGTGCGTGATGGCTCCCGGGCGCACGGCAGAGAAGACGCCGAACGCCGTCAGGGCAAGAAAGAGCACAATGGCCGGAAACACGTTGCTGAGCTTGCCCTCCGAGAGAAGGGTGTCAAGCGTCCCCATGTAGGCCGGGTACGCGATCGCCACGACTCCGCCGATCGCCCAGATTCCGCAGAAGAAGGCGCAGGCAACCCCGAGCTTTCTGATGTACGCGTCGTTCTGCGCCCGCAGCATTCCCAGCGCAAGGCCCTCGTCGATTGGGACGTCCCAGCTTATGCCGTCAATGCTCTCCATCTGCCATCCTCTCCGCAGGTCTTTGGCGACTCTATCACTGCGGTGCTCGGATTTGGTAAGGGATGAATCAGCTCTTTTGTCGGGCGTCTCCGGCACGCTCCTCCCGGGGAGCTCGTCCGATCCTCGGCGTCCCAGAGGGATATGATGCAGGGTGCCCGCACATTGCCGAGAGGAACGGACCGCCCATGACCGCGCTCGACCTCATGCGCTCAGACGCGCCATACGCCGTGAGCTACCTCGACATGCCCAACGACCTGCAGCCGCGCGCGCAGCGCCTCTGCTGGCGCTTCAACCAGCTGGATCCCGCGGACACCGAGGCGCGAGACCAGATCCTTGGCGAGCTCTTCGGCACGTGGCACCCGCGCGCCGTGGTCAAGCCCACGTTCCGTTGCGACTACGGCTTCAACATCCACTTTCACGGCTTTGCGCTTGTGAACTACAACTGCACGTTCCTGGACACCTCGCCCATCAACGTTGGCGAGGGCGCGTTTGTCGCGCCGGGCTGCGTGCTCGCATGCGCGGGTCATGCCGTCCACCCGGAGCAGCGCACGGAGGGCATTCAGACCTCGGCCCCCATCACGCTGGGCAGCAACGTCTGGCTTGGCGCCAACGTTACCGTCTGCGGGGGCGTCACCATCGGCGACGGCAGCGTGATAGGGGCGGGGAGCGTGGTCACGCGCGACGTTCCCGCCGGCGTGATCGCGGCCGGCGTGCCCTGTCGCGTGCTGCGTCCCATCGACGAGCGAGACCGGGTGACGCCCCTCGCCATGGGAGAGACGTCACCCGGTCCTTCTCGCCCTGACCTGAATTTGTGAGCCTCGGCTCTTTACGCGTCCCTAGTTGTCGCTGCGGGAGAAGCCGTTGCGCATCTGCATGCTCGCCTCGAAGAGGACCTTGCCGAGCAGGTCGTCCGTCTCGCGGCGGCACTCGTCGGCGATCGCGGCGTTGCAGGCCTCGAGGTCGCCGTCGGCGGCGTCGCACGTGCGCACCAGCGCGGCGCAGCGGCTGGTGAGGCGCTCCTGGTAGCGCTCAACATGCGGCAGGCACGCGCCGTAGGCGGCGTCTGCCAGGGCGGCCACGAGGCGGTTTGCCCAGTAGAAGCTCTCCGTGCTCACCTGGGTGGTGGTGCTTGCGAGGTACGCGGGCGTGGTGGTGACGCGGGCGTAGAACGGCACGAGCGCGTTGAAGGCGTTGCTGCCGAGCGAGACCCACTGCAGCGCGGCGCGCTTCTCGTCCACGTACGGGCGCAGCTGGAGCACGGCGAGCTGGCAGTTGCGGTTGATGCCGATGGGTCGGTAGAGCCCGCGCGTGGAGGCGGGGCCGTTGCCGTAGGGGTCGTAGGGCGTGCCCTGGTAGTGGAGGGAGAGCACGTACTTCACGTCCTCGATCGTGACCTTGCGCTCGGGCACGCGGCACCACGGGATGCAGTTGCTCTCGGGGCCAAAGTCGGCGCCCGGCGCGGCGGTCTCCCAGGGGCCGGCGTGGGGGTTGAGGAAGCGCTGCATGTCCCAGGCGCGCGGCGTGTTGTAGACGTGGTCGGAGTCCGAGTGGCTGCCGAAGGCGTCGCGCGGGTTGAAGTTGCCGGGCGTGCCGCCGAGCGTGAGGTCAAGGTGGTTGGCGTCCATCCACTCGCGCAGGTCTGCCGAGCAGAGGTGCTCGCGCTTCTCGCCAAACGCGTCCGCGAGGTCAAAGTCGTCGATGCCCAGCTGGTTGGGCATGGTCACGTAGCAGTCGTCCGGGACGCGGCGCGCGATCCAGTGGTGGCCGCCCACGGTCTCCAGCCACCAGATCTCGTCTGCGTCTGAGAAGGCGATGCCGTTCATCTCGTAGGTGCCGTAGCGCTCGAGCAGCTCTCCCAGGCGCTCCACGCCGTCACGGGCGCTCGTGGCGTAGGGGAGGACGAGCGTGACCATGTCCTCCTCACCGATGCCGCCCAGGCGCTCGGGCTCGAAGTCCTTCTCGCCCTCCTTGCCGCGCGCCGCGCGATACTCGACGAGCGGGTCGGCCGCGAGCACGCGCTCGTTGGAGGTGAGGGTCTCCGTGGCGCTCATGCCCACGTTGTGCTCGTTGAAGCCCGCGGCCTCCCAGAGGCCCTCGCGCAGGTCTGCGTTGGGCATGGCGGTGTAGCGGGTGCTGCCCTCGGGGAGCTCTATCTTGAGGTGGGAGATCACGCTCTCGTAGACGCTTCCGGGCTTGGGCGCCTCGCGCGCCACAAAGCGCTTGGCCTCGAACTGCCCGCCCGGGGAGTCCTCGTTGCGGGCGACGATGGTCGAGCCGTCGTAGCTGGCCTTCTTGCCAACCAGGATGGTGGTGCAGGGCATGGGTCCTCCTTCCCGTCGCGCGCGGGCGCAGCGCGCGGGCGCGTTTGTTTCAATCGACAATCATCTTAGCCCTCGCGCGGCCCGGGCGCTCCCACGCGGTCGGATAATGCGGTGGCACGCCCGCGAGCAAACGGAGGAAACCCTCATGTCCATGAAGTTCCAGCGTCTTCTGCCCATCCCCAAGGACATCCGCGCCGAGATGCCGCTCTCTCCCCAGATGGCGGCGCGCAAGGCCGACTTTGACGCTGCCGTGTCCGCGGTGCTGCGCGGCGAGGACGACCGCATGCTCCTCATCATCGGCCCGTGCTCGGCCGACCGCGAGGACTCCGTGCTCGACTACGCCTGTCGTCTGGCCAAGCTTGCCGAGGAGGTCAAGGATCGTCTCGTCGTGATCCCGCGCGTCTACACCAACAAGCCGCGCACCAAGGGCGTGGGCTACAAGGGCCTGCTCCACAACCCCGACCCCGAGGCTGCCGACGACATGCTCGGCGGTGTGAAGGCCATCCGCCACATGCACCTGCGCGTGGTGGAGGAGACGGGCCTGTTCACCGCGGACGAGATGCTCTATCCCACCAACTACCAGTACCTCATCGACCTTCTCGCCTACATCGCGGTGGGTGCGCGCTCCGTCGAGAACCAGGAGCACCGCCTTGTTGCCTCGGGCGTTCCCATGCCGGTGGGCATGAAGAACCCCACGGGCGGCTCCACCGACGTCATGCTCAACTCCATCTACGCCGCCCAGCAGCCCCAGACCTTCATCTTCCGCAACTGGGAGGTCTCCACGACGGGCAACCCGCTCGCGCACGCGGTGCTGCGCGGCTACGTGGGCCTGGACGGGATCAACTACCCCAACTACCACTACGAGTATCTCGAGCGCCTTGCCGAGAAGTACACCGCCTCGAGCTTTGAGAACCCCGCGGCGATCATCGACTGCAACCACGACAACTCCGGCAAGCGCCCGTTCCAGCAGATTCGCATCTGCCACGAGGTGCTCGACTCCATGAGCCGCTCCGACACCATCCACCGCCTCGTGCGCGGCTTCATGGTGGAGTCCTATCTCGTGGACGGCAACCAGCCCGTGAGCGGCGGCACCTACGGCCAGTCCATCACGGACGCCTGCCTGGGATGGGAGAAGACCGAGCGCCTGGTCAAGGAGATCGCCGAGCGCGCGTGATGTGACAAAGGGGTCAGACCCCTCTGTCACGTTTTCGCGCGTGCAGTTTGCTTCAGATGACGCTCGTCCCGCACCAGGGGCGGGCGTCTTTCTTGATTGTGGCTCGTCTCAGCCTTGTGCCGGTTCGACTTTACGAGAAGGGCCTCGTCTCAGTGTCACGGGGATTTGGTTTTACGAAACGTGGCTCGTCTCAGCCTTGCGGCGCTCAAACTTTACGAAACGTGGCTCGTCTCAGCGCGCAAAGGAGGTTATGGCTGAGACGAGCCCCGTTTTGCAAAGAAAAGCTGCCCACAGGCTGAGACGAGCCCGCTTTCGTCAAGCGAGAAGCAACACAAGGCTGAGACGAGGCCCTTCTCGCAAAGCGAGGCGCCCTGCTGGGGTGTGACAAAGGGGTCTGACCCCTCTGTCACGCGGCGGCTACTTCCCGCGCTCGGCACGGCGCTGGGCGCGGGCCGCGAGGGCCACCTTGCGCAGCTCCTTCGCGTGGGCGGCGTTCATGGCCTTGACGCCCTTGAGCGGGTACTCGATCCCGAGCTTGTCGTACTTGGCCTTGCCCATGGTGTGGTAGGGGAGAAAGTCCAGGCCCACCACGTTGTCCCAGTTGGCGATGATGCGGCCGACCTCGGCGCACTCCTCCTCGGAGTCGGTGAGGCCGGGCACCACCACGTGACGCACGAGCGTGGGGATGCGCCTCCGCGCCAGCTCGTCGCCTAGCTCGAGGGCGTGGCTCGCGGGCAGGCCGCAGAGCGTCTCGTGCAGCGCGGGGTCGGACGTCTTGATGTCGAGAAGAACCATGTCGGTGTCATCGAGAAGCGCCGAGAAGCGATCGGCGTGTGCCGCGGAGAAGGTGGCGGCGGAGGTGTCCAGGCAGGTGTGGATGCGGCCTGCGGGCGCGGCGTGGGCGGCGCGGAAGAGGGCGGCCACGAAGTCGGGCTGCGCCATGGGCTCGCCGCCCGTCACGGTGATGCCGCCGCGCTTGTAGAAGGGGCGGTTGCGCTCGTAGCGCTCGAGCAGCTCGCCAACGCTCACGCTGGTGCCGGGGCCGGAGCCGTCCGCGCGGGCGAACTCCCAGGTGTCGGGGTTGTGGCAGTACTGGCAGCGCATGGGGCATCCCTGGCAGAACACCACGAACCTCGTGCCGGGGCCGTCCACCGTCCCAAAGCTCTCGGTGGAGTGCACCCTCCCGACCACGTCAACGTCGCGAGCACGACTCTCGGTATCTACAGTCACAGCCGCCCCTTCCACCCGGACACGTACTACAACCATGATAGAGCGAACGGCCCGGGCATTTGCGAAGCAAAGTTTCTGAGCGCGGAGCGCGTAGCACTTTGCGGAGCAATTGCCCGGGCCGTAAGCCTAACAGGTCAGGTAGACCTTACATCGCCTCGTGGAAGGTACGGCTGATGACGTCGTCCTGCTGCTTCTTGGTGAGGGAGTTGAACTTCACCGCATAGCCGGAGACGCGGATGGTCAGCTGCGGGTACTTCTCGGGGTGGGCCTGGGCGTCAAGCAGGGTCTCCTTGGTGAAGACGTTGACGTTGAGGTGGTGGCCACCCTCCTCGACATAACCGTCGATCATGTTGACGAGGTTGTCGACCTGCTCGGGAGCAACGGTAGCGCTCATGTGAGTTCCCTTCTCGTGTGGGTCGCCCCCTCCGGGGCGACCCTTCCTGTCTCTCACAGTGTACCCGATAAATGTTACCAATCAAGTGACATTTATCGGATTCCCCAAACGACCTAGCAGCAGCCGCAGTCGGGGGCGGGGTTCTCGATCTGGATGTCAACGTCAACGCCGAGAGCGTCGAGGTCGAGCTCGCCGAACATGACCTCGCCGTCCTTGCCGAGGGCGTTGGGGACGATGGAGAACGTGTTGGAGATGCCGTCCTGGGCGTCCTTGAACGGGAGCTTGGCGACGGAGGCCAGCGAGGCAACGGCGCCGTGGGTGTCACGACGGTGCATCGGGTTGGCGCCCGGGGCGAAGGGCTCGCCGGCGCGACGGCCGTCGGGCGTGTTGCCGGTGGCGTTGCCGTAGACGACGTTCGAGGTGATCGTGAGGATCGAGGTCGTCGGGACGGAGTTGCGGTAGGTGTCGGTCTCGCGGACGTACTTCATGAAGACCTCGACCACGTCGTGGGCAATCTGGTCCACGCGGTCGTCGTCGTTGCCGTACTTGGGGAAGTCGCCCTCGACCTCGTAGTCGGTGACCAGGCCGGTCTCGTCACGGATGACCTTGACCTTGGCGTACTTGATCGCGGAGAGGGAGTCGGCCACGACGGAGAGGCCGGCGATGCCCGTGGCGAACCAGCGGTGGACGTGCTCGTCGTGCAGGGCCATCTGCAGGCGCTCGTAGCAGTACTTGTCGTGCATGAAGTGGATGATGTTCAGCGCGTTGACGTAGACCTCGGCGAGCCACTGCATCATGTCGCGGAACTTGGAGACCACGTCGTCGTAGTCGAGGTAGTCGCCCTCGACCGGACGGAACTTCGGGCCGACCTGCTCGCCGGTCTTCTCGTCACGGCCGCCGTTGATGGCGTAGAGGAGGCACTTGGCGAGGTTGGCGCGGGCGCCGAAGAACTGCATCTCCTTGCCGATGCGCATGGAGGACACGCAGCAGGCGATCGCGTAGTCGTCGCCGTGGTAGACGCGCATGAGGTCGTCGTTCTCGTACTGGATGGAGCTGGTGGTGATGGAGATCTTGGCGCAGTAGCGCTTGAAGGCCTCGGGCAGGCGCGTGGACCAGAGCACCGTGAGGTTGGGCTCGGGGCTGGTGCCCATGTTCTCGAGGGTGTGGAGGTAACGGAAGGCGGTCTTGGTGACCATGGAGCGGCCGTCGACGCCCATGCCGCCGAGGGACTCGGTGACCCACTGCGGGTCGCCGGAGAAGAGCTCGTTGTACTCGGGGGTGCGGGCGAACTTGACCATGCGGAGCTTCATGACGAGGTGGTCGATGATCTCCTGGGCCTCGGCCTCGGTAATGACGCCGTTCTTGAGGTCACGCTCGGCGTAGATGTCGAGGAACGTGGAGTTGCGGCCGATGGACATGGCGGCGCCGTTCTGCTCCTTGACCGCGGCGAGGTAGCCGAAGTACATCCACTGCACGGCCTCCTGGAAGGAAGCGGCGGGCTTGGAGATGTCGAAGCCGTAGATCTTGCCGAGCTGGTTGAGCTCCTGGAGGGCGCGGATCTGCTCAGCGAGCTCCTCGCGGTGACGGATCGTGGCCTCGTTCATGGTCTTCTGGGTGCCGGCGTGCTCGGCCTTCTTCTCCTCGATGAGGCGGTCGACGCCGTAGAGGGCGACGCGGCGGTAGTCGCCGATGATGCGGCCGCGGCCGTAGGCATCGGGCAGGCCGGTGATGATGTGGCTGTGACGGCAGGCGCGCATCTCGGGCGTGTAGGCGTCAAAGACGCCGGCGTTGTGGGTCTTGCGGTAGTTCGTGTAGATGTTCACGATCTCCGGGTCGACCTCGTAGCCGTTCTGCTTGCAGGCGGCAACGGCCATACGGATGCCGCCGTTGACCATGAGGGCGCGCTTGAGCGGCTTCTCGGTCTGAAGGCCAACGATCTTCTCGAGCGGCTGATCGATGTAGCCGGCGGGGTGGGAGATGATCGTGGAGACGAGGTCGGTGTCCATGTCGAGGACGCCGCCAGCCTCGCGCTCCTTGGCGAAGAGGCCCATGACCTCGTCCCAGAGCTTGCTGGTGTTCTCGGTGGGACCGGCGAGGAAGGACTCGTCGCCGTCGTAGGGGGTGTAGTTCTTCTGGATGAAGTCACGGACGTCGATCTCGTGCTCCCAGTTGCCGCCGACAAAGCCGGCCCATGCCTCCTGCTGACTCACTGCTCACGCTCCTTTTTTCGAGGAAGGTCTTTGCGCGTCGCTCCTTGCGACGGCTCCAACCTACCAGAGTTGACTCCCCGCGGGTTCGACAAAAGTTAACTTGGGTTGCCGCCATGCAAGCAACACAACATGTTGTGTCCAGACCCAGTAACCTCGGCTAGCCGTGGGGTCTCAAAGTATAGTACGGATTGCGTCTAAAACAGAGCTGAACCTTGAAATGACCGGTAGGGGAAACGCCGCCCGGGAAGCTCCGACGGGCGCGGCTCATCTGTTCGCAAGGCGTGACAAGTTCCCAGCCGTGGGCGCCAGCAAAGAAAAAAGCCACGCTTTTGGCGAGAAAAGCGTGGCTAGTCCTCAGTTGAGCAAACAAACTGAGGGGACGTCGCGCTTTGGGCGCTCAAAGCGTGACGTCCCCCAGGCAGGCAACCTTACTGTGCCTCCTCGTGGCGCTCGCGGATGGCGGGGATGATGCGCTTGACCACCCAGAAGGCCACGGCGGCCACCACGATGGCGATGATGACGTACTTCACGATGTCCGAGACCCACTCGGCCTGGGCGGTCACCGTCTCCCACGCGCTGCCGGCTGCGGCGCCGAGCGAGCAGAGCACCGTGTTCCAGACTGCAGAGCCAAAGAGCGTGTAGAGCGAGAAGCGCACGACGTTCATCTTTGCGGTGCCGGCGGGGATGGAGATGAGGCTGCGAACGACGGGGATGCAGCGGCAGATGAGGACCGTCACCTGGCCCTTGCGGTCGAACCAGTCCACGGCGCTGGAGATGTCCTCGGGCTTGAAGCCCAGAAGGCGCATCGGGCGCGTGCCAAAGAACGTCATGAGGCGCTCGCGGGAGAGGAGTCGGCCCACGCCGTAGAGGATGTAGGCTCCGGTGATCGAGCCGATGGTGGCGGCGATGATGACGCCGGGAAGGGTCAGGCTGGTCGTGGTGGTGAAGAAGCCCGAGAGCGGCAGGATCAGCTCGCTCGGGATGGGCGGGAAGACGTTCTCAAAGAAGATGAGAAACCATACGCCGATGTAGCCAAACTGGCTGATGAGGTCAGTGAAGACGCCCTCCATGGGACTCCTTTCGCAAACGGCGGCGCGCTCCATTATCGCCGCTCGCGCCGTGCCCGGGAAAATAATCAAGGATTGCACAGAAGTCACGGGGCGTCGTCCTTCTCGGCATGGGCGGATCACGGGTGCTCGGGGTCGCGGTCGGGGTCATGGGGGAGCGTCCTTCTCGGCACGCGCGGATCACGGGCTTGCCAGACGCTGGCGAGCCGCTTACGCGGCCCTGACGCGCGCGAGCTACGGTGAGCCTGTAGCGTTCTCCCTCGAGGAGGTTCACATGTTTGCCGAGAAGATCGTTGGGCCGGAGGCGTCGTACCTGAGGAGGCTGGGCGCGCTGAGCGGGCTGCTCTGCGGCATCGTCGCGCTTCTCGGCCTGGCGCTCGTGGCGCTGTGCCCAACTGCCGAGAACGTCGCGGCGGTCGCCGCCTGCGCGGCGCTCTCCTGTGCCTCCGTCGCGCTCGCCCGCGGCAACTAGCCTGTTCCCGCAATCTGAAAACGACGGCAGCGTCGTGCGCGCACCGTGAAGGCGCGCCCCGGGGTCTTGACGCTGCGCCCGCTGGGTAGCATCTCACCAACAACGGTCCCAACCAAGGGAGATGCGCCATGTGCACAGCGGTTCGCTTCACGGACGACCAGGGGAACATGTTCTTTGGCCGCAACCTCGACTGGTCCTTCGACTACGGGCAGACGGTCCTGCGCACGCCCGGTGACGCGGCGGTTCCCGCGGCCTTCGAGCGCCCCGATGACCCCGCCCGCGGCCACGACGTGATCGGCGTGGGCATCACGGCGCTCGGCGTGCCGCTTTACTTTGACTGCGCCAACGACGCGGGCCTCGCCGTCGCCGGCCTCAACTTCCCGCAGAGCGCACGCTACGCCGCCGACCCCGTCGACGGGTCGGTCAACGTGGCGGCCTACGAGTTCCCGTACTGGGTCGCGCGCAACTTTGGCTCCGTCGCCGAGGCCCGTGTGGCGCTCGCCAGCGTGACCGTGGTTGCCAAGGCAGTGAGCGACAAGCTGCCCGTGGCAAACCTCCACTGGATCGTCGCAGACGCCACGGGTGCGATCGTGGTGGAGTGCATGGAGGATGGCCTGCGCGTCTGGGAGGACGACGTCGACGTGCTCACCAACGAGCCCAACTTCGGCTGGCACCGCCAGAACCTGCGCAACTACCTCACGCTCACCGACGCCGACCCGGCCCCGGCCTCCTGGGGCGGCTCCGAGCTCAGGGCGTTTGGCTCGGGCGAGGGCCTGCGCGGCGTCCCCGGCGACTACTCCGGTCCTTCTCGCTTTGTGAAGGTGGCCTTTGTGAACGCGCACTATCCCGTGCAGACGGGCGAGAAGGGCAACGTCACACGCCTCTTCCGGACGCTGGGCTCGGTTGCCGTGCCCGAGGGCTGCGCGCGCATGGCGGACGGCTCCTACGAGAAGACCCTCTATACCAGCGGCTTCTCCGCAGCGACGCGCTCGTACTACTACGCGACCTACGACGACCCCCAGATTCGGGAGTTCCCGTTCGAGGGCTAGGGGAGGGCGTTCTTCTCGATTGGTCCTTCGGCGTGCTTCTGGCCTGGCCCTTCGTCTGGCGCCGTCCTCTCGGCCGACGTTTAGACCGGCCTAATCTGCCCCCCATTCCCCACGCGTGACGCGCAGGACGTGCTCGAGGCGTCCCGCCGCGTCACGCGTGCCTGTCTCGGTGAGCCCGAGCTTCTCCATCACGCGACGGCTCTGTAGGTTGCCCTCGTAATGGCCAGCCCATACGGACTCGAGGCGAAGGTCGAGAAACGCGTGGGCGAGGAGCGCCCGTCCGGCCTCCGGCATGTAGCCGCGCCCCCAGAACGGGCGGGCAAGCCAGTAGCCGAGCTCTGCCTCTCTTGTGCCGTGCGCGAGTTCGGAGGCGGCGCCAAACTTGAGGCCGATGGCGCCGACTGGCTCGTCCTCGGGCTCGCTTTCGCGGAGCACGATGGCGTAGCTCTCGGGCACCGCGAGCACCTCGCGGATGATTACGGCGCTCCCCTCGACGCTGGCGTGCGGCTCCCACCCGGCGCGTGGCCCCACCTCGGGGTCGCTCGCCCATCGGTAGAGCGCGGGGGCGTCGGCCTCGGTCCAGGGGCGCAGCGTAAGGCGGGTTGTCTCCAGCTCGTGCATGGGGTCCTCCGGGGCGTGTTGCAGCGTGACGGTTGTGCGCAGTTGTGGCGGGTATGCGCAGTCGCGACGGTTGTGCGCAGTCGCGACGGTTGTGCGCAGTGTGTCGCTAAGACATTTTGCTGGTAGATGGGTCGGGCTTGCAAGAAGTCTGCCGCAAAGGTGCGCACAACCGTCAGGAGTGCGCATATCCGTCAGGAGTGCGCATAACCGGAAGAAGCGCGCCCGCTCGACAGGCGCATGCGCAGCGCAAACACGTTCGGCGCAAACACGCCTGGCGGTCGGGCCGTTCTTCTCGTCCGTGTTTGACCAATACCCCCAGAGGGTATAAGCTCAGCATGACAAACCCCATGGGGGTATCCGGGCGAAGGGAGAGCAATGACCGAGAAGGACACGTGCCCGCGCTGCGGCGCCATCAAGCACACGCCCCGATCCCCCGAGCTCAAAGCCGATGTGACGCGTCGGATCAACCGTGCCGTTGGCCAGCTGAACGGCATCCGCGCGATGGTGGAGGAGGACCGCTACTGCGGCGACGTCCTCACGCAGCTCGCGGCCGTGGAGTCCGCGGTGAAGGCAATCTCGCGCGAGGTCATGCGCGACCACCTGGAGACCTGCGTCGTCGAGCGCATCCAGGCCGGGGACACCGAGGTGACGGACGAGGTCATGGACCTCTTCCGCAAGTTCATGTGATTCAAATGGGGACAGACCCCTTTTGAATCACTCGGGAGGCGACGATGAGAGAGACCTTTGACATAACGGGCATGACCTGCGCGGCTTGCTCGTCGCGCGTGCAGAAGGCCGCGGGCGAGGTGCCCGGCGTTGCCTGCGCCAACGTGAACCTGCTCAAGAACTCGATGGAGCTTGACTACGACGGCTCGCCCGAGACGGTCGCCGCTGTGGTGGAGGCCATCGAGAAGTCCGGCTACGGGGCCGCCCGTCGCGCGCCGGCAGGCGAGAAGGGCCGCGGTGCCGCTCCCGCCGAGCGCCCCGGAGCGGCCGCCGAGAGGGCCATCCGCGAGAAGCGCAACCAGCTGATCGTCTCCGCGTTCTTCTCGGTACCGCTCTTCTACGTGGCTATGGGCCCGATGTTCGGCTGGCCGCAGCCGCCCGCGCTCGCGGGGGAGGCCAACCTCGTGGCGCTTGGCCTCACGCAGCTTTTGCTCTGCGCGCCGATTCTCTTTGCCAACCGTCACTACTTCATCACCGGCTTCAGGACGCTGGCGCATCGCGCGCCCAACATGGACTCGCTCATCGCGCTGGGCTCGGCGGCGTCTGCCGCTTGGAGCATCGCGCAGCTCTACCGCATGGCGTGGGCCGCGGGCGCGGGTGACATGGCAACGCTGCACGCCGCCGCGCACAGCCTCTACTTTGACTCCGCCGGCATGATCCTCACCCTCATCACGCTGGGCAAGTTCTTTGAGGCCCGCGCCAAGGGTCGCACGACGGACGCGATCACCGCCCTCATGGACCTCGCGCCCAAGACGGCCACGGTCGTGCGCGACGGCGAGGAGGTCGAGGTCCCCACCGAGGACGTGCAGGTGGGGGAGCGCGTGATCGTGCGCGCCGGCGAGTCCGTCCCGGTAGACGGCGTGGTGGTGGAGGGCGCGGCCGCCGTGGACGAGTCCGCCATCACCGGCGAAAGCGTGCCCGTCGAGAAGGGCGTGGGCGACCGCGTGACCGGCGCGACCGTCTCCACGCGCGGCTGGTTTGCGATGGAGGCGCGCGCCGTCGGCGACGACACCACGCTCGCCGGCATCATCCGCCTCGTCGACGAGGCCACGAGCTCCAAGGCCCCCATCGAGCGCATGGCAGACAGGATCGCCGGCGTCTTCGTGCCCGTGGTCATCGTTATCGCCGCGGTGACGTTCGTGGCGTGGCTCGCGCTCGCGGGCGACGTGGCCACGGCGCTCACGCACGCCATCTCGATTCTCGTGATCTCCTGCCCGTGCGCGCTCGGCCTGGCCACGCCCACGGCCATCATGGTGGGCACGGGCCGCGGTGCCGCCAACGGCATCCTGATCAAATCCGCCGAGGCGCTCGAGACTGCCTGCAACGTTGATGCCGTCGTACTGGACAAGACCGGTACCGTGACGGCGGGCGAGCCGCGCGTGACGGACGTCCTTCTCGCCCCGGGCGTGTCCGAGGAGGAGCTGCTGCGCGTGGCCGTGGCGCTCGAGCGCAAGAGCGAGCATCCGCTGGCAGGCGCCATCTGCACCTATGCGGACGAGAAGGGCCCGGATGCCGAGAAGGGCACGCGCGTCGAGAAGTTCGAGCAGGTCGCGGGCGGTGGCCTCTCTGCGACGGTGGACGGAGTGCCGGCGCTTGCGGGCAACGCGCGCCTCATGGCCGCGCGTGGCGTGGGGCTCGCCGGGCTCGAGGCGGCGGCCGTGGCGCTCGCGGATGACGGCAAGACCCCGCTGTTCTTCTCGCTTGATGGTCGTGCGCTGGGCATGATCGCCGTGGCCGACCCTGTCAAGTCGACGAGCGTCTCCGCCATCGCACGTCTCCGCGCGATGGGTGCCCGCACGGTGCTGCTCACCGGCGACCAGGAGCGCACCGCCGCCGCCGTGGCGCGCCGGGTGGGCGTGGACGAGGTCATCGCCGGCGTGCTTCCCGCGCAGAAGGAGGCCAAGGTCCGCGAGCTGCAGGAGGCCGGACGCACCGTCGCCATGGTCGGCGACGGCATCAACGACGCTCCCGCACTTGCCCGCGCCGACGTGGGAATTGCCATCGGTGCCGGAACGGACGTGGCCATCTCCTCGGCCGACGTGGTGCTCATGCACTCCGACCCCGCCGACGTGGCCACCGCGATGGAGCTCTCCCGCGCCACGATGAGAAACATCAAGCAGAACCTCTTCTGGGCGCTCTTCTACAACGCCATCTGCATTCCCGTGGCGGCCGGCGTGCTCTCGCCCTGGGGCGTCACGCTGAACCCGATGATCGGCGCGGCGGCCATGGGCTTCAGCTCCGTCTTTGTGGTGAGCAACGCGCTGCGTCTGCGCACCTGGAAGCCGAGCGAGCGCGCGGCGTCCGAGGCAACCCCGGCCGCTGACGTGGCCGTGTCCGTTGAGAGCGTCGCTGGCGCGCCCGCGTCCGCGACCGAGAGAAGGGAACCAACTATGACCAAGACCCTGAACGTCACCGGCATGATGTGCCAGCACTGCGTCGCGCATGTGAAGAAGGCGCTCGAGGGCGTCGACGGCGTGAGCGCGGTTGACGTGAACCTCGAGGCTGGCACCGCGACGGTCGAGGCTGCCGACTCCGTGACCGACGAGGCCCTGGTGGCTGCCGTCGTGGACGCTGGCTACGAGGCCGCGGTCGCTTAGGTCTACAATGGGTCGGCTCATTTCGTGCGTTAAGAAGGGCCGACCCATGGATCTCACCTCTGAGCAGAAGCGCGTCGTCTACACGCTGGGCTTCTGCGGACTCGTCTCCGCCGCGGACAACTGGTTCGTCTCGCCGGCGCTGCCCGCCATCGCAAACGCGCTCGGCGTGGCGGCTGCTGCGGCGACGATCGTGCTCACTGCCTACCTCGTTCCGTATGGCCTGCTCCAGCCCGTGTGCGGCACGCTCGGCGACCGCTTTGGCCGGCTGCGCGTGCTTCACGTGATCGTGGCCGGTCTCGCCGTGGGGACGTTTCTCTGCGCGGCGGCGCCCACGCTGCCGCTGCTCGTGGCGGCGCGCGTGCTCACGGGCTGCTTTGCGGCAGGCATCATCGCCGTCTCGCAGGCTCACGTCGGAGACGTGGTGGGTCCGGAGCGCCGCGGCGCGGCGGTAGGCATCCTCATGGGCATCACCTTCACCGGTCAGGGCCTCTCCTCGGGCCTGGGTGGCATCATCACGGACCTCATGAGCTGGCGCGCGGCCTTTGCCTGCTTCGGTGCGCTCGCGCTCGTTGCGTTTGTGCTGCTCTGGCGGCTTCCGAACGCCGAGATGCCGGCGGGCGACTCAGGCTCCGTGCCAGCGGCCGTGGCGCCCCAGGGCAACTTCTTCGCCCGTGCCGCGCGGATTTTCTTTGGCAGCCATCGTGCGATCTTCTTCGTGGCCTGCACCACGGGCCTCGTCTTCTTGGGCGTCTACGGCTTCATGGGCACGTTTCTCTCCGAGCGCTGCGGGCTCGGCTCCACGCAGGCTGGCCTCATCATGATGCTCTACGGCGTGATGTGCCTGGTGGGCGGCACCGTCTCCGGGCGCATCGGCGCGGCGCACGGCCCGCGTGGCGTCATCTATGTGGGTGAGGCATCGGGGCTTCTCGCCATTGCGGCGCTTGTGGTCGTCACGGCGACGGGCGCGTGGCAGCCCGCGCTCCTTGCCGCGGGCGCGCTCGGCTTTGGCTACATCCTCACGCAGCCCACACTCGTCTCGCTCTCCATGGACGCTGATCCCGCGCAGACGGGCCTCTGCACCGGACTCATCGGCCTCGGCGTCTTTGCGGGAGGCGGCGTGGGGTCGGCACTCGGTAGTCAGCTCGTGGCACTTAGCGGCTACGATGCCCTTTGGATTGCGGCGGGCGTGCTGCTCGTGGCCCAGCTCGTCCTCGGCGGCCGCGCCCTCGTCGCCCTCGCCCGCAGGTAGCTGCGCCGGACCTCAGACTTCGCAACGGCGCTTTGCCTTCGATTTCCACTGGTCCCGCAAGACGAGTCAGCGCCGAAGAGCCAGTCAAATGTGCTTGAGGCAGAATTTCGGCCGTCGACTGTCACTTTTGGCCTCGTTTGTGTGGACAGCTGGACTGTTCTCAATTTGGAAGGCAAATTTGGCCGTCGTTTCCGCAGGATACACATAATGACTCAAATCTGTTTCTTCTCTCTGAGAATTCAATCCACACAAACGAGGCTCAAAGTGACAGTCGGCGGCCGAAATTCTGCCTCAAGGTCCGAGGATGGTCCTGTGGAGGGTGAGGAACGGGTCGTCCCATGCGCTACCATGGTTGCCGAAGAAAACCACGACTCCGAGGAGCACCGATGGCAGATGAGATGAGCGCGCAGCCCCAGATGTCGCTGTTTGGCGACGCCCCGGAAACGGAGGGCCAGTCGGCTCCTTCCGCGCAGCCGCCGCGCGCCCGTCACGCGGAGCTCAATCGCATCCTCAACCACGCGGCCTACGCCTACTACGCGCTCGACAACCCCGAGATGACAGATGCGGAGTTCGACCGTACCCTTCAGGAGCTCCTTGCCCTCGAGGCCGCCCACCCCGAGCTCGCGGGTCCCGAGTCCTACACGCAGCGCGTGGGCGGCTACGTGTCCGAGCAGTTTGAGCCCGTGGCGCACGCCGCGCGCATGTACTCGATGGACGACGCGATGGACCTCGCCGAGCTGGACGAGTGGCTCGCGCGCACGGACGAGGCGCTCGGTGCCACGCCGGAGCACCCGGTCGCGTACACCTGCGAGCTCAAGATCGACGGTCTCGGCGTGGCGCTCACCTACGCGGACGCCCAGTTCGTCCGCGCCGCCACGCGCGGTGACGGCACCACGGGCGAGAACGTCACCGCCAACGTCCTCACGATCGGTGACATCCCGCGTGCGCTGGCACCGGCCGGCCTCGCGCGACTGGCGGACGGCGGCCTCGGCCGCTCCGTCGAGGTCCGCGGCGAGGTCTACATGCCGCGGCACTCCTTCGCGCGCCTGAACGAGGACGCCGACGCCGCCGGCACCGCACCCTTCGCCAACCCGAGAAACGCCGCCGCGGGCAGCCTCCGTCAGAAGGATCCCAAGGTCACCGCCCACCGCGACCTCGAGACCTTCATCTACGCCGTTGCGGACGAGGCACCCATCGACGTCCACACGCAGCACGACTTCCTCCAGTGGCTCATCGACTGCGGCTTCTCCGTGAACCCGCACTTCAAGCGCTGCACCTCCGCCGCGGAGGTGCACGCCTACTGCGAGAACGCCCTCGCGCACCGCGACGACCTGGACTACGACATCGACGGCGTGGTCGTGAAGGTGGACTCCTTCGCCTCCCAGGAGGCGCTCGGCTTCACGGCGCGTGCCCCGCGCTGGGCCATCGCGTTCAAGTTCCCGCCCGAGGAGAAGCGCACCGTCCTGCGCGAGATTCGCGTGCAGGTGGGGCGCACCGGCGTGCTCACGCCCGTCGCCGAGTTCGACCCCGTGACCGTTGCCGGCTCCACGATCGCCCGCGCGACGCTCCACAACGTGGACGAGATCGCCCGCAAGAACGTCCGCGTGGGCGACACGATCGTGGTGCACAAGGCCGGCGACGTCATCCCCGAGGTCGTGGGCCCCGTGCTCGAGCTGCGCCCCGAGGGTGCGCCCGAGTTCCACATGCCCGAGACCTGCCCCTCCTGCGGCAGCCCCGTCGTGCGCGAGGAGGGCGAGGTTGCCTACCGCTGCGTCTCCATCGACTGCCCCGCGCAGGCCACCGAGCGCCTCATCCACTGGGGCAGCCGCACGGCTATGGACATCGACGGTCTCGGTGACGAGCTCGTCTCTCGCATGGTGGAGCAGGGCCTGCTCGCCGACGTGGCGGACTTCTACGACAAGCTCACCGAGAAGGGCCTCGCCGAGGTCTGGACTGGCCGCCAGACCGTCGATGGCGAGGACATCGTCGTGGGCCCCGTGATCGCGGCCAAGATCATGGCGCAGGTCGTGGAGTCCAAGGGCCGCGGCCTCTCGCGCGTCCTCTTCGGCCTGGGCATCCGCCACGTGGGCGCCACCGTGGCGCGCCAGCTCGCCGAGCACTTTGGCTCCATGCAGGCGCTCGCCGCCGCCACGGAGGAGGAGATCGCCCAGGTGGACGGCATCGGTCCCAAGATCGCCGCCAGCGTGCGCGAGTTCTTCTCCATCGAGAAGAACGTGGCCGTCGTGGAGCGCCTGCGCGAGGCGGGCGTGGTCCTGGAGGAGGAGCGTACCGAGCCCGAGCGCCCACAGACGCTCGCGGGCCTCACCTTCGTGCTTACGGGCACGCTCGAGCGCCGCACGCGCGACGAGGCCAAGGCGGCGCTTCAGGCCCTCGGTGCCAAGGTCACGGGCTCGGTCTCCAAGAAGACCAGCTACGTCGTGGCGGGCGAGGCCGCCGGCTCCAAGCTCACCAAGGCCCAGAGCCTCGGCGTACCCGTGCTCGACGAGGTCGCCCTCGACCACATCCTCGAGACCGGCGAGCTCCCGGCGTAGTCGCTAGGCGGGATCTTGCCAGGGCGCTCTCAATCTCCTGAAAGGACGCACATGACGTGCACAGACACTCGGCCCAACTTCGGTCGCATCGACTTCGAGGGCCTGCCCAACACGCGTGACCTGGGAGGGCTTCCCGCAGCTGACGGCAGGCGGGTGCGCTCGGGCTTGCTTCTGCGCTCGGGTACGCTCTACTTTGCCACCGAGGCCGACCGCCGCCGCCTGATGGAGGACTATCACCTGCGTGCGGTCGTTGACCTCCGCGGCGATGACGAGCTTGCGGAGTACCCTGACGGCGTGGAGCGCATGCCCGGCACCCGTTACGTCCACGCCGACGCGCTCAAGGGCACCGTCGCGGGCATCTCGCAGGACGCGGCGGCCCGCGCCCAGCTGGAGGCGGCCCGCACCAACGATGACGATCCGGCGAGCTTCATGGAGATGGTCTACCCGCACATCCTGCTGGGGGAGTCCGGCATTGTCGCGTACCGCGCGCTGCTGCGCTGCGTGCTCGAGACGACGGACGGTGCCGTTCTCTGGCACTGCCACTTCGGGCGGGACCGCTGCGGCATGGGCAGCATGCTCGTGGAAGCGGCCCTCGGCGTGCCCACGTCGGCGATTGAGGAGGACTATCTCGCCACCAACCGCTTCAACCCCGACCCCGCCGACGAGCGCACAGATGCCAACCCGCGCTTCATCCGCGCGGCGGTCGCGGCGGTGACGCGCGAGTTCGGTGGCGTGATGGGCTACGTGCGCGACGCGTTGGGCATCTCGGACGCGGAGGTCGCCGAGCTGCGCGCCCGCTACCTCGAGGACGCGTGACGGCGCGAACACCCCGCGCGTCGGAACGTTCGGCCCGAGCCTGAAAGTGAGAACGGCCCCAACCTACGCGCCAAAGGAGCACACGGCTCTCAGTGGCCGTTCGTCAGCTTCTATACGGCGGCGTTCTCGCGGCGCCACTCGCGCGGGGACACCCCAAACGCGCCCTTGAACGCGCGCGAGAAGTGCAGCTGGTTGGGGTATCCCACGGCACGACCCACCTCTGCCACGGGCAGCGCGGTGAGCTTGAGCAGCTCCGTCGCCTTGCCCATGCGATAGCCGATCAGATACTGCTGTGGTGACTTCCCGGTTGCCGCCTTGAACACCTTGCCAAAGTAGCTGCGGTTGAGGCCCGTCTGCTTTGCGATGTCCTCGACCGTGATGTCGGACTGGTAGTTCTCCTTCACAAAGTCGATGGCCTCGCGGATGTAGAAGTCCTGGAGGCGGTTTGCCGGCTGCTCGTCCGGGTGCGCCACGGAGCGGAGAAGGTAGTCGAGGAAGAGATAGGTGTGCCCGATGAGGTGCAGCGCGGAGGCGGTGCGGTTGGAGATGAGGTAGCGCATCTCGTCCACCATGTACGCGCGCAGCTCGCTCGACTGCGAGCGATAGATGGGGGAGGAGAGCGTGAGCCCCGCGTTCTCGAGGTCGTCCGCCACGCGGATGCCGTCGAACTCAACCCAGATGTACTCCCAGGGGTCGTCGAGGTCCGCGACGTAGGTGGTCACCTGACTAGGGAAGATGAGAAACCCCTCGCCGGCCGAGAGGCGAAAGTCGCGCTTGGTTCCGCTCTCGCTCGTTGTCATGAGCAGGCCGCGCCCGGAGATGATGTAGTGGAAGAGAAAGTGGTCCCGTCTTGCCGGGCCAAAGGCGTGGCCCGGCTCGCACTGCTCGCGACCGTACTGAAACGGCATCAGGTCAACGTAGTGACCGTGCGCAAACGTCGAGAACTCAAGCTCGTGCGTGGCCATGGAGCCTCCTCCAGCAAGAAGGATGACAGCGTCCTTACGGGGCATGTCGCATTTAGCATATTCTATCGCAACACTGATATACGTGAAAAGGAAACAGCAAGCATTATGGTAAGTATGAATGAGCTCATTGTGGAATCGTTCCCCTCTTATAATCACAGAACACAAGTCAACTACCTGCGCATTTAAAAAACGATAAAACCGTTCGCCCCAAAAAGACTTCCGCTCGGCGAAATCGTGGAACATCTATGAAATTCACCATAAAAGCCATACCAGCAAAAACGCGCAGAACGGGATAAGACATACCAAAATAGATAGAATTTCGCGCAAAAACAGCAAACTAAAATTAAACGCAACGTAAGGTGGGGCCTCGGCTGGCGGGCGCACGCCGGTCGGGCAGGGAGAAAGGTTGCGCACATGGCAAGCCTCACGCTCGAACATGTAGGAAAGAAGTACCCGAATGGCTTCGAGGGGGTGAAGGATTTCAATCTTGAGATCGCCGACAAGGAGTTCATCATCTTCGTCGGCCCGTCCGGCTGCGGCAAGTCCACGACGCTGCGCATGATCGCCGGCCTCGAGGACATCACCTCCGGCACCCTCAAGATCGACGGTCGCGTGGTCAACGACGTCGAGCCCAAGGACCGCGACATCGCGATGGTCTTCCAGACCTACGCGCTGTACCCGCACATGAGCGTCTACGACAACATGGCGTTCCCGCTCAAGCTCCGCAAGGTCGACTCTGACACCATCGACAAGGCCGTCCGCGAGGCCGCCCGCATCCTCGACCTCGAGAAGCTCCTCGACCGCAAGCCGTCCGCCCTCTCCGGCGGCCAGCGCCAGCGCGTCGCCATGGGCCGCGCCATCGTCCGCAACCCCAAGGTCTACCTGATGGACGAGCCGCTCTCCAACCTCGACGCCAAGCTTCGCGTCCAGATGCGCGCGGAGATCTCCAAGCTGCACGACCGCCTCGGCGCCACGATCATCTACGTCACGCACGACCAGACCGAGGCCATGACGCTCGGCACCCGCATCGTCGTCATGAAGGACGGCGTCATGCAGCAGGTGGACACCCCCACCAAGCTCTACAACGAGCCCTGCAACCTCTTCGTCGCCGGCTTCATCGGCTCCCCGCAGATGAACTTCATCGACGTCAAGGTCAGCGAGAAGGGCGCGGGCGTGGCGCTCACCTTCGGCGGCAACACGATCACCCTCACCGGCCCCAAGGCCGACGCCCTCAAGAAGGGCGGCTACGTGGGCAAGGTCGTCGTCATGGGCATTCGTCCCGAGGACGTCGTCGAGGAGCACGAGTACGCCGAGGGCCGCACCATCTCCGAGACCTTCCCGGCCAACGTCACGGTCTACGAGCTGCTGGGCTCCGAGGCCATGATCTACGCCGACGTCGACGGTGGCCAGATCTCCGCGCACCTCTCCGCCTCAAGCTCCGTCCGCACCGGCTCCAAGATCAACTGCTCCGTCGACCTCGCCAAGATTCACCTGTTCGACAAGCAGACCGAGCTCGCCATCGCCCACTAGGGAAGGAGGGCACACCTTATGCAGAAAAGAGCACTGACACGTCGCTCCTTCCTCGGGCTCTCCGCCGCCGCGGCGGCCGGTCTCGCGCTCACGGGCTGCGAGGGCGAGCGCGCCGACGGCAAGACCGAGGTGGAGATCGTCAACTACAAGATGGAGGCGGCCTCCTACTTCGAGGGCCTCGAGGCACAGTTCAACGAGCAGAGCGACGACATCTTCCTCAACTTTGACAGCCCCAACGACGCCGTCACGATCATGAAGACGCGCTTCGTCCGTGACGACTATCCCGAGGTCGTTGCCATCGGCGGCGACGCCACCTACGCGGACTTCGTTGACTCCGAGATGCTCGCCGACGTCTCCGACTACCCCGGGATGGCCAACGTGTCTCCTGCCTACCAGGAGATCATGAAGAGCCTCACCTACGTTCCCATGGACGGCATCTATGGCGTTCCCTATGTGGCAAACGCCGCCGGCATGCTCTACAACAGGGACATGTTTGCCGAGAAGGGCTGGCAGATTCCCACCACGTGGGACGAGTTCATCGAGCTCTGCGAGACCATCAAGGCCGAGGGCGAGGTCCTTCCGCTCTATCTGGGCTATCGCGATACCTGGACCATTCTCTCCCCGTGGAACTCCATGCTCGTCCAGCTCGTTCCCGAGGACCTCACGCGTCAGGTCAACGCCGGAAACGCCAAGTTCTCCGACTACTACCGCGCCCCCGCCGAGAAGCTCCTGAAGCTCCTCGACTATGCCGAGCCCGGTCCGCTCGCCTACAGCTACAACGACGCCTGCACCGCCTTCGCGCGCGGCCAGAGCGCCATGTATCCCTGCGGCTCGTTTGCCGTCCCGCAGATCCTGCAGGTGAACCCCGAGATGAACGTCGGCCTGTTCGCGATGCCCGCGGCGGACGACCCCGATGACCGCATCGTGGTCTCCGGCGTGGACCTCTGCTGGAACATCTGCCAGGCAAAGTCGGACAAGAAGGACCCCATCTACAAGGTCATCGACTTCCTCGCCGACCAGGAGAACCTCCAGGCCTACATCGACGACCAGAAGGCCATCCCCTGCACCGAGGGCGACTTCACGCTCGACCCGCTCTTCGACGACATCCTCGACTTCATCGACGAGGGCAGGCTCATCGACTATCCCGACCACTCCTACCCGTCGGCCATGGCCTGCGACACCGTCCTCCAGGGTCTCATCAACGACCAGGACGTCGACGCGTTCCTCGCCAAGTGGGACTCGGATTGGCAGCGCTACAACAAGACCGTCATGCGCACGGTCCAGGAATACGAAGCGAATCAGGGATAAGGAGGGAAACTGATGGCAAATCTCGCAACGACCAAGGCGGGGTCTGACAGGAACCGCACCTTCCTCATGATTCTGATCCCGGTGCTCGTCCTGTTTGTGGCCTTCAACACGATTCCGCTGCTCACGGGCTTCTTCTACAGCTTCACCAACTCCAAGGGCTACGGTCCCTTCGAGATCATCGGGCTCCAGAACTACATCGACCTGTTCCAGGACGCCCGCGTGGGCAACTCGTACCTGTTCACCTTCAAGCTCGCCGTGGTCTCCACGATCCTCGTGAACGTGCTCTCGCTCATCCTGGCCATCGGCCTCTCGAGCAAGATCAAGTTCAAGAGCGCCCTGCGCGGCCTGTACTTTGTCCCGCGCATCCTCGGCGCCCTCGTCGTGGGCTACGTCTTCACGTACTTCTTCACCTACATCGTCCCCGCGGTGACGGGCACCGACTCGATCCTCGCGAGCGCCGACTGGGCGTGGATCGGAATCGTGGTCGTGCTCGTGTGGCAGGCGTGCGCCCAGACCACGATCATCTACATCACCGGTCTCTCCTCGGTCCCCGAGGACGTCTACGAGGCCGGCTCGCTCGACGGCGCCACGGGTTGGAACAAGTTCCGCTACCTCACGTTCCCGCTCATCATGCCCTCCATCACCACGAACATGGTCCTCGTCATGAAGGACATGCTCATGGTCTTCGACCAGATCGTGGCAATGACGGGCGGCGGTCCCGCCAACTCCACCGAGTCCATCTCGTACCTCATCTACGAGAACGGCCTCAACAACAGTCAGTTTGGCTTCCAGTGCGCAAACGCGGTGCTCTTCTTCATCCTCATCGCCGTGGTCTCCATCGCGCAGACGAAGTTCCTGAACAGTAAGGAGGAGCAGCTCTAATGGCTAACAACACTGTTCCTACCAAGGTCAAGGAGCGGGTGAACTGGCCCGTCACGATCCTGCTCATGATCGGTACCCTCACGGTCCTCTTCCCGCTCTACATGGCCGTGGTCATCGCCTTCAAGGACCCCTCCGAGATGACCAACGACATCGCGGGCATTCTCTCCCTGCCCGCCACGTGGTCCCTCGACAACTTCATCGAGGCCATCGAGGTCACCGACTTCTTCCACTCGTTCCTGAACTCGCTCATCATCACCGTCGTCGCCGTGGTCGTCTCCATCCTCATCCACAGCCTCGCGGCGTATGCCATCGGGCGCAACATGGACAAGAAGAAGCTCTTCAAGGCGTCCTACTACTTCATCGTGGCCGGCATGTACGTGCCCTTCGCCATCCTGATGATGCCGCTCGTCAAGCAGACGGCCATGATGCACCTTGACAACATGTTCGGCGTCATGATCCTCTACGTCGTGTTCTACATGCCCATGAACATGATGCTCTACACGGGCTACCTGAGGAATATCCCGACCGCCCTCGAGGAGGCGGCCCGCGTAGACGGCGCGTCCACCTGGACCACCTACTGGAAGGTCATCTTCCCGCTCATGAAGCCCATGCACGCCACCGTTGCCGTCATCACCGGCCTGGCCGTGTGGAACGACGTCATGACCCCGCTCGTCATCATGGGCGGCTCCGGCGTCAACACCCTGCCGCTCGCGCAGATGAGCTTCCAGACGCAGTTCGGCACGAACTACAACCTGGCGTTTGCCTCCTACCTGCTTGCCATGCTCCCGATGATCATCTTCTACATCGTGGCGCAGAAGCAGATCATCGGCGGCGTCACCAACGGTGCCGTGAAGTAGGCCACCGTTGAGGAACGTAGGGTATCTGTAAAGATTTCCCCTGGCGCCCGGAATCCGTCTTCTGATGGGTTCCGGGCGTCCCCCGGATGCGCTACATTCGCCATTGCACTTTTCGCCCACGAGAGAAATCGAGGAACCATGCCCCTGTCGTACGACGCCCCCGCGCGCCTCCTCACCATCTCAACGGATAACTCCACCTATCAGATGAAGGTCGACGAGTACGGCTACCTGCTCCACCTCTACTATGGCGCACGTGCGGAGGGGGACCTGTCCTACCTCCTCACGTACTGCGACCGCAGCGGCATGTGCGGCTGCCCGCACGACGTGGCGGACCGCACCTACTCGCTCGACGTTCTCCCGCAGGAGTACCCCTTCCAGGGCTCCGGTGACATGCGCAGCCCGATGCTGCTCGTCCGCGACGCCGAGGGCACCTTTGGCTGCGACCTGCGCTACAAGCGCCATGAGATCCGTCCGGGCAAGTACGACCTTCCGGGGCTTCCCGCCGTCTACGCGGGCGAGAAGGACGACGCCGAGACCCTCTCGGTGACGCTCGCCGACGAGCGCCTGGGCCTCGAGGTCGAGCTGCTCTACGGCGTCCTGCCCAGGCTCGACGTCATCACCCGCGCCGCGATCGTCCGCAACAACGGGGGCGCCCGCGTCACCGTGGAGAAGCTCCAGAGCGCCTGCCTCGACTTCGTCACCGGCGACTTCGACGTCATCACCTTCGACGGCCGCCACGCGATGGAGCGCCGTCCCACGCGTCGTCACCTCCAGAACGGCTCGCTCTCCGTGGGCAGCCGCCGCGGCATGTCCTCCAACCAGTACAACCCGGTCATGATCGCCTGCGACCACGCCGCCACCGAGACCTCGGGCCGCTGCTGGTCCATGAGCTTCGTCTACAGCGGCGGGTTCCTCGCCGAGGCCGAGCGTGACCAGTACGACCAGTCCCGCATCCAGATGGGCCTTGACGACGACCTCTTCTCCTACCCGCTCGAGCCGGGCGAGAAGATCGTGGCGCCCGAGGTCATCATGACCTACTCGGGTGCCGGCCTGGAGAGGGTCTCCCACAACCTGCACCGCTGCATTCGTCGCAACGTCTGCCGCGGCCCCTGGCGCGACGCCCCGCGCCCCATCCTCATCAACAGCTGGGAGGCCTGCTACTTCGACTTCACGGGCGACAAGCTCGTGGAGCTTGCGAAGAAGGCTTCCGAGCTGGGGCTGGACATGCTCGTCATGGACGACGGCTGGTTTGGCGCGCGCAACGACGACCACCGCGGCCTCGGTGACTGGCAGCCCAACATGGCCAAACTCGGCGGCACGGTGGCCGACCTCGCCCGCCGCGTGAACGAGGTGGGCCTGGGCTTTGGCATCTGGGTGGAGCCGGAGATGGTGAACGAGGACTCCGACCTCTTCCGCGCGCACCCCGACTGGGCGCTCACCGTCCCCGGCAAGGAGCCCGTGCTCGGCCGCGACCAGCTGGTGCTGGACCTCTCGCGCGCCGAGGTGCGCGACAACCTCTTCGAGCAGCTCTGCGCCGTGCTCGACCAGGGTGGCATCGACTACGTCAAGTGGGACTACAACCGCTCGATCGTGGACGTCTACTCCCGCACCGCGAGCGACCAGGGCAAGGTCCTCTACGACTACATGCTCGGCCTCTACGACCTTCTCGAGCGCGTTCGCTCCCGCTACCCGGAGCTCCTCATCGAGGGCTGCTCTGCGGGCGGCGGCCGCTTTGACGCGGGCATGCTCTACTACACGCCCCAGATCTGGACGTCCGACAACACCGACGCGCGCAACCGCCTGGAGATCCAGTACGGCACCTCGTTCGGCTACCCGTGCTCGGCGATGGGCGCGCACGTCTCCGCCTGCCCCAACGAGATCACCGGCCGCACCGTTCCTCTCGGCGCCCGCGGGACCGTGGCCATGGGCGGCGGGGCATTTGGCTACGAGCTCGACCTCATGGAGCTGAACGACCGCGCCTGCGAGCTCATCCGGAGCCAGGTCAACACCTACCGCACGATCGAGCACCTCGTGCGCGAGGGCCTCTTCTACCGCCTCACCGACCCCAAGGACGCCACGGTCGCGGCCTGGGAGTTCGTCTCCGAGGACGGCTCCGAGGCGCTCGTCTGCGCCGTGGTGACGCGCGTTGACGGCTACGGACTCGCCAACTACGTCGTGCCGCGCGGCCTCACGCCCGGTGCGCGCTACCGCATGGTGAGCAACGGACGCGTCTACTCGGCCGACGCCCTCATGGACATGGGCCTGCCCGTCTCCGTGCCCGCCACGCCGTACGAGAGCTTCATGTATCGCTTCGAGCGGGTCGACTAGTCGCTCGGTACGCACGGTTGGCCGCCCCGGGCTTCTCTCCGAGAAACCCGGGGCGGCGCGTCTTCGGTGACAATGTGACAAAGGGGTCGTAGCCAACTGTCACATGTGACAAAGGGGTCGTAGCCAACTGTCACATGGCTAGCTGGCAATCCAGGCGGTGGCGTCGGTGGGGAGCTTGCCGTCCACGAGGGCGGCGCTGGCGAGAAGGACCTCGCCGGCGGGCAGCGCCACGGAGGCGGCGCCGAAGTTGGTCACGCTCGTGAGCACCCGTCCGTCCGCTGCGGGGCGGCGGTAGGCGATGACCTGGTCGCCGTAGCCGTCCGCCCACGTGAGCGACGTGTCGCCGGTGGCCGTGAGCAGCTCGGCGCGCGCGGCGAGCGCGCGGCGGTAGAACTTGAGCATGGAGTCCTTCTCGGTCTCCTCGATGTCCACGGCGTGCTGGGCAAACCACTCGGGCTGGGGAAGGTGCGCGGGCTCGTGCTCCGCGGGAGCGGAGAAGCCAAAGTCACCGGACTCGTCAACGGCCTTCCAGGGCAGCGGCACGCGGCAGCCGTCGCGGCCCTTGATGGCGTCGCCGTGGCTCGTCATGGCCGCCTCGGGGTCCTCGAGCGCGCCCCAGGGGATGTCCGCAACCTCAAAGAGCCCCAGCTCCTCGCCCTGGTAGAGATAGACCGAGCCAGGAAGGCCCAGCTCCATGAGAAGCGCGGCGCGGGCGCGGCGGGTGCCGAGATCGCGGTCCTCGTAGTAGGTCTTGCCGTCGCGGAGCAGCCAGTCGTTCACGAGCTGGTGGTGCACCGCGGAGCGGACCTGCGGCAGGCCGTAGCGCGTGGGGTGGCGCGGCATGTCGTGGTTGGAGAGGACCCAGGTGGTGGTGGAGCGGGAGCGCTCGGCCGCGGCGAGGCCCTCCTCAATGGCCAGGCGCAGCTCGTCGGCAAACCAGCCCGCCTTGGAGAGCTCGAAGTTGAAGACCTGCCCCAGCTCCTCGGGGGAGGCGTACATCCACTGGTGCTCGGGGACGACCCACGCCTCGGCAACGGCAAAGCGCGCGGGCTCGTACTCATTGAAGACCTGGCGCCACTCGCGGTAGATCTCGTGGACCTCGGGGCGGTCCCACAGGGGGTTCTCGTCTCCGGGCTCGCCCTGGTCGGGATCGTCGGGCCACTCGTCGAGCGGGCGGCTCTCGAG
Source organism: uncultured Olsenella sp. (assembly GCA_949287905.1). Lineage (GTDB taxonomy): Bacteria > Actinomycetota > Coriobacteriia > Coriobacteriales > Atopobiaceae > Thermophilibacter. Next base: position 59,391 of record CASEHX010000028.1, read on the forward strand.
GTCCTTGGCCAGCGCGTGCGCCACGTCGATGCGGAAGCCGTCCGCCCCGCGGTCGCTCCAGAAGCGCAGCGTCCTCTTGAAGTCCTCGCGCACCTCGGGGTTCTTCCAGTTGAGGTCCGCCTGCTCCACGGCAAAGAGGTGCAGGTACCACTCGCCGTCGCCCACCGGCTTCCAGCCGGGCCCGCCAAAGGTGGACTTCCAGCCGTTGGGGGGCAGCTCGCCGTTCTCGCCGCGACCGGGGCGGAAGATGTAGCGGTCGCGCTCCGGGGAGCCGGGGCCCGCCGCCAGCGCGGCCTTGAACCACTCGTGCTCGGTGGAGGTGTGGTTGGGGACGATGTCCACGATCACCTTGATGCCCGCGGCGTGCGCGGCGGCGGCCATCTCGTCAAAGTCCTCGAGCGTCCCCAGACGCGGGTCCACGTTGCGGTAGTCCGCCACGTCGTAGCCGCCGTCGGCGAGCGGGGAGGGGTAGAACGGGGAGAGCCAGATCGCGTTGATCCCCAGGGAGCGCAGGTAGTCCATGTGGGCGGTGATGCCCTTGATGTCGCCGAGGCCGTCGCCGTTGGCGTCGTAGAAGCTGCGCGGGTACACCTGGTACACCACCGCCTGCTTCCACCACTCCTCGTTTCCGTTGATGAGCGTCATGTCGTTCTCCTTTCTTGATCAGGGTGATTCAAAAGGGGACAGTCCCCTTTTGAATCACTTTTGAATCATTCGCTTACGAGAGGTGCCAGATGTCGCGGTCGTACTCGCAGATGGTGCGGTCGGACGAGAAGAACCCGGACCTCGCCACGTTCACGAGGGTCTTCTCGCCCCAGGCGGCGCGGTCCTCGAAGTCCGCGAGGCAGCGCTCCTTCACCGCCACGTAGTCGCGCGCGTCGAGCAGCGCCATGAAGTAGTCCTTGGCGACAAAGTCCCGGTAGACGCGGGTGATGCAGCCCGCGTCGCCGCGTGCGAGCAGCTCGGGCGAGCAGATGAAGTCGAGGACCTCGGCGAGCTCGCCGTCCGCCCGCCAGACGTCCCACGGGTGATAGTCGCCCCGGTCGTAGAGGCCGATGACGTCCTCGGAGGAGCGGCCGAAGAGGTAGATGTTCTCGCGCCCCACGAGCTCCGCGATCTCCACGTTGGCGCCGTCGAGCGTTCCCAGCGTGAGGGCGCCGTTTGCCATGAACTTCATGTTGGAGGTGCCGCTCGCCTCCTTGGAGGCAAGAGAGATCTGCTCGGAGACGTCCGCTGCGGGGATGAGGTGCTCGGCCGCCGTGACGTTGTAGTTCTCCACAAAGACAAGGCGCAGCCACGGCGAAGCCTCCGGGTCCTCGGCGATGAGGCGCCCAAGGGCCAGGAGCAGCGCGATCGTGTCCTTGGCCAGGGTGTAGGCCGGCGCCGCCTTTGCGCCAAAGACCATCGTCAGCGGTCTATTGGGAACGTTTCCACGCTTGATCTGCAGATACTTCCAGATGGCGTAGAGGGCGTTCATCTGCTGGCGCTTGTACTGGTGCATGCGCTTGACCTGGATGTCAAAGACCGAGTGCGGGTCGACCCCCACGTTCTTCTCGGCGCGCAGCCACGCGGCAAGGCGCTCCTTGTTGGCCCCCTTGACCTCCAGGAGCCGCTGGACAAACCCGGCGTCCCCGCGCAGGGCGAGAAGGTCCTCGAGCTTGGAGGCGTCGCGCTTCCAGCCGTCGCCGATGGCGTCGGTCAAGAGCGTGGCCAGCGCCGGGTTGCAGCCCATGAGCCAGCGGCGGAAGGTGATGCCGTTGGTCTTGTTGGAGAACTTCTCGGGGTAGAGCTCGGCAAAGGGCCGCATCTCGGACTCCACGAGGATCTGGGTGTGGAGCGCCGCCACGCCGTTCACCGCATGCGAGAAGTGCACGTCCATGTTGGCCATGTGCACCACGTCGCCACCGTCGATCACGGCCACGCGCGCGTCGCTCGTGCGCCGGCGGGCGAGCTCGTCAAGCTGGCGGATCACGGGCACGATCCCGGGCGCCACCTGCTCGAGGTAGGCCATGGGCCAGGTCTCGAGCGCCTCGGCGAGGATCGTGTGGTTGGTGTAGCCGCAGGTGCGCTCCACGATGCCCGCGGCATCCTCGAAGGCAACGCCGCGCTCCATGAGCAGGCGCACGAGCTCGGGGATCACCATCGAGGGGTGGGTGTCGTTGATGTGTACGGCCACGTGCTCGGCGAGCTCCTCGGGAGCGAAGCCGCGCTCCTCGAGCTCCGCGAGGATAAGCTGCGCGCCCGCGGACACCATGAAGTACTGCTGGTAGACGCGCAGGAGCCTGCCCGCCTCGTCGGAGTCGTCGGGGTAGAGGAAGCTCGTGAGGCCGTGCCGCACGTCTCCCTTGTCAAAGGCGATGCCGCGCGCGGGCGCCGGCGACGGCTCCTCCACGTCAAAGAGGTGCAGGCGGTTGACCACGCCGTTCTCGTACCCGGGAACCTCGATGTCGTACATGCGCGCCGTGAGCGGTCCAAAGCCAAAGGGCACCGAGAAGGACGTGCCCGTGTCAATCAGCCAGGACTCGGGCGCAATCCAGGGGTTGGGCTCCTCGCGCTGCACGCCCTCGGAGAGGTCCTGCCGGAAGAGGCCGTAGTGGTAGTTCAGGCCCACGCCGTCTCCGGGAAGCCCCAGCGAGGCGATGGAGTCGAGGAAGCATGCGGCGAGCCGTCCCAGGCCGCCGTTGCCGAGCGAGGGCTCGGGCTCGCAGTCCTCCACCGCGGCGAGCGTGGTGCCGTGGGCGGCGAGAACGCGCTCGACCTCGTCCGCCAGGCCGAGGTTCACGAGGTTGGCGCGAAGGAGCCTCCCCACCAGGAACTCGGCGGAGAAGTAGTACAGCTTGCGGTCTCCCGCTGCCGGACGCAGGCCCGTCTCAAGGTCGCGCACCATGCGCAGCAGGGCGCAGAAGATCTGCGCGTCCGTGGCGTCGCCGAGGGTGGTGCCCATGTCGGCGAGCGTCTGGTTCAGGCTCTTCTCGATGTCCATCTCAGTTCTCCTCGCTCTTCTCGGAGGCATCTTGGGACTGGCTTCCCGCCATGGGGGCAAGCCGGTGGTAGAGGGTCATCTGGCGGCGAAGGCGCGCGGCGAGCTCGTCGCTCGCAAAGCCGCGGGGCGCGCGCCAGCACCAGTTGCTGCCGAGGGTCGAGGGCGTGTTCATGCGCGCCTCGCTGCCAAGGCCAAGAAGGTCCTGCATCTGCACGACCGCCAGGTCGGACGCGCTCGCCCAGATGCCGCGCATCATGCCCCAGTTCTCGCCCTCTCGCGGGTCGAGGTGGAGGTACTCGCGCGCGACCTCCGCGTCCTTCTCGGGCGCCGTCTGGAGCCACCCGAGCGCGGTGTCGTTGTCGTGGGTCCCCACGTAGGCAACGCTGTTCACGGGATAGGCATAGGGGAGGTAGGTGTCGTCCCCGGCCTCGGAGTCGCGCGTGTCGAAGGCAAACTCCAGGACCTTCATCCCCGGGAAGCCAGAGTCCGCGAGCATCTGGCGCACCGAGTCGGTCAGATACCCCAGGTCCTCCGCGACGATCTCGCACGAGCCGAGGCGACGCTCCAGGGAGCGGAACACCTCGATCCCGGGTCCGTTGCGCCAGCGCCCGTCTGCCGCCGTCACCGCCTCGGCGGGGATCGCGAAGTACGAGTCAAAGCCGCGGAAGTGGTCAATGCGCAGGATGTCGTACATCCTCAGCTGGGCGGCGATGCGGTCTCCCCACCACTCGTAGCCGTCCGCCTTCATGCGGTCCCAGGCAAAGAGCGGGTTTCCCCAGAGCTGGCCGATGGCGGAGAACCCGTCGGGCGGAACGCCCGCGATCTCGCGCGGCATGAGGTTCTCGTCCAGCTGGAACTGCTCGGGGCGCGACCACACGTCGGCGCTGTCCAGCGCAACGTAGAAGGGCAGGTCGCCCATGATGCTCACGCCCGTCTCCGCGGCGTACGCGTGCAGCCGCTCCCATTGGCGGAAGAAGAGGCACTGCACGGCCTTCCAGAAGACGATCTCATTGGCAAGTCGGTCGCGCGCCTCGTCGAGTGCGGTGCCCTCGCGCCGCCGCAGCGGCGTCTCCCACGTGATCCACGAGGCGCCGCCGTGGGCGTCCTTGAGCGCCATGAAGAGGGCGTAGTCGTCCAGCCATGCCGCCTCGCGCTCGCAGAAGGCGGCATAGTCCGCCGCGTGGTCGCGGACGAGGCGGCCGGTGGCGTGCGCCAGGACGTCAAAGCGCTCGCGGTAGAGGGCGCCGTAGTCCACCCGCCCCGGGTCCTCCCCCCAGGGGCGCCCGGCGTACTCGCATCGGCGCAGGAGCCCCTCCTCGGCCAGGTCGTCCAGGTCGATGAGGTAGGGGTTGCCCGCGAAGGTGGAGAAGGACTGGTAGGGGGAGTCCCCGTAGCTCGTGGGAACCACGGGCAGAACCTGCCAGACGGCCGTACCCGACCTTGCGAGGAAGTCCACGAAGGCGCGTGCCTCCGCGCCCAGGGTGCCCACGCCCCACGGGGAGGGGAGTGAGGTGATGGGCATAAGAACACCGGCTCTTCTCACGTGTCTCATCTCCAAGACTGTCCACGACTCGCGCTGCGAGCCAATTGACCTGCGAACATAGACTGCTTCTGTAAAAAGGGGCCTGACCCCTTTGGCAAACCTGGCTACAGGTCCCTGACGCTCTCGCGTTCCACGAGCTCAAAGGGGACGAGCTCATGCGTGGCCTCGGCGGCTCCGCGCATTCCGGCGAGAAGCGCCTCGGCCGCGCGCTCGGCGAGGAGCGCGGAGCTCTGGCGGATCGTGGTGATGCGCGGCACCGAGAACTGCGAGAAGGACGTGTCGTCAAAGCCAACGAGTGAGATGTCGCCGGGCACGCTCAGGCCGCGGTCGGCGATGGCCCGCAGCGCGCCGAAGGCGATGACGTCGCCGAGGGCAAAGACCGCGGTGAGGTCGCCCGTGCGGTCGAGGAGGCGCTGCGCGGCGTCGTAGCCGCCCCTCTCGAGGAAGCTGCAGGGCTCGTAGTCCCGCTCGTAGTCAAAGGAGACGCCGCGCTCGCGCAGGGCCGCCTCGGCGCCGCTCAGGCGCTGGGCGCTCACGTTGTTCTCGGTCCTGCTCCCGCCGACGATGCCGATGCGCCGGTGGCCACGCTCCCAGAGGTGCTCTATGGCGCGCGCGGCAGCGGCCTCGTTGTCTATGGTCACGCTCGAGAGGTTGGCAAAGCCGAGTCCCTCGGCGGAGTTGGTGACGAGCACGCAGGGGACCTCGATCTCATGGAACGACTCGGCAAAGTAGCGGGGCTCGCCGCCGAGAAACGCCATGGCCTTGGGGTGGCGCGCCTGCTGGTACTCGATGGCGGAGCGGACCTCGGTGGCGTCGTCGTCGAGATAGGTGACGACGATGTCCTCGTCCTCCTCGGCGAGACGAGCCTGGAGGGGGCCGATGATGTCGTCGAAGAGCCGGTTGCCCACGCCCATCACGAAGACGGCCACGGGGGTCTGCGAGCGCATCTTGAGGTAGCGAGCGTTGGAGTTGGGCTCGTAGCCGCACTCCGCCATGACCGCGAGGATGCGCTTGCGCGCCTTTTCGCTCACGTTGGGTTGGCCGTTGATGACGCGGGAGACCGTGCCCACGCCGTATCCGGCCTGCGCGGCGATGTCCCTGATGTCCATGGGGCCTCCTCATGGTTGGCGGGCGCCTTGGGCGCCGGCGGCTCGGAGCTTGTTGGTAACGTTTCCAATCATAGGGGAAAGCGGGGAAGGGAGGTGCTTTCTCTGTCGGTAGGTTGTGATTGGAAACGTTTCCAACTCGCTGAGACAGATATACCACGAACGCGTCAAAAGGGGAGCGAGATTCGAGAAAAACCGTTGGCGGTAAAAAGTCGGCCGTTCGCCGGCATGCGCGACGGCATGTCCTCCGCGCGGCGGGGAGGTGCCCCGGAGGGTGGGGCGGTGCGTGCGGACGATATGCCCCCCGTACAGTGGGGAGCCGTCCGTTCCACGCAGCAACCGGCGCTCAAGGCTCTTCTCGCCCGCGCACGAGACGGCGCCGTTTGCCGCAACCGCCCGCCCGTTGGTCTTTCCATGCGCTATCGTCTTTTCGAATGGACAACCGTGGGGAGCCTCGTCGGGCTCCTCGAGGAAGGGAGCGTTCAATGGCAGATACTCAGTCCAGCGCCGCAGAGAGGGGCATCGCCGAGCTCGTTGCCTATGCCCTCGACAAGGGCCTGATCGGCGAGGAGGACGTGACCTACGCGGCCAACCTCATGCTCGACGCGCTCCACTACGAGCCCACGGGCGCCTTCGTCCCCAAGGACGCCGTCGCGGAGGCCCGCGCCGCCGCCGACCGCCCCGAGCTCGAGGCCATTCTCGCCGGCCTGCTCGACGACGCCGTTGCCCGCGGCGTGTGCGACCCCGGCATCGCGAGCCGCGACCTCCTGGACACGCGCCTCATGGGCTGCGTGACCCCGCGCCCGAGCGAGGTCGTCCGCACCTTCTGGCAGCGCTACGAGGAGTCCCCCGAGCGCGCCACCAACTACTTCTATCACCTCGCGCTGGACTCTGACTACATCCGCACCTATCGCATCGCCCGCGACCGCAAGTGGGTCACCTCCACGCGCTACGGCGACCTCGACGTCACGATCAATCTCTCCAAGCCCGAGAAGGACCCCAAGGCCATCGCCGCGGCGCTGGAGAAGCAGAAGGCCGGCGGTGCCGAGCCCTACCCGCGCTGCCAGCTCTGCCCCGAGAACCTGGGCTATGCCGGGCGTCTCGACCACCCCGCCCGCGAGACCATCCGCCTCATCCCGCTCACGCTGGCGGGCGAGCAGTGGTACATGCAGTACAGCCCCTACGTCTACTACAACGAGCACTGCATCGTGCTCTCCGAGAAGCACGTCCCCATGCAGATCAGCCGCACCACGTTCCAGCGCCTGTTTGAGTTCGTGGGCAAGTTCCCGCACTACACCGTGGGCTCCAACGCAGACCTGCCCATCGTGGGCGGCTCCATCCTCACGCACGAGCACTACCAGGGCGGCCGCTACGAGTTTGCCATGGCACGCGCCGGCGCCCGCGAGCAGATCAGCTTTGCCGGATACGATGACGTCCGCGCCGCGATCGTGGACTGGCCGATGTCCGTGATCCGCCTCGACGGCACCGACCCGGCGCGCATCGTCGAGCTCGCCGACAAGATCCTCTCCGCGTGGCGCGGCTACTCCGACGAGGCCGTGGGCGTGCTCGCCGAGACCGACGGCACCCCGCACAACACCATCACCCCGATCGCCCGCCGTCGCGGCGAGGACTTTGAGCTCGACCTCGTCCTGCGCAACAACCGCACCACGGACGAGTACCCGCTCGGCATCTTCCACCCGCACCAGGAGCTGCACCACATCAAGAAGGAGAACATCGGCCTCATCGAGGTCATGGGCCTCGCGGTGCTCCCGGCGCGCCTGCTCGGCGAGATGGACCAGCTCGAGAAGGTCATCCTCGCGGGCGAGGACCCGGCCTCCGTGCCCGAGATCGCGAGCCACGCGCCGTGGGCCGCTCAGGTTCTCACGCGTCACCCGGAGTTTGCCCCGGAGAACGTGGCGAGCGCGGACCCGGCGGCGCTCCACGCCGTCATCGAGGACGAGATCGGCCAGGTCTTTGCGCAGGTGCTCGAGTGCTGCGCGGTCTTTGCCGACGACGAAGAGGGTAGGGCGGCGTTTGCGCGCTTCGTTGCGAGCGTCTGCTAAGTTCGACTGATTCAAAAGGGGACAGACCCCTTTTGAATCATCAGAGAGGAGATAACCCATGGGAATTCCCAGCCAGGACGTTCTGAACAAGGTCTACGGCGAGGACGCCGAGCGCGCCGTCGAGCGCCTCTCCGCGCTCGCCGCCCGCTACGACGAGACCTTCGGCGCCGGCGACCCCGAGTTCTTCACGGCTTCCGGCCGCACGGAGATCATCGGCAACCACACCGACCACAACGGCGGCAAGATCCTCTGCGCCTCCATCACGATGGACAGCATCGGCGCCGCCCAGCGCACGGATGACGGCGTCGTCACCATCTGGAGCGAGGGCTACCCCGAGGCCATCGTCGTCGACACCAACGCGATCGACCAGATCCCGCACGGCGGCGGCTCCACCACGCTCGTCGCCGGCATGCTCGAGGCCACGGCCAAGCGCGGCTTCAAGATCGGCGGCTTCAACGCCGTGTGCTCCTCCGAGGTCATCCCGTCCGCCGGCGTGAGCTCCTCGGCCTCCTTCGAGATGCTCGTCTGCGAGATGATCAACCACCTCTACAACGACGACGCCATCGAGCGCGCGGACTACGCCCGCATCGGCCAGTACGCCGAGAACGTCTGGTGGGACAAGGCCTCCGGCCTCATGGACCAGATGGCGTGCGCCGTGGGCGGCACGATCCTGCTGGACTTCTCGGACGGCGTGAAGTACGAGAAGGTCGACTTTGGCTTTGACGAGCTGGGCCACGACCTCGTGATCGTCAACACCGGCAAGGGCCACGCCGACCTCTCCGCCGAGTACTCCTCCGTCCCCAACGAGATGCACGACGTTGCTGCCGCCCTCGGCGTCAAGAACCTCTGCGACACGGGCGAGGACGCGGTTCTCGCCAACCTCGCCGCGCTGCGCGAGAAGTGCGGCGACCGCGCGGTGATGCGCGCCCTGCACTACTTCGAGGAGGTCAAGCGCGTCGAGGCCGCCGAGGCCGCCATCAACGCCGGCGACAAGACCAAGGTGCTCGACATCATCACGGCCTCCGGTCGCTCCTCCTGGGAGTGGCTGCAGAACGCCGTGGTCCCCGGCATGCCCGAGGAGGAGCCCATCCCGATGGCGCTCGCCCTCACCGAGCTCTACCTGCGCAAGATCGGTGCCGGTGCGTTCCGCCTGCACGGCGGCGGCTTTGCGGGCGTCATCATGTGCGTGATTCCCAAGGCCGAGACCGCGGGCTACGTCGATTACATGGCCGGCTACTTCGGACGCGAGAACGTCTACCTCACCAACATCCGTCAGACGGGTGCCGCCTGCCTCGGCAAGGCGTAGGGCAGCACGGTTCTTCTCGCCAGCCCTTTGGTTGCGAGCGGCGGCGCGGCTTTGGTCGTGCCGCCGCTTTTTTTGCGCGCGTTTGGGCCGCGTTTTGCTGCGGGTGGGTCGCGGGTGGGCTGCGGGTGGGCCGCGTTTGGACCGCGTGTGGGCCGCGTTTTGGGCCGCGCTTGGGTCGCGGGCGGGCTGTGCGGCCGATTAACACGCACGGTTTGTTTCAATCCCACATATCCGCAGGAAAAAATTGCGCGCAATGCAAACCGTGCGTGTTAATTGCGCAACACGGTCAAAACTCCGGTGGGCGAGAAGAACCCCGCCCCGACACTCGTGGTTGAGACGCGCCCGCCCGCGCGACCGCCCGCGGAACCGCCCACGGACTTTCAGCCCACCACACAGATTCCTTGGTATCGTCTGAAAAGTATGGGTAATCGTGGGGGACTCTCTCGATCCCCCGCTGACGACACGTAGGAGGAGGACCTATGAAGCAGGTCAGGAAGGCGGGTCACGGGCTCCGCTGGTTTGCGGCGGGCTCGCTCGCCGTGGCAGCTGCCGTCTGCTCCGCGGTTGCGCTCGCGCAGCCGGCGCAGGCGGAGGATGCCACGACCTACACGCTCTATCCCACGCCGCAGGTGATGACCTACGACGACGGGACCATCACGCTTGGTGACATCGTCGACGTGGTCGTCGAGGACGGCATCGACGCTGACACCGTCGCGCGTCTGAACGAAGCGCTCGAACTCAAAGGCCTCATGCCCGAGGGAGCTGTACGCCCCGACTCAGACGGTCAGGTCGACGTCCTCGTGGGCATCGAGGGCTCGGGCGACGTCGTTGACCAGTACGTTGACACGGCGGGCCTCACCATCGAGAACGGCCTCTTTGAGAAGACCGACGCCTACCTGCTGGCGCTGACCCCCGCGAGCGAGGGCAACGACGCGCGCATCGTGGTCCTGGGCAAGGACACCGACTCCGCGTTCTACGGCCTCACGACCGTCTACCAGCTCTTCCAGCAGGTCGACGGCGACACCGTCCGCGCCTTCACGATCTCCGACTGGGCCGACGTCGTCTCCCGTGGCTTCATCGAGGGCTACTACGGCAACCCCTGGAGCCAGGAGGACCGCGAGGACCTCATGCGCTGGGGCGGCTACCACAAGCTCAACGTGTACGTGTACGCGCCCAAGGACGACAACAACCACCGTCTCCAGTGGCGTCACATGTACGACGCCGAGGGCATCAAGAAGATCGAGGCGCTCGCGGCGGCCGGCAACGAGTCCAAGTGCCGCTTCGTCTACGCGCTGCTTCCGTTCTATGCTCCCGGCGAGATCGACTCCAACACCGAGGAGAGCCTGGGCGTGAAGGTTGACGCCAAGTTCAACTTCAGCAACTACGAGGCTGACCTCGAGGTCCTGAAGGCCCGTTACCTGCAGGTCATCGACGCCGGCGTGCGTCAGATAGCGCTTCTCGCCGACGACGCCAAGGACATGGGCGGCCAGAACTACCTGAGGCTCCTCAAGGACCTCACCGCGTGGCTCGAGGATCTCCAGAAGGAGACCAACGACGACGGCACCCTCAAGTACCCCGGCCTCAAGACCACCATCCCGTACGTGGGCGCGCAGTGGACCTACACCGGCACCGGTGAGGCGTGGTACAAGGACGCCCCCGAGAGCGTCCAGTTTGTGGTCACCGGTGGCCAGACCTTTGGCTCGGTGAACGCTGACTTCATCGGCAAGGTTCAGACCGCCACCGGCCGCAACCCCTTCATGTGGATCAACTGGCCCTGCACCGACCCGCTGCCCAACTACCTCACGATGGGCGGCCACAACACCTTCCTGGAGGACGGCGTCCAGCCTGGCTCCGTGGACGGCATCATGCTCAACCCGATGCAGCAGTCCCAGCCGTCCAAGCAGGGTATCTTCATGGTGTCCGACTACGCGTGGAACCTCTGGGACAGCGAGGAGCACGCCGACCAAGTCTGGCAGGACTCCTTCAGCTACCTCGAGAACAACTCGCCCAACGCGACTGAGGCCTCCGACGCTCTCCGTGAGCTCTCCACGCACATGCGCATGAGCACGGCCGGCACCACGGGCGCCACCTACCCCCAGCCCGACTACAGCGCGAGCGTGCCGGGGCAGAGCCGCTCCTTCAGCTTCTGGATCAACGACGAGTCCGTTGACTTCACGGGCAAGACTGACCCCGCCGGCGCGATGACCGCCATCAAGGAGGCCGTCGAGGACGGCAGCGTGACCGCCGAGGACATCGCCGCCGCGCGTCCGACCTATCAGAGCATCGTCGATGCGGCCAACACCTACGAGGAATCCCACACCAACACGACCATGTGGGAGCAGATCTCCCCGTTCATCAAGGCGCTGCGCGACAAGGCCCAGGCCTCGCTGCTCTACCTCGACGTCATCGAGGCCGCACTCGACTACGACGACGCCGCCGCCGAGAAGCTCGAGACTGCCGACGCGATGTACGACAAGAGCAAGACCTACACCTACAACCAGCTCGGCACCGACTACGAGGCCAGGGCGGGTCACGAGTACGTTGAGCCCACGCTCGAGTCCCTGCGCACCGCCGCCACCAACCTCGTCTATGCCACGAGCGAGATCCCGGCCGAGGACATGACCGTCACCGCCGGCAGCGAGGAGCTCCCCGGAAACGCCTCCGAGGGTCCCGCGAGCTTTGCCGCCGACGAGAACGAGGGCACCTTCTGGAGCTCCGAGTGGGACGGCGACGAGATTGACAACCTCTGGCTGCAGATTGCCTTTGACGAGCCCACATCCGTCTCGGCCCTTCGCTATCTGCCGCGCCAGACCACGGGAGACGTTGAGAGCAGCGGCTCCTGCAACGGCACCGTGACCGAGTACAAGGTGCTCTACAGCAACGACGGCACCGACTGGCGGGAGGCCGCAGCGGGCAGCTGGTCCGACTACACCGACAAGAGCTGGCGCACCGCCGCGTTTGACACGCCGGTCACGGCCAAGTACTTCCGCCTGCAGGCCGTCCACACCTTCATGGCCGGCGGCCAGCCGGAGTACGACACTGGCATGAGCTGCGCCGAGATTCGCCTGCTCTCCGCGCCTGAGGTTGACCTCACCGCCCTCGAGGCCGCCATCGCCAAGGCGGAGGGGCTCAACGCCGCCGACTATACCGAGGCGTCCTGGGCCGTCCTTCAGGAGGCCCTGACCGCCGCAAAGGGTGCGCAGACCTCCTTCAACCAGACCGCGATCGACACCGCTGCCGCCGATCTTGAGGCCGCCATCAACGCGCTCGTGGGCGCGGCACCGGCGGACGGTACGTACACCGAGGCCAACCCGTTCGTGTTCCCCGGGGAGGGCGAGACCGCCACGCTCGAGTTCGAGTTCGGGCAGTTCGTTGACGATTCCTCGAATGACAACGGGTATCCGATGGTCGCCTTCGATTCGCTCGGCGTGACCATCGTCGACGCCGTCAACTTTGGCGACGAGATTCACGTGCCCTTCTCCGTCAAGACGCCCGGAACGTACAACGTGACGCTCCAGTACTCCAGCGGCTCCACCACCAACGCACTCGCGTGGTCCGATGACGCGGGCATCATCGCCGCGGGCAACACCGACGCCGGCGCCGATGACGGTGCTGGCGCGCTCCACACGGTCACGTTCACGATGACCGCGAGCAGTGCCGGCGAGTCCACGCTCGTCTTTGGCGCGCGCGACGCCGGCAAGGCCCCGCGCCTGGACAAGCTCACGATCACCCTCGAGAAGGCCACCGAGCCCGAGCCGAGCGAGCCCGACTACGCCGCGCTCCAGGCCGCGATCGATGCCGCCGAGAAGCTCGTCGAATCTGACTACACGGCCGATTCCTGGGCCGAGGTCGAGGCCGCCCTCGCCGCCGCGAAGGCCGCCCTCGAGTCCACCGATCAGGACGAGGTCGACGCCGCCGCGAAGGCCCTGAACGACGCCGTCGACGCGCTCGTCGAGGCCGAGGAGCCCGTGACCGTCGACAAGAGCAAGCTCTACGAGGCCATCGCGAGGTACGGAGAGCTGAACGAGTCCGACTACACGGCCGAGAGCTGGCAGAAGGTCGAGATGGCCTACACCGACGCCGAGACGGCGCTCTCCTCCGATGACCAGGCCGAGATCGACGCCGCCGCCAAGGGCCTGAACGACGCCATCGACGCCCTCGTCGAGGCCGAGCCCGAGCCCGTCAAGCCCGACACCTCCGAGCTCCAGGCCGCCATCGATGCCGCCGAGGCCCTGACCGAGTCCGACTACACGGCCGACTCCTGGGCCGAGGTCGAGGCCGCCCTTGCCGACGCGAAGGCCGCCCTCGGGTCCGACAGCCAGGACGAGGTCGACGCCGCCGCCAAGGCCCTGAACGACGCCGTCGACGCCCTCGTCGAGGCCGAGCCCGAGCCCGTCAAGCCCGACACCTCCGAGCTCCAGGCCGCCATCGACGAGGCCGAGGCCCTGAAGGCCGACGACTACACGGCCGAGAGCTGGGACGCCTTCCAGGAGGCCCTCGACGCCGCCAAGGCCGTCCTCGGCGACTCCGAGGCCACCCAGGCCGAGGTCGACTCCGCGCTCGACGCCCTGGGCGCCGCCAAGGACGCCCTCGTCGAGTCCGAGCCGTCCGACCCCGGCACCGACCCGGACCAGCCCGGCACCGACGAGCCCGGCACGGATCCCGATAAGCCCGGCACCGATGAGCCCGGCGACACCACCGACCCGGACGACCAGAAGCCCGGCGACACCACCAAGCCCGGCGACACCACCAAGCCCGGCGGGTCCACCACCGGCGGCTCCACCTCCGGCGGCGGCCTCGCCCAGACGGGCGACCCGACCTCCGCGGTCGCGGCCCTCGCCGCGGCGCTCGCCGGCGCCGGCGCCCTCGTCGCCTCCCGCAGGCGCCGCTAGCCTGAGGGCGCACAGCTAGACCCACACGGGGCGGCTCGCAGCCAAGCGCTGCGGGCCGCCCCGTTCTTCTCGCTGCCCCCTTGTCGCAACTCCGACTTTTGCACGAGCGCCCCGCCTGTGTGTTTGCTTCAACTATACATACCAGCAGTTAGAGGCGTCGCGCGTCTGTGCAGCCGTCTCGAGCGACCCTATTTGCTCGTGCAAAAGTCGGGGTTGCGGCAGGGGGGTAGCTCGGCGGCGAGAGGGAACCGGGAGCTGCTCAGACTGTGCAAGACGAAAGGGCTACACGCTCTCCGGGCGGAACAGCCCTCCGCGCGGCTCGATCGTATCGTCCGGGATGTCCAGCACGTACGAGCCGCAGGTGTTGATGATCGTTGCCCCGCTGGGATGCTCGCGCACGCGCTCGATGCGCCCGTACTGAAGATGAACGTGACCGTGCAGCAGATAGCGCGGGCTCGTGCGCTCCAGAAGCGTGCCAAAGGCCTCAAAGCCGCGATGGGGGAGGTCGTCCAAGTCCCCGTACCCACGTGCGGGCGTGTGCGTCACGATCACGTCAACCCCGCCCATCGCGTTGGCGAGAAGCGCCATGCGCGCCGCACGCCTCCTCATCTCAGCCTCGCTGAAGCCGTAGACCTGGTCGTTGTAGCGAATCGACCCGCCCAGCCCCATGATGCGCAGGCCGTTGAACTCGCGGATGGCACCATCGATTTTGACGCATCCCTCGGGTGCGTGGCGCTCGTAGGCTCTGTCATGGTTGCCCGGCACGTACAGGAGCGGCACGTTGGCGAGCGTCACGATGTGCTCGAGATAGGCCGCGGGCAGGTCCCCGCACGAGACGATCAGGTCCACGCCGGCAACGCGTTCCGCGTCCCAGCGGTCGTAGAGCCAGCTCTCCTCAACGTCGGCTATCGCAAGAATCCTCATGGTACCGCCCCTACCGCGCCGAGTCCTTGAGCAGGACCGTGGAGGGGTCAACCGGGATGACGCCGGCCACCTCTACCTCCACGAGGCCCTCGCGGTCGAGCTCGTGCTGCTCGGGCAGACGTCCCACCACGTTCTCGTTGAGCCAGCGCATGCGCACGATCTGCTCGCTCGTCAGGCGCTCGGCGTCCGGCCCCTGCACGACGTCCCCGCCCTGAGCCACCAGTTCGCCCGTGAACGGGTGCACGCGCCCGGAGAGCACCGATTGCCGCAGCACCTCCACAAGGCGTCTCTGCCCACGCGGGAGCGCGTCCGAGAGCCGCACGTCGAGCACGCCCGCGGACATGCCCCACCAGTAGTTGAGCGACTGCCCGGTGGCCTTCTCGCCCTCCTTCTTCCAGGTGTCGTTTCTGATGGAGCGCACGAGCATCTCGTAGTAGCGCCCCCACTTCCACACGGGCTCGGCGAGATGGGTCTCGGCGCCGTCGTCCTCCACGCGATAGAGACCCCACGACTCGCGGGGTGCGAGCGGGTTGGCGTAGTCGCGCCCAGAGATGATGTGCACGCCCTCCTCGGCGAGCTCCCGGCGCCAGTCGAAGTCCTTGGCCGAGAACCACTTGAGGTAGACCGTGGAATAGGGGTCCACCATCTGGGCGCCAATGGCAAAGGCGTTGATCTCTGCCACGGTCGAGAAGACCGGGGACTCGGCAACGTAGCCTATCTTGTGGTGGCCCGCGAGGCTCGCGGCGAGCGCGCCGAGCAGGAACTTTGCCTCGTACATGCGCCCGTAGAAGCCGCGCACCGCGCTGTGCGAGAGGCTCACGGAGCAGTTGAGGTAGGCGGGTCCGGGGTGCTCCGCGGCGGCGCGTAGCACCTGGCGCATCTGCGTGGGCGAGCAGGTGATGATGAGGTCCGACTCGTCGGCGATGGCGGTGTCGATCGCCTGGTCGAAGGCATCGTCGGAGCTGCGGTCGGTGAAGGCGATCGTGGAGACGGTGCCGCCGATGCGCTGCTCGAGCTTCTCGCGCCCGCGCTCGTGCAGGGCGATCCACCCCGAGCTCAGCGGGTTGCGGTCGTAGATGAAGGCAACGCGGAACTGCTTGGCGAGAACCGCCGCGCGCGCGATGCTCTTGAGCTTGGGGAGGGGCTTGGTGTGGTCGAGATTTGGGTCCTCGAGATAGGTGCGCGCGCCCTCGCCCTGGGTGACCACGAACTCGCCCCAGATGCGCCCGACCTCCTCGTCCACCTCGCGGGGGGAGAGGTCGCGTACGTGCCTGAAACCAAAGATGGAGACGTAGGTGGCAAGGGCGTCCCCCACCTGCAGGTCCAGGGCGTCCCCGCCGCGCGCCCGGAAGGACGCGGAGAAGCTGTCGAAGAGCGAGCGCAGGTCGCGCACCACGTCATCGGGCCACTCGGTCTCGAGGTCCTGGTCGAGAAGGGCGGCCAGTCGCGCGTAGAACCCCTCCTCGGCGGAGGTGATGCCGTAGATGGGGCACACGCGGTAGAAGCGCGTGAACTCGTGATAGACGCGCAGGGCCTTCTCGTCGGAGGGCATGGGGATCACGCGGGTTACGCTCGCGAGGATCGTGGGCATGCCCAGGTAGCGAGAGACGGAGACGCGCTTGTTGCCCTCCTGCACGTAGAAGCGCTGCAGGTACTCGTAGACGATGATGGGGTCGCGCAGGCCCTCGGTGCGCTGGGAGTCTATGAGGTCGCTCCACTTGGCGGCAAACTCCGAGCCCGCCTCGGCGATGGGGAGAAAGCCGCTCGAGAACATGTTCTGACGGCCGCGCGTCTTGGTACCGGCTATCAGCGAGAGGTCTATCTCGACGAGCCCCACGGGGACCTCTCCCTGTGACCCCTGGTTCTTGAGGATGTCGTCCAGTGCGGGGGGATAGGGGTAGTGACCGTCCGAGACGTCGCGCTCGACCTGCTTGAGACCGAGCTTGCGAGCCTTTGCGTAGTCCTCGAGCATGGGAGCCCCTTTCTGGGCGGGACCGTTCTCACACCATGGTAGCGAATCGCGAGGGTGCCGAGGCGGGCATTCAAAATTCACCGGCTGTACCGTCGAGGCTGACTTCGCCGTCGCGGCGGGGCTTTGCCGCCGAGGCTAACCTTGCCGCCGCGGCGGGGCTTTGCCGCAGGGTCTGGCCCTGCCGCGAGAGGTCCTTGGCCGCCGATGCCGGGCCTCGCTGCCCCAGGACGTGGAACCGCGGATGTGGACGAGAAGGACGTGGCGCGAGAGCTGATCGCCACGGGCAACGCCGTGGTTGCTGCGGCGAGCGCGCAAGCAGTGCTGCCTTTCGGCGGCGGCGAGAGGGGGCTCGTCTGGATCTAGCCGGGCCCTACTCGTCCGAATCCGGGCGCCCCTCGTAGTTGAGCCCGCCCACGAGCTCGCGCAGCCGGCTCTCGTCTCCGCGGACAAAGGCCTCGGCGAGACGGGGGTAGGCGCGCCGCGCCTCGTCGTAGAGGTCGGCAAAGCTCTCGGTGCGCGCCGCCCCGGTGAAGGGGTTCGTCCAGGGGAGGCACGAGAGGTTTGCCGCGGGGCACTCGTCGGTGCGACGCACGTGATGGGCCGATGCCTGGGCGTAGGAGTGTGCGCGGAACCGACGCTCCGCCGCCCCGGCGGCCCGCACGAGCTTGCTTCCCGCGGGGTCGATCGCTCGGTAGAGGCGCTCGTAGTCGCGGACGGCGCCGGCGTACTCGCTCGCGCCGAGCCCTATGCCAAAGACCGCGAGCGCCGTCTGGGAGACGAGCGCGCCCGCAACGCGCTCGGTGCGCGGCGTGCGCATGAGGTTGCTCTCCGCCGGGCGCTCCTCGACCGTGGCATGGCGCTTCTCCCAGATGATCCAGGAGTCGATGTCCGACTCGATGATGGCGTGGATCTCGGGCTCGGCGCCCTGGAGGGAGGGGTCAACGTCCACGAGCGCGCGCTGCTGCCAGATCACAAAGGGATGCGCGGCCCGGTCCAGCGCATAGTGGCCGAGCACGCCGAGCACGAAGGCGCGCCCGATGCGCTCGTCCGCCGCGGGCAGGCGGCTCACCCCGTCGCGCAGCGAGAGGAAGGCCCGGGTGACCCGACCGCCCTGAACCTCGTGCGCAAGGCGGCGACAGGCAAATGCGTGGGAGGGGAGCGTCGAGAAGCGCGCGAAGAGCGGGTCCGGCCCCTGGTTTCCCAGCAGGAAGGCGAGCACCTCCTCCTCGCCCTCAACAAGCCCCGCGGGGAGCTCCGGCAGCACGTCCTCGCCGAATAAGTGGTGCGTGATGAGCGCCGGCATGGTCCCTCCTGGAGCCTGTGGTCCTTCTCGATACTATAGGGTAGCGCAACGCCGGCTGCGCCAGCTCCGACGTATGCGCGCCCCGACGGCATCGCCAGCCCCGGCTTATCCACGAGCGCCCCGCCGGTTGCGCCAACTCCGACCTTTGAGCATCCCGCCGCCCCGCGCAAACTCTGACTTTTGCACGAGCGTCCCCGGCCTCGTGCTGCTTCAGACATATATATCAGCAGCTAGGAGGCTCGCGTTGTCCTTCTCGCTTGGCGAGAAGAACGGCGCGCTCGTGCATAAGTCAGGGTTCGTGCGGGGCGGCGGGCGAAGGGTGCGGGGTGCTCGTGCATAAGTTGGAGCTGGCGCGGGCAGGCGGTCGGGAAGTCCGCTCGCTCGTGCATAAGTCGGGTGTTCGCGCGGGACGGCGGGCGAGAAGGGCTATCCGTCGAAGCCGGGGTCCTCGGCGAGGTCCGTGCCGTCCGCCGCCGCGGTGGCAAGCTCGTCGCAGCGCTCGTTCTCGGGGTGACCGGCGTGGCCCTTGACCCAGACCCAGGTCACCTCGTGCGGCTCGCAGGCGGCGATGAGGCGCTGCCAGAGGTCGACGTTCTTCACGGGCTGCTTGCTCGCGGTCTTCCAGCCGCGGCGGACCCAGCCCCCAATCCAGTCCTGGTTGAAGGCGTTGCAGACGTACTGGGAGTCCGTGGTCATCGTGACCGCACACGGGCGCCTCAGCGCCTCGAGCGCCGCGATGGCGCCCATGAGCTCCATGCGGTTGTTGGTGGTGCGCCGGTAGCCCGCCGAGAGCTCGCGCTCGTGGGTCGCGCCGTCCGGCCCCGTGTAGCGCAGCACCGTCCCGTAGCCGCCCGGCCCCGGGTTGCCGCGCGAGGAGCCGTCTGACCAGGCCTGCACGTGCATGAGGGCACCGGCGCGCGTGCCGTTCTCGCCCGCCTCAACGATCTTCTCGCCCGCCGTGCGCGAGAACTCCTCCCAGCTCGCCACTACTTGGCCTCCGCCCAGTTGCTGCCATAGGAGACCTCGGCGATGAGGGGCACGCTCAGGCTGATGACGCCCTCCATCGTCTCGCGTACGAGGGCGCTCACGGTCTCGAGCTCCGTCTTGGGCACCTCGAGGTCCAGCTCGTCGTGGATCTGCAGCACGAGCTTGGAGGCAAGGCCCTCCTCGTGCAGGCGTCGCTCCACCTGGACCATGGCGATCTTGATGATGTCCGCCGCGGTGCCCTGCATCGGGTGGTTCATCGCGGTGCGCTCGCCAAAGGCAATGAGCTGGTGGTTCCTCTGCTGGAACTCGCGGATGTGGCGCTTGCGGCCGAAGAGCGTCTCGGCGTAGCCGCGCTCATGGGCCAGGCGTACGGCCTCGTCGAGGAAGGCGCGCACGCCGGGGTAGGCGGCAAAGTAGCGGTCGATCATCTCCTGCGCCTCGGCGCGGCCGATCTTGAGCGAGCTCGCCAGGCCAAAGGCCTGCTGGCCGTAGACGATGCCAAAGTTGACGGCCTTGGCGCGGCTGCGCAGCTGCGGGGTCACCTCGTCCAGGGGCACGCCAAAGACGCGCGCGGCCGTGGCGGCGTGGAAGTCGCGCCCCTCGCAGAAGGCGGCGATGAGGTGCTCGTCGCCGGAGAGATGGGCGAGCAGGCGCAGCTCGATCTGCGAGTAGTCACAGGCGAGAAACACGCTGCCCTCGGGCACCGTGAACGCCTGGCGCACGCGGTGGCCGAGCTCGGAGCGCGTGGGGATGTTCTGCAGGTTGGGGTCGGAGCTGGAGAGGCGCCCGGTGGCCGTGACCGTCTGGTTGAGCGTGGTGTGGATGCGGCCGTCGTCCGCCACGAGCGCGGGCAGGGCGTCGAGGTAGGTGCTCTTGATCTTGGAGCGCTCGCGGTAGTCGAGCACGTCGGCCACGATCTGGTGCTCCGCCGCGAGGTCTGCCAGCACCTTGGCGTTGGTGGAGTAGTAGCCGCGCTTGGTGCGCTTGAGGCCGTAGGTGGGTAGGCCCAGCACGTCGAAGAGGACGTGGGAGAGCTGCATGGGGGAGTCGATGTTGAAGGGCTCGCCGGCGGCGGCGTGGATCTTCTCGGCCATCCCGGAGATCTCCGCGCCGAGCTCGGCGGACTGGGCGGCGAGCACGCTCGTGTCCACGCCGAGGCCCGCGCGCTCCATCTCGGCGAGCACGGGCAGAAGCGGCATCTCCATGTCCTCGAAGAGGCCGGTGGAGCCGTCCTTCTCAAGACGCGTGCGCAGCACGCCCATGAGGCGGAGGGCGCAGACCGCGTCCAGCTCGGCGGCGGGGAGGTCGTCGCTGGGGGCGGGGAGGGTCTCCGTCAGGAACGCCTCGCCGAGCTCCGGCAGGGCAAAGCTCCCTCGCTCGGAGTCCAGCAGGTAGGCCGCCACGGCCACGTCGAAGATGCGCTCCGGGCTGACCTCGTGCGCCTCCACGAGCGCCGGCTTTGAGGAGTCGGCGGGGCAGACCTCGTGGAGCAGCGCCTTGACGTCGCCGCTGACCATGAGGCCCTCGCGGAAGAGGCGCGCGAGGGCGCCGGTGGCGGCGTCCCCCTCGATGCGCATGACCTTGTCCGCCGTGGCGCACCAGAGGACGCGCGAGAGGCCGAAGAGCGCTCCGTCGGCGCGGTCGTCATCCAGGGCGCAGCCGACCCACTCCCCGTTGGCGATCGCCGCGTCGAGGGCGGCGGCAGCGTCGTCGCCTGCGAGCGGCTCCGGCAGCTCGACCGTCGCGGCCGCGGGGCCCGTCTCGCCGAGGGCGGCGCGGGCCGCCTCTGCCGCACCCTCGCCGGCAAGGCGCACGAGGCGCGTGGTCATGCCGGTGAAGCCCAGGGCGGAGAAGGCGCGGGCCACCTCCGCTGGGTCGAAGGTGGGGAAGCGCGCGTCGGAGAGGTCGAGCTCGATCGGCGCGTCCGTGCGGATGGTGGCCACGCGACGGCTGACCAGGGCGTCGTCGATGTGGGCGCGGAGGTTCTCGCCCATCTTGCCCTTGACCTCGTCCGCATGCGCGATGACCTCGTCGAGGCTGCCGTACTGCACGATGAGGGCGGCCGCCTTCTTGGGACCGATGCCCGGCACGCCGGGGATGTTGTCCGAGGTGTCGCCCTTGAGGCCGTAGAAGTCCGGCACGAGCTCGGGCGTGATGCCGTGGTAGAGGTCCTCCACCGTGGTGGGGTCCATGATCACCACGTCCGTCACGCCCTTCTTGGTGGAGACGATCTTCACGTGCTCGGTGGTGAGCTGGTACATGTCGCGGTCGCCGGTGAAGAGGTACATGTCGTAGCCGGCCGCCTCGCCGCGGCGCGCCAGGGTGCCGAGGATGTCGTCGCCCTCCCAGCCCTCGAGCTCGGCCACGGGGACGTCCAGCGCGTGGAGCAGCTCCTTCACCATGGGGAACTGCTCGTGCAGCGCCGGGTCCATCGGCGGGCGCTGGGCCTTGTACTGGGGCAGCATCTCCATGCGCACGCGCGGCTTGCCCTTGTCAAAGGCGCAGATCACGCCGTCCGGGCGGAAGGTCTCCACCATCTTGATGAACATGTTGAAGAAGCCGAAGAGCGCGTTGGTGGCGCGCCCGTCCGGAGCGTTCATCGGCTGGCGGATGGCGTGGAACGCGCGGTGCATGAGCGAGTTTCCGTCTATGACGGCGATGGTGCGCGGGGCGTCTGACATGAGGACCTCCTTGTGGTTGCCTCTCGATTGTAGGCGAGAAGGGCGACAAAACGCTCGGGGCCGCGCGCCCGCCGCTTTTCTCGCCCGCGCGGAATCCCGGCCAATGGCACGCCGCTTTTTTCTCGCCCGCGTGGAATCCCGGCCAATGGCACGCCGCTTTTCTCGTCTGCGCGGAATCCCGGCCAATGGCACGCCGTCCTTATCGCCATCTGGGGTTTCCTTCTCCCAGCTGCTCCAAATCCCGACCTATGGCAGGCGATTCGTGCCATAGGTCGGGTTTTTGCTCAACGCGGCGGGCGGAACGTGCCATACATCGGGTTTTTGAGCAGCGTGGCAGCCGATGCGTGCCACGGGTTGCGATTAAGAGCAGGCGAGAAGAACGTCGGGCGCAACGCGGCGGGCGATAGGTGCCACAGGCCGCGATTCCGCGCAGCGCGGCGGGCGGAACGCGCCATTGGTCGCGATTACGAGCAGGCGAGAAGAACGTCGGAAGCAGCGTGGCAGCCGATGCGTGCCACAGGTCGGGTTTTTGCGCAACGCGGCGGTCGATACGTGCCATGGGTCGGCACTTGGAGCAGCCGAGAAGAACGTCGGGCGCAACGCGACAGGCAAAACGCCGGTCTCTGGGCGGACGCCGAATCCGCACGTGCGTCGCACGCGGCGGGAAACGGATCCGTATTCTTCTCGGCTGGCCGCTCGCCGACGGGAAATTCCGAGACGGTGCTCGCAGAACTATGCTGAGGCGAACCGGTCGTGCGAGAGGGGGCGGCGTGGGTTCCCGTCAGAGAGCAGCGGTGTGGTGCGCGTGGTCTGCCGCGCTGGCGGCGATGCCCTACTTCAGGGCAAGCCTGGATGCGACCCCTATGGTGGTTGCCCCGGGCCAGGCGGGAGACGTCCCCGTTGCCGTGGCTCTTCTTCTTGTGCTGGCATGGGGCGTGGTGCTACCGGTCGGAGACGAGCCTCGTCCGGCGCACATGGCGAGAAGGGCCGTGGGGCTGATCGGGCTCGCGGCAACGGCGGCGCTCGTCGTCGTTGAGGTGGTGCTGTGCGTCAACCGGGGGATCCCGTACCTCGACGACGCACAGGTGGCCGTCTACGAGACGGTCGGCGCGCTCGAGCTGCCGCTCGCCACACTTGCGCTCTCGGGCTGGGCCCTCTGGGGCTCGTCGCTTGGGATAGATGCCACCCACGATGGTGACGACAACGCTGGCCCTGTTTCCCAGAAGGTCGTGTCCACGTCCGCCGTGCCCCTGTTTGCTGCCTTTGCCGTTGGTTCCCTGTGGCCGTGCGCCGGGATGCTCGGCGCCCTGGTGCCGTGGGCGCAGCCCGCCGCGTACTCGCTCGTCGGCGGCGCCCTCTCTGCCGTCGCGGCACTCCTGATGACGTGGCTCGCCTGCTCGCGCGGGGTGTCCCTCTCGCGTGCGATCGAGTCTCTCCTTGCGGGCAACCTTGCGTTTGTGCTGGTGAGAGCAATCGATCGGGAGATTGTCTGGGAGGGTCTCGGCGAGCTGCTGCCTTCGTCTGCGCTCTTCGGGTGCTTTGCGGCGCTGATGTTTGCCTTCGTCGTGGTTTCCGGCCTCATGTTATGGTTCCGGACACGGCGGCGTCATGAGACTTCTCTACCAGAAGACCCGGACGCTCCTCAGCGTCAGGTATTAGTGAGCGTCCTGCAGAGCCGTGCCCGGAAGCCTCTCACGGACCGCGAGCTTGTCGTGCTTGAGCGGACGGCCCGCGGCGACACGGCCAGCGCCATCGCGGAGGACCTTGGGTTGGCCGAAGCCACGGTAGCCTCATACCGACATCGCGGGTACGAGAAACTCGGTGTGAGTGGAGCCGAAGAGTTGCGTGTCCTTGCCGCCGATGTCGAGACACCAGAAGGATTTGCAGGTGGGGAGGGCGTCATCGGAGCGAACGTAACTCCAGCTTGCCCTGACCTGAGCCTTCGGCCTAGGTACGTGCTCTTCCTGCTTGTCCTTATCGCGCTCCCTATGATTCCCTGGCCCGATGCGTTTGAGGGGCCGCGCGGCTATTGGATATATGGCGTAGGAAGAGTTGCCTCCTATGTATGCGCTTTGTCCGTGCTCTTGCTCGGAATTGTCTTTCGGTATTTTCACGTTGACTTCTTGGAGCGCAAAGGGGACGAGTCCGCGGTCCTCTCGATGCCTCTTCGGATGAGTCTTGTGTTGCTCGCCCTTGCTTCAGGTCTTGTTACGTACCAATCTTGGTGCGGCTATGGAGGTTACGAAATGGCGGGAATGGCGCTGGCGGCGCTTCTCGTGCTCCTATCTGTGGGTTGTAGCTCTCGCGGTAACATTGGCAGCCAGACGAACAAGACTGTCGGGGGAATCCTTCCTTATCTGTTGGCAAACGTAGAGTTCTTGATGAGCAAGACTTGGTTCCTTTGTTTTCCTGTTGCGGTTGTGCTGTCGATGGGACTTGATTCGGTTTTGTTTGAAGTTCTCAATTGGCTGTACGTAGTCCGGTATCTGCTCGCCTTCTTCGTCTGCATTTTTGTGCTTGCGGCAGCGATTCAAAATTTTGGGCGGAAGCCGCGCGCGTGGGTGTCGCTCCCCACGAAGGGCGTTGACCGTGCGATTATGTATCTCGAGGGCAGGGGACTGGGAGAGCTCCAGGCTTACGTGCTATTAGATCTTGCGTGTGGGTATGGTGTTCGAGAAGTGGCGGAACGGCGCTGCACGACCGCTGCGACCGTGAAATCGTATCGTCAGCGATCCTATGACGCTCTCGGAGTACACAGCATGCCTGAGCTGCGAGAACTCCTGTCTCGTGAAGCGGGCTTTACAAGTAATATCAAACTGCATCCCGACAAGTGACAGACAGCGCGGCTGAATTGGCCAAGAATGTGACCAACGTCCTTTGGCTAAGGAGGCTGAGGTCCAATGAGGGCTATTCCGGTATCGTTCGCTCGCAGGGTCGCCAGAGTCATTGCAGCGTTGTTTTTCGCAGCCTTTGTTGCCGGATGCCCGCAGGTGGCCTCGGCACTTGATGTGAGCGCCTCTCCCGCCAAGCCCATTGTGTCGTATGAAAGGGACGACTCGACGGCAGATATCGCCAGTCGCTCATGGTTTGGGGGAGTCCTTTCCCTGGGAAGCAGTCAGAGATTTGGTCCGTGTACGTTCGACGGTAACAATGTGGGCATAGAAATGACGGCAAGCTGTCCGAGGAACGGGACTTTTACCGTTACTCTCTATCGGATAAACCCTATAAAGCAGCGAATTGGTTCAGCGACCTTCAAGCGCAATGGGTTTACCAAGGCGGTATGGGAGAACGTTGGAAGTGGCAGATATCAGTTTGAATGCACCAAGTCTCCCGACGGCGCAACGGTGACGAGCAATGACGTTGCCATTTACAGCTGGTAGGTGAGAATCATGCTGACTCTGATTTCAGGCAGGGACAAGCGTCTGTTATCGACGCCCTAACGAGACGGGCTCTCCGTTAGGGCAAGGTCACGCGCTCCCATCATCGCCCGAAGCTATCCGTAAGGAGTGAATCATGAAGCTCACTCGTCGAGATTTCCTTTCGTTTGCCGCTACTGCCTCTCTTGCCGCGCTTCTGCCCATGCCCGCCCTCGCCGACGAGATGACCTCCGATGAGATTCTCTCGGCCGAGACCCTGGAGGATGGGACCCTGGTCATCGAGACTACCAGGGGGACGTGGACCATCAAGGTGGAGGAGGTCGGCTCGCTGCGCACCTGCACGATCTCTGGGCCTTCCGGAGAGATGGGCTACTTCGTCTACGATCGGGCCACGGGCGACCTCTACTCCTCGATCACCGGGAAGACCGTGAGCATTGGCGCGGACGAGAGCTATCGCCCGCGTCCCGAGACCCGCGGCGTCATCGATCACGATCCGCCGGTGCTGCGTAACGGCAAGACAACCTATCGGGATGTACCTATGTCCTACTACTCCATTAGGCAGCAGGTGGGAGGAATCGTCAATGTCGCGACTGTCATCGCTGCGTTGGCTGCCCTGGGAGGTGCGAACGTCGGCAACATTAAGGACATCCTTACCGTTGTTAGAGGTGCCCTGGCACACATTCCGGGTGGAGATAGAAACCATGGTATTATGGTGCGCTACAAGGAGACCGAGCGTCTGCGGGAGGTCATCGGGACTGGGAACTGGGTCTACTACGACACCGTTCGTACTGCGGTCAGCGCCTGGCTGTACTAGTCTGAGGTGATTCGGGACCGGAGGTTGACATGATGGCTGAGGACAAGGGCGAATCCGTTTCGAGACCCACGGGTGCCTATCGCATGCTGCAGCTCGTGTTCGGAATCGTTACCATCTCGGCGCTCGTTTACGGCGGCGTCGTCGCATACGGCGACTTTGGCCTTCCGCGCCTGCTCTGGCTGGAGTGTTTGCTGGTTGTGGCCGGAACGGCCCTAGCTTTCGCGATTCTTCTTCCAGCGGCGAGAAGGGCTCACTCCCATTGTCGGGAAGCCAATACCATGGCCGTCTTCTTCTCCATTGCCCTGTTTGGCTTGGCCGACGGCCTTCCTCGCGGGCTGCTTCTCCTCAATCTTGCCGTCGTGGTCGCCTTCGTGATTTTGAACAGGAACAGGCTGCTCAAGCGTAGGCCCGCGCTCGCTCTGTACATGACGTTGGCGCTCATCGTCTTTGAGGACATTCTGTTCATTTGGTCGCTCGTGGCATGAGCCAGTCCGTTCACGGTGGAGGGCTCTCGGCTGTGTTGTCTGCAATGTACGGCTCGAGGGGGGCGTTTCCAGGCGTCATCTTTTTCGCGGGCGTTGGCGCACTCTACCTCCTGGCGTTTGTCCTGCCAGCCATCCTGTTCTGGACCGATGAACCAGATTCGGTAGGGAGTGAAGAGACATGAAGGACCTGAATCCAAAGATCGAAGGCGTTCTGTCCGCGGTTGTCCCCGCCTGCTTCATCATCGGTGCCATCGTCGTTTCCTGGACGCTCCTTCTCAGGCTTCCCTATGTGGACGCCTCTCTGGCGCTCCCTGCGTTTTTGGTCGTCCCGTTTGACAGCGCGCACCCTGGCCATGCGCTCTCTACTGGACGGTCGTCGCCAGCCTCCTCATAGATGTGGGAGCCCGTACGTACTTGCCTGTGCGTTGATCGCGCTCATCTTGGATGTGGTGAATCAGCTTTGCTTCAGATCCAGGCGCGAAAGGGCGGAGGTCCCGATAGTTGTGGCGTGCACGACGATCATGTGGATTTGCCTCATTGTCAGTTTTGCGATGCGGTGGTGATCAGCTGCTGACAAGGGCCGCTCAGTAACAGCGGCGTTGGACGGATGGATGGTTTGCTCGCCCGCGCGGAATCCCGGCCGATGGCACGCCGCCCTTCTCGTCTGCGCGGAATCCCGACCAATGGCACGCCGCCCTTCTCGTCTGCGCGGAATCCCGACCAATGGCACGCCGCCCTTATCGCCATCTGGGGTTTCTTTCTCCCGGCTGCTCCAAATCCCGACCTATGGCAGGCGACATGTGCCATAGGTCGGGTTTTTGCGCAGCGCGGCAGGCGACACGTGCCATTGGTCG
>CASEHX010000029.1 GCA_949287905.1 uncultured Olsenella sp.
ACAGGACCTACTCGGCGGGGCCCAAGCGCGACGACGGGGGCCCGGAGTGGGGCGACCGGGTCGTCTGGGAGGATCTCCACCACAAGGACCCGTACCCCTTCTGGCTAGACTGAAAAGCACACTTTTTGTCCTATAACCCTCGCATCACCGCCCGTTGCCGCCACACAAAAGGGGCGGCACGCCCAAAGGCGCGCCGCCCCGGCGAGAAGACCGTTCTTCTCGCAGCTGAATCCGTGACTTACGCGCGACCCACGGAGCCGAGGTTGTTCATGCGAACCTTGACGAGCTCGGTGATCTCGGCCATGCCCGGCTTGGCCGGCTTCTTGGGATCAAAGACGCCGGGGTTCTCGGCCATGAAGCCCATGAAGCCGCGCATGTAGGCCTGACGCAGCTCGGTGGCGTAGTTGACCTTGCAGATGCCGTTCTTGACGGCCTCGGCGACCTGCTCGTCAGGCACGCCGGAGGTGCCGTGAAGCACGAGCGGCACGTCGACGGCGGCGCGGATGGCCTTCACGACCTCCTGCTCGATGTGCGGGGTCTCGGTGTAGACGCCGTGCGCGGTGCCCACGCCGATGGCCAGCGAGGTGCAGCCGGTGCGCTCGACGAACTCGCGGGCCTCGTCGGGGTCGGTGTAGGGATTCTCGCCCTCGACGGCCGGGCCGTCGTCCTCCTTGCCGCCGACCTTGCCGAGCTCGGCCTCGACGGGCACGCCCATGGCGCGGCCGGCGTCGGCGACGAGCTTGGTGAGGGCGATGTTGTCCTCGAAGGTCTCGTGGGAGCCGTCGATCATGACGGAGGTGTAGCCGGTGCGCAGGGCCTGCATGCAGCGGTCGTAGCCGTCGCCGTGATCGAGGTGGAGGGCCACCGGCACGCTGGCGCGCTCGGCGGCGGCCTTGACCATGCCGTAGAAGTAGTCCAGGCCGGCGAACTTCACGGTGCCGGGCGTGGTCTGCATGATGACGGGGGACTTGGTCTCCTCGGCGGCGGCGAGAACGGCCATGACGAACTCGAGGCTCTCGATGTTGAAGGCGCCAACCGCGTAGTGGTTGGCCTGTGCGTCGAGAAGCATCTCCTTGGTGGTGACGAGCATCTAAAGCTCCCTTCCGAAAAAACCAACAGACGCACCCATTGTAGAAGCGTCGCGGATTTGGTGCTCGCGACACGTGCCGCGGGCGGTAACGCTGGGGCGGCGGAAGGGCGGGAGGCGGCGCTTTTGCCCCCACGCCGCGCAAACGTATACTCAAGCTGCAGACAAGGCGATTCCAGGAGGCGAGAAGACCGTGGCGGCGAAGCTCATTCTCACGGACATCGACGGAACCATCCTGCCGTATGGGCACATGCGGGTCTCGGAGCGCACCGTGGCGGCAATCCACGCGGCGCTCGACGCCGGCATCGTGGCGGGACCGGCGTCGGGACGCTTCCACTCGTGGATCCCGGCGTTCTTTGGCGGGGACGAGGCCTGCTGCGCCACGGCGATCGCCGCCAACGGCATGCAGGTCTACCATGCGGGAGAGATGGTGCTGGAGCGCACGATCGACCCCGATGCGCTGCAGCGCGCGGCGGCCGTGCTTCGTGAGGTTCCCGGAACGGGTCTCATCGTCTTCAGGGACGGCTCGCCCCACCTCGTGCAGGGCGACCGCGAGGACCTCTCGGTGGCGTTCCCGCGCTATGCGCGCGAGTGCCTGGACGCGGAGGGCCTGCCCGACGCCCCGGTGCCCAAGGCAAACATCTTCGTGAAGGGGTCGCTGGACGACACCCGCGCGCTGGTGGCGCGTCTCAATCGCGAGGTCAACGGCCTCGACTTTGACGTTCCCCAGGAGATGTTCTGCAACGTGATGCCGGGCGGCTGGAACAAGGGCGCCGCCTTCGCCTGGCTGCTGGACTACCTCGGGATCTCTCGCGACGAGGCGGTCGTCTTTGGCGACGCCGGCAACGACGTGGCCCTCTTCGAGCAGGCGGAGCACTCCGTCGCGGTGGCGGGCGCCCTGCCCGAGGCCGTTGCCGCGGCGCGCTGGCACATCGGCGCCTGCGAGGACGATGCCGTGGCCGAGGCCATCGAGGCGCTCGTGGCGGGGGAGTGGCCGTTCACCAGGTAGGCGGAGGGAGAGGCAGATGGGTCTGCACGGTTGGAACAGGCTTCCGCGCGTCCTCGTCGTGGAGGACGACGCCGCGCTCTCCGACGTGGTCTGCACCTTCCTCTCCGGGGAGGGCTACGACTGCGTGCCCGCCTTCTCGGGCACGGAGGCGCTTCTCCTCGCGGAGCGTGCGGCCGAGAAGGGCGAGAAGAACCGACCCTTCGACCTCGTCATCCTCGACCTCATGCTTCCCGGCCTCCCCGGCGAGGAGCTCATGGGCCGTCTGCGCGCCGCGGGCGTTGCAGCACCCGTGATCGTGACCTCGGCCAAGTCGGCGGTGACGGACCGGGTGGGGCTTCTCCGCCTGGGTGCGAGCGACTACCTGGTCAAACCCTTCGACCTCGACGAGCTGCTCGCACGCGTTGAGGTGCAGTTGCGAGACGGCGCGCGCCCGGACCCCTCCGCAGGAACGCTGCGCTTTGGCAGCTGGGAGCTCGACCCCGTCGCGCGAACCTTTGCCGTGGGAGGCGAGCCGCTCCGGCTCACACGTACGGAGTTCGACATCCTCGCCGCCCTGATGCGCGACCCAAACCGCGTCTTCACCAAGCAGGCGCTCTTCGAGCTCGTCCGCAACGAGGAGGCGCTCACCGAGGAGCGGACCATCGCCACGCACGTGAGCAACCTGCGCGTCAAGCTCCGCGCCTCCGGCACGGACTCGTACATTCAAACCGTCTGGGGCATCGGCTTCAAGCTCCAGATGTGACAATTCGACGCTTTAGTGGGTATACTAATCGTATTACATCGTAGTACGAAAGGGGCAGACCATGGCAATGGGGGCGACGGCGATTCGTTTTGCGCCCGAGGAGAAGTCGTGGATCCAGGCGTATGCCGACTTCGTGGGGAGCACGTTTTCCGACGTGGTGCGGGAGGCGGCCCTCGAGAAGGTCGAGGAAGCTGCGGACAAGCTTGCTTATGACGAGGCGATTCGTTCAGATGACGGTATCCGCTACAGCATGGAGGAGGTCATGAGGATGGCTGCCGATGCTGAGTGAGCTACGAGGTCGAGTGGACGAGGCGAGCCACCAAGGAGCTGCTCTCCATCGAGAAGAGGCAGCGCTCGATGATCATCAGGTGGGTTGAGACAAACCTCGTGGGCTGCGACAACCCCAAGGCCGTTCCCGGGTCAAAGCAGATCCAGGGGACGGAGTCGGGCTGGCGCTATCGTGTGGGGTCATATCGCATACTTGCCAGCATCCATGAGGACAGGCTGCTCATCGAGGTCGTGCGCGTCGGGCATCGTCAGGGGGTCTACGGGAACCTCCCGAAGAGCCTGTAGGGGGCGGCATACTTCCCCGTTGCCACGTGCGCATCTTGTCGAAGTCTTGTAGGTCTCTGGGCGCTTATCCCACGCCTTCCGGGTAGGCTGAAAGCAGCTCAGGGAAGGAGGCGCCATGACAAACGCAATCGAGACCTGCGGCCTCAGCAAGTCCTTTCGCCACGGCGCGGTGCGCGCGGTGCAAGACGTGAGCCTCGTCGTGCCGGCCGGCGCCGTGTTCGGCCTCGTGGGCAAGAACGGGGCGGGCAAGTCCACGCTGCTCAAGCTGGTGGCGGGCCTCATGAGGCAGGACGCGGGCACGGTGAGCGTGCTCGGGCGGCAGCTCGCGCCGGGTGCGTCCCACCCGCGCATGGGCGTGCTCGTGGAGGCTCCCGCGGTCTACGGCAGGCTCGACGCCTTCGAGAACCTCATGAACCGCGCGCTCGTCCTCGGCCTCTCGGATCCCGAGGGCGCATGCCGAGAAGTGCTCGAGCTCGTGGGTCTGGACGCGCGCATCGCCGGAGACGGCCGTCGCCGCGTGCTCTGGCCGCGCGGCTCCTACGTGGACGACCTCTCCTCCGGGCAGCGCCAGCGGCTCGGCGTTGCCCTGGCGCTTATCGGCAGTCCCGAGGTGCTGCTCCTCGACGAGCCGCTCAACGGCATCGACCCCACGGACGCATCCGATCTTCTCGCGCTGCTCGGTCGCCTCGCCCGCGAGCGCGGCGTCGCCGTCGTCGTGAGCTCGCACGTGCTCTCGCAGCTCGAGCGCGTCTGCACGCACTACGGCATCATGCGCGACGGCGCCCTCGTGCGCACCCTCGTGGCCGAGGAGCTTGCCGATGCCTGCGCTGTCAGCCTCACGCTGCGCGTGGATGCCCCCGAGCGCGCCGTGGCCGTCCTCGCCGAGGAGCTTCCCGGCCTCACGGTGCGGGTGCTCCCGGACGACGCCCTGCGCGTGACGGCGCCCGGCGGGGGAGAGCCCGACCGCATGGTGCTCGCGCAGGTGCTCCTGGGGGCAGGCATTGCGGTGACGGAGCTCACGGTCTCCGAGCCGGACGTGGAGGCGGAGCTCCTGCGCATGATAGACGGCCGGACGAACGCCCCGGCGGGGCGTACGGCCGAGAAGGGCCGGTGATTGCCATGACCAACCTCTCCAACCAGCTTCGTGCCGCGGCCTACCTCGCCTCGCGCGACGCCTATGTCAAGGGTGCCTTCGTGCTGCCGATTCTTGCGATGGTCATGTCGGCGCTCATGGTTCTGCTCTCGGGTGGCCACGCGTGGGTGGCGTTTGATACGTCGCTCACGAGCTGCCTGAGCGTCGGCACCGTCTTTGGGACGTCGTTTGCGATGCTCGGGTTGGTCTCTCACGACCGGGAGTCTCACGGCATGCGCGCGAGCGTTGCCACCGAGTGTGGCCGCGCGGGGTATGTCGTCTCTCGCGTCGTGCTCTCGGGCGTGCTTGCCGCTTCGCTCGCGCTCTGGTCCGTGGCGTGCAGCCTCCTCACGCTCGCGCTTCCCGGGACGATCGTGGTGGGAACGTCCCCGGGCGTGCTGGCGCTGCTCGTTCTCACGCGCTTCCTCGTGGGCTGGGCATATGCGCTCATTTGTATTTCCCTTACTGGTCAGGCGCACAGTATGGGCGCGAACTTCTTCGCCGCCCTCTTTGTGACCGGAGGCGTCATCTCCTATGCCGTTTTGATGGCCTGCTCGATCTTTTGGACGGTGGTGCTTCGGGCTGCGCTTCCCGAGGCCGTCAGCAACTTCATCGCCCTGATGTCCATGAGTGACATCACCAGCGTCATTCCCGAGGTTCTGACTCCGCGCCTCGTGCTGCTTCCGCTCTTCTATCTCGTTGTGGCGGGTGCGCTCCTCTTCGCCCGCACGGCGCGCAGGAGCCTCTGATGACGGGAAGGGCCCGCCCCCTCTCGGCACGTGACCGCGACCTTGCACGGCTCGCGGAGCTGCTGGACCGCGCCGCCGCGCAGCCGGCGGCGCGTGCGCGTCTCGAGTCCGCCGACCCGGCGGTGGCCGGGCTGGCCCGCGCGATCGACCGCCATCTCGACGCGGACCTGGCGCGCGAGAGGGA